>CAYNJY010000001.1:0-17237 GCA_964397755.1 uncultured Gammaproteobacteria bacterium
CCCTACGTATTACCGCGACTGCTGGCACGTAGTTTGTAGGCGCTTATTCTCCCCGCCTCGATGGCGGAGCAAAAGAGGTTTACGACCCGAAGGCCTTCATCCCTCACGCGGCGTCGCGTGGTCAGGCTTTCGCCCATTGCCAACGATTCCCAGTTGCTGCCATCCGTAGATGTATGGCCCGTGTCTCAGTGCCATTGTGGGGGGTCGCGCTCTCACGCCCCCTACCCGTCATCGCCTTGGTAGGCCGTTACCCCACCAACAAGCTGATAGGCGCAAGGCCGCTCTCCCTCCGGGCAGTTACGCCCTTTGGTAACTAACAACAAGCAACAGACAACTAACAACAAAAGTTAATTTCTTTGTTGAAAGCGCAAAGCGCGTGTTGTTTGTTGATTGTCGTCAGTTACCGTATGGGGTATTAGCCCAGCTTTCGCTGGGGTATTCCCCAGAAGGAGGTACGTTCCTTGCTTGTACTCACCCGTCCGCCACTGCCCGGACATCGGACTCCGGATATCAGATTTCAGATTTGCTGTTTCACTTTCGTAGAAAGTCTATTTAATTGTCGCGAAATTGATTTATAAGCCTCTGCCACTGATTTAAGCTCGTGCATTGGAATTGGATTAAATCGAGAAAGTGCAATTATTCGTAGATGTGTAATTGTCTCATCAGAAGAACTCATTGCTTCAATTACGAAGCGATGAAATTCTTTCTGCGATCGTTTTCTTCCAAATCCTTCTGCTATTATCGGCGCTATTGCTTTTGAAGAACGAAAAATTTGACTTCTCACATCGTAAAGTTCTCTTGGCAATCGTTTTCCAATATCTTCAACAAGAGTAAAAGCTTGTAACGCCTGCTGATACACCCGTAATTGACTAACATCCATTACGTTAAGTGTATCACTATCTGATTTCTGACTTCCGAGGTCCGACATCCGAACCGTTCGACTTGCATGCTTAAGGCACGCCGCCAGCGTTCATCCTGAGCCAGGATCAAACTCTCAAAAGAATCCCCGGATATTAAGTTCGCTTACGCTCACTTCATCCGGGCCCGGGTGGTGCCGACGTAGTCGGCATAATACCCGGGATTCCTATCACCATTCGATTGTCAAAGTGCCTCGCCTAGCGAGGCTCTGCAGACCCGGCTAACGCCGCAGCATAGCCGCGCTACGAATAGTAGGTAAGGCGTATGCTTAGGCGAGACGGGTCAAAGAAGAGGCTCTCGCTTACGAAAAATTTTCAAACCAATGAGAGACAAGAAAACCCCGCCATAGCGGGGTTCCGAGAACCATTTGCTTCATGGCGTGCCTCTAGTCACTCATTGCTTTCCTATTATAAGAGCCCTTCCCTCACGAGTCAATAGGCCCATAGTACAAATATACTAGCTTTACACTTTCCCTGTGTAATAGGTTTATCCTTCGACTCTCCGCCAGCTGGCGGATCGCTCGGGCAAGCATTGCTCAGTGATTTTGTACAGCACGATTCCTAGTGATACCATAACGTTGAGTGATTTGTTAATCCCCCACATCGGCAGCTCTACGATCGTGTCTGCCATATCAAGTACTTCTTTTGACACACCCGATGTCTCGTTGCCAACAACGATCGCTAGGGGAAACTCGTATCGTACTTGGTAAAACAGCTTGCTCCTCTCGTCTTGTTCTACGGCGATAATTTTCAATTTTGAATTTTCAATTTTCAATTTTGAAACGGCCTTTTTTGCTGTTTCGACGTATTCCCACTCCACCCATTGCCATGTATTGATCGAGGCTTTCTTAATCCGTGAGTTGGGCGGCGTCAGCGTCTGTCCACAGAGGTACACTCTTTCCGCCGCCACTGCATCGGCGAGCCGAAAAATGGAGCCAACGTTATAGGTATCCAAAACATTGTCCAAGACGATGTACATTGGATTTTTCTTACGAGCTCTCGCAATTGTTGGATCCGGCTCCGTCGTCCGGAGCTCACGAGCATTCAGCTTTATCATGAAGCTATTATAGCGGGATTACTATCGAAACAGGAAGCCGAAGGTATTCAGATACCAAGGCTGTGAGACAGTCATTACTGCACCTGTTTCTGCAGACACGTTGGCAGTAACCGGCGCCACGACCGGGGTAAGCCCTAAAAATTTGACGGTCTTTGTGCCATTCACCCGATAGACGAGGAAGCCGTTTTGCTCGGTGAGGACCACTTCTTGTGTTGGCTGCTCCCCGGGTGTCGTAGTCGGAGCAAGAGCGCCGTCCGCGCCTGTTGCACCCGCGAGACCCGCGGGTACACCGGTAAACGAAACGGACGAGAGAACACCTGATGCAAGCAGTCTGCTCACTGCAGTATCGGGGAGAATCGCCACCTCACGCGCTCCTGCAGGAGTCGTTACAATGAGCTCGTTATTGGAACCAACGGAGAGCGGAAAATTCGTTCTGGCCCGCACGCGTCCTTGCCGGATCTCAAGCCGGGTTCCATCGGCGCGAATCTCAACCTCGTTCTTATCCGCCCGCTCCCGTACCTTGATTCTCTCAACCACTCTCGGCTCTTCTTCCTCTTCCCCGAGTTCCTGCGAGAGTTTATCCAGCTCATCAAGGTCCTCTCCTTCTTCCACTTCCGCGGGCTTGACCCGAATTTCAAGTTTTCCGTCTTTCACGCGAATCCGCTGAACGCCCTGGGCGGTCCTCACTTCCTGCCGAAACTCAACGGTCCCATCGCTTCGGGTCTTTGTTTCCTGCCTGAACCTCCCTTCGGGGGCTCGAACCTCGATCTTCGTCTCCGGCCGACCGCTGCTCTCGCCAGAGGACAAGGACCCAGAAGAACCGCCGGAATCCCCGCCGCCGGAAGAGCCTGATCCCGATGACCCAGAACCCGAGAAGCCTCCGCCACTACCACCGCCCCCCTCACCACCTCCACCGTCGTCGCTTCCCTTCCCCAAAACCTGCCCATCGGAAACAATGTGGAGTTTGCCCCACTCATCGACCACAAGAGTCTGTGCAAGTATCTTCTCTGGGTGGATGATCAACGCGAGGGCAAGCGTAAGGAAGATTACCGATGCAATAGAGTGCGGCCACCGCTTCACAATCCCAGTCTAGAGACAACTATTACCGCTTGTCAAGTAGACGATGGGTTGTTGTTCCGAGTGTCCAACCGAGGGCTGCCCCAGCGATGACATCCAACGGATAGTGGACGCCAAGGTAGATGCGCGAGAAACTGATCAAGGCAGCTAGACCATACAGCCATACCTTCCATCGCGGCTCTTTTCTGGCAAGGATGACGGCCATGGCCCACGCGGTCGTCGCGTGGCCGGAGGGAAAGGAGAAACCGATACTGCTCCCAACAACAATCGCTCCGAGCTCAAGGCCCGGCCTTGAGCGTGCAGCTAGTGGCTTAAGGAGTGCCTCGACCGCCACCCAGCTCGCAATTCCGGCAGATACCAAAGGAAGAAAGAACCAGTGATCCTTCTTCTTTTCTCTGATGAACAAGACGAGTCCAAGGAGAAACCAGACTACCCCCGCCGTCCCGATGCCGGAGAAAAATAGTGCCAGCCTATCAAGTAACGGCGGGTGAGGAAGATGATTTATGGCGAAAAAAACGTGTTGATCTAAATAAAAAATCGTATCCATGAACTCCCTGCCCCCCACGACAATTGATTAACGAGTCAATGTGTCAATTTGTTAACTGTTAATTGTTAATCTACGGCGTCGGTGTTGCCGTCGGCGCTTGCCCCGAGTCTTTCCGAGGGGTCGTCTTCACGGTCGGGGTGGCAGAGGGTGTCGCAGATTGTGTCGGTGTCGGCGTAATGAAGATGATCCGGATCGCTCCTTCATCCGGCACCGGAGAAACCACCTTCTTGCCGGAGACTATCGCGCCAACGCCGATAACGACCAGCGCCACGAAACCCGCGAGCACCGTCACGGCAGCAAGCGTTCTCCTCCGATCATCCATACCTTCTATAATAACATCTTAGTTCGTAAAGTAGAAAGTTTGTAAAGTTTATGAACTTTTTACTATTTGATGTCTTCTTTCTTCCATGCCGCAAACGTACACTTCGGGTAGTTGCTGCAGCCGTAGAAGGTTTTGCCGCGTCGGCTCTTTTTGATGACGATATCGCCGCCGCAGCGCGGACACTTCATGTCTATTTTTTCGGCAAACTGGCGGGTGTATGTACAGGTTGGAAAATTGCTGCACGCCACGAACTTGCCGTAGCGGCCCATCCGGATGACCAGCTCTCCCCCATCCTCCGGACACTTCTCACCGAGTTTTTCCTCCGCAAGCTTGACTTTCTCTGCTTCGTTATACGTCATCTCAAGCCTCTGGGCAAACGGGCCGTAAAACGAGGCAATCACTGGCACCCACTGCTTCTCTCCGTTGGCAATCGCGTCCAGGTCATCCTCCATCGATGCGGTGAAGGGCAAATCAATGATATTCGAAAAGTACTGAACCAGAAAATCCGTGACGGCAACCCCGAGGTCGGTAGGTTTGAGTTTCTTTTCTTCGCGCACCACATACTGGCGTTCGGTAATGGTCGAAATGATCGGCGCGTAGGTGCTCGGCCGGCCGATGCCCTTTTCCTCAAGGGCTTTGACGAGGGAGGCTTCAGTGTAGCGGGGAGGAGGGCTGGTTTCGTGGCGCGTGGGGAGAGCTTCTCGTAAAGAAACCTCCTGCCCTTGGGCCACGTCCGGTAACACCACTTCTTCTGCCTCGCGGCCGACGATTTTCAAAAACCCGTCAAAGGTAACGACCGACCCGCTCGTTTGAAACTCGTACCCGTGGGCGTCGGTGATGGCAATCGTCGTCGCGTTAAACACCGCTTCTGCCGCCTGGCTCGCCACTGCCCGCTTCCAAATAAGCTCATACAGTCTGTCATGATCTCTATTGAGTTCTCCGTTTGAGATTTGAGATTTGAGATTTGAGATTTCGACCCTCGTGGGTCGTACGGCCTCGTGCGCTTCCTGGGCGACCTTGGACTTGGTCTTATACCGGCGAGGGGCGGGCGGAATATAGTTCTTGCCGAACGTGGCTGCAATGTACTCTCTCGACTCTCTAAGAAATTTTTCTGAGAGGTTGACGCTATCGGTTCGGTGATACGTTATCAGCCCTTCTTCATACAATTTCTGGGCAAGCTGCATGGTCCGCTTCGCCGAAAAATAGAGCCTGCGGCCGGCATCCTGCTGGAGGGTACTCGTGGTATACGGAGGGGCAGGAGATCGGCGCACTTCCTTTTTGTCAACAGCCGACACAGTGTACGGCGCTTTCAAGTCTTTAATAATGTTGTCAGTTGTTTGTTGGTTGCTGATTGTTGACGAAGTCGTGGTGTAGGTTCCGTCAAAAAGATCAACGCTAAGCGTTTTCTCGTACTTAACTCCGTCTTTAGAAACTAACTGTGCATTAAGCTGCGATGCGGGGAGGCGCGCGTTTTTTGAGAGCGCCACGCCAACGGCTGATGGAGAGGAAGAATCCGATGGAGAGAGGCTTGGCGGAGTGCTCAAAAAATGCGCACCGACCTCAGCATCGCCTGTTGTAAACATCCCTTCAATCGTCCAATATTCTTCTTTGGCAAACTTGGCTATCTCCCGCTCCCGCTCGACAATGAGCCGCACCGCAACCGACTGGACGCGGCCAGCAGACAACCACCGCTTAGACAATTTCTGCCAAAGTAGTGGAGACAATTTGTATCCAACAAGTCGATCAAGGACCCTTCGCGCCTGCTGGGCGTCGACGAGCTTGAGGTCAATCGCGCGAGGGTTAGCGAGAGCTTCTCTGATCGCGTGCTCGGTGATTTCATGGAAAACAATTCTCTGAAGAGACGGTAGGACTTTTTTTCTATCTTTTCTTACTGTCTTACCGTTTTCCTGTCTTACTATCTCCGCCACATGCCACGCAATCGCTTCTCCCTCCCGATCCGGATCGGTGGCGAGGATGATAGTCTCTGCTTTCGCGGCAATCTCTTTAAGCTCTCCCACCCGCTTCTGTATAGTTTTTGGGATGACGTACTTGGGCGTAAAACCGTGTTCCACGTCCACCCCGAGCGCTGCCTTCGGAAGGTCCCGGACGTGGCCCATGGAAGCCTCGATGCGATATGCATCCCCCAGGTAACGGGCAAGCGTGCGGGCTTTGGTTGGAGACTCAACGATGATGAGGTGCATACAATAGATGTGTCATTACGCAATTCCGTAGACCTTCTCTCCATAATCCTTCACAATCCCGCGGATTTCAAGAACCGAAAGGGTAGCGGCGACTGCGGCAATTGTCAAGCCTGTTTCCCGAACGACCTCGTCAAGATGCATCCGACGATCCAGGAGTGCATCGAGTATTTTCTGCTCCTCTTTCGTATGTCCCTCACGTCTTACCGTCTTACTGTCTTTCTGTCTTACCGTCTCGTCATTCCCTAATTCCTCCAGAATATCTTCAACATTCTCGACTAATTTGGCTCCGCTTTTAATGAGCTTGGCCGGAGCTCGACTATAGGGACTCGTAATGGGGCCCGGTACCGCAAAGACCTCCCTCCCCTGTTCGGCGGCGTTGCGGGCCGTAATGAGAGCGCCGCTATCATATGCTCCCTCGGTCACGATCACCCCCAAAGACAATCCGCTGATAATCCTATTGCGCGCCGGGAAAAGCCCCTTGTTCGGCCGCATCCCCAGCGGCATCTCGGAGACAATCGCTCCGTGTCCTTCCTCACCAATGTGGTGGTATAAACGAGCATTGCTTGGCGGAGCGATAATGTCAATGCCGCAACCCAAAACCGCGACCGTCTTGCCCCCTGCGTCGATCGCCGCTTGGTGCGCCACCGCATCCACCCCGTACGCCAGTCCCGAGACAATAGTGAATCCTTGACTAACTAACCCCGCGACAATCCGCTGCGTCACCTCTACGCCATATCTAGTAACTTTACGCGTTCCCACAACAGCTATCGTGCGGTCAAGATTGAGTGGTTCTTTTCCTCGTTTTCCTCGCACGTACAGGAGAAACGGAGCATCAGGAATCTGTTTAAGGAGCTTGGGGTATTTGGCGTCTTTAAGGGTTAAAACAGCAACATGAAGTTTTTCAAGTTGCTTACAATACTCATTACTATTAAATGTTTTACGAAAGTGGTCGAAGTCATCCGCCCGTTTATCGCCGAGTCTAATTTTCTTTAAAGTCGCAACACTCGATTGCCACGCCTTTTTCGCTGACCCAAAGTATTCGTAGAGGAGTTTAAACCGTACCGGTCCGATACCGGGAAATACACTAAACGCCACCCAATAGGAAGTCTCTTCATCCATTACTCCAAGAGTATCAGAATGCCCATAACTTGACAAAGCAGAGAGAGAGGTAGAGTACGCGCTATGACAATTACAGCAAGGGTCGAAACCGAAGGTCATCAACTATTTGTCAAGGGTTACCTACCTGAAGAGAAAACACATGTGGCAAAACCAGTCGGTAACCAAATAATGCTCGACAATGGTAAATTTCTTTCTCTTGCAGCCGCCCCTTCAGAACATCCGCCTCACCCGGGAGGATATATGAAACCAGAAACCTAAAAGGAATTGTATTTACAGGAGGTTAAGGTTTTACCCCCACCGGCCCACGAACACTCTCCAAAGCTGTCTGATAAACTCCAAAAAGAAGTTCCCAAGAAATTTTACTATCATAGTTACGAGCTTCGCGTTGTGCTTGTTTACCAAGTAACATTGCTCTCTTACTGTCTCGTAATACTTCTCTTACAATTTCAGCAAATCTCCTCGGCGACTGTTCAAATACAATTCTTCCGGAAATCCGATCCTTCAGTAAGTCAACAATCGACGGCCCTTTCAGTGCAACAATCGGAAGCCCCGCCGCCATCGCTTCCACAATCACCCGTCCGTATGTTTCTGTTTGTGACGCATAGATAAAAAGATCTGCCGAAGCATACACATCCGGCATAGTAGCAACCGTCTCCCTTGAGGCAATAATCACTTCCCTGGTGAAACCATGCCTCCGGGCATACCGTCTCAGTCTATTTTCCTCGAGTCCGTTGCCAACTAACAGCAGCTTTGCTTTTGGATTCTTTTTATGAATGCGAGGGTATGCGCGCAACAGAAAATAAATATTCTTCTCTCTCGCAAGTCTTCCTACATATAAAAGAACCTGGTCCTTCGGGCCAAAACCAAATCGTTTTCTAGCCGCTGCCCGGTCTCCGTGAGAGAATTTTGCAGTATCAACACCCGGCGGTACAATAAAAATGGGGGTCCGTACACCGTAGGTAATGAGTTCCTGTTTGAGCGTCTCATGTGCCGCCGTCACGGCGTCACATTGATTAATAAATCGAACCACTGCCTTCATCACAAGAACACGAACAAACTGCTGAGGCAGCCAAGACATATAGGTACGCGCGTAGTCGCTATACCGGGTGTGATAGGTAAACACCAAAGGAAGGCCGAGCTTTTTTTTAAAATATAAAGCGAGTTTACCAATGTAAAAAGGGTGGTGCGCATGCAAAACATCTCCTTGCCGCCGGACTAATTCTTTTTCTATGTGGGGTTCTGGAAAAACCGGAACAGTTATGCCAAGTTTTTTATAGATGGGCACCGCCGGATATAAAACCACGTCTACATCTTTTTGGGATGGTATTCCCAGATGCGGAACAAAGATGGTCAACTTCGCTCCTTTTTTCTCTCCCCACCGCTTCCAATCAGCGATCGTTAAAGTCACGCCGTTAATAACAGGTAAATAATAATAGCTAAAAACTCCAACGTGCAGAGGTCGGTTTCTTCCGTCAATCTTCATACGAGATCTTCTTATGGCGCCCGTCCATGAGAAGCTCCAGTGTCTGGCGCAGCGGCGCTACGAGTTCCCTGACTGTTGAAGCATCTAGCCGGTCCGCTGGCGCGTGCTCGGTGAGCGCCAAGCGGACTATTTCTGCGTTCGGGAAGATACGCTTCATCCCCGCAATGGTCTTGGCGCTATCCAGGATATTATCGAAATGGTTATACACGAGAGTCGTAGGAACAGAAAACACCAGGTTTTCCTGACTCAGCCGGAGAGAAAACATGTCAAGGATAAGCTCGAGCCACGCCTGAGCATTCATTTGGAGCGTCAAATCAAGCTGATGGGAGACAGTCTCGCGTCTATCCGGTTGCCTCCGGTATTTCAGAGTATAGTACGTCGTGAGCAGGTGTCGGTTGTAAATAATACCGCGAGCGATCCGTTGAGCTAACTGGTGCTCAGCGCCCAGGCGCAGAAGCAAGCGAACGATCACCATAAGGTACGGTTCGATATGGAGGAGATCGCCATCGTATATTCCCTCGATAAGAATCACGTGGCGAGGTTTCACCACCCCCTGCTGGAGCATCCGAATTGCAATAACCGCTCCGAGACACACACCCGCGAGTATGTAGCCGCGCACACGCATTTTCTCAACCATCGTCGACAGTGCCTTGGCGTAGGAGGCAGCGGTGTGCTTCCCATCCCCCAGTATCTCGCGGTTGGCGATGCCGGGCAACTCCGGCGCTATAACCTGAAACGAGCGAGCAAGGTATTCGAGAATTGGACCAAACCGCTCAAGATCCGAGTGAAATGCCGGCACGAAGAAGAGGGGCCGCCCCCGACCGCCGGTAACGTAGGGCAGCTCTACCCCCTCAACTCTCATACGGTAGTGTCGAAATAAGTCCCTGGCCATAGGTTTACACCTGTCACAGTTATCGAGAAAACCACTCCTCCAGCACCTTTTTCGCAATCGGCGCGGCGACGCTTGACCCTTCGCCGGCCCCTTCGACAAGCACCGTCACCGAAATCTCCGGCTCACCGGAAAGCGCAGGTGACCCTGTGCGGGATGGAAGCGGAGCGAATACGGTAAACCAGGCGTGGGTCCTGTTCTTCGGGTCGCCAAACTCCGCCGTCCCGGTCTTACACGCAACCGGAATGGCAACTGCTTGTTTGCGTTGGCTCGACGTGGTGGCTTCGGCGTTGTCAATTTGTGAATGTGTCAATTTGTTAATAGTGAAATTAAAGAGTGGCCATCCCGTCCCCCCCGGCTCACATGCCCTCCGCATCCCTTCGGTAATTAAATCAATTGTCTCCTTTTTTATTCCAAGATCCTTACATTTTTCTTTTTGAGATTTGAGATTTGAGATTTGAGATTTGCGAATCGTGGGTTGACAAAGTCTCCCACGATTCGCAACGACGTTCGTCCACTCATTCACCTGAAGCGGTGTGGTCAAAAGATATCCTTGACCGATCGCCACATGGTAGGTATCTCCCAGGTACCATTCGTCGTTGCGCGCGGCGAGGTCGGCGTCTGTCGTAAATCTTTTGCTCTTCCACTCCGGGTCTGGCATAAGTCCGCTTGCTTCTCCCGGAAGTTCAATGCCACGTGTCTTCCCGATCCCGACCCGACGGGCCCACTCCGCAATCTTGGTGATACCGGTCCACTCACCAACTTTGTAAAAGAAAATATCGTTACTTCGCTGGATTGCGCGGACGAGGTCTACCGTCCCCTCGGTTTTTCCGTACTGGATAAAGTACCAGTTGGGGAAGGTAAAGGGGCCGATCGTGATCACGCCGGTGTCTTCAACCGTCGTTGTCTTGGTGAGTGCTCCCTCCTCAAGGCCTGCCAAGGCGGTAATGATCTTAAACGTCGATCCCGGCGGATACACCCCGCCGATTGAGCGGTTAAAAAGCGGCTGATCGGGACTCTCAAGTATCGCTTGATACTCATCTTGGCTCATCCCCAAACTGAGTTTGTTGGGTGAAAACGACGGCGAAGAAAAAAGGGCCAGAATCTCCCCGGTGGTGGGTTTTCCTACCACGACCGCCCCCCGCTCACCGACGGGAAACGCCTCTACCACGGCTCTAGCCAGTCCCGCATCTAAAGAAAGGGCAATATCCTCGCCTGGCACTTCCTCTTGTCTGCCTAAGGTCCGCAGAACTTTCCCGGTAGCATCCACTTCTACGAGCTCCTTCCCGTCGCGGCCGCGCAGTTTCTCTTCAAAAGTGGCTTCCGCCCCCAGACGCCCCACCCGATCCCCGGACCGATAGTTGCGCAGCTTATAGTAGCCCTCTTTGAGCTCAGCCGCCGATAGCTCACCGGTGTAGCCCACCACATGAGCCGTACCTTCTGCTTCTTGGTATTGCCGAATCCAGTCAACCTCCAGATACTGTCCCTTGGGCAACCCGCTTTTGGTGAGCTCCTTCGCTTCCTCAGGACTGAGACGGCCTGTACAGACGCCAGTTGCTTCTCCTTCACAGGGAGAAACCAGCCGGAAACTGGGCAGATTGACTACCAACGGCTTACCGGTACGATCAAGGATCCGGCCCCGTGGAGCGTGGCGGATAAGTTCGCGGATACGATTGCCGTCTGCCAGCCGTCGATACTCGTGTCCATGAATAATCGTCAGCTCAACAAGCCGCCAGATGAGGAGAAACAAAGAAACCAACAGCACCGACGCAAACACAAGCGTCCGTCCAACGCCGACCCACCAGGAAGGACCGGAGTTGCGCGCACCTGACAGAGAGGTTCTTCGCTCTTGTATGACAGCGTCAGCAAAGGCTTTTCCAAGTCTCAAAACTCAGTGATACGTGACATGTGACACGTGACTTGTTTGAACGCGTATCACGTATCTCTTATCACCCTCGCATTAACATAAGTATCAGCGTGGAGTAAATCGCGCCCGCAACCACCTGCCCTACCGTATGGTTCTCCCCAACGACCCGCGCCCATGCAACGAGCGGAATAATGGGAACGACCGGCCACACAGACCAACCATACCATCGTAACAGAAGCCCGACAGCAAGCGTCACGATCCCGACATGTCCCGAAACTTTCCACCGGAGCGTGAGAAGGAGAAAGCCGAGGAACCAGGCCATCAGTATGGTGAAGAGGAAGGAGAGTTCCTGATTGTACCAAAGAGCTACTGCAAGCCTATTGATGAGGAAAAATCCAATAAGGAGAAGGAGCGGCCGGATACGCTTTTTGCGCTCCGACACATCCCAGTCAGTTTTGTCTTTGCCCATCAGAAAGAGACGGAATACGCCAATTCCTCCGATTAAGAAAGACAGATACGCTACATACAGGAACAACGCACTCTCTCGTAGACCCGCACGCCATCCGCCGATTGCCGCTATGGCAAACAGGGAACTCATCGGTTCAAATACACTCGATATGAGGCGTGCAAGCATGTTATACTTTCCTCGACGCGATTTTCACTTTCCGAAGAAGCGTCTCATCGTCAAGAAGTTTGCCGCATCCGCGCACCACGGCCGTCTGCGGATTCTCAGTGATCCAGACTGGCATTTTGAGTTCCGTTGCAATGAGCTTGTCGATCCCCCTGAGCTTCGCCACACCGCCCGCAAGGACGATGCCGTGCTCGACAATGTCGCTCACGAGCTCGGGCGGCGTCTCCTCGATGGTTTCGGAGACCCCTCCAATGATCTGTTGCACCACCGGAGACAGCGCTTCCCGGATCTCTGCCTCGGCAACCCGGATCGATTTCGGCAGTCCCGTCTCGATGTCCCGGCCGCGCACGACCGTTTGGCGTTCGGACTTTTCAACTGGATACGCGGAACCTATGGAAATTTTTACCTCCTCTGCAGTAGGTTCTCCTATTAATAATGAATACTTGAGCCGGATGAAACTGACGATCGCCTCGTCCATCTCGTCGCCGGCGACTCTGATACTGCGATTGACGACTATACCGCCGAGGGAGAGAACCGCAATCTCGCTGGTCCCGCCGCCGATGTCGCAGATAAACGAGCCGCTACTCTCCTCAATCGGCAGTCCCGCGCCGATTGCCGCTGCCATGGGTTCCTCGATGAGGTACGCTTCCCGCGCTCCGGCCATAATCGCAGCTTCAGCCGCCGCCCGGCGCTCCACCTCGGTGACCCCAGAGGGAATTCCGACGACGACTTTTGGCCGAGGTATCCGCGGCAGCCCCGGCCGCTTGGGCTGCTCGTGGACGAGCTGGATGTAGTGCTTGAGCATCGCGGCAGTCGCGTCAAAATCCGCAATCACCCCGTCTTTGAGAGGCCGGAAGGCTTCGATCGTCCCCGGAGTTTTGCCAAGCATTTTTTTGGCTTCCCGCCCGATTGCGACAATTTGTTTGGTTTTCTTGTGTCGGGCAACGACCGAAGGTTCGCGGATCATGACCCCTTTTCCCCGCACCCAGACGAGGGTGTTGGCAGTCCCGAGGTCGATCCCCAGATCATGCGAGAGAAGGCTAAAGATCCAATCCAACATGTGGTCATTCTACCACACAATTTGCGAGAAAATAGTATACTTACTAGGGTAGAATTCCTCACTCCAAGGGAGGCATATGGGTAATTCCGTAGTAGAGAAAGAAACCGGTAAAGGCCCGGTGTTGAAGAGTCAGCGCTTGGGCGAAAGAAACGCCGAGAAGAAACAGGTGAGGTGTAAGTAGTACTCCACGCCAACCTTTTATGCCAGGACCAGCACGAACAGAACTGGAACGGCGTCCAGAGAAGACAAAATACCAAAATCACGTTTTGTACTTCGTTCAAGAAGGTCGGCAACAGGAGCTTGCCAGAAAGCTCAGAACGTTCCAGCGGCTTTTGGGCAGTGAAGCTTTCTACCACCCGTCGACTGGCGAAGTTCTATACCGCACGTGGCAGCCAATGCGACGAAAAGACAGGCCTCCAGAAGGACACGTACTGCTTTCGAAACTTTCTCCGCGGGCAGATCCGTATGCTCCTAACACCCGCTACACGAAGTGGCGCAGAATGCAAATCCACGAGGTAACCGCAGATGACGGTGACGCCAGGGCCGCAATCCGCAATATGGATCACATCATTATCGGTATATTGGAAAGAGACCCACGACAAGCTGCAGTCGTTCAAGCCCGTGTCAGCAAACTTCTGGATTTATTCCGAGACTTCTCAAACATCTCTAACAGGCAATTTCAACAACTGCAGCAGAATACCTACGAGCTCCTTCGGCATGTTGGTCTTGATCCAGATACGGTGCTTGATCAAGAACGCGCGCGCATGGCGACCTTGCTTCTCAAAGGAAGCGGAGGCCACGATACCACGGGCCGCATCAATAAGCTTATCTCTCTCATGGCGCTCTCCGCTGCTTTTCGCCGCGCTACCCTCATCGAAAAGGGGTGGCCAACCAGAACTGTCAAGTTTACCCAAATGCGTGAGGCACTTGTCCTTACCAGGAACTTTGACCGTGCGATGTTTTTTGACGCCGCAAAAGTTTTCCGGCCACGAGTGGTTCTTGCTGCTTCTCTGTTTCAGCATCCAAATAAGCCAGCATATGATAGTGGCTACCTCGCTGGTGTAGTCGACAATGCAGTGTTTCAACTGGACCAGACCCACCTTCGACCGTGGCGGACGGTAGCCAATCAGGTAATTCCCATAGCGAGTCAGATTCGAGACCTCCTTCGAGTCGACGACAGACGAACGATCTTAACCGATGAACTTATCGAACGAGTGCATACCCCCCTCGCAGCGACACTCCGCGATCATCAGGAAATTTACCCCTCATTACCCCCTTCAGGTGTCATCTATCCGCCTACACAAACGTCTGCCCCATGAAACTCAATATCGGTTTCAGGGTCAGACCTCGATTTTGCTGTCAGAACGCGCTAGCCAGATACCATAGCGCACTCCCCCAAAAAAACCCTCACTTCAGGACGGGTAAATCAACCCTCCGCCATTATGAGCTCGGGTTAGACATTCCCCGAAGCGGCGCCGAATGTACCAATACCTGAACCAAAAATTACGACAAGGGGGCAAAAGGATCCGTGATCAAATCGGGGAAGTTTTTAGCTCCAACTTAGCTTTTAAAAAATTGAGCACTCGAACAAGTTTTGAAACGAAATAACCACCACCAAATTCATCTCGTTTAACAAAAGACCCCTGTCCCTCTCACCCCCGATTTCGACAAAAACCTCTGTTCTCCCTCTTGACATTTTCAAGCGGCCGCTCTATCTTGTCAAAAGCTTTGAAAAAATTCTACCGAGAGTGGATCATGAAAAAACTTGGCAACTCTGACTCGCCGACAAAACTTCCCGCTCGCAGCATCCGTTCCTTGCTTAGAAAACGATCTACAGCCAAAACCACTATCCCTCTGCCTCCCGATGGGGCTATTGCCAAAATCTGCACGGTGTTAGTCCGGCAGGCAAAACGAGAGGAGCACCTCGCCAAATATGCCCCAGTAAAAGAAATTCTGGCGCTCATAGGCCGTGGGGCTGTGATTCCTGCGGCGTTGCTTGCTCCCAAAGCTGCTCCGCTCCTCCTGTCACTCGTCAGAGAATCTCCTGACCGGAACGCCTGGAAACATTATAATAGTTCCTATTTGAAAAGAACTTTGCGTCGTTTAGAAAAACAAAAACAGGTTGAAATAGTTGAAGAAAACGGCCAGCAAGTCTTTCATCTTACCCAGCACGGCAAGCGGAAAATCCTTAAGTATAGTTTCGATACGCTCAAAGTAGAAAAACCCAAGTCTTGGGATAGAAAGTGGCGCCTCGTCATCTACGATGTGCCGGAAAATGAGGACCGAACCCGCGACGTTATCAGAAGTACGTTGCGTTCTTTGGGGTTTTTCCAAATCCAGGAAAGCGTTTACCTTTTCCCCTATCCGTGTTTCAATCAGATAGAGTTTTTAAGACAGTACTATTTTCTTGGGTTACATGTCCAGTATATGGTGGTAGAGCGGATTGAACATGACGAAGCACACAAAACCTACTTTAACCTCATTTGACAAAAGTAAGCGGCCGCTTTCTTTTGTCAAATGATTAGAGTCCTCGTGCGGTCTTTAACTCAAGTTGGTTTCACCCTCGGGTGGCCCAAAGCCGGCAAGATCATCGATGTCAAGCGGCGGTGATAGCTTTTCAACAACCCTGGAATCGGTGGCATTAACTGGCGGTCTACCGGGCCCTATTGGATGGAGGGAACGTCTTCCTTGTCACTTGCCCTGATTTCTCCACCTTACCACGCCGGCTCCTAAACGAGCAAGCTCAACCAGGCTCGAAATGAGTGACAGTGCTGCAATCGGCAGCACGCCATATAGTTGCCACGCTGACACCGTGTCGGGGGAAGAAGCAAGTCTCTCTAAAATTGCTGGCGCAAGGAAAACAGCCCCACCCTGAACCAATCTGCTTGCGATGGTAATATACCGTAAATCCGGAAACTGCCCCCTCACTCCTCTTGCTACATCTCCGGCAATCGTTATTCCAACCAAGATTGCACCTATCGTACGGGTCGAATCAGTCATCGGGACACCAAGTTTAAAGAAAAGATCAACCTCTTCCGGCAGTGAATCACCGGGCTTCCAGCCTTGTTCTGCTGCCACCACGGCAGCTTCTATAGCCCTACTTGCTAACGTACTATTCCCAAAACCAGTGCCAGCGGCACCTGTTATTCGGGCCAGTATGGGTGGAGTTTGCGCAACTACTGCGACTGCTCTGTCGAGTTTTTCGTAATTATTGGGCATAGTGTTTCATTTCATTGTATCCTATAGCGTACCCGTACGCAAGGGTGGTAGACAGTCGTATGCTATACTGTGCCCATGCAAAACGAAACCGTTGCTGTGTGGTGTAACCGCGTGCTGCGATTAAGCTTCTTTCTTCTGTTTGCCCTCGTCCCGCTTCTTTTTACCCCGGTAAATTACGAACTCTTCGAGTTCAACAAAATGATCGCGGTCTATGGCCTGACGGTCATCATCACTGCCTCCTGGCTCGTTAAATCCGTTTTTCAAGGAAAACTGCGCATCGCCCGGACCCCCCTCGATGTCCCAATTCTCTTATTTCTTACCTCTCAACTAGTAAGCTCTCTCTTTTCCATCGACCGCCACCTCTCGTGGTTTGGCTATTACTCACGGTTTAACGGCGGCATGTGGTCGATTATTAGCTACATACTGCTTTATTATGCCTTTGTAAGTCATTGGGTAACCGAGAGAGGAAGACAGGAAGACAGTCAAAATGACAGAAAGAAAAATACCGTACTGTCTTACAACAAAGCGGGTCTTACGGTCTTACCTCTTTTTCGGTTCGCTCTCGCTACCGCCACCGTCGTTGCCCTCTACGGCGTCTTGGAGCGCTTGGGTATTGACCGCCACCTCTGGGTGCAGGACGTGCAAAATCGCGTGTTTTCAACGCTCGGCCAGCCCAATTGGCTCGCAGCGTACCTGGTCGCGCTCATCCCGCTTGCAATGGCATTCGGGCTCACATCACACATCACACATCACAAAACCCAACTTGGATATTGGATATTGACCGCAGCGCTTTTTTTCGTAGTGCTGCTGTTTACCCGTTCTCGCTCTGGACTCTTGGGATTCGCCGT
>CAYNJY010000001.1:17337-39237 GCA_964397755.1 uncultured Gammaproteobacteria bacterium
CTCATCGGCACCGGTACGGAAACATTCGCCCTTGCCTTTTACCAGCACAAGCCCAAGAACCACAACCTCACCTCCGAGTGGGACTTTCTCTATAACAAAGCGCACAACGAGTACCTTAATTATTTGGCAACCACGGGGTTATTCGGTCTTTCTAGTTATCTTCTGTTTATCGGAAGTTTCATCTGGTGGTTTGCTAGAAATGTTTATGGTTTTATGAACCATAAACTATTGACCATTAACCTGGCCCTATTTGCCGGCTGGGCCTCGATACTTGTCACCAATTTTTTCGGCTTCTCGGTGGTCGTCACCCAACTGTTCCTGTTCCTTTTCCCCGCTTTTGTTCTTCTTCCAACAATTCAACACTACAACACCATACCAGTTCCTCCAAAACTTAGACGCTGGTTGGTCGTTGGGGTTACTATTGTGGCCGGGTTCCTCCTCTTCGGAGTAGCTCAATACTGGTTTGCTGATCTCAACTTCGCCAACGGCTATCGCTTGAGCAGACTCAAAAATTTCCCCAAAGCCGAACGGTATCTTCGCCGGGCGATCTCCCTTCGGTCGATCGAACCCGTCTACCGCGATGAGCTCTCCTCTGTCCTTTCGAGTTTAACCGTTGAAGCCTTCGCAAACCGCGACGCGACCAAAGCTGCCGAGCTCATGGATGAAAGCCTGAAAGAGTCCGACGCGGTCCTCGCCGCTTCCCCCAACAACGTCAACTTCTGGAAGACGCGGGTGAAAATCTTCCATTCGTTTTCTGATATCGACCCGCAGTTTCATGCGGCAGCGCTTGAAGCTCTCAAACACGCCAGAGATCTTTCGCCGCTTGATCCCAAGATCGCGTATAATTTGGCTATCCTTGCCGGACGGATCGGCGACAACACGAAGGCGATTGACTACCTTCGCTCGTCTATCGAGCTTAAACCAAATTACCGCGACCCCTACTATGCCCTCTGGGTCTTTTACCAAGAAACCAAACAGCGCGAGAAAGCCACCGAGGTAATGAGAACATACCTCACCGCTGTCGACCCCAGCGATAAAGAGTTTCAAAATCTCCTTTCACCATGAAGCCGATCATTCATGCGCCTAACGCAGTCCTCACAACGCCAGCCAAGCTCGTGGTCTCTTTTGACGCACGGCTCCAGAAGCTTGTTGCCGGAATGAAGCAGACCATCCGGGCAGCGAGCCAACCGAAGGGAGTCGGCCTTGCCGCGCCGCAGATAAAAGAACCGTGGCGAATCTTTATTACACATCCAAAGGAGAATGACCGTATTCGGGTATTTATCAATCCGGAAATTATCAAACGCTCACCCGAGGAGACCGACGGTGTGCCGGAGCGTGACAATAAGCTCGAGGGTTGTCTCTCAATACCCAAAGTTTGGGGGCGGGTAAAACGCGCTGTGTCTGTAACGGTTCGTTTCCAAAATGAAAAAGGGTCGGTGAAGGAGGAAAGGTTTACCGGGTTCCTCGCTACGATCATCCAGCACGAAACCGATCACATAAACGGCATCCTCTTCACCCAGCGTGTGCTGGAGCAAAACGGAAAACTGTATCAGACCGCTCGTGATGCCAAAGGTAAGGAAATTCTCGAGGAGATATCGCTCTCGTAAAGCTTTTTCTCAATGGAACAATGTAACAATGACGCGAACCATTGTCTTCTTCGGCTCATTCCAACAGTACTCTGTCCAGGTGCTCGATGCGCTGATCAAGCACTTTTCTGTCACTGGGGTAGTCACCACGCCTCCCAAACCAGCCGGCCGGCACCTGACGCTTACCCCAACAGAAATCCAGCGTTTTACCGAAGGCAAAAATATCCCGGTTTTCCCCCTTGACTCACTGGAAAAGGTACCCAACGAGCTTGCCAAACCCGACTTCATTGTGGTTGCTGGCTACGGCAAGCTCATTCCCAACGATTGGTTGAGCTTTCCCAAAATTATGGCGATCAATATGCACGCATCGCTTCTGCCTACATATCGCGGCGGCTTTCCGGCAGAATGGGCGATTCTTCGCGGTGAGGCCCAAACCGGCACGACTCTTGTAAAAATGTCACCGGAGTTTGACAAAGGAGACATCCTCGCCCAAAAGTATATTCCTATCGAACCTTCTGATACGCGGGAAACCCTCTACCGCAAGCTCTACGACCTTGGCACCCAACTCCTCGTTACCTATCTTCCCAAAATCGCAGACCGTACGATCAAGCCGACACCTCAGCCAGAAGGAAACTTCTTCTACGCCCGCAGGCTCACCCGCGACGACGGCTTTGTGCCTTGGGAGTTCGTGACGAAAGCTATCGAAGGACCTTCCGTTCCGTTTTCAACAATACAACACTATACCAATGTAACAATTCTGAAGGCGGCAACGGAGGGCCAAGGGGGCGGAATGATTGACGTGGCAAAATGGATCGAAAGAGCGCTCCGGGCGCTCTCTGGTTGGCCGGGAGTCTGGACTACTGTATCAATCAAAGGTGAAGAAAAACGCCTGAAAATTCTTTCTTGTCACCTGTCGCCTGTCACCGCTTCACTTGTTCTCGACACCGTTCAGCTCGAAGGGAACATGCCCATGGCCTTTGACCAGGCGGAGCCGCCATTTTGAAACGCACTGAAGATTTGCCACACCAATTCTCCCTTCGTGTCTTTCGTAAGACCTCCCCCGACTTCCCCCTTGACATACCCCATCCCTTTTTACTACGCTAGTGTCTAAAGGAGACACCCATGGCGAAACGAAAAACCTCGCGTTCGACTTCACAGAGCGTATTCGTGATCAAAGACTTGGCCTCCTGGAACTTCATTATCTTCCTGGTACTCACGTTTATCCTCCTCGTCATAGTCCTCACCGCCATGAATCGCGTGAGTCTGGACCTTCGCACGCGCGCGCAACTGGGCAACTGCCCCGAACTTTCCCTTCCACGCGCTGAAGATTGCCCCGGCGGCTGGACCTTCAAACGCGACGCCACAGGATGCCTCGCCTTCCTCTGCGAGGTTAAATAACAATTGACAAATTGACCAATTGACGAAAGTAACAAATTGACAAGATTGACAAACTAACGACGAGAAGATCGAAGCTTCTTGGATAATCCCCCAAGTTGTTTGGCAATACTTTCAGCCATTTCTTTTGCCTTTGTACACTGTGGTAAGGAGATGAGTTTGTTGTCTAAAGCAAGATCAAGACAAGCCAAACACTCATTGATTGATTCAAGGGCGTTTTCAATGTACCTCTTAAAGTCCTTATCGGAGTATTTTGCTGATCCTTCAGCTATATTTAAACATACAGAAAGAGCAGCTCTACGAAGTTGTTCGCCAAGTTCCCAAAATGATCTCGGAAATGGCCGTGTGAGAGTGATGCATTCTTTATAAAACTGTTTGCTGAGCTGATATACCGGAAACTTGAGGAATCGAAATGTTTCCACGCTGGTTTTAGTCGGATGTTAATTTGTTAATTGGTCAATTTGTTAACTGTCAATTTGTCACTTTGTTGCATTCGTTCAAGGTCAAATCGAACCCGTTTAATACAATTTGTGCATGCCCGAACCCTCCTCATCACTCCGCCAACCGACATGGTCACCCAGTGGAGGTTGGGCTTAAACCCGCGGAGCGTCGTCGGCGCGCGCTTCTTCCACTGACCTCCGGCGACCCCCACATGGTGAGTGTGCTGACGACCGGCTGATGAATGCTTTCCACAGATATCACAGACGTACGCCATAGGACACATGTAAAATCTAAACTTTATAAAATAATGCGTGAACAGTGTGAGGTTACACGTTGCACGTTTCAGGTTTAAAGTTCGTTTCTGATGCCGTATACTATATCATATGCTTCATGAACTCTTCAACAGTCCCATCGCCTTTCTTTTTTGGCTGATAGCCTTAGTCGTCGCCATCACCATCCACGAGTTCGCCCACGCGTATCTTGCCGATCGCTTAGGCGACCCGACGCCGCGGCTCCAGGGCCGGCTCACCTTAAATCCGATGGCGCACCTGGATCCATTGGGCACGATCATGCTTCTGATCGCCCGCTTCGGCTGGGGCAAGCCGGTCGTCTTTGACCCGTTTAACCTGCGCCATCCTCGCCGCGACGCGGCGATCATCTCCCTGGCCGGCCCCGCGTCAAATCTCGCGCTTGCCAGTGTCTGCTCATTGTTGCTGCACCTTGTCTCAAGCTCTCAGTTCCTATCAGTTACTATAAGTTCCTACGTACTCTCTGCTTTCCTTACGAGTCTTATCACCCTCAACGTGGTGCTTGCGGTTTTTAATCTCGTCCCCATCCATCCTTTAGATGGCTTTAAAATCGTCGGAGGCATATTGCCAAGTGAGTACGCAAAGCAGTGGTACGAGCTCGAGCCCTACGGGATGATCTTCCTCATCTTCTTAATTTTTCCAATTTTCGGCGGCCCCTCTCCTATCAGCCAACTCATCTCGCCGATCATCAACTTCCTCCTCCATCTCCTACTTTCAAGCTTCTCTTTTGTCTAAAAAAAACCCACCGCTTGACAAACTTCACGTGTCTGTCCTACGATACATACGCCCGTGTGGAGTTGAAGCCTATTTTCCTCCACAAGTTCAAACACAATGAGGTATCCCTTTTTTCTACGTAGAAAGAGGGGAAACAGGGCCAAGTCTCTCCGATGCCTTGGTATCGGAGGCAGCCCTTCCGATTTAAATCAGTCGGGGAAAATGCTTCAACTTACGGGCGAACTTATACTTCTTGACCTCTCTTGACTACTCCAAAGTTTTGCGGTTCCCTAGTCCCTCTGATAAAATGAATTGGTTAATGGCCTCCATAGCTCAACGGCAGCCCGTAAAAATTGCAAAGCAATTTTCAGGGTAAAAGCAACGGTTTTGTCCCAGAAGTATCTCGCTCTGATATAATCAGAGCGTAGAACTTCGGGATCCCGTACATTTACGCCGACGTAGCTCAACGGTTGAGCAGCGCTTTTGTAAAGCGAAGGTTGGAGGTTCAAATCCTCTCGTCGGCTCACAAGGAAAAGACGTCGGCTAAATGGTACTGGGATAAACCGCTGATGACAGTTCGATTCTGTCTGGAGGCTCACAGCGACAAGCACGATCAGAGGATATTCTTTTCTCCCTTCGTCCCCTTGAGGAGTTTGCGAAGGCCGCCGAAAGCTTTGAGATTTAGTTTATACAGCATCCAGCGCCGCTCTTTTTCCTTTACCACCCAGCCTGCCTTGAGCATCTCCCGAAGGTGATGGCTGATGAGGTTCGGAGGAAGGTTGAGGTGGATCGCCAGATCCCTCGGCCACATCGGCTCATGGGCGAGGAGGTAGAGGATCGCGAGCCGATGCGGATGGTCAACACCCCGTAGTCGTTTTGCATACGGAAGTACTTTATTGTGGAGTCGCTTACCTGTAAGCATACAGTTCTGTGCTTGTGCTGCGGGGAAGATTCGAACTTCCGTAGCCCTTTCGGGCGCCAGATTTACAGTCTGGACCGATTGTCCACTCCGGCACCGCAGCCCCGGCATCTCGGCGTGTTTCCCATTATACCCGAAGACATTCCCTCTTGCATCCAGCCCAACCAACTCTATATACTTGTGGTCGATGGAAGAACGAAAGAACTCAGAAACCACCAGCAAGAGCTCACAGACTGCTCTCACTCTCGGCATTGTTGTCTTTGTTGCGATCGTCGTGGCAGGAGTTATCCTCCGCCCGAAAACTTTTCAAACAGTCACCCCTGTCCCAATACCGATACCCACGCCCGGCCCGATCACCGGCTTGGGATGCGAGAATCAGTACTACAATACCAAAATCGGCTTTGCCGAGTATTACCTGTCTGTCGAAGGTGTTGACGTAGCACCGGCCAAAGAGGTGACCTGCAATTTTTCGGCCAAAGTCGGCGATAAGGTCGTCGGGAAAGCCACTGTCAAAAGCCCGCTCACCGATAGCCCTGCCCGCTCCGGCGCGACCTTCCGCTGCACGACGCAAGCGCTTGCCCTCAACCCGAGCGTCGCGACCGTCATTGACGTCGGCCTCAAAGACGACACTGACGCGACCGCCTCCTGCTCGGCCGCCTTCAGCTTCCCCGCGCCCTAACCACACCGCATGAACCTCTTCCCCAAAAATCCAAAGTTCTTCGATATGTTTGAGGAACTCACGGCTACTATTCATACAGGCGGTATGCTTCTTGCCAAAGCCAGGCTCCGATCCTCATCAAGCAACCGCTTGGCCAAAGAGCTCGCCCGGCTAGAGCACGATGCCGACACCATCTGCCACCATATCAACCGCGAGGCAGAATCTACCTTTATCACGCCACTTGACCGTGAAGATTTGCATGCGCTCGCCAAAAACCTCGACAACATCCTCGACCTTATCGAAGATGTTGCCTCAAAAATCGTCATCTACAACGGCCTCTCTCAAAGTACCACGTACTTCCATAAATTTACGAACGTCATTCAAGAAGCTACCTCCGTGGTTGATGCGCTCGTCGGGTTGTTGCGCTTTCGTGACAAACATGTCGCCAAAATGAAAAAGGCGATCGTTGCGATTCACACGCTTGAACACCGCGGCGACGAGCTGATCCGTCTGGCGCTGCGGGAGTTATTTCGTAAGCAACGGTCAGCTGTTGCCGTCATCAAGTGGAAAGATCTCTACGAGACGCTCGAAGAAGTCCTGGATGAGTGCGAAGGGGTCGCCGATGTAGTCGAAGAAATTATGATTAAAAATTTTTGAGGAGCCGCCAACGGCGGATAACCTATTCTATGCCAGCACTCTCGCCGCTTCTCCTCGTTGTCCTTTTCCTCATTCTCTGGGCGGAATTTGTCAACGGCTGGACCGACGCGCCCAATGCCATCGCCACGGTCGTTTCGACCCGAGTCATGTCTCCCAGGCGAGCCGTGGTTCTGGCAACGATTCTCAATATTGCCGGCGCCTTCTCCGGCACAGCGGTAGCTTCAACCATCGCCACAGGGATCGTCCAACCAGAGGCCATCAACCTCTACACTGTCGCGGCGGCCATGATCGGCATCATTTTTTGGAGTACTCTTGCTTGGAAGTATGGGCTGCCCACCAGCGAAAGCCACGCCCTCATTTCGGGGCTTGCCGGCGCTGGTCTGGCTGCAGCCGGGCCGAACGTTCTCCTGGTTGAGGGATGGAAAAAGGTCGGGATCGGCCTTTTATTTTCAACATTTTTAGGCTACGGCCTCGCCTATTTCCTGTTTCTGGCAATCACCTGGATTTTTCAAAGGGTGCCGATTAGCCGGGTCCGGCGCACCTTTGGTCGGCTCCAGATGTTCTCGGCGGCGTTCATGGCCTACGGCCACGGCAGTAACGACGGCCAAAAATTTATCGGCGCGTTTTCCCTAGCATTGCTTCTGGGAGGTGTCACCCAAGAATTTGTTGTACCCAACTGGGTGATCCTTCTATGTGCGGGAGTGATGGGTATCGGCACCTCAATCGGCGGCTGGCGCATCATCAAAACCATGGGCCTTCGGCTCACGAAACTCGAACCGCAACACGGCTTTGCCGCCGAAACCGCGGCAGCGATAGCCATTGAACTTGCCTCTCGGACCGGCATCCCGCTTTCAACCACGCACACAATTAATACTTCAATTATGGGCGTTGGCTCGGCGCAAAGAAGGAGCGGCGTTCGCTGGACCGTCGCCAGAAGTATCGTCGTGACGTGGATTCTCACGTTCCCGATCTGTGGCCTTATCTCCTACGCCGTCACGAAACTCCTCATGGCAGTAACTTCATAGCGTGCCGCAGGTGTTTCCTGAAAAATTCGATATCCCTCCCAACCACCGTATCCCACGCGCCCACCATGTTGTGATCTGCACCCGGATACACGAAGTAGTTGACGTCCTTTCCGAGTTCTTTAAGTCGAGCAGTAAGTTCGTCACTCCATTTTTTCGGGACCGACCCATCAGCTGTTCCTTGGTGAACCTGAAGGGGCGCGCTGATGCGATCAAGGTAGTTCGGCATTGAAAAAAGCTCGACGTCGTAGTCTTCTTCAAACTTTGCGAGCCGCTTGCGCAAAAACTTCCCCCGGTCCGTCGCTTCATCGGTATAGTAGAGGATCGAGTATGGAAAGGGTTTCGTCACCGGCGCCCAGAGGGTCGTGGGAAAAGAAGTCCGTAAGACCTCAAGGATGGTTAGCGCAATTTGCCCGCCGTTGCTGTGGCCCCAGATGCCGATCCGATCGGGATCTGCCATCGGTAAGGTTTTGATTGAGGCAAGGAAGGCAAGGGCAGTCGTGTAGGTCTGAAACCGTTCTTCAAACACATCGTTACTGGGCATATCGCTGCCGCCGTAGCCCAAAAAGTCCGGCGCAAGCGAGATAAAACCATTGGTGGCAAACACTTCCGCACTCCTTCGCGTTCCATCTCCAGTCTGGTATTTCTCCCGATCGATGTACCCGCGAAACTGCACAACCACCGGTTTCTTATTTTCCTCCGTAGCGCTTCGAGGTATATGAGCTTGACCAGTTACTTTCTTAGAGTCACTCAAAAAGGAGAACCGATAGACCGTATACGCCGACGTCGTCGCCATCGACTCCTCGAGCACAATCTGGCTGCCTTGGTATTCCCGCTTTCCTAGGGTATCGATCGTATAGCGATCAAGAGGCTTTTCGCTCCGCAGAATTACCGGCGAACGTATGCCCCCTCCTGATCTTCGCAACAGATACCCCGCGCCGACGGCCACCCAAAGCATGAAGAACGCCAAGAAGAACACCAAGAGTACGATGTCCTTTCTCCTCCAATCCATAATGTACAAATAAACAAGCGGCCGCTCCCTCATCTCTCCACTTGTTTCTGAAATGCACGGTATGCACGCTCTCCCAGCCAATCTTTTGGTACCAGTGAGAAGGGCAGCTGTGGATCATCGGCAAGGATCGAGTAATACTGAATGGCTAACTGAAATGGCGTCTTTCTTCCCGCACGTACATCCTGAAGGAAATTACTATATCGACGGTTCAGCTCTGAGAGACCGTAGACCCGATCCAAAAGATTTGGTAACTCCTCCTCGCCCAAAGCCCCATCGCGCCCGAGCTTCGATACCAACATCGTGCCGCGCAATCCGTAGTGGTTGATGAAGTCATCGACAAGATCGCGGGGATTATAGGGCGTGACCCAAAGGCTCTCTTGGAGCATCCCACAGCCGATGCGGCGTAGATATTCCCTGAGCATGTCTCGCTTTTGGCGGTGCGTCTCGGCAACATCGTAGGATACGAGGTACAGAGTGCCGTCCCACGGTCGCTTCTCCTGATATGTCGGCAGAAGCTTGGCGAGCCTCCGGCGACCAGCAGCGGTAATGGCAATATCAGTTGGACTGCGTTTCCGTCTTTGGGAAATGAATCGCTGTCTGCGAAGCTGGGTGAGGGCGTGTTTGAATGTGTCGTAGTTGACGTCAGAAAGAGCATCCTCAGCCTCTTGAAACATCCGGTAGGCCCCGACGCTTGTCTTTGATTTTCCAAAACTTGCACCCCAGAGATAAAAACAGAAGAGCACCGCGTTGGTCGTACCGCGAAGCAGCCCTTCCGTCGCCTGTCCAATAACTTCCTTCGACCTCATACCCTCACTATACCGCGCAATGTACAAATAGACAAGCGGCCGCTTGTCTATTTGTACATTAAAGCTCCAGGGGCTGATCCGCCAGCTGGCGGACTCGGATCCCTCGCGAAGGAGGATGAAAAGAGTGTTGCTAATTCACCGGAGGAATTATCCAATAAGGATAGGAGACAGAAGGGAGATTATAAAACCTTAAGCTTCTTCCCCACCCTCTCAAACGCTTTGATGCCAAAGTCTAGATCGCGCTTGGTGTGACCAGCCGAAGGCATCACCCTTATGCGGGCTTTCCCCAGCGCTACCATGGGGAATTTGATGGCTGTGGCAAAGACTCCGTGTTCCATGAGTCTTTTGGAAAACTCTTTGGCCAAGTTCTCTCCTCCCAGCATAACCGGGGTAATGGGTGTCTGCGTACGGCCGGTATCAAAGCCGAGCTTCCGGAACCCTATCCGCAAATACCTGGCATTGTCCCAGAGCTTCTTCACTAACGACTTTGACCTCGACAGAATCTTTACTCCTTCAATAACCGCCGCGGTGTCCCCGACCGTCAAGCCAGTTGAAAAAAGGTACGGCCTCCCCTTTTGCCGGTAGTACTCGATAAGTTCTCGTTTACCGGCAATCACTCCACCCAAAACACCAAACGCCTTCGACAAGGTCCCGACTTCGATGTCCACTTTCCCATGAAGCTTAAAGTGATGGACAATCCCCCGACCTTCTCCGAGGACTCCCTCTCCATGCGCGTCGTCAACCATGGTAATCGCTCCGTATTTTTTCGCCAGTCTGACAATCTGCGGAAGCGCTGCAATGTCTCCTTCCATGCTAAAGACTCCATCGGTCACGACGAGCACCAAAGGCTTAGACCCATCGCTGCGAGAGGTCTTAACAAGTTCAACTGCTTCCTTAAGCCGCACCTCAAGATCGGCCATGTCGTTGTGCTTGTAAATCAACTTGTTTTTAACCTGAGCGAGTCTGATCGCATCGATAATTGAGGCGTGATTGAGCTCGTCGGAGATGACGATATCTTCTTTACCCATAATCGTTTGGATGGCAACGATGTTGGCGATAAACCCACCCGGTAGGAGGAAGGCCGCCTCCGCTCCCTTAAACTTGGCCAGTGCCTCCTCCGCCTGCATATGGAGTTTGAGGTTGCCCGATATCGGCCGGACAGCGCCCGGCCCGACACCATATTTTTTAACTGCCGTAACCACCGCCGCAACCAAACGTTTATCAGAGGCAAGCCCTAAATAGTTGTTGGAGCAAAAGTTGAGGAGCCTTTTCCCGTCAATCGTAAACCAGGCGCCCTGGGGCGACTCCAGAACGCGAACGGGGGTGTAGAGCCCCTTCTCTATCATCTGGTTAATCGTGTCGTAGTAGGGTTTGAGGGGATTCATAGATTCAAGTCCATTGTTATATTGTTATGTTACTGTATTTAATTTTCATATTGTCTTCAACACTATAACAATATAACCATGTAACAATCTCTTACTCGTCGTAAGGATGAAGAAGTATCTTTCCACATCTCCCACTCTTCATCACCGCCATTGCTTTCTCAAAATCTTTCAGTTTGAACTCATGGGTAATGATCTTACCCAAATTTATTCTATTGGCTTTGAGGAGCTCGCTTACCTGGTACCAGGTTTCCCAGATTCTCCGGCCGAAAACAGAGGTGATAGTCATTTCTTTATTGATGAGATATTTGCCGACATTCAGTGTTACGTCTTGCTTGGGAATCCCAAACGCAACCATGACGCCAGCAATCCGTACCGCCTCGAGTGCCTGAGAATACGCCAACGGGTTGCCGGACATTTCCAAAACCACGTCGCACTGATTTATAAAGGCCTTAGGCAGCTCTTCGTACACTGCGTCACACCCCATGGCTTTCCCCAATTTCCGGCGGTAGGGACTACGGTTGATGCCAATCACTTGGCGCGCTCCATACGCGCGGGCGACCGCCGCGGCACACAGTCCCGTCGGGCCGAGCCCAAAAATCACCACGCGCTTTCCCGGCACATTGGCTTTGGTGACGACATGGACGGCGTTACCCAGCGGCTCTTGGGTGCTCATCCACTCAAGGGGAATTGTTCTATCATTCTTCCAGCTTGTTCGGATGGGAATGGTCGTATACTCGGCAAAGCCGCCGTCGCGGCCGATGCCAAAAAGCTCCATATTCTCGCAGATATGGCGATTCCCTGTCCGGCACTGGTAGCAGCATCCGCAGAAGATGTGCGTTTCTGAGGAAACCAAGTCACCTTTTTTAATATTTTCCGGTTCCCCATTGATGTCGATCACTTCGCCGACCACTTCGTGACCAATGACAATTGGCGGCTTGATGTGCCCGGCCGCCCACGCTGTCCAGTCGTAGATAGAAATATCCGTGCCACAGATACTTGCGGCTTTGACTTTTACCAAAAGCTCGCCCGGCTTGGGCGTAGGAACAGGGACTTGTTTGAGGACGACGCCGGGGGCGGCTTTGACCTTCACCACAGCCAGCATCGTGCCCAGAGCCCGGCGAGTGGGAGTGGATTTCATAGAAAATTAGTCGACTGGTTTCCAAATAATCCTTCGGTGGTCACCATCCGGAGACCGCCTTCGGTGTCTACCGAATGGTGCGCGTCTTCACCCATCAAACAAATTCATGGTAAAATACTGTGTGTTGCCTGGATAGCTTAGTGGTAAAGCACACCCTTGGTAAGGGTGAGACCGCGGGTTCAATCCCCGCTCCAGGCTCAAAATTCGCCTTAGACAAGGAGAAGAATTATTCCGAACGTAACCCCGAGTACACCGAGGAATTTTTTGCCCGATAAGCTATCCCCAAGGAGCCACGCGACTAAAATGGTGTAGAGGGCGTTGGACGCAGTATTGATCGCGTTGACGTACCCGATATTAGGGGAGGCTACCTCCGCAACCTGAAAGAAGTAGTAAAAGAGCGTCACCGATATGCCAATCCCCAAAAGAAGCACTGCTCGTTCAGTGGTCATCTTTATTCGAGACATCTGCCAATGAATACCAAGATCAAACAGTGAAATAATGGCAACAATACCATGCAGATAAAAAAGGTATACCACAACGGGAACCCCTTGGAAGACCATCCATCGTCCCGCAAGTCGGAGCGTCCCGAAGAGGAAAAACGTGACAAAAGACAAGCCGACCCAGGTGAGGCCGGTATCCTTGTGGCGGACTTTCTCCCCGGCAATGACAAGAGTAGTGCTCGCAAGAACGATGATGATAGCGGCAAACTTCTGCCATGGCAGTACGGAACCGAAGAGAAAAATCGCGGCGATACCAGTATAAATCGCGTAACTCTTCTGGATGATAAGACTGTAGCCGGCGTTGGGAGCTTTCGTGATAGCGTAGTAGGAAACAAGTGCGCTAAACCAGTTCAGAAACAACGAGATAAGAAACACCATTGTCAGTTGAGCCAAGGGGAGCACAAACGATAGGCCCTTTGAACTTCCTAAGAGGTAATACAAAAGTGGCGGAACAGAGAAATTTGCCACCATGTAAAGCTTTCCCGGTATTCCCTTCTGCTGCGCCCGTCGGAGGATGAGGTAGTAGACGTTTGAGAAAACGAGCATGAGAAGGCTGGCGATGATCCAGTTCATTTCCCCATTATACTAAAATTCCTTCTTGACAGTTTGTAAAAAATCTCTACCTTATGGATACATGCTCAATTCTCCACTGCCCGGGGAGGAAAACTTTTTCGGTCAGGAACTTATCCTTAACCTCTACGACTGCGACTTGGCAACCATCTCTTCTGCAGAAAAAATTAAGGAGTTCGCCATAACACTTTGTGATGAAGTTATCAAAATGAAGCGCTACGGCGAGCCTCTCATCCCTCACTTCGGCCATGACAACCCCATCTCGTCCGGCTACTCGCTGGTGCAACTTATCGAAACCAGTTCGGTTACGGCCCACTTTTCGGAGTACAAGAGAAGCGTCTACCTCAACATCTTCTCCTGCGCGTGGTTCGATCCGGAGAAAACCACCGAGTTTTGCAAGAAATTTTTTGGAGCCAAACGCGTCCAGTCCCACCTCATCAAGCGGGGCTAAAGAGACAGCCGGATCGCCGCCCCAACCATCACCGCTGTAGCGGTAAAGCGGATCGCCCACACGCGCGGGAGGTGCTTCTCGAGGATCTGCGGGGCAACGAGAGAGAGCGCAAACGTCACGATCATCGAGAGCGGTACGGTCTGAATGGCGGCAGTGATACCAACGTTTTCGGCCAATGCCTTGTACGCGGCAAGTCCTCCGAGCGCCGCGAGCATACCATTCAGTACGGGTCCACGATACACCTTGAGTTTCGTCCGCCGTATATCTTTCCAAAACAGTGGCACAGTCGGAAGGAGAAAGAACTGCGTCAGGAGATTCCCCCACAGGGCTGTCTCCCAGTAGGAATTGTGCTGCATCGCGTTTTTTACGGTGCCGCCGTAGATGGCCGAGACAACTGTCGCGGTAAGGACGAGCACGATTTCCGGCCTGAAAAAAGATCGCAGCCGAAGCCGCTCATCCATGCCTACAAACAACCCTGCAAGTGTGAGAAGGACAATAAGCCATACCTGCCACAGCTCCACCCTCTCGCCGAAGACGACGGCGCCGAGAAGGACGCTTACCGGAACCCGAAACGAATATAATGGCACGAGAACCGTGATGTCCAGTTTGTAGAGCGAGAGGATATACAAGGTACCCGCAAGTGCGGAAAAGATACCGACGAGGAACACGGAGTTCCAGTCTGCCGGCAGTCCGGCACCCGCGGCGATGGCAAACGGTGTCGTTCCCAAGACAATTACGAGCGTCCAGACGAAGTTAAAGAGCCACGGGTTTCGAAGCTGGTACTTGCTTGAAAGCTTGCCGACGACGATACTCGTCGCGTAGAAAAAGTTCGACAGCCACGCATAAGCAATGTATGACATAGCTCAAACTATAGCACACGAGGCTCGTGGTTGATATGATGGAGCTATGAATCTTCTGTCGTTGTTTGCGAGTTTGGTATTCGCCGCCGAGATGGTAGTGTCGCCGCTAGCCGGCGAGGTTCCCGCTATAGCTGTCCCTCTCGACGCACCGGAAATTTCCTTCGGCAGCCTCCTTCCGCTTGATCCAACGACGCCGGTTCTCGGCGCAAGCGACGAGCCAATCCCGATACCCCTACCTCCGCCAACCCCAGCGCCATGTCCTGCGCGGAAAAAATCCTACCGGATCGCAGTGATCGGCGACTCTATGGTTGACACGCTGGGCCCCGGGGTTCCACACCTTGCCGCAATGCTCAAGCGCCGCTGCCCGTCAGTCACCTTCACCATCCTCAACTATGGTGTCGGTGGGACCAACATCGACTACGGCCTCTATCGGCTCACCAACGGCTACACGTATCTTGGCGAAGAGGTTCCGCCACTCGTTTCGCATCAGCCGGACATCGTCGTCGTCGAGTCTTTCGGATACAATCCTTATCCTTTTGACGAGGGCGCGCTCGATCGGCACTGGACAGAGCTTGCCACGATCGTCGACACATTACGCTTACACATTCCAAGTGTAAAGCTGGTTCTTGCAGCAACGATCGCGCCAAACAGCGAAGTCTTTGGCGACGGCGCACTCAATTGGGATGAGGAAGGAAAAAGTCGCAAGGCTGCCGAGATCAAGCGCTACATCGAAAACGCTCTTCGCTTCGCTCAGAGCGAGCGACTTCCTTTCGCCGATGCCTATCACCCGAGCCTCGACCGAAACGGTGAGGGCGCGCTCGTCTACATCAACCCCGGCGACCGCATCCACTACTCCGACGCAGGAAGAGAACTGTTCGGGCGAATCGTCGCCAACACCATTATGTCAGCCAAACTCCTTGAGTAACACCCAGAGATGAAGTATAATCTGGAAATCCTAAATACTAATGTATAAATCCTAAACAAGTGGTAAGTATTAAAGATTAAAATTAGAAATTAGAACTTAGAAATTTTAAAAACATGGCGAAAAAAAACCAACGGCTGCTCTTCGCGCTTATCTGCACTGTCTGCAAAAGTCAGAACTATATCACCGACCGCAACAAAATCAACACCGCGGAGAAACTCAAGCTCCGCAAGTTCTGCAAGTATTGTAGAAAGCATACCGAACATAAAGAGTCGAGCAAGCTGGATTAACATGCATCGCAATACCTTCCTGCTCGTTTTGTTCCTCGCGATTTTCGCCTCACTCGTCGTGGGCGTGAATCTCGGGCGTCGGTTCCCAACTCCCCAACCGCAGACAACCAAAACAGCGGTTTCCCCCACGTCGACACCGGTCGTGTCAGAGGGTCAAGCGCTCTCGCTTCTCGAATATCGCAACACGTACTGCGGCATTGCGTTCCGCTATCCCGGGACACTCCAGCAGATTGAGGGCGCGACGGGAAGCGCAGTCCTCGTGAATCAAGAGAAGCCCGAAGAATCTGTTGTCGTCACCTGTCAGAAGGATATTCCCCGGCCGGCGCTTGCCCCCGAGCGGATTGAGGTAGCGACCGTTTCCGGCGTCACCGCCCGGCTCTACCACGACACCTCCGCCAAAGATGGGACCCCAATTGACACACTCATTCTCCGCCACCCCAAGACGGGACTTGATGTGTTTCTTGCCGGCTCCGGCCCCACCTTCCAAGGAATACTTTCCACTCTCAAAATTCTACAGTAACAGTTTAATAAAACGTCTAAAGCTGATAAAATAGAGTTATAGGGCCATCGTTCAATGGTAGGACGGCGGTCTCCAAAACCGCTAATGGTAGTTCGACTCTACCTGGCCCTGCCAGGTACCAGTCGGTACCTGGCCTGCCAAACTACTACTAAGGAGTTGCCCCCTTTATCATCGATGAACTCACAGCCACCCGTGATATACTCTTACTATGAAACAGCCAAGAATAAAAAAGAAACCCTCCTACTCGACTCCGTTTGGACGGTATATATCGTACTTGGATAAAGCGGATACAAGCATTAAGGCACAGGAAGAGTTTGGCTCGATGCTCATTCTTTCACTCGTCGAGGAAATCGGGGAGATGGCCCGGGCGTATTTGGCTAAACACGGCCGCAAACCCACCAACGCTGCCGCCCAAGAAGACGAAACCTACGAACAGGAATTAGGCGATATTTTTGTCTCGATCCTGCGCTTTGCCCGCATCAAAAATATTGATCTGCATCGACGGGTCATGTACTCTTTACACAAAATCTCCCGACGGAAAAATCAGCTAAAAACTCTTTGAATTCAATTCTTGTGGTTTACCCTGCTAGTCTCGATGGTTTTTAAGATGGAGGCGATCCGAAATCATCCGCAGTATCGGGACACTCAGCGATCGCACGTATGAGGAAACAAGAAGAAGCCACGCAAATACTTCGGCGACCCTTCCGGTCCGCCAGGTTTCGATAGCCGCGATGAGCCGATCTGCCGAAATAAGCTCACCGACGGTTCGCTCAAGGGCTGCGCTTGGCGGATACAACAAAAGCCGCATTGACCGGGTTATGCCGTTTCTATCCAGGATCTTCTTCAGAATATGAGCCGCTCCCTCATAAATGCGCAAGACCGGGGCATCTCTGAAAAAGCGAGAAATGGGCACTTCACACATATACCCCATACCGCCGTGTAAAAGCATCGCCTCACCGGTTGCCCACAGCGCGCTTTCACAAGCTATAAGCTTAGCTAAAGAAGCCCACACAAACGCATCGGGCACACCTTCCTGCTCGTGTTGAGCTGCTTTCTCTACCAGGTACTGCGAGAGCCGAACCTGGCGACCAAGGACACCGAGATGTTCACTAATGTCGGGAATTTCGATAAGCTTTCTCCCAAACTGTTCCCGCTCATTCGCGTAATTGTACGCCTCATCCCAGGCGCGTCTGGAGATGCCAGCGCCCTGAGCCGCTATCCACGTGCGAGAGTGTGCAAGCGTTGCCTCAAGCACATTCCAGCCTCCGTTCAATTCTCCAAGCACCGCATCCGCCGGCACAAAAAAATTATCGAAAAAAATCTCAGAGAGCGGCGACCCTGGCTGACCGAGTTTTTCAAACGGCTTTGCTACTGTTACGCCCTTCGTTCCTGGGGCAATCTCGGCAATGAACGTGGTAATACCGTGCTCCCGACTCTTCTCGCTTCCGGTACGAGCAGCGAGCACAATAATCCCTGATCCGATCGCTCCCGTAATAAACCGCTTGGAACCGTGTATCACCCATCCCTGCTGTTCCTTGTTCCACGTGGCTCGCAGTTTGATCCCTTTGGCGTCAGAGCCTATATCCGGCTCCGTCAACCCAAAACAGGCAAAAAGCTCACCATTTGCCATTCGGGAAAGATAGGTATCTTTTTGAGCTTTGCTGCCGAATCGCGCTATCGGAAAGGCGGTCAGCGAATTCTGCACTAACACACTCAGCGCCAACCCCGGTGACCCCCAACTCAACTCCTCCATTACCGCTGCGGCTTCCAAAGGAGAGAGTGGACTACCGCCGTAAGGCTCATTGGGTATGTCCATTCCTAAAAAACCATAGGGAACAAGGCTCTGAAGGAATTCGCGAGGAAACGCGTTTGGCGTGTCTTCAGCTTGGGCGACAAAACGCTGGAACTCTTGGCCCGTCACAAAATGATAAACCATTTCCCGAAGTTTGTTGCGGATATCCGCAGGGGGCAGATGATCCGCCTCGGCTGCGACCACCATAGTTAGCCGCGATTATAAGGATCCAACGGGCACCAGTCAATCTTGGCTAAGCTTGACATATGGGCAATTACGCATGTAACATGGCTGCATTGTGGCTCAAAAAGAATCTGATCGCAACAAAAAACGCCAGAGAAAAGCCAAGGGGGTCATCCTTGTGTTTCTCAAAAAACTGCGCGCTACCTGCGGCACGTTCGGCAAAACTGAGCAGTGGTACGGATTCATTAAAAAACACCTCACCCCGATCCTCGAAGAATATGGCGATACCCTCCCGGCCGAAATCCTAGGCCGCATCAAACAGGCGGAAAACGTCACCGCAGAAAGCCGCGAGGCGATCGAGAGGAGCTGCCGCAATCTGGGCCGGGAGCTTGAGACCGCCGCAAAAATGCTACCCGGAGGCGGTTCAGCCTCCACCCTCGCGGCCCTTATCGCCGCAGCTATCGCCCTAGGGGTGGCCGCTGCCTACCTTTCCCAAAAAGCGGTGACCGTGGTCATTCGAAATTCCGGCTGCGCGACCATCAATCCGGTTATCTACCTACCCGCCAATATCCCGGGTTTGTCACTCCCGAAGGACCCTATCCCCTCCGGCGGCCAGGGGGTGGCCAAGCTCCCACCCGTCTCCTTCACCATCGACAACAGTGTGGCCAACACGGTTAAACTAGGAGCCTTGGGCATCAACCTCACCTTCAAGCTTGAGTCAGCCGGCATCGATATCCTCTTTGATGGCACCTCCCTTTTGGGCCGAGCCACCAAGGTAAGCCTGGCCCCAAACTCCAAGCACACCCTTACCGCCCACTGCCGGTAAATAGTAATAATCTCAAGATACCCTTGCATTTCCTTTTACGTCTTGCTACTGTCTAAAGATTGTATGACGACTCTTTCGCACCTTTCGCTGGGGTACCTGGTGGGCCGCTGGTTTATCAGCCGGTATCCAGAACTTGGTAACTCGCTCCCTTTTACCTACTTTGTCGCCATCGGCAGCGCCAATTTCCCCGACATCGACGTGCCCCTGTTTCGGAAAATCTCAGACCACCGTGACTCGCCGTTCCACTACCCCTTCACCTGGTGGGTCGCCTACATGACCGCCTTGGTCGGGATACTCCTGACGGGTCACACATGGCTCCTCCCTTACGTGACACTGTCTCTCATCGGTGTCGCGTCTCACCTGCTCCTCGATACGTTTGGCGTGAATGCAGGAATCTGTTGGCTTGCGCCATTTTTCAATAAAGAGTATAGCTTTATCCGGATCAAAAGCACGCCCAAGCGCATCAGGACCTGGGTATCGCAATACCTCAACCATTGGATTATGATCCTCGAACTGGCTGTCTGGATAATTGGCGCCACCGCGTTTGTACGTTTTGGGTGGAAATAATGGCGCAATCAGTATGAACCTTCTTTCAATCCTCTCTTTCGGATTTCTCCTGGGCCTGCGGCACGCCACCGACGCGGACCACGTCGTTGCAATTGCCACCATCGTTTCCCGTCAGAAAAAAATAAAATCTGCCACGGTCATCGGCGCCGTGTGGGGAATCGGTCACACCCTCACGGTTTTTCTCGTCGGGGTTGCAATTATTTTCTTTCAAGTAGTCATTCCGGAGACTCTCGCGCTCTCGTTTGAATTTATCGTCGCCCTCGTCCTTATTTTCCTGGGATTGGCAAACCTCACTGGAGCGTGGAACCGGCTACTAACATTCGTTTCGGGTAAAAAACGTATCCATGCCCATCTCCACCTTCACGACACCCCGCACGTCCACGTCCACGCCCACGAAGAACATGTTGGGGAGACACAGGGGCGACGTCAAAATCTTTTTTCATTCATCCGTACGTACGGCACGCTGCAAATTGTGCGAGCCTTTATCGTGGGCGTCATACACGGTGTAGCCGGCTCAGCTGCTATCGCGATACTTATCCTGACGACGATTAAAAATTCCGCGCTCGCCGTCTTCTACTTACTGATTTTCGGGTTCGGTACCGTTATCGGCATGATGCTCATGACAACCGCAATCGGGCTCCCCATCGTCGCCTCGAAGAAAAAAATCCAGTCGTTCGACCGAATTGCAACGATCGTGTCTGGGCTTATTAGTCTTCTCTTTGGGACGTACCTCGCCTACCGGATCGGAGTGGTAGACGGGCTCTTCCCCAACGCCGCCAATTGGGGTTAATGGCACCCAGCTGGACGAAGTCGTCAAAAACATCAAACAGGTAGTGGAGGACCATCGCGCCGAAAAGAACCACTCCCACCTCCCAATCAATTCGCGAGGAAACCAGTGACAAAAGAGTCAGGCCCAGCATGGTAAAAATATTGTGGTAGGAAAGACTGGTGTTGTGCTTGTGCCCGTTTTCGATAAAAACGGTCAGCGCCCGCCACTGACGGGATTTAAAAAATTGCTTGATACTCAACGTATAGTCGTCGCTTTTGCCGTGTCCCCAAAAATAAAGCAGGTGGTCAATGTCGGGCAAGAGCGACCCGACGACAGCGGTAGCAATCCACTTCGGATTAAACTCTCCCCACCGCTCCCGCAGAAACCACGCCCACACAAGCCCAATTAAAATATGATAAAACTCGTGCCGAGCATGCCAGATGACAAATCCCACTCCCCGCACTTTTGCAACCACTCTGCGCATAGTGTGTATGGTACGGAAAGTCAGCTGACAACTCAAGGGATGGTTTTCTTACGAAGTAACGAAGTACCTCCTGGGAGCTTCCCTCAAAGCTTGAGGCTTTTGAGGTAGCTCCGAAATTCGCCGTTCAGGTCTTTGTGGGCCAGGGCAAAGGCGACAACCGTCTTGAGGTACTCGAGCTTGTTGCCGGTGTCGTAGTAGCGGGCGTCGCGTATCTCGCAGGCGTACACCGGGCGTTTCTTCATCAGTTGACTAATCGCGTCCGGCAGCCACAATTCACCACCCTTCCCTAGTTTGAGATTCTCTATTATGGGGAAAATATCTGGGGTCAGTACATAGCAGCCGTGGGCGGCGAGGTTACTGGGTGCTTCCTCAACCGACGGCTTCTCAACAAGCCGCTTGATCTGCCAGATGTTGTCTTCGACATTGGTCGCCTCCACAATCCCGTAGCGGGACAGGTCTTGCTTGGGGACTCGCACTGCGGAGATCACCGGGTCGCCGTACTTTTCAAATACATCGATGCACTGGAGGGCACGCGGCGGTTTGGCATAGATAAACTCATCTCCCCAGATTGCGACAAACGGCTCATCTCCAATCACGTTTTTTGCACAGAGGACCGGTGTTGCGTTGCCATACGGCCCTTTTTGGCGGATGTAGATAAAATTGGCAAGGCTCGACGTGCGTTTGACTTCTACCAAAAGGTCGTCTTTGCCCTGTTCCTTGAGCATCTGGATGAGCTCATTGGGATAGTCAAAGTGATCCTCAATTGCCCGCTTGTGCCAACCGGTAACAATGACAATATCGGTAATGCCGCTTGCGACCAGCTCCTCAACGACGTACTGGATGACCGGCTTGTCCACAATCGGCAGCATCTCTTTCGGCATCGCCTTGGTCTGAGGGAGAAACCGCGTCCCAAAACCAGCGGCCGGAATCACAGCCTTTCTAATACGAGTTGATTGAGCTTTAATCATAAAAAGAACTTAGTAAGCTCCCAAACCCCAGCGCAATCCCGTACTCGCGCTCTTGCGAGGCACGGCCGTAGGCCCTGCGAGCAAGTAAGCGTAGTACCGGGGCAGCGGCCGGAATCACAGCCTTTCTAATACGAGTTGATTGAGCTTTAATCATAAA
>CAYNJY010000001.1:39337-42401 GCA_964397755.1 uncultured Gammaproteobacteria bacterium
AGCCTTTCTAATACGAGTTGATTGAGCTTTAATCATAAAAAGAACTTAGTAAGCTTCCAAACCCCAGCGCAGTCCCGTAGTCGCGACACCGTGACGCGAAGCTGTAAACTTCGGGAACGGCAAGCGTACTACTGGGGCCTGCTGGTGGAATGACGCTTCATAAAAATCTCAATGGAACAATGGGACAATGGACCAATGCTTTGTTATAACGTCTGTCCATTGTATCGGTGCTGCCAAGAGTTTGTCAATTTTGATATGATGGGAGTGATGAAGCGGACCATCGCTGTCGTCATTCTCTTTCTCTTCGGATGGGTATCGTCTGAACGAGTGCTCGCGCAAGGTGCCGGAGCGACACAGAGACCGAACTCGTCCGTCACAACGACTCTCGAGCAGGTCCAGACGTTTATCGTTGACCTCGGCGCCCGGATCGGCCTCAACCTCACCGGTCTCATCCGGCACAAAAGCGGCACGACCAACGTACCGGATCTCACCCGATACGCGGCATGGCTCACTGGTGCCCAACCATTCTTCCAACCACGCCAGGTCCAAAACACCATACAGCCATTCCAGACACCACAAACGGCAACTTCCCAATACTGCGTCACGCTCAGCCGAACGTTCCAAGGCGATACCAAAACAAAAAGCGATGTAAGCACGGTTGAAAAAACAGCTCCGATCGACTGGATTCCCGAGCTTTCCCAAAATAGTGAATACTTAAACGCGATCTTCGGGAAGAAAAAGATCGGAAACCTCACCTTCGATCGTCCCAGTCCGACCATCGAGAGCCCCGACTGCGGCCAAAGCTCAGCCGCTGGCGAGGATCAGCAAACCACAGAGGTCGGAGTCACTGATGCCGTGTTTGGCGACGCGAGCTTAGTCGATCGTGTGGTCAACGTCATCGGCCAAGCGCTCTTTGCCATCCTCTCCCGTTTCCAAGCCGCGGCAACCGCGCAAAATACCGCAATGATTACCAAAAGCGTCCTCCTCCCTCATGAAGATGCATGGGGTTGTAGCAGCGCCGGCTGCACACAGAACGAGGCACCGAACGCGTCAAGCGACACGGTCGCAACCGGCGGCTTTACGCAAGCCTTCCTTCCGTCTGCGCTCCAACACATCGACGCTTCCTTTGGAAAAGCGAAGGAATCGCTCACCATTGGCGGACTTACCGTTGACCTCGATACGCCCTATGCCTTGACCAAGAAAGCTGAAGTTGCCTTTGACCGCACGAAATGCTCCCTGGTCCCCAAAGACATCCAGGAAACCCTCGGCCTCACGCGTGAGCAGTGCACGGCGCTTGAGCTCATTCCCGATACCAGCGACTGGGCGAACAACTGTCCGATCGATGCTATAGCACAGATGGGAAACACCGGCGGCGATGGCGCATGCAAATTATGCAATACGCAGGCCTATACATCATCTGCAAATTTCCTAACGCCGCAAGAGAAGCAGGCATTGCCCAATGGCATTCCCCCGCTTATGCAAAAAGTATTGGAACTTGCGGGAGCCACGTTCAACGTCCCCTCCTCGGTACTTTTGGGAACGATGCTTGAGGAAGGATCGTTTAATCATTTCCCTGATTGGAAGTGGACGGATGAAACCGTACGGGAGTACAGCAATTGTACAATAAAAGATCCTATACCCCGATGCCGCGCGCTTGCAATCTCTACAACTGCCAAAGGGCCGTTTGGTATTTTAGACGCATGGTGGCAAGCAAATCAAAGCTTTCGGGAAGCGGTATTAACGGTTTTCCCTAAACGGTCGAAAGATACAATAAGCGAGTGCAATTTTGTCGATGCGGCATTCGCCGCAGCCCGCGAGTTGAGTGTAGACCAGAGCCATTACTACGTCGACCAACCACCCGTCAATACCCCGCTTCCGAACCAATGCGGTACCCAACCTGTGTATCTGGGGCGTGACAGACCAGGCTCCTGTAGCGCCTGGAGTGCAGATCGAGTAGCACTTTCCCGGCTTCAATACGCAGAGCGGTATTGCAATGACACTGTGACGCGAACGGTTAACACATTTAATGCCTTAACCTGCGGCAAGTAATACTTTACAAGTTTCCGCCACTTTGTTACTATACCAACACGCACCCCGGGGAGGGGGCTTTTGTTAGGCTGACGAGGCGGACAATGGATAAACCGTTCGTTCCAAGTATTCCAAACGTCGCTCCGGCACGCTTCCTTCAGGAAGTTATTGCGGAGCTTAAGAAAGTTAGCTGGCCCGGCAGGCAGGAGATACTCAAGCTCACCGCAACGGTCATTGTCTTGTCACTGATCATTGGTGCGTTCATTGGCCTACTCGACATCACATTCGTTAAGCTCACATCTGTCCTCTTTGCTCGCTAAGCGTATGGCTGATCAACTCGTTCCAGAAGAACCGCATGCAGAACCGGAGCCTATGACACAACCGGCGACTGATCCATCGGCTGCTGGCAAGTGGTACGTGGTCCACACCTATTCCGGCCATGAGAACAAGGTGGCAACGAACCTCAGACAGCGCGTCGAGACGCAGAAACTCACGTACAAAATCTTTGACGTCGTGGTGCCGACGAGGAACGTCGTCCAAGTGCGCCACGGCAAAAAAGAAGAAGTTAAGGAGAAAATTTTTCCGGGCTACATTTTGGTCAAAATGATCCTTGCCGACGATAGCTGGCTCGCAGTCAGAACGACCGCCGGGGTCACGGCCTTTGTCGGCGCCGGCAACAAACCCACCCCGATCTCTGACAAGGAGGTCGATGCGATTAAAAAATTCATGGAGATGGAGGCGCCCACCTACAAAGCCAGCTTCTCGGTCGGCGAGGCAGTCAAGATCGTCGACGGCCCGTTTGCCGACTTTTTGGGTGCCATCGACACGATTGACGAGGAAAAGGGTAAACTAAAGGTCCTCGTCTCAATTTTCGGGAGAGAAACACCGGTTGAGCTCGACTTCTTGCAGATTGCAAAATTATAAATCCTCCTCGTCGAGCGAAATCCTGAACGCAGTCGAAGGAGAACTCGATTTTCTCCATATAAGTAAACTGTAGTCGAGCTTGACATCTTTATCTTTGTGATAGTAACCTAGA
>CAYNJY010000001.1:42501-82532 GCA_964397755.1 uncultured Gammaproteobacteria bacterium
GCTGAAAAAATCGTAGTGGGAACGCCACTTGTGATAGGTGTTGTCGGGCTCATCGCACATCCGGAATGGTTGACCGCAGGAAATGTGTTGGCAGGTGTACTTGTAACTTCTTTCGGCGCTGTAGTTCACGGACGAAGCAGCCCATCGCGTAGAGAGAGGGAAGTTTACTTCGTTGGCGATCCAGAAGAAACATCCATTGGAGATTTTCATCTACTTGGGAGACGCAGGGGTGGTATGAATGTTGATGGCGATGCGATGGCTAAAAGAAAGTACAGAAAATAACTTCCCCTTTTTCTTGCTCCGAAAACCCTCTATGCACCGCATCACCTGGGAGATGATGTTGTACCTACACCGAGGGATTTTCTTACGGGCTCATGCCGGGAGGAAGGGTCGGGCGGAGATCGGGGTCATTTGGACAAAGCGTACCCGTGACTGGATCTTTATATCCTTGAGTGTCAGGTATGGCCCATGATGGAGGACATTGCTTTAGCGTATAGAGGTAATAGTTGATAGCGTCCTGACCCTGAAGTACAGGCGTAGGTGTAGGGCTCGGGCGAATCTTGAGGGGGAAAATCATATCTTTGCGCATTTTCTTCAGAGTTCCCGATGCTTTCGGCGTCGACGACCCCGGTGGAGGATAGATGCGCCGAGCATACGTAGAGGGAGAGGTCGCTGGAGACGTCAAGAGAAGATACCCTAGAAACGGTATCGCGATCAACAAATACAGCGCATCTCGCATAGTTTATGTCAGCATAGAACACGTAAGAGACACTTGTCAATGTGTATCTGATCTGTTACTATTACCCTACTTCGCCTTCGGTGAGCCCTTCGGAGACTCAGGGCGAGGGAGAAACCGGGGAATCTAGGTTTCGCAGGTTGTACTATAAGAAGAAGCGTATACCTCTTGCAATCTCTCCCCTTGTTTCTTGTAGCAACGATTATCCCGGATGATAGCGGATATGAAAAAGGTTAAGACCATTATCAAACTCAACCTCCCCGCCGGTGAAGCCACCCCCGCTCCTCCGGTCGGACCCGCGCTCGGCCAGCATGGACTCGCTATCATGGAGTTTGTCAAGGCCTACAACGAAAAAACTGCCAAGCTCAAAGGCCAGACGATTCCGGCGGTCATCACCGTCTATGTAGACCGCACGTTTTCCTTCATCACCAAACTTCCGCCAGTCGCCGCCCTTATCAAAAAAGCGCTTGCACTCCCAAAAGGCAGCGGCAAAGCCGGCCGCGAATCTGCCGGGAAACTAACCAAAACGCAGGTTGAGCAGATCGCCCGCGAGAAGCTCGCTGACCTCAATACTGACTCGCTGGAAGCTGCAATGAAAATCGTTGCCGGAACAGCAAGATCGATGGGGATCGATGTTGAAAAATCGAAAATCTGAGATCTAAAATCGAAAATCTAAAATACCGCAAGTTTTTCGATTTTACATTTTAGTTTTTACATTGTACTTATGGGTAAAATCAGAGTCGCCAAACTTGGAGACGAAAAGCAGGAAAAAGAACAGAAGCGCCGGTCAGAGGCGCGCCGCCAGACCAAAGATTCAAAAAAAATGAAGGTCGAGGGCGTCGGCCTCAAAGGCGGGGAACGCGTCGCCGTGGTTGAGGGAACGGATATCAAGCCGGAGTTTAAGAGGCTCGTTGAGGAAGTGGAGGCTGGCACTTCTCCGGGAACAACCCCTCCGAAAAAACCCAAGCAACCGAAGGAACGTAAAACCCGCGGGAGACGCTACCAAGAGGCGCTGAAGCTTGTTGAGAAAAACCGCCTTTACCCGCTCGCCGAAGCAGTCAGCGTAGTCAAGCGGACGAGTTTCACGCGCTTTGACGGCACGGTCGAGCTCCATGTGAACCTTAACCCGCTCTCCATTGGCGACAAGAAAGATTACCGCGGCGCTGTCTCACTGCCTCATAGCACCGGACGCGAGGTGCGGGTGGCGATTGCCGATGATACGCTCCTTGCCGAAATCCAATCCGGCAAAATCAATTTTGATATTCTCGTCGCTCACCCGTCACTCATGCCTAAACTCGCGAAGTTGGCCAAAATCTTAGGGCCGAAGGGTCTCATGCCCAATCCCAAAAACCGTACCGTCTCGACTGAACCTGAGAAACGCGCGAAGGAACTGGCAACCGGCGAGGTGAATTTCAAAACTGAACCGGGTCAGCCCCTGATCCATATCGCCCTTGGCAAAGTCTCGTTTGAAGACAAAAAGCTTACCGACAACGTCAACGCCATCTTAGACGCCATCGGCCGGGATAAAATCCTCAAGGCGACCCTCGCCGCCACCATGGGTCCGGGTGTAAAACTGAAGCTCTGATTCTGCAAGGGGCCCCCTTGCGAAGCTAAAACCTTGCGAAGCTAAAAATAAAAGTCAAACTCGGCCTTGCTTCGCTTCGGAAAAGTTGATATAGTAGCTGTTGTCCTAAAGACCGTAGGTGGAGCGAAGCGACATCCCGAGTGAAACGAGGGACCTCCAACGTTCCATAATTCCTACCGAGGGATTCATTCGTTCATAGTTCATGCATACACCATGAACGAAACTCCCGCGGTAGCGGGATTTTTAGTGGTGTCGTTAGTGAATGAATTCTTAATTCATGAGCTTACGAACCACTATGGTGAGGACTGAAAGGACGAATCCATTATGGCCCATACAAGTAAGGGTACGCCAAAAAAAATCAATGCTGTCAGTGCTTTGACGGATAAAGTTTCCCGTGCCAAAGCCATAGTTTTAACCGACTACCGTGGTTTGAAGCACAAGCAGTTTGAGCAGTTGCGAAAATTACTCAAAAAGCTCGAGGCAGAGCTTGTGGTTGCCAAAAACAGACTTCTCCTAAGGGCGTTAGGCGATCGCGCGGAGGGCATTGCGGAACTCTTCAGGGAACCGACGGCGACTCTTTTCGCCTACGGCGATGAGGCGGCAGCGCTTAAGGAGCTCGTCAAGTTTTTCAAAAACGCTGGCGCCGGCAAAACCAAGGGCGGTCTTTTGGGCGCTCAGCTTCTTTCCGACGCCGAGGTCACAAGATTGGCAAGTTTACCCACGCGCGAGATTCTCTTGGCCCAGCTCGCGAGCCAGCTTAACGCGCCGATTTCGGGCCTCCACTATGCATTAAGCTGGAATATCAATACGCTTGTGTGGGCACTCAGTGCAGTAAAGGAAATAAAGTCAAAAAACTAATGTGATCCTCCTGATTTCCTTTGCGCCTTTTGGGTACTATTCGTACACGGCGCAAAAAGCGATCTTAGGAGGACGCAAGAAACAGTAATACTCTCGCCGTACGGCGAATCGCAAACTGTTTCTAGCGAAGGGAGGTGAATATGGCCAAACTAACGAAAGATGCTATTCTCAAAGCAGTTGAGGACATGACGGTTCTGGAACTCGCTGATCTCGTGAAGGCGCTCGAGGAAAAATTTGGCGTTTCCGCCCAGCCATTAAGCGGCTACGCCGCTCCGGCCGGGCAAGCAGCTGGAGGTGAAACCGGGGCGGGCGAATCCGGCTCAGCCGGACCCGAACAGACGGTCTTTAATGTGATGCTCGCTGATGGCGGAACCAACAAAATTGGCGTGATCAAAGCGGTCCGCGAGCTCGTGCCGACACTCGGACTTCAGGACGCCAAAACGCTGGTTGAGTCCGCGCCCAAAGAGGTCTTAACCGGTGTCAACAAAGCAGCGGCAGAAGAGGCGAAGAAGAAGTTGGAAGCCGCGGGGGCAAAAGTTGAGCTAAAGTAACAGCATCCCCGCACAAAAGGTGAAACGTTTTAAGGCCGAGGATACCGCTTGCGTTGGGAAACTGTTGCCGATCCACCAACTGAGGGCGCCGAATGTGTCTAGGTCTGAAGCCTATTCTTTTATCACTCATCACGGGAAACTTCGTTATCTCCAGAACCATCAGGGTCGCCTCCTTCAGCCCCACATGAAGGTGGGTCGTCAGATCTGTAAATAATTTGCCCGCCGAATGGGGATTCACTAGATGCTGGTTGCGGGGTAGCTTCTAAGCCTCCACCACCCGACCCAGCTCCTCCTGTACCGGGTGCGCCTCTACCAGAGGCCTTTTCATCATTCATACTCTGTTAAAACACAAACAAGAAAATACAACCGGACGCAGGTGCACGTCGCAAAATAAATTCCCGCATTACTCCCCTCTTTTATCCACACCGTGTCCCCATAATGGTTGACCAAGTTCCTCAATCGTCAGGTTTGGGTACATCGCAAAAAGTTTCGCAAAATCATCAACGATAGTGCGATCATAGAGCCTTCCATCCTCCCCTTGAATGTCCTCAAGCGCCCCATGGAGCGAAAACTGCCTGTCATGGTACGGCCGGTACTCTGCTCGCGAGACAATCTGGTCGATGACGGTGGCAACCCGAACAGAAAAAGACAGCTCGTCCCCGCTCTTTCTGTACGGCCCGCTTCCATCGAGCTTCTCGTGGTGATACCGAACGATATCGCGCACGACCTTGGAGATCTTCTCACCACTCGCCGCCTCGTACCGGTCAAGCACCGCTAGCCCAGCCTCCGGGTGTTTGAGAATCTCTTGGTAGTCAGCGTGGGTGAGCGAGCTTCTGTCCTTCTCCCACATTGCCGGATCGATAACTACCTCTGGTTTGCCGATATCGTGCAGGAGTACACCCAGATAGAGATCACGCAGGTTCACGTCTTTCGGAACATGGCCGCGAAAATGATGGAGGTAAAGCGTCAGGAGGGCCGCCTCGCGCATCCCGTGAGCGAACCACCGCTTACGGTCCTTTCTGTGAGTATCGCCGATGCGATCCCAGGTGTCAGACGACACGACTCGCACGGCGAGAATTGCCGCGTCAAGGAAGGCTTCTGTCACGCTTGCGAGCTTGCCCACCTCAGCAAGGCCCTGACGCAGCTCTTCAAGGGATCTCGTCTGTGTTTCCTTTTTTGTCATGAAAAGCGTATTATACGCCGGACCCAAGTCACTGTTCAAATACCTTCAAACTACATAAAACTCGCTGCCACTCTTTGATCCCTCTTGACAATATTTGATCATGGGTGTACCGTTATGAATGATAATGATCCCCTGCCCACGGAGGCAGTTAATTAGTCTTAGTCTTCTTCTAAGTAACTAAGTAACTAATTAACGAAAGAACGACCTATGGCCTTTGGTGATGAATGGCCGGATTTACTCACTGTCCGCGAAGTGGCGAAAATTTTGCGCGTCTCTCCCCTGACGATCAAGCGCTGGGGCAAGCGGGGTAAACTGCCGGCGATCAGGATCAACTCCCGCGGCGACCGCCGCTACAAGAAAGAGGCCGTCCTCTGGTTACTCGGCCAACAGCAAAAGAGTGATGTGTAAAAACCAAACAGGCCCTGCATCAAGCTAACCCGGATTTGACTCTTTAAGGATACGGCTGGCTTCGGTCGGGTCCATCACGTTGACGGAAAGCCCAGTCCCCAGCTCAAAGCCTGCCCGATACACAAAACGGGGGGTGATCCGGATGTACCAGTTGATCCCGTGGTAGATGTAGAAGTTATAGACGAACTGGTCCGGGTGCTTCGGCCGAAGGCGTCCTTCGGTATACACAACGCGTATGCCTACCAGCGCCTCTTTGAGAATCGTCGCAAGATCTGCCAGTTCGGTATCACTCGTTTCGCTAAATTTCCCGCTCTCCATCTTAGGCGCAATCCAGACTTCATACGGCCACTGGGAAAAATCCGGGCAGTAGGTGATAAAATACGTATTTTCGCTCACAATGTTTGCGATTGGTTCCCGCGTCAGCGCGTCGAGGGTTATCTGCTTGGGGATGACAACAAGCTGCGCATGGGGGTGGCTAAGCGACGCGCCGGCATGGAGCCCGTGGTTACAGAAGATAAGGACCTGGCCGTTTTGTTCGTGTGCGCGGTAGCGGTCGCGGTAGCTGGTCAAAACCCGCGTCACCTGGTCAATGGGCAGGTCCTCTAGATCTTTCTCGTGGTCTGGGCTGTGGATGATGACTTCGTGGATGTCGGTAATCGGAAATTTGTTCGGCACGACGCGCACCAACCATCCCGGCTTGTCTTTCTCTCCCGAGCCAATGCGATAGACTTCCGGAGGAGTCATCGCCTCGCTCCCCACGCAGAAGGGACAGGCAGGCTTGATTTCGGCCGTATCTTCGGGTCTGGCACTTCGACCGGGCGCAATGATCACCCACCGCTGCGTTTTGGCATCAGGAACGTATTTAGCCACAGTTTCACAATACTACAAATCCGACAAATACTACCAATACTATACATGAATGTTTCCCCGGTTTCACCTCAGAGAAGTAGCTTCGCCACACCTCCGAGGTGGCCGCAGGACTCCTCGGAGGTGAGTCAGGTAACTATACGTTCAATGTTATCTCATTCATTTGTCATGTTTGTCGGATTGTGAAAATTGTGCAAGAAGCGCTTTGGCTTCGCGCTTCTTCTCCTCCGTCACCACGACCTCCACCAACCCAGACGTTCCAACTGGGCCACACCCCCAGAGAGCCATCTCCGGCTGACCATAATAAATGACACTTCCCACAGGAGCCTCAACGATTGCTGAAAGAGTCAGCAGATCCTCCTCGCCATCAATGTCTAGAACCAACCGCTTCTTCCCCCTCCCCTTTGCCCACTGCGTGATCGCCGCAACCGCAGCCCTGGCAATGTACCCCGGCCCGCTTTTGACTACAACACTCTGTAGTAATATACTTTTTTTCCAAGGGTAAAGACCGCGGTAGGGTTTGCGGCTGACTTTGTTGTCGATAACCAGAAGCGAGGGCGTAACGCCGGCTTCAAGGAGAGTTCTGGTTGCCACGTCACCCACCGTAATGATGATTTTCCCCTGATGCTTCTTAAAGCTACCAGCTATGGCCTCACCAGTCAGAACTCTGCCCAAGGGTTGCGCCAGCACGGGTCGGAGGCTGTCGGGGAGAATGAGCTTGCCTTGCCGGTCAATTTCGCCATTGCGCAGCCGAGTTGAGGAAATGGCTCTTCTATCCTGCGCCTCCACCATCGGCACCTCAAGAAGAACCAACGGAGGAATCCCTCGACTCTTACGCATCAGGTTAATCTCCATGCCGCGACCTTTGTTTTCCCTCGTAACGATTAAGGCCTCAACACCTCGGGCCGACGCCGCCGGCTCAAAGGGATCGTCGATGGGGACGATTTCGGCGAGTCGAAGATAGCCTTTCTCTTTCAGCCAAGCTTCTAGAGCAGCGCGCCGTTTTACATAGGGCTGAATATGCAAGGGGCTTTTTCTACTTTCTATTTGATTTGTATATTTGATATTTGATATTTGAGATTTGAGATTACGAACGAACGTATCCGTCGTCAGCCCGATGGTTATCTTCTCCCCCACCGCAAAGGCGCGCGTCAGGACTGCCTCATGGCCTTTATGCATCCCGTCAAACGTCCCGGCAACAAACACCCTCTCAAATACCATAATGATCTTTACTCACAATTCATCGATGAATTATGAGTAAGTTAACGAAGGGATTTTCGCAAGGACCTGTCTCTCATGCGCCTCTGTGTGGCTCGTCCGGCGGCGGACCAATTGGTACCATACACCGGCGGAAGTCTGTCTAAGATCTCCCCTACCCGATCCACCAGAGCCTCCCATTCCTTTTCTGCCATGATTCTCGCGAAAACCGCCTCAGTTTTGGGCTTGGCATTTTTCAGCCAGGCTGCCACCGAAGCAATGGTCGTAAAGGAAACTTTTATAGAAGTGGCGATCTCTACTGGTTTCTTTCCCCCAAGAAGCAGAATTCCTATGGCAAAACGCTTCGCCAACATCACTTCTTCAGTATTGGTGAGGAGGTCCGAGAAAAATGAGGCAACTTCATGGGCATTCCGCAATTTGGCCACCGACCGCCAAAACTGACGAAACATCTCTGCCTCCAGCACCTTGTCTAAAGGGTATTTAGAAATCCTTGGCATACACGAGAACCCAACGTACTATCAATTCATCGATGAATTGATAGTAACACAATGGACTATAGATTACAAAGGACAAAGGAAACCCAACGTTAGTCAGCTACTATAGATTTCCAGTCGTCCCAGAAGCGATTGAGGCCCACGTCGGTGAGGTCGTGCATTCAAGACCCGGCCATTGAACACGCACTGCTCTCGCCACTCATGCGCGCGTACCAGCGTCTTTATCCATGATTCGCAGAAACTCAAGGCAGAATCGGAACGTCCGGTGAAAACTTTTCGAATCAATGTTCTCGTACGTATCGTCCCTCCGGTGCCAGCGGGGAATCCAACCGGCGCGGGTGTACCCCACGATCGCAATCGCCGGCAGCCCTGCCTGACGGACCCGGATGGCGTCGGTGAAAGCCCCGCGCTGGGCGTAGGAGTAAACTCCTAGTTTGGGACGGTCGCGGGCAATTTGTTCACAAATAGTAATTAAGACCGGGTCGTACTTTACCGGCCAAAGCAAACCCTCTGAGGTCAAATAACACGGCCCCCCGTCCTTTCCGCCGGCGCTGTCGATGATGATGTACCAAGCTTTACGATATTTATTGGCGTACTTTTCAATAAAGGCCTGCATGCCATAGGCCCCTACTTCCTCGCAACCGGGAAACAACAGGAGGACTTGGCTTTGTTTAAGGGGTGACCGCTTGAGACGTTTGGCCAAGGATAAAAGGAGAGCCACCCCCGAGGCGTTGTCATTGGCTCCAGGGCTAAATGAAGTGAGGTCTGCATGGCCGGTCATGAGCAAGGCCACCCCCAGTCCTAAACCTGAAAGGTGAAGAAGGATTGATGGTTCTTCCCCTCTCATCAATAAAAAAACGTAAATCAAAAGCCCGCAGAAACTGGCCATCCCCAGAGTGGTGATGGCCCGATAGGCCAGGTAGGTGGTTTTATTGGTAAACTGAAGCGGGGTGCGGTGGCTGTCGACATGGGCCGCCAGAACTATGGTACTTTTGAGCTTGGCTCGCGGTTGTATCGCGGCCCAGACGTTCTGGCTCTTTTTCTTAGGCAGTAGTTTCGTTATGGGGCTTTCCCGAAGCAGGAGTTGGAGAATGGTTGAGTAAAAAGAAAAGAGAAGCAAAACTAAAACAGGCCGGGCAGACTGACTCCCCCAAAGGACAAGGGCAAACCAGCTTATCAAGACCACCCCTAAACTGACGGTATATGGCTGATACGCTGAGGCTGGAGAAAGAAACGACTGCCGGCTGACGATAAGACCTGAACCAGCAAGCTCATTCTCCACATATTCATGCGCTATCCGCTCTGACTGGCGAGTACTTCCCCGCGGCCCGATCGTGTGGCTCAGATACCGAATATGCTGGAGAGCCTCACGTATCGTACTTGACTTAGGGGTTTTCACGTTTTCCTTATTGTATGGTATACTATCTTTTTAATGAAGTCGCTGGAGGCGCACGTGCTCCAAGATCCCACCTTACCGCCCCTCTCCTTTCAACCGTCGGCAGATGGACCACTCGGGCGTTCCGTTTTTGCTCGCGGCACGGGTGGTCCAGGAAGAAAAAAACCGGATGATGGCGCAGAAATAACGCGGACATACTTTCAAAAAGTAGTGTTTCCTCATTGGCCGAGAGAGCGGAAAAAACCACCACCGAGAGTGACACGCATACGTAGAGAGCCGTGCGGCTGCGTCGTCGGAATCGATAGAATAACACGTGATCGGGTTTTTGTAGAGGAATGTGGAGGCTCCAATTGCGTATTTTAGAAAATATCAGCCCGCAGGAGGAAGCATCGCATCTTTCTCTTATCTCTCCATAGGTTTCTCTGGTATACTCTTCTCATGACTCATCTGTTCGCGCCTCACCTTGACCTTGCAAATCACCACGCCAATGCAACGAATGACGATATCAAAAAAGTTTGCGAGGCGGTCATCCGGTACGGATTTAACGCCGCCTTCGTCAACCCGGTTCATGTCGCGCGGGCTGCCTCGCTCCTTTCCGGCAAAGCCAAGGTCGGCACCGCCATAAGCTTCCCCCTTGGACAAGATACGGTCGAGACGAAAATCGCCGCGCTCAAACAGGCGATTGCCATCGGCGCTGACGAGCTTGATATTGTCCCCAACATTGGCAGCTTTCTCTCGGAGCCAAACGGTAATGTTTTTTTTCAAGAACTCAAATCTCTCGTTTCAGCGAGCCGAGAGGCGCGAGGCGACGTCGTTGTCAAGTGTATCCTGGAGACGGGGTACATGACCGCAGAGCAGATAAAAAAGGCTGCAACGCTCATTCGCGATAGCGGCGCGGACTTTGTGAAACTTTGCTCGGGCATGGGGCCGCGGGGCGCGAGCCTTGACGATGTAAAACTGGTGAGAGAGTCTGTTGGCAATACGGTGCGGATCAAAGCAGCAGGCGGCATCGATACCTACGAGGAAGCCAAAACGTTCCTCGATGCCGGTGCCGCGAGGATCGGCAGCTCAAAGGCTGTCGAGATAGTCACCGAGAAATCCCAATCGCCGCTCCAATCACCTGCCTCAATTTCGGAATAACCCACCATGCAGATTGTCCTTTCAGCCCATTTTGATCTGGCCCGGCCGGTACCTTACCTCACTCTTGATACGCAAGGCCTTCACGGCCTCATCGACAACTTTGCCGGCGTCTTCGTCGCCTACGAGGCAGCGCGCAAGACCGGTGTCCCTCTTTACCTTACGAACTTTGAAGAAACTGGAATGAAGGGAGCCCGCGAAGTGGTGCGGCGCGGCGAGCTTTTTCGAGCTCCGTCACGGCCTTGGCTGACAAAGAAACAGTGGAGAGCAGACCGTCTGGACCTTGACGGAGCGAGTCAAAAAGCGAGCCGTACAAAGCACCACAAGCCCACAGTTGTCATCGTCGTTGACACGACGCGGGATGCGGGGAGTAAACCGGCCTACATCGGCAATGTCTATAACTTTGACATTGAGCCCTTACAAAAGAAATTCGTAAAGGAGATTTTCTTTATGCCGGGCTATGTTGAGGAAACCGAGGATGAGACGTGGGTCTACGGCCACACCTTTACGCTTCCCTGTTTCTACTTCGGCGTGCCTATTCCACTGGCGAGGGACTACCACGATCTAAACAATACTATTTCCCTTGCCACTCTTGACCGCAATTGTAACATTCTGACCAAACTCGTCAAGTTTATTAAATCTTGGACCTAGAGTTGAGACCGGTCACGAACCATTTGCTCCATTGTATTTTCTATCCTTCTTCTTGCTTTTCCACCAAGTCTTTTCCATCAAGGAAGGACTCTAAGTTCAGCTGCTCCTTGCACCAACTCCTCCGGCACAGCATTTTTTCCAAGGTTCGGGTTTCTGGCAATTGCCTTGACTATACGCCACCTTGCCTCATTAGGTCCTACTGCTCTCTCACGTCTAAACCAACCCATAATTATTTACAACCTAAGTATTTTATTTTCACTTTCGGCGTCCAGGCTCATCGTAGCAAATTCGGTCAAACCTACATAATGCTGGCTCTTCAAAAACGCTCTTGGCCTCACGGATCATCCTCCGGATATCTTGTCCTGAGACGTCACCCTCGCATGCTGCACAGGGAACCATGTGCCGCGCGTCCAGCATATGTGATCCGAGCTCGTTAAGTTCACCTCTTCGCAGACGAGGCAATCGTCTTGCCCCCCCCGGCGATTCTTCCAATACGCTACTACCAACTATTCGCAGTACCGGTCCTTGCAGGGTCATAATAGCCTTCCTAAGTTTAGTATTAATTGTAACCTCTGTCAAATGAAAAAGGCATCAGGTGTTTTTGAGCCGCTCCCTCCAGCCTCAAGGCCCGGCCTTGAGCACGAAGCAAGCTTACGCGTTCTTGAGGCTTTCGATAGCCGCGGCGATCTCGGTGGGGTCCTTGAAAAGAAAACTTGTGGAGACGAGCCGGGTCGCGCCGGCTTCTTTAACCGCTTTGGCCGTCTGGTCGCTAATTCCACCATCAACCGCAATCGGCAAATCGGGAAAGTTTCCGTGGATGGTGTACACCTTTTCCAGATTTTCCGGCTGGAATGGCTGACCGGAAAAGCCTGCTTCATACATCATCACCAGGACGCAGTCGACGCTATCGAGGAACGGCTCCACCTCCCGAAGTTCCGTCTGTCCATCAATCGCGATCCCCACTTCCACGCTCTCGTAGCGCGCTTGGTCAAGGAACAGCCGCGGGTCGTGGGCTTCAACGTGGGCAACTAGACGCCTGAACCCTGCGTCAACCAAAATCCGGATGTACTTGTGCGGCTCAGCCACCATAAGATGTGCCTCCAAAGACAAGTGCGACAAAATCTCGCTATAGCGTGATTTTGTCGCCGGGAAAAATTTGGCAAAGTCCAGGAAGGTAGTGTTGGGGACAAGGGTGTTGTCGCAAACGTCAATCTGCACCCACGAGACGTAAGGAGCAACGAGCTCGATTTTGCGCTCAATCTCGCCCCAATCTTTCTCAAGAATGCCGGGGATGACATCGATCATAAACTTCCTGTCTCCCTTTCTTCGATCTTCCTGAGCCGGCGCACCATCCGCTCCTCTGCCGCAAATGGCGTATCCAGGAATACCTTGACGAGCTCCTTAGACTGCTCCTCATTCGTAAAATCAGCCGTAAGCGAGAGGACGTTCACGTCATTGTGATCGCGATTATGCTTGGTATCGGGAACACTGTCACCCAAAACTGCTCGAATGCCGCTAACTTTATTTGCGGCAATTACCACGCCGCCGCCGGAACCACACATGACAATCCCTAAGCTGCCGGGATTGGCTACCACCGCATCAGCCACCTTAAAAGTAAAATCTGGATAATCATCGTGGGGATCTAAAACCGTGTTGCCGCAATCCAAAACATCGTGTCCTAACGATTGTAGCCAAGGTTTGAGCTTCTCTTTGAGGGCAAAACCTCTATGATCTGCTCCGATAAAAATTTTCATTGTACTCACGATAACTGACCGGTAAATCTGTGTAAAGGGGAAGTTTAACTCTGGAGTGATTGGCTTAAATCGGCGTATGTTGCGTCAAGCGGCTTGAAGGTTTCGTCAGAAAGAAGTCCCCGGCCCCAGGCCACGGCCAAGTGCGTCCGCGTAACCGAAACAAGCCCAACCGCTTCAAAGAGAAGCTCTCGGCTGACGCGCCTATCGGAGCGGGAGAGGGAATCGGCAATTTTGGAAACGACGGACGCTGCAGCTTCCAAAACATCGGCGACAATCGCGCCGTGCTCTCCGTCTCTAGCGGTATCGAGTATGTCATGGACATCCATGAGCGCCACATACGCGCTCTGCCAGAGCTTGTTCTCGTGAAAGTTTTGCATGGGTAATCTCAACAACGTACGTTAGCTTAGAATTATAGAGAATCTTCTTTCAAAAACCAACAGTCAGAGTGTAGCTATTCATTTTTTTTTCCAACATCGGACGCTGTCTAAAGCTTAGCTTTGACGCCAAAGCTAAGCTTTTCTATTACCAGTTGATAGAGAATTACTGAAAAATTTCTGGTAGAGAGCCTTGTAGCGAAGTGCACTGCGCGTCCAGGAAAAGTCCTGGCTCATGGCAGAGCGCTGCATCCGCTTCCACGCCGACGGTTGCTCGTAATAGATAGTCGTTGCCCGCTTTAAACATTTCGCCAGCGCCGTCGCTGTATATGCACCAAACACAAAACCTGTTCGTCCATCGTCCAGGGTATCGGCCAGCCCACCGGTTTTTCGCACTAACGGTATCGTTCCATATCGCATCGCTATCATCTGCACCAAGCCGCACGGTTCAAATTTCGAAGGTATTACCATAAGGTCGGCACCGGCGTAGAGTAGACGCGCGCGTTTCTCGTCAAAGGCATGAACAAAGGCAAGGCGATGCTTGTACTTTTTGACAAAGGCGGCAACGTCTCGCACCTGCTCGGCATTTCCTATCCCCTGGATGACCACCTGAAGCGGTATGCCGTCTAAACGCGTGAGCGCCGATAGTAAAATACCTATCCCTTTCTGCCGCGGCTCCATTCTCCCGATAAACCCCAGAAGCGGCACGCGGGCGACAGGGAGTTCTACCTCGCGCTCTAGCGCCTGCTTGTTGCGCCATTTGCCCGCTGTCACGCCTGCCCGGGTAAAGCGCGCGGCAATGAGCTGGTCCGCTGCCGGGTTCCACACGTCTCCATCAATACCATTGAGAATTCCGACGAGATTCTTTTTGCGCCGGCGCAAAATATCTTCAAGCCGCTCACCGAATGTGCGGGTCATGATCTCCTTGGCATACGTGGGAGAAACGGTCGTTATCTCGTCCGCGTACTCGACCCCTTCCCGTAAAAAATTCACGACTCGCTTGCCAAACCGCGTGACCGGGTGAAAGAGGGAGGATGGCATACCGAGTTTCTGCGCCATGCCGTTTTTTGATATCCCTTGATAGAGTATGTTGTGGATTGTAAGGATGGTGTGGACGCTTTGAGCATTCACGGTTTCACTCCGTTTTTTCGTCTTGGCACTCTCGCCCAGAAGCATCGGGACGAGAGCCGTGTGCCAATCCTGACAGTGCACCACATCGTAGAGCTTGGACGAAAGCCCCATAGAGCGGACCCAATACGTTACTGCTTTGCTAAAAAAGGCAAACGTGGAAACGATACTAGGCGCAAAGTAAGCGTCTGTCCGCTGATGGCGAAACAGCAACAGCCTCACCCTCGGCGCCAGCCGGTAGGCAAAGACAAACACCAGCTCCTGTCCTCCGTCAAAATGTACGGCAAGGCTTCCAATGCAGGCGGTTTTGGCAAGGCGTATCTCTTTATAAAACGGCATCGCGATATCAACAGAGACACCAAGTTTGCCAAGCGCGAGCGGCAGTGAGCGGCTCACGTCAGCTAATCCGCCGAGCTTATACACACCCGCAACTTCACTGGTGACAAATAAAATCCGCATGAACTCATGATACAGGAAAATGAAAGCTCGTGTGCGCAGAAAAAACGAGGTTAGACTGCCATAATACGCTGATACACTGATTCGTACCCAGTGACCATTTTCTCAACAGTGAAATTCTCCTCCATGTGCCTGCGACAGGCAGCGCGGTCGATATGCCCGATACGATTGACTGCCTCCATGAGTCCCTCAATCCCTCGCTTCTTGATGATCCACCTTCCTTCGCTTTGAGCTTTGAGCTTTGAGCTTTGAGCTTGTTGATCCTCCTTAGGAGGATCAACAATGAACCCTGTCACTCCGTCTCGTACTATCTCAGAAACACTTCCACGGTTATACGCGACCACCGGTGTCCCGCAGGCCATCGCCTCAATCAACACAAGCCCAAATGGCTCTTCCCAGTGGATGGGGAAAAGAAGCGCCGTAGCATCTTTATATAAATCAATAACTTCATCCCTGGGCATCGGCCCTTTATAGAGTACCCGTTCTCCGTCTATATGCGGTTTTACTTGCCTCTCCCAATACGCGGCAATATCCGGATATTGCGGAAAGTATTCTCCGGAAATGACGAGGGTTAGTGCCAGTTGTTTGGCTACCGCAATTGCATCGGTAAAACCTTTCTCCTTCCTGATTCTTCCCACTGCCAAAAGATACCCCCGGCCTTTTTTTGAAAATGTATAGTCGCGCAGATCCAGTCCATTGTAGACGGTACCGGCAAACGGCAAGTCTGCCCCAGAGCGCTGCGCATCGCTTATAGACACATAATGAATACTTGGGACATCCATGTATTGTCTATAGAGACCAACTTTGTCCGGAGCCAACGGGTCGTGAAGGGTATACACGGTTGGAGTATGAGTAAACCGGGTGAAAGGCAAGGTTTTAAGAACGAGATGATTGCCGATGATATCAAAGGTACCCTTAGCAGCTTCTTCATACATCACCGAGGCTAAACGCTGTTCCATAAATGTGGCATAGCGTTGGTACTCAAGTTGCGTCATATCTTTCTGCTTCGGATCAAATGCGTCAATATCCAAACTCACGAGTTTGGCCTTCGTATGGGACCCACGCGCGCCAAAAAGCGTCACGTCATGACCTCTGTCAACAAGCCCATCAGCAATATCCGCAACCAGCCACCACGGAGCCAGGATGCTATTGGTTTCCGGAGGCACGGTGTGTGCCGGTGAAATATACAGCGCTACTTTCATAGTGAAGCCAAAACCTTTTGGTACGCTTTCTCATACCCATCGACCATTACCGGACTTGAAAAGTATTGTTCAACGCGTGTGCGGCACGCGGCCCGATCTATAAACCCGATCTTTTGTACTGCACGAACCAATCCATCGATCCCCTCAACTGGCTCCACCACATATCCCGTTTTCCCGTTCTCAACAATTTCAGGAACCGACCCGCAGTTGTAGGCCACAACCGGTGTCCCACACGCCATCGACTCTATCATGACAAGTCCAAAGGGCTCGTGCCACAAAATCGGGAACAACACAGCCCGCGCGCCTCCATAAAGCTCGATAAGAGCATTCATACTTACTTCCCCATGAAATACGACGCTGCCGCCATCGACGTAAGGTTTGATCACTTCGTCAAAGTACTTCCGATCAACGGGATCTATCGCCGCAGCCATTTCCAAACGCAACCCCACCTTTTTTGCGGTGTGTATGGCCTCAAGTGCCCCTTTTTTGGGACTTACCCGTCCCACCCAAAGCAGATACTCACTATTGTTTTGGGGAACAAAGAGATACTCGGAAGTATCCAGGGCGTTATAAACCGTTGCCACAAAGTGAAGGTCCGGCATCCCGCCGCGCTGGTTATCGGATATGGAAATATAATTGAAGTGTTTGTGTCTAGCTAACATTGCCCGTTTTTCCTCTGTCGTTTCACCCGTGTAATACGATCCATGGATCGTAAAAAGAACCGGCGTCCTGATTCCCTCCGCGCCCGGCAGACTCAAGTATTGCCCATGGCTATGGATGAGATCAAACTCCGCCGCCCGATCGTAACACGCCTGATAGTGCAAAAGTGGCTTATCGTTGTTTCCTTTGTCAAACCCACTGTTGCCAAGCGACGTTTCAAAAACGCTCGATAGCTTTGCCTTCGTTTTACTATCTCCACTGGCAAATAACGTGACCTCATGACCCCGCTTGACCAGTCCTTCCGTAAGGAGCGACACGATGCGCTCCGTCCCTCCGTAGAGACTCGGAGGAATCGGGAGGTACGGCGGGGCAAGGATGGCAATCTTCATGTATTTTTTAAGTTTTTTACTGCTTTCTCCAGTGCGTCGATCATTTTTTCATTGGTAAAATGCTCCTCAACGTGCCGGCGGCATGCCGTGCGGTCAATCTCTCCTATCTTTTTCACCGCTTCTATCAATTGATCTTCTGCATCAACGACAAATCCCGTCTTGCCGTCCACTACGACTTCCGGCACTGCACCGCGTCGATATGCCGCAACCGGGGTACCACACGCCATCGCTTCTATCATCACGAGTCCGAAGGGCTCTTCCCACAGAACGGGAAACAGGAGTGCTTTGGCATTTTGGTAAAGCGCCACTTTTTCTTCCATCCCGAGTTCCCCGTGATGGATAACGGAAACGCCGTCGATTAATGGGGCGATTTCTTTTGCATAATATGCCGGATCACCGATTTTTCCGGCCATGATAAACTGCATGCTAACTGCTTTGGCAACCGCAATTCCGGCTTGTTGGTTTTTATGCGGGGCGATGGAACCCATCATCAAAAGATAGTCGTCAGGCGTAGCCTCGTATGGAAAATCAGCAAGGTCTACCCCATTGTAAACAGTGCCAACGTAGTTCAAATGAGGAAATGGCCTTCTCTGGGCGTTACTGATACTGACAAGCGGCGTCTTATACTGCTTGCAAAGTTCAGCAAGTGCTCCAAACATCGGCAGGTGCATGACGTTTACGTATGCTTTTTTCTGCCTGATGGCGTGCTGATGGAAAAGCACTTCCCCCCCCCGCATGTTATTGATAACCACGTCAAACTCACCGGAATGTCCGTCCATCCAACCGAGTACCTGTGTCAGATACGCCATTTCGCTCCGGAGCTTGCGGGACGATTCAACATACTCTATGGTTTTGTTTGGAAATTGGAAATTGGAAATTGGAAATTGCCGGTTCGGAGAACCGGCCACGGTATCGCCGCCGCCGATGGGTACGAGCCGGTACGATGGGTCCGGCGTGGATCCGCGCGCCGCAACAAGCGTCACCTGATGACCGTTTTTAGAAAGTCCGATCGCCTGGGCGTAGGCGACCCGTTCTGTCCCGCCCTGCATAGGCGGCGGCACGGGAAGAGCCACGGATCCCAAAATAAGAATCTTCATTATTTTAGTGTACCATGCTTTTCCCCGTAGCGCATACCCACTCCACCCACTCCACCTCCGGTGTGGCGTAGCCTCGACACCTGTGGGTATTTATCGATCATTACTTTTTTACCACCGCGTTATTTTTCTTCCCGTACCGCTCGTAGATGCGTTCAAATGTACGCGCAATCGTCTCCCACGAAAATTTCTCCTCTGCAATCCTCCTGGCATTCTGACCCATTTTGAGACGTATTGATTCGTTGTCGAGTAGTTTGTTAACTTTCCTCACAATCTCTTCGCTGTTTCTGGGGCGAATAAAAAGGCCATTGACACCTTCTTTCACTGCAAGCGGGATCCCGCCTTTGCGGGTGACGACCACCGGAGTGTTGCACGCCATCGCCTCCAAAATAACCAAACCGAGCGGTTCGTCCCAGACGGAGGGCGCGATAAACACATCGGCCCGGGAGTAATATGGCACGAGTTTTTTGACCCCAGCCCCAAGGTGGCCCACCCAATGTACGTTGGTAAGACCTAAGTTTTGGGCCTTTTGCTTGAGTTTGGGTAGTTCCGGCCCGTCACCCAGGATCACCACTTCGCCGTGGATCTTTTTGGCAGCACCGATCAGGTACTCTACCCCTTTATACTTGGTGATCTTGCCGGCAAACACAACCACGGGTTTTCCATGAAGATTTAATTCGCGATCTACCTGATCGGCTCCAGACTCACTATAGACAAATTTGTTAATATCTACCCCACCCGGAATCACGCGGCATTTTTCATGGAAGTACCCCTTAAAAACCCGCAAAAACCAGTCGCGCGTGTAGCCGCTGTTGGGGATGATACGTTTGGCGCGGTACATCGCGTAGTACGTGGCCCTCCCGTAGCGCCGGTCTTTTTCAATCGTGGGCAATTCCGAACCGTGGATGGTGGTCACGAAATTGATGCCGTACATATCTTTGACAAACGCCGCCGCCCACGTCAGAGGAAACGCATGATGGACGTGGATGATATCGGGTTTGAAGTCTTCAACCGCGGCAATCGTGCCGTCTAAAAACGTTTTATAAATGAGAGCTACCTCGACATTCGTGAGTTGGGTATAGAGCTTGCAATCGGGCCATTCCGGATGACCGGTGAAGGCAACCGGAAACGGGAGATTCACGGTGTAAAGTTTCGCTTTATCAATCGGCCGGTCATCGGGGGCTAGAATCGCAACTTTATGGTCGCGTCCGACGACAGAAGCCAAATGCCGGGCATACGTCCCGCTCCCCGACCCCCAAAACGGAAACGTTTGCAGATAGAGTACGCGCATAGATCGATTATAGCCTACTCTTTTCTGCAAGGACAAGGAAGATAAACCGAAGAAGCGCAAGCTGCCGGCCGAGGCGCCACGGCTGCCGCCCCAGCCGCCAGAGCCATTCGAGGCCAAGTGATCGGATGAGGAAGGGTGCCCGCGGCACCCGCCTGGCGAGAATATCGAATGAGCCGCCGACGGACATGAGGATCACACCGTCATTGCGAGGAGGCCCGACGCTACGTCGGGCCGACGTGGCAATCCCATTCTGATAGAGATTGCTTCGCTTCGCTCGCAATGACAAGACCAATTGCTCCATGAAGAACTCCTGTTTCGGAGCGCCAAGACCGACGAAGACGATTCTGGTGTTGGTTTTTTTGATTTTTTCAAGAAATTCTCCATCCTCCGGCTCCATTGCCCAGCCTACTAGCTCCGGGTACTGTGCCTTTAAGCACTCAAGCGCCTCGACTGCTACACCGCCCCTGCCACCGATAAGTCCTATGGGGTAGCCCTGTTTGGCCGCCAGTCCCACCAGATCTTCCATAAAATCCACGCCGTGAATCCGCTTAATTTTCAATTTTAAATTTGAAATCTGAAATCTGAAATTGCGGAGCCGTATCGCGGCGACGAGGCCTATCCCGTCCGGGAGCGCCACGTCAGCCTGATTGAGGATTTTTGCAAAGTGGGGATCTTTTTGAGCACGGACGATTTGCTCCGGATTCGGCGTCACAACTCTTATCACTTTTCGCGTATCACTTATCGCTTCTTCAAGGTACTTTTCGATATACTCTAAGATAGATTTTTTAGATTCAGTCGTCACGGAAATACCGAGTATTTTTGTTGACTTTAGACCCATAGTATTATATACTACGTCATTACTCTACCTGCCCATCCCCTCCGCTCCGTCCAAGTGAACACATTTTTTCGTATCTGATTTTCCCCTCCATTGATCTTCACGCTATTGAAGGGATTTTTCTATAAGCCTCGCTATTTTTCCGTTGTAACAATAACGCGGCCGCGTTATTGTTGTCAACGCATCTCTTTATAGGCTTTTATCTCCTACTGACACTTCGTTTATAGAGCTCTATGTTTTCAATCGCCACCCCGGTCCCGCGCACCACACAAAGGAGCGGATCTTCAGCAACATGCGCCGGCACGCCGGTCATCTGGGTCACGAGCTTATCGAAGTTGCGCAGCATACTCGTTCCGCCTGCCATGACAATCCCTTTGTCAATAATATCTGCCGCAAGCTCCGGCGGCGTTTCTTCGAAAACCGCCTTGAGGGCTGAAATGATCTGGTGGAGAACTCCCGTAATGGCCTCGGTTACCTCAGCGCTCGCGAGCGTAATAATCCGGGGAAGGCCGGTGACGGTATCTCGGCCACGAACCTCCATAGACGTTTCTACTTTCCCGCTTCCCGCCTCTAGCTTCTGCTTCTCAGGCAGGGCGTCTCCAATGGTAATTTTTATAGACTCTGCCATGCGCTCGCCGATGATCAGGTTATACTTGCGTTTGACATAGTTGGCTATTGCCTCATCGATTTTGTTACCCGCAACACGCACGCTTTTGTGGACGACCACGCCGCCGAGGGATATAACCGCGGCCTCCGTCGAGCCGCCGCCGATATCGACAATCATGTGCCCGGAAGCCTGTGCGATCGGGATTTTCGCGCCGATTGCGGCCGCAAGCGGCTCCTCAATGAGGTAGGCAACTTTCGCGCCGGCTGACAGCGTCGCGTCCAAAATCGCCCGGCGCTCGACCTGCGAGGCGCCGGTCGGGACGCAAATCATCACTTCCGGCTTAAAGATGCGGTTTCGACCAACCGTCTGGTCGATAAAGTACGCGAGCATCGCCTCCGTGATCTGGTAGTCGGCAATCACGCCATCGCGCATCGGGCGCGTGGCAGTAATATTTCCAGGTGTCCGGCCCAACATTTCCTTGGCTTCTTTGCCCACCGCGACAACCCGACTGTCATCAACCGTCATGGCTACCACCGTCGGCTCGTTGAGAACAACTCCTGTGCCAGCGAGCCAAACTAAACTGTTCGCCGTCCCGAGATCAATGCCAAGCCTTTTCGTAAACATAGGAATAACTATGCCTCTTTTACTGGACAATGAATCGGCATAACTCCCTCTAAGCCGTTTTGACAACCCTTCGGGTTGCAAACCGGCGTAAGAGGGGTATAACACAGCCAATAATGCAACAATATAGCAATAGAACAATTTTGTCTCAATGGCATTCTAGCACACCTTGCGTTATAATACCCCTCGCGGCTTCTATGATAGAAAGAGTACGATCTTTTTTGATTCCTTTTGTTACATTCATCCTGATCATCGGCACTGCGGCTCTAATCATCGCCTACGGCCGCGGATATCGCCTTGACATTAACAAAAAGCTATTGAAAACAACGGGCCTCCTCGTCGTCAAATCAGACCCGAGCGGCGCCTCAATTTTGATCGACGGAACGGTGAAAAGCGCAACGGATGCGACAATCAACCTCCCACCCGGCTGGTATGCCCTCTCGCTTGTCAAGGACGGCTTTCAGCCCTGGGAGAAGCGCGTGCGGGTGCAGGGAGAAGTCGTCTCCACCATCGAGGCAGTTCTGCTCTCTGCCAATCCCTCGCTCACCGCAATCACAACGAGCGGGGCGGCGAGTCCGGTCCTCTCTCCCGACGGCGGGAAACTCGCGTTTGTGGTTCCCGCTACCCCGGAGGCGTCAAACGGCGCAGGCCTAATAAGCCGTGCGGGCGTCTACATCCTTGATCTCATCGACAAACCGCTGGGGCTCAACCGCGACGCAAAGCTTATCGGCAAAAGTAACGGCATTGACTTTTCCCAGGCGACCTTGAGCTGGTCGCCGGACAGCAAGCAGATCCTTGCCGAAGTTCCTGTCAGACCGATCCAGAACCCGCTGTGGTTTCTCATGGATGCAGACAAACCAAACGAGGCATCCCGCCAGCTCTTCGACATACGCACCCTGAAAAAGGAATGGGGAGAGTTGCGGCTCACCCGCGAAAAGGAGAAGCTCGCAACCCTGCCGAGTGAACTTGTGGAGGTCGCGACAACCTCGATGAGGCTCATGGACTTTTCACCGGATGAAACGAAGATTCTCTATGAGGCAACGGCGTCTGCAACTATTCCAAAAATTATCAAACCGCCTCTTATTGGAACAAATCCAACAACGGAAACGCGGAACATTGCTCCCGGATCGCTCTACGTCTACGACGTAAAGGAGGATCGAAACTACCCTGTCGGGCTGCGAACGCTCCCGGCCCTCCGCTGGCTTCCAGCGTCGAGGCATCTCCTTGCCGTGGAACGGGATAGAATCGAGATTCTCGATTATGACGGGGGCAACCGGAAAACCGCATACGCCGGTCCGTTCTGGGATTCCTTTGCCGTGCCGTGGGCATCAGCCGGCAAAATCGTCATCCTCACGACCCTCAACCCGAAAGCCAACGGCGTCAACAACCTCTACGTGATAAATTTACGCTAAGTTCTTTCCTCAAACGCCAAAAGCGCCCCCAGAAGGAATTGAGACCCCGTCGTGCCCTCCTGCCCGCCGTAACGTGCGCCGCTGGGAGGAATCGAACCTCCAACCTTTCCCTTAGGACGGGACTGCTCTGTCCGTTGAGCTACAGCGGCATCCCCTAATTCTACTGAATTTTATGCTACAATACCATCGAGGCGGGAAGTAGTTCATCCGCCAGTTGTTGAAGCACTTTTGGCCTGCCCACCATAGCCAGGGTGTAGTTCAGTCCTAGAAGTATGCGTCCCGGCGTATGCCGTAACGGCAACTTCGGGATCCCGTACTTCTATGCAAATTTTGTCGGGGATTGGCGCAGTTGGTAGCGCGCATCGTTCGGGACGATGAGGTCGCCAGTTCGAGTCTGGCATCCCCGACCAAGGTCTAGTAATTCATCGCAAAACAGGGTATACTTGGAAGATGAGGCTCTCGTTTATCTCCAAAAACGCTCCTCCCCTCCCTCCTCCGCTCCCAGAAGTCGTCCTAGCATCACAATCGATTGGAAGAAAAATGCTCCTTGAGAAGCTCGGCATCCGCTTCCGTGTCGTCGTGACGCGCCTCGACGAGGACAAAATCACTGACGCCGATCCGATCGTCACCCTGAAAAAGCGCGCCGAGGCCAAGGCGAACGAAGTGATCAGCCACGCCCGCGTCTACACCCTCGCCGAAAACCGGCCCAACCTGCTTATCGCAGCTGATTCTATGGCGATCATCGGGAAGAAAATGTTCGGAAAGGCAAAAGACCGTGAGCACGCAAAGTTCATCCTCAAGGCGCTCATGGGCCGAGTCCACACTTTTGTGACTGCGACGAACATCGTTCTTTTGAAAGAAGGCAAAGTGAATAAAACGTGGGAGAGACTCACGAAAACCCGTGTGACAATGCGCAAACTGTCCAAAGACTATCTAGACAGCTACGTCGCCCGCTACGACTTCACCCGCTTCGCCGCAGGCTACGCGCTGGGCGAAACCCCGTGGGACCTGGTCACTAAAATTGACGGAAGCTACACGAACGTCATTGGCCTCCCTTTTGAGGTCCTCCTCCCTGTTCTTCGGCACATCAAAATCCTCATCTAGCAGTCCTACCCAATCGAAAAATGATACCGTAATTGAGTTCTAGGTTTGACGGCGTGAACTGTCCCGTCGGTCGTATTTCCTAATCATTGTGAAGAGTTTCCGTTCCTCTTCTCTCATCACTTCAGCAAACTCATTGTCGCTCTTGGCATAGGCTATTGTATCAAGTTTTTGGAAACTTTGCTGGGGTCCCGAATCTGCCTCCCTCGTTGATCGCGTGGGGGGACGTATCCACACATTGCTCCATGCTCACACTCCGGAGGGCCGGCGGGAGGAGTATCTGGAGAAATGGAAACACGTATTAGAAGGAGTCAATGGGCTTCCCCGCTATGAGCTGGAGAAACGCCTCAATGATGAAGCGGGTAAATATGCCCGTGACAGGGTAATGAGGGATGTACTTGTTCTTACTGCCACGACAGCCGGCGCCGGGGTTGGGATAGCCGCAATAGTCGCCATCAAAAATCCAGATTGGACACGAAAACTTTTCACTGACTTGGGTGCAAAGGTATCCGGATGGGCTAAAAAAAGTCACGAATGCTGCAGCGGAAGCTACCGAAGCAGGTATTAAAGGAGCTATACGAACGATTACAGGAGAACCTGATCTCGTCAGGGACCTTACTCATGAAGCCACAATTCAAGCAGTAGTCGGAGTCCAAGAAGCCATTGCATCACCAATTGTGAATAGTACATTACAACTCGCTGGATTTGATGCTGCCGCGGCAATGACTGATGGCGCCATGAAAGCTGTTGGTGCGCAGGCATCCGCCGCTCCGGACAATATAAAGGCAACTGTTCTTCAAAAGTTAGCAGGCTTACTCGGCGGAGTAAGCGGCCGGTCACAGACCCAAAAAAGATAGTATCGCGGAGTTACTGACTATTGACGGGTTTAAATTCAACTTGCATCAAAAGATGAAGCCAATCCCGTAGCTTCTGTCCTTCTAAACCCGTCTGATGACCTTTAAACGCGTCAACGAGGCTATTGAGGATGTCTTCATCAGAATAATGGCCGGCATCGATAGTGCTTCTATGTTCATGAGCTACCTTTTGTATCGCTGCTCGATAAGCTTGCTCTCCTCCAACAGTCCGCACGAATGTCCAGTATCCTTTGGCAAAATCCAACGCACCGTTTGGCCTATCCCAGACATCACGGAAGCGCATGAGCGCATATTTTGTGACTCGCGCATGCTCATGGATAAGTTTTCTGCTTAGATCAGCCGTAGGCTCTCCTGCTTTTTTGGCGGTATTGGTTGCCCTATTCATTTCGTCAAATAGTGTTTTTCGTTCATCGGCTGCAAGCAGATTGACATATTGGGTATGTCGTGGTTTGCCTGTCAATTGTATACTCGAGTAGGTATCGAGCTGCGATTCATCCATGAGTGCGGGATGGCTTGGTAAAGGCATTCGATCCCCTGAAATATTTGGAGCCGACTCATACTCGTTCCATGGATCGATTTGCTTTGCTTCTCTTGGTGTAGCTCCGGGTCCTTTCGATGTGTCTTCTAACCTTGCTTTCGGTTCATCTTTGGAAATCACTTTTTCAATTATTGGAAGCTGGGTTTTAGCTGGCTCTCTCTCATGCGTCGGCTTAGCCTGTGCCGCGTTTTGGAGCCAATCGCGGGGACTAGCCCCAAAGGCGATGACTTCTCTTTTCACCGAACCGGCAAGGTTTTTGGGTATATCTTTGATCTTTGCGTCTTCCAAAAATTTCTTAAAGGCACCCGGCATATCTGCCCGATTGATAACTGCCGATCTACCCACGAGGATAGCTCCAGCTCCAATTGTGGCTACAAGCATACCTTCATAGACGTCCCAACGGCATTTCCGGCATACGCACCAGCTTTGACGATTGGACGGATCTTCTCTGAAATATCCTGCCCTATGTCCGGAAGATGACTTGCGACTTTGTCATAGAGTCTCATGGATTTCTCTGTTTTCGGTCCCGGAAGACGGCTTTTGAGGAACCGGGTGATGGCACTTTCTACGTGCTGGGCGGGAATAGAGCGCTGTATCTCGACACCTAAAGGTTTTGGGCCTTCCATAGACATAACGTATCACTAATCTAGAAACATCGCAATAGAGGTAATTACGCTTTCATCCGGGCTTTTCGCATCTCCCACTCCACCCGCTCGGCGAGGAATATTTTCAGAAGTCTGTTCTCTTTACACATCCGATGTGTAAAGCTGAACTCTTGACTTTTTCTCCCATCTTCTCTACCATCTGATTAATGTACCGCCTGACTCCTTTGGTTACCGGTGAGTACTACCATATCTACAATCGAGGAGTAGAAAAACGCACAATTTTCTCTGATGAACGTAGTCGCCAGCGACTTTTGGATACGCTCAGCTACTATACCCCGGAGAAGCCGCAGTTTCGCCTCTCCCAGTTTCTCAACCTTTCATTGCCTATACGCATGAACGTCATGAAAACGATGCGCCAGCAACCACGACTGACGACTATCATCTCCTATGTCTTCATGCCCAATCACTTTCATTTATTACTTAGGCAAGAAGCGGATGGTGGCCTCACAGCGTTCATGAGGAGGATGACCGATAGTTATACGAAATACTTCAATACGCGCTATGGCAGAGTTGGACCGCTCTTTCAGGGGTCGTTTAAAGCCGTGAGGATCGAGTCGAACGAACAACTCCTCCACCTCACCCGCTACATACACCTCAATCCTTTGACAGGGAATGTTGTGAAGAGCATAGAAGAACTGTTTGTTTACCCATGGTCTTCACTTCCGGAATACATGGCTGCAAAACCCTCCTTGTCTAATCCCACACCGGTACTGGCTACGTTCCGCTCAAAGCAGTCCTACCGATCGTTTCTGAATGATCAGGTCGAGTATCAAAAACAACGTAACTACCTCAAACACTTGCTCTTCGAAGAGAAAGACTAGCTTTACACATCCGATGTGTAAAGCTGGGGAAAAAGAAGGCCGATTTCTTTAGCTGCTGCTTCAGCGGAGTCGGAGCGGTGGACGACGTTTTTGGGTTTGCTTTCTCCGAAGTCGCGCCGAATGGTTCCAGGCGCTGCTTCGCTTGGGTCAGTCGGGCCGCAGATGTCAAACACTTTCGCAATCGCCTCCTCACCTTCAAGAACCATGGCGACAACCGGGGTGGCCATCATCTGGATACACAAATCGTCGAAAAAGGGTTTATCCTTGTGATGGGCATACCACTCTTCAAGGAGCGGCCGGGTAAGCTTGAGCATCTTCAGGGCGACGATAGTCAAGCCCGCCCGCTCGAAGCGGTCGGTAATTTGGCCCACAATGTGCTTCTCCATGCCGTCGGGCTTGATGAGGACGAGTGTTCGCTCATTCATACCACTCATCATACCACCGCCCGCCCTGCTTTGACAGGGTCCACCCCATACTCTAGAGTGGAAGAAGCCGCGGGGTGATACTTATCGTAGTGGTGGGACATACCATGGCAGTGTTGCGTACGCTTCATAAGAGACGAGAGTTTGCCAAAACCATGCTGGCATCGTTCTGGGCAGTATGTTTGGTAATTGTCCCTCCCTTGATCTTCCCCCGTGGAGCCTGGGCGGCGCCAATTACCCAGATTTCTTACGGTCCATCTGGCAGCGTCGTGGGAACATTCGTATCATCTTCGGCTGCCGATTTTGTCAGTTTTAGGCCCAATCCAAATGACGCGCTGGGCGCAGGCACGACCGTTACCCTAACCTTGCCCACAGGCACCACCCTCAATACTGCCGCTCTTGCTGCCGGTGACTTTACCGTCACCCAAGCCACCACCGGCACCTGCAGCACCGCTGGATCCTATACAACGCCTTCGGCAGTTTCGATCAATAGTAGCACCGCTTCGCTTACCGTAACCGTCGCCGCAGAGTCCTTGAGCAAGAAGGGAAATAAGGAAAATTGTGGCCTGGGCCAGGTGACAATAAAAACCAGTAGTTCCCTTTCCGGCACCGAGATCCAACACCCAACCACGGCAACCGCCTCGGCGACCGTGACTGTCACCACGAGTGTGGGCGGAAGCGGATCTATCGCGAGCGTCTCTTTTATCGCAGGGCCCCCGACGAGCCTCATTAAAACCTTCGGTGACTCCCAATCCGCACCCCGCACGACCACCCTCTCCAGCTCGTTGGTCGTCACGGTTGCCGACGCCTTTGCCAATCCCCTCGCCGGGACCCTGGTAACGTTTGCACTCGCCTCTGCCCCTAGTGGAGCCACCGGACAATCCCTTACACCCTCAAGTGCCGCCACCAATACCAGCGGCCAGGCGGCAACCAGCGTAACGCTAGGGAGTGTCGCGGGTCCCTACACCGTCACCACCTCAACCGTGGGGCTCCCCAGTGTTACGTTTGCTGCCACAGCAAGTGACGGCCCCACCATTTCCAGCCTTACCGCAACCCCCACCTCCTCCGGTGCCGATATAAGCTGGGCCACGGACGAAAACGCCTCTTCCCAGGCTGACTACGGGTTGACGTCAACCTATGGCAGCGCCACGGCAGAAAACAACACCGCTCCTCGCGTTCTCCAACACAACCTAGCCCTTTCCAACTTCCTCCCTTGTACCAAGTACCACTACCGTGTCCGATCAAAAAATACCGCAGGCGATGAACGGACGAGCTCCAATAACGCTTTTACCACCGCAGGCTGCACGGGAGGAGCTGCGGTTGCTGCCGAGGTAGCAAGCCGCCTGAGCCCATCCTCCGGAGGAAGCCTTTCTCTCTCCAGTGGCGGCATCGGCTTGACCCTCACGGTACCACCCGCATTTGCCAACGCTCCTGCGGTGTTCCAAGTCAAACAGCTGGACAAAGCCTCGGTCTTGGCAGCTATAGGATCACCGGCCGACCAGACGGCAGTCGGCAGCCACGTCTACGAACTCTCCGCCTTACCCAACGAGGAGAGCGCGCTCTCCTCGTTTGCCAGCGCCCTTGCCATCCGGGTTAGCTATAGCCCAAGCGACGTTGCCGGCATCGATGAATCAACGCTTCGAATCTATCGCTGGAACGGCGTTAGCTGGCAAGAGCTTTCCGGCTGCAGCGTGGACACTGCCGCCGCCACGGTCTCCTGCACCACGACCGCCTTCTCCACCTTCTCCCTGTTTGGGAAAGCGCGGCCGCCGCCGCAACCGAGTTCTCCCGCATCCGCTTCCCCTACCTGTGGGGAGACGCCACCAGGGGTCACTGCCCCGTCCCTCTACGCGGCCATCCCCGAAGGCCAGACTGCCATAAGGCTCTTCTTCACCGAAGGGGAGGAGCCGCTGGATACCTACGTCCTAACCTACGGAAACGCCCCCAACACCTACCAGTGGGGGGCACTCAACATCGGTGGGAAAGGAACCAGAATCTACCTAGTCCAATCACTCTCCCCTACCACCACCTACTTCTTCCGTGTGCGCGCGGGCAATGGCTGTGCCACCGGCCCCTGGTCCAATGAGCTCTCCGCCACACTCCTTCCCGTGGCAAACCCCGTATCCTCTCCACCTGCCCTCCCTGCCGACTCCCCGTTTCCAACATCCTCCCAATTACCAAACCAGAGTACTGAAGAGCTCGTCGCGGAGGCGACACCAAAGGGGCTGTCCCGGGAGTGGGGTTTCGTTCTACTTGCCCTCCTCGTGGGGGTGAGCGCGGGATTCCCCGTAGTTTCTCTGATACTCTTATCCCGCCCCTTCTCGCGGCTGGGAGGACTCTCCCAGAACAAAATGCTCACCAATATACTCTATGGGAGTCTCGGTTTGCTCCTCGCTTTCGCTTTCGCTTTCGCATTCGCGGGTCTCTTCGGCGGTTTTTGAAGAGAATCAGGTATTACATGCCCAACATCCGAAAGAGCTCCTCATCCCTCTGCTTCCTCCACACCAAAGCCAGGTTGAGCGTCTCGGTCCGAAGGTACTTCTTTGCAAGCGTGTTCACCTGATCGATCGTCACTGCGTCATTCCGTTTGAGGTAGTCTTCAAGCGTGAGGATCGGCATGCCGTAGACTTCCTGCCGGCCGTAGAACTCCACAAAGAACTCCGGGTCTTCACTCTTGAACGCGAGCATGGTCGCAAGCCTTTTCTTGGCGATCCGAAGTTCTTCTTCCGTCACGCCTCCATCCCGCGCCTTGGCAAGTTCGTCTAAGATGGCCCGAACCGCCTCTCCAACCTTCTCCGTCGCGACGCCGGCGTAGATCGACCAATTGCCGACATCGTGCCAATTGTCTGAGCCGCTCCTGATCTGGTAGCAAAGTCCCCGCTTCTCGCGGATTTCCTTAAAAAGTCTCGACGTAAACGATACGCCCATGATCAAATTAAACAAATTCCACGCAAACCGCTCGTCGCTCTGCCTCGCAAACGTACGCACCCCGAGGATAAGGTGCGCCTGCTGCGCCTCCGGCTTGGTGACCACCTCAAGACGGGGCTCTCTTTGATTCTCAAACACCGGTGCAAAAGAGTCATTGGTTTTCCCTGGAAGGCTTCCAAACCACTCGGTGACTATTTCTTTAATTTTTGAGATTTGAGATTTGAGATTTCCTGCAAGTACCACCACTATCCGCTCCGGCATATACCACTGATAATGGAAGGTGTGCAGAGTTTCGCCTGTGAGACTGCCGACGCTTTCTTCTTCGCCGATCACCCGCATCCCGAGAGAACTACCCGGGTAGAGCATCTTGTGGTAGACTTCCTCCGCCTTTGCAGCTGGCTCGTCCTCATACCGCTTCATCTCCTCAAGGATCACACCTCGCTCGCGCTCGAGGTAAACTTGTTCAAGCCGAGGCGCCAGTACAAGCTCTTTATTGATCTCTAGCGCTTTCTCCCAGTCAGTGCTAAGAACCTTGTTGTGATAGCTCGTAAGGTCAATGTCTGTATACGCGTTCTGGAGCCCTCCCATCTTCTCAACGACGTTGACGGCATCCGTTGTCGGATACTTTTTCGTGCCCTTAAATACCATGTGCTCGATGAAGTGAGAGACCCCGTTAAGGGCTGGCGTCTCATAGCGGCTCCCCACTCCCACCATGACAGCCGTCGCAACGCTCTCAATCCCTTCCATCGGAACAAGGAGCAACCGAACGCCGTTAGAAAATTTTCCTTTTTGTAGGTCGTTTCCCATACAGCAACCTATCCTATCAAACTCCATGAGCGACGCCAAGATACAATTATCCCATCCACTCCTTGCGTCTTCTGCCTCAATACTCGATACTTAATACCAGAGCTGTAAGCCTATGACCCCAGATGACATTCGCCAGCAGATAGAGGAAAAGGTTGTCAGCCTCATCAAGGAGAAAGTCGAGTCTGAGGAGATGACGGAGGAGCAGGCGCAGAAACTCTCCCAGTTCGTCCTTTCCGTTCTTGCGCCCGGTATAACCTTTGAGGAGCTATTCAAAGCAATCCCCAAGCTCGACGACGCCTACCCGGAGCTCTCTCCTATCACGCTGCCGTTTCTCCTCCAGTACGAAGAGCGTATCATCAAGCAAGCTCAGAGACAGGTGGAAGAGCTCGTTCGCCAGGGCCAGTACGATGCGGCGGTCAAGCTTGCAGACAAAGCAATCCGCCAAGACGTCAACATCGTCTGGCAGGGCGCAGGGAAGCCGCAGTAGACACACACCGAAGCCACACTATGGATCTGCAAGCAGAACTGATCAAGGCGAAACCGCAACCAAAAATCCAGATTTCTCCCCCTCCTACCGCGGAGCCGGTCGCGCAAAAACCATTGCCCAAAGGCGCAACACCCCGCCAAAAGCTTGAGGCGCTTGCGGCGGGAGACATGGGAGCGCTCGCGGAAACGGGTGAGTCCTCTCTGCCGCGCGAGCAGGTGAATGAGCTTCTAACCCAAACAGGCGAGGTTCTCCTCGAAGTCAAAGATACCCGCGTGCTTCTCGCAGCCTTAGCGAGAGCTTCATCTGATTCACGACTGGGCAATGCACTTCGTCGGGATAGTGTGCGGATGATTGCATCGCTTGATCCTGAGATGGTTCCTGAGGCCCTCCGACCTCGACTGGAAGAGCTCAAGACAAAGAGCGCACCGCTCCTTGCACGCGCTGGTGGCAAGGACAGTGAATTTGCTGATTTCCTATCCGAGTACAGTCAAAAGAATCCCGACCGCGCAGTTCCTCCGGGCGTCATTGACAGCCTGCGCCAGGGATTGGTCAACACGCCAGAACTCGTTGCTCAAGCAATTGGAAGCGATCCAACGCTCAAAGAAGCGCTCCTCACGGAGCTAGGAATATCGCAGGGTCAACTCTCAAAGCCCGAAGGAGTGATCGCGAGCCTCGGCCTTGCCGCCACACCCGAGACGATTTCGCAGGCATCTTTCCTCTTTGCGCCGAAGGCATCAGAAAGACCAATACAGACGATGATTTTCCCGAGCATCCTTGCCGGCGGACTCACCCTGATGTTCCTCTCCCACTTCATGTCAAGCCAAGGGGAAAGTAAACACTAATGATACCTTTTGTTCTACTCATCACAGAACTCATTTGCCTTTACATTCTCTCACGGGCTCTCCTTCGACTCCTCTCCTTCGTTCTTTGCCGAACCTTCAGGAGTCAAGATGTTGCACTCACGGTAGTCACTCTCCTTCTCTTCCCCGGCACCGCAGTCCATGAACTCTCGCACCTGTTTATGGCAGAAATTCTCGGCGTTCCAACAGGAAAATTGGTTCTCGTGCCAGAGGTAATCCGGGCAGCGGAAGTTCAAACGGGAAGCGTTGCTATTGCAAAGACCGATCCCCTGCGCCGGAGTCTCATCGGGATCGCGCCCCTCCTTGCTGCGTTCGTTCTCATAAGCGCGCTCTCCTTCTTCCTCATGGGGGCTGAAGCAAGCGAGACATCCTGGTTTCTCTCTCTTCGCGCAAACCCCCTTCGGACCGCGCTCATCGTCTACCTCCTCTTTGCCATCTCCAACACCATGTTCTCATCTCCCCAAGACCTCAAGGGGGTTCTGCCGTTTACCCTGCTGGTGGTGCTCCTTGTGTCTGGCGCATTTTTCGCAGGAATTCGGCTCACGTTGACCGGACAGGCCCTCAGCCTTACCCAAACCTTCCTTCTCATACTGGTGAGAAGCCTCGGGATCGTCCTTGGAGTCAACCTCATTCTTTTCCTCGTTTTTTCACTGGTTCGCGTGATCGTCGATCGCCCACACTTCTAAGCGAAAGAGATTCCGGGAATCGCGCTCGATTGTAAAACGTCTCCATAGAATCGACGTTTTATGGGGCTTGAGTCGGCGCGGGTTCAGCCTGGGCGAAAAATACCGCATCCTTGGGGAGCCCTGATGCATTTTCCGGCGCTTTGTTGAGGCTTCGGAAGTCAACCACACGATCGGCAATCTTCTCAAACGCCGGATCGTGGGTTATTGCAACGATGGTCATCTCCGGCCGTTTTGCCCGCAGGTTTTTCAAAACCTCAGTAACTTGAGCTGCTGACTCCTCATCTAAGTTCGCCGTCGGCTCGTCAAGGAAGAGAACCTTGGGGTCTTTAAGAAGTGCGCGGGCTATCCCAATGCGCCGGAGTTCTCCACCAGAATAGTGCTTCGCGCGCGAACCAAGCCGGGTAACGAGGTGGTCAAGCTTAAGCTCATGCATCAAGCTCTCCAGCTTCTCATCAGGTACCGGATGCCGCGTCCAGAGAAGAAGATTTTCCCGAAGCGTCAGGGTCTCCAAATACTGCGGGTTCTGGTTTGCGTAGCCGATCTGCGTGTAGATTGACTCATCGCCGAACTTCTTTACCTTATCAAGGGGAATCCCGCCGTAGCGCACCTCCCCAGTCTCCGGCTGGTAGAGCCCGAGCATTGTGCGAAGGAGTGTGGTCTTCCCGATTCCCGACGGACCTTTCACGGTTGTATAGGATCCCTGCGGAATCTCGAGGGAAACGCTGTGAAGGATCTTTTTAAACCTCACACCATCAACCTGTATATCAAACCGTGGCACCTGCCCGACCGGCATCCTCGCCTTCTCCTTGGGCCCCTCCGGCCGGTCAACCGCACTCCACGGGCCCAGAAGCTCCTCCATCCTTTTAATGTCCTGAATATCCGGCTGGATATTATTCGCGTAGAGCGCGACGAGTCCCAAGGCGTGCGCTTTTGTCGACTCCTGCATGTATCGTGAGATTTGATATTTTGAAAACGCGTGGAACGCCGCAGCTTGTGCTGGCGGAAAAAGAGAGCTGAGGATATCTCCTTGACCTCCCATTGCTCCAGAACGAGCCATATAGTATTTTCGCTGTTTTACAAACTCATATCCGGCAATGAGAAGCGGCGCGAGTTGGTCGAAGACGAGATTGGTAAGGAGCTCGCGTTTCTCCCTCCCAACCGTCAGGATGTACCGTTTTCTCTGAAGCCCTTCGCGCGCTTCCATTGCCTGACGGAGGGCATGGATGCTGCCCTCAATGTTGCCTGACGTTTTCGCCGCCTCGATATTTCCAAGCAGGCTTGCGAGCCGGCTATCGACGAACTCCTTCTGCAGTGCATCAATCTTACGATTCCACATGAGCTCTTCGAGTCCGCGCTTCGAGCTTCGGTACATAAAGGGCAGCCGCAGAATAGAAAAGGCAGCGGCGATCGGACTGATTCGCCACTCTGGAAGCAACCGTGCGCCAATTGTGGTGAGCGCTGGAAGAACCTGTCCGTAGGTCGTACCCAGAAGGTCAAGGGTTGCACTTTTACCTCGCTCAACGATATTGAGAATCTCTGCCGGCGTTTTGTCGTGAATAAACTCAAAATTATGCATAAAGAGCGATTCTGAAATTCTGGAATTCACCGTGCGCCCCATCGCAAGAAGAAGCTTGCCGAGTCTTCTGCGAGCTCCCAGCTCGAGCCGGATACTAAGCAAGTTGAGTACGAGCGGTGTGAGGATTGGTCTGGCGTAGCGTGCCCCGTCATGAATAAGCTTCCTGCGTTGGTCTGGATTCTGTGTTCGCCACCTGATAAGCCCTTGGGCCACTTTCCGAAGCCCGGCGATCGTCCCTTGTGACGTTCGCCCCGGTGCTGCTATATAACCTGATCGCGCAACTTCATGAATGATCCGGGCGGCAACGAGGCTTGCCTGAACCGCGCGCAGGTCTCCCTGGTAGCGATCCAAACCGTATACTGTTGATATCTCCCGCACGGTTCTGAAGTATTCGTCGAAGTCGAGCGGCTCCTTCGGCGGAAACTCTATGGCTTGCTCGGCATCCTTCGGTGGCTCCGCCATGGCTTTAGCGCCCTCGCGCCAGGCTTTGCGCTCCTCGTCGGTCAGTTTGATCCCGTCTCTGGCAAGTTCTGCCTCGAGCGCATCGGTGAGCTTCTCAACGTGAGCGGTTTTGGGCGTCCCACCACCGGCCATGTCAGCGGCCACGTCTGCCGAGGCTTTGATTGTCTGGGGTCCAATAGGCTCCCCATGCTTTATCGCTTCAACCGGAGGGGGTGTCGGGCGCATCACTTCTGCCATAGGAATATAACCTTACTATCACACATCGAGGCTCGGTCTGTCAAAAAAAAATACCCATGTCCCAGATTACGAAGGAATTCCTGCCCCTCCCTCGCATCAAGTTGTCGTGAGAGTCAAGAAAGTCTCTACTTCCGCAAGTAAACGGAGCTATAACGTCCTTTAAGAGTGCACAAATTTCAAAGAATTTCAAAGCTTAGCTTTGATTTTACATAGGTTGTTCTGACAGCTAGTACTCAGCGTGGTTTTAAAACCATGAAGAAAGCTTCTTGCGGAATCTCGACTCTTCCAATCATCTTCATCTTCGCCTTCCCTTTCTTTTGCGCTTCAAGAAGCTTATCCTTGCGCGTTCGGTCGCCGCCGTAGAGCTTTTGGGTAACGTCTTTACGGAAGGCCTTCACATCTGCCCGAGCGATCACTTTCCCGCCGATTGAAGCCTGAACTGGGATCTCAAACTGAGACCGGGGGATTACGGCAGCTAACTTCTCGACAATCGTTCGCGCTCGAAACTGAGCCTGATCAGCCACCGCAAGGAATGAGAGCGCATCGACCTTTTCCTTGTTGACGAGGATATCCACCTTCATAAGTTTAACCGGCTGAAAATCGAAAAATTCATAATCAAGGCTCGCGTACCCTTCGGTTACCGACTTGAGGCGATCAAAGAAATCGACAATCATCTCGGCAAGGGGGACGAGGTAGGTTAACTGCGTAAAGCCTGGGGTCTGACCTTGATCTTTTCGAAGGTCTGACCCCGAGAGGTAACGAAAGTCCACATAAGTTCCCCGCTTCTCCTGACAAAGCCCCATCACGGCGCCGACGAAGCGTTTCGGGCTATAGATATGGACCGTCATAACAGGCTCGAAGATTTCTTCAATCACTGAGGGCGCCGGAAAATCCGCTGCCGCCTGTGCTGACAGGGTCTCGCCCTGTCCTTTGACAGGGCGAGACCCTGTCAGCATCCGAATACGGTACTCAACAGACGGCGCCGTGGCAAGTATCGTGAGGCCAAACTCGCGAAGAAGCCGTTCCTGAACCACCTCTGCATGGAGAAGGCCGAGGAAACCGCAGTGAAAGCCGTTGCCGAGCGCCAGTGATGAAATTGGCCGGAAGGAGAAGGCGCTGTCGGAGAGCCGGAGCCGCTCCATCGCCTCACGAGCGCCTTGATATTCGTCAGCCGAAGCCGGAAACAGCCCGAGGAAAACCATCGGCTTGGGCTCCTTATATCCCGCAAGCGGGGTGATTGTTATATTGTTAAATTGTTGTATTGTTAATTGATCTTTATTCTTTATATTTGATATTGTTACTGTGTCCCCCACCTTCGCCATCTGTGCGTCTTTAAGGCCCGTCGCGATGTAGCCTACCTCACCTGTTGTTAAGGCCATAGCAGGCACCATGCGGGGGCTGAAGTAGCCGACTTCCAAAGGCACTACCTCTGCCCCTGAGGCCAGAAAACGTAAACACCGCTGCAAGGGGACCCCTTGCAGCGGTGCAAGGGGTCCCCTTAGAAAACCATCTACTATCCGTACAAACACCACTACCCCCTTGTGTGGATCGTACTGGGAAGAAAAAACAAGGGCGCGGAGTGGACCTTCTACACTGCCCTTGGGCGGCGGAATTAGCTCAACGATCGCTTCAAGCAGCTTCTCTACGTTTTCGCCGGTCTTGGCAGAAATCCGCATTATATCCTGCGCCTTAAATCCCAACCCTTCAAGCTGCTTTCCGGTTTCCTCAGTCCGGCCATTCGGCAGATCAATTTTGTTGATGACCGGAATGATCGCAAGCTTGTGCTGCCGGGCTTGAGACAGGTGCGCGAGGGTTTGCGCCTGCACGCCTTGCGTCGCGTCAACGACTAAAATCGCTCCCTCGCAGGCCGCGAGCGACCGGCTGACCTCGTAGGAAAAGTCAACATGGCCGGGAGTATCTATCAAATTCAACACGTATGTTGAATTTGCAATCTCCAATTTACAATCTCCAATATCCAATTTATTTAAACCTTGTTGTGTATTGTGTATTGTGTATTGAGGTTTGTATATCATCCTCACGGGCGCCAGCTTGATAGTGATTCCCCGTTCCCGTTCAATGGGGTTGCTGTCTAAAATCTGCTCCTGCATATCGCGCTTCCCAACGGTTCCTGTAAGCTCCAGCAGTCGATCCGCAAGTGTACTTTTTCCGTGATCAATATGAGCAATGATCGCAAAGTTTCTGATGCGGGATTGTCTATCGGCACCGTGTGTGATGAACATGGAGCTATTCTAGCACAGCACTTCCCGCCACAGTGGAAAAAATAGACAAGCGGCCGCTAGTTCAAATTACACACTTCAAAGAATCGGAGAGGCGGCGGGGCTTTGTGAGACCATATCTGGCATGTTCGTCTTTAGGAGTATCCCATTCAGTACGTGTGCCACCCGTGCGCCGGCGGCGCCACTTAGACGTGCAGTGAACCGACTCATTGTTGAAGCGGGCCGGATAAGAAGAGCTCCAAGTCCTGCTGTGCCGGTAAGAAGCGCTGACTTGCCCTTCATGGTCCGGTACTCACGCCACATATCCTCTGGCGTCACCTTCCCTCCTTGGCTTAAAAGCTTTCCAAGTCTACTGCGCGAATTAATCTTTTGCATTCCCACATCAAATGCCTGCCGCCTCCCGCGATCGCGTAGCGCTGCCGCCGCAGTGGTACCAAGGAGTACGACGGTGACAACATCAGCGACCGTCGCGCTAATTTCTGCTGTTTTGGCCGCAATCCTCATGGCGCCTCGCATGCGCTCGGCGAGAAGCGCGAGCTTGGGCACCTCGATGGCGCGCGCGATCCGATCGTAGGAAGCGAGCCATTCGGAAGCCACAGACGGCTGTCGCATCAATTTTTCAAAAGCATGAAGGAGCCTGCTCCGCGTCCGCGAGAGCGTGTCTCCTTGCTGCACAGATGCTGTGGTCTCGCCGGTCTCCATAGACGATGTGATTACCCTGTCCCATTGTAGACCGCGCTGGAAGTCCACGTCAACAAACCCCTATGAGGAGTGTACAAATGGACAAGCGGCCGTTTCTCCATTTGTCCATTTCACGAAAGAGGTGGGGGAGTTTCAAAGTGTAGAGATGAGAGAATAAAGTACAGAAGTACCACATTTTAATTAGCTCTTGAAAATCTCTTGACATCGGGCGTACCATACGAGTATGGCAGAAATCACCGCCCCTCCCAGCGGACGCTCGCGCAGCCGCCAGCTTATCAAAAGCTTCCAAGCCAAGGCGCTGCGCAGGCGTCCCTTTCCGATCCGGTTCGCAGACGTCCTCACTACCTATTTCGGCAGCCTCCAGTTCCTCATCCTCAACCTGATCGGCTTCATCTTCTGGATCTTCATTAATACCGGTTTGATTCCCGGCATCGCGCCGTTTGATCCCTTCCCCTTCATCCTCCTCACCATGATCGTCTCGCTTGAAGCGATTGTCCTCACGGTCATTGTCCTCATGAGTCAAAATCGCACCGGCTACATCGCGACCATCCGCGATGATCTGAACCTCCAGGTGAACCTGATAGAAGAACGGGAACTCACGAAGGCACTCCAGCTTCTCATGGCAATCCACGATCACCTCGGCATCAGCCGAGAGTCTGACCCCGAGCTTGATTCTATGCTGAAGTACACCAACGTCTCCTATATCGAACACAAGCTTGAAGAGCAGATCCGTGGCCAGTCGCCTACTCTCCCGCAGGTCATGGCCGCTCCCTTCCGAAAGGTCTCGCAAGCGGTTAAAACCATGAATAAGAATAATAACAACAAGAATAGGAACGGGAAAGGCAACGGGAAGAAGTAAATCCTTAGGAAATTTTGATTTGAGCCTCCCTTGTGCTATACTTCCCCCATTCATCGCTTATGAAAAAGACATTCGTGGTCATCTTGGTTGCTTTTGTTAGCCTAAGCACCTCTGTGCTTTCAACGCCGGGGGTGGTCTTTGCTGCAAAGCCACGTCGCAAGGCGCCAGTGCGAGTTGACCAACCCACATCCCCGAAACAAGAGCTGACGAAAAAAATGTCAACAAAGATAACGATACCGTGGACAGCGTCCCCGTTGATTGAGTCGCTCGATTCCAGCGGGAGCGGGACGATCTTTTACCATAATACTTTTATCTTTTTTTGAAGCTTTGTGACATTTACCGTTGGGACAAACCTCTTCTTTGGACACATTGGGCCGCATACTGGTTGCGCCGACGACACGAACCATCTGCGGGCCAAGGAGAACTTCCGCGAGGATAAACAGAGCGATTGAATAAACCAAAGCCAGTTTCATATCTGTCGCTTCCTCTATACTACGAAACGGCAAGAAAAGCAAATAATGGTATCTCGCTCTGAACCTGATTTTTTTTGACACGAACGTAAAAAATATGGTAGGATATTATTTATGCCTAGAATCTGTGAACGTCGTGTGCTAGAAGCTCTTGCTGAGCAGAACCGATCAGAAGAAGGAGATTATTCCGTCGTTCCGCAACCCCGAAAGGAGGCGAGGCGGCTGCTCTTTTTGGAAATTGGCCCCATCCTAGCGAAGATGGTCAGAGAACTCACCAAAGACACAGACCCCCTTGTCAGAGAGGCATTGCTAAAAATTCCCCACAAGGGAAAGAGTAAAAGGGTCGGTCCTAGAATACCTTGACAAGACAATCTAGACATGCAGTAGTTTT
>CAYNJY010000002.1:0-81485 GCA_964397755.1 uncultured Gammaproteobacteria bacterium
CGCGCCCTTCGATTGCACTCAGGGTAAACGCGAAACATCCTTCGATGGTGAGTCCTTCGACAAGCTCAGGATAAAGGGGCACATTCGGCAAGTTTACAGTGAGCGCAGTCGAACTGCTCAGTGTAAAGGCGCCGCGCCGGCTTGTCCCGAGTGCAGTCGAGGGGAGCAAGCGAGGCCGAAGGCCGAGCTAATCAAATGAAGTCCGACATTTTTTGTAAACGGCCAGCCGAGGTACGCGTTCCGCGATTTGTTATAATGTGACACAAAGAGGTGAGAACGATATATGAAGTATGATTGGGACTGGATAACGAAGGTGATGGTAATTAGCGGCGCCATCAACTGGGGGCTTATCGGGATCTTAAAACTGAACGTCATAGAAATAGTTTTTAAGGTGAATGGGTTTCTTCTCGCTGCGGTCTATACATGCATTGGTCTCTCTGGTCTCTATCAGCTCTATCGCCTTACGTAGCAGAAAGATTAGTCCATGAAGAGAATGCTTCTGATATTTGCACACCCGGACGATGAGTCGTTTAGCTGCGGCGGGACAGTTCCAAAGTACGTGCGCGCCGGTTGGCAAGTCGACCTTATCTGCGCAACGAACGGTGAGGATGGTTCCGTAGGTCCGTACACGAATGCCACGGCTGATACACTCGGCAGTATCCGCCAGAAAGAGCTTGAAAAAGCGGCAGAGACACTGGGGATTTCTTCGGTCACGTTCCTCGAGTACCCCGATGGAGCCTTATCGGTTCAGAATCCGGGAGAGTTAGAAGATAAAATTTTTCGGAAAATGATTGAGGTGACCCCGCGGGTTGTCATCACATTTGAACCGAGGGGGATAAGCAACCACCCGGATCACATGAGGCTTTCTACCGCCACAACGTTTGCATTCCAAAAGTACGCGGCATCCATTACAGAAGTGCAAACCAAGAAGATGAGTATAGCCAATCCTCCGCGACACGCTCGCGAGAGATGGAAGATCCCGTTTGCAGACACGGTGGCGCACGGGAAAGAACCCAAACTCTACTACGCCTCTTTACCGGACAGCGCTGTCCGGTACCTGGTACGCGCCAAGGTTATCCCCAAGGAGTCGTTTGGCAAGCCGTGGGTGGGAGTGCCGGACGACGAGGTGACGACCGTGATAGACGTTCGGCGCTTTACTTCAACGAAAAAGAAAGCACTTCTCTCCCACGTAACCCAGACGCGCGACGTAGAAAAGTTTTACGCCCTCGCCTCACACCCACTCGCATCCACCGAGTACTTTGTTCTTCGGATGCAGGGAACAACCGAAGTATTTATGGGAAAGCACGATCGGGTCTCCGGTCGACTCTAAGAGGCTTCAATTCCTTGACGACCCCAGGTTTCCCGTGTACACTGGACGTACTCTGTACGATAGCCTCACGTCCACGCATGTCCAAAACCAAGACTCTGAACGTCGTAAGCCTCCACGTATCGGTTGACAAAAAGCCGATCCTCAGGGGCGTCTCACTCACCATTGAAGCCGGAAAGATTTACGCTGTCATGGGGCCGAACGGAAGCGGCAAGTCGACGCTCGCGTATGCGCTCATGGGACATCCGAGTTACTCCGTAACTCTGAATGATCAAATCCGACCAATCAGTCCAATCCGACCCACGAATGAAGAAAAGAATGGAAAAAATAACGGAATGGGAATATGGCTGGGAAACAAAAATCTAATTGCTTTGCCTACGGAGGAGCGAGCGAAGATGGGGCTGTTTCTTGCTTTGCAATCGCCGATTGCGATTCCGGGGGTGAGCGTTGTAAACCTTTTGCGTACCGCCTATCAAGATATTCATGGAGTTTCTTCCAATGGAGGCCGAGAACGGGTTCAGAATCCGATTTTGGCGCGGCGCTGGCGGGCGGCAGACCTGAGCTTGTTGGAGTTTACCAACCAACTGAATGAATATGCGCGGCTATTACACGTAGACGAATCGTTTTTGAGCCGTGGCATTCATGACGGGTTTTCCGGAGGAGAAAAGAAAAAGATAGAGATGCTTCAAGCGCTTGTTCTCCGACCTCGGTTTGCTATTTTTGATGAAGTTGATACCGGATTGGATATTGACGCGATCAAGGCAGTTGCGGGCGGCATCGACATACTCCGGAAGCGAGGAACCGGGATAGTTCTCATCACGCACTACCAACGAATCCTTCGCTACGTGCAGCCTGACTACGTTCATGTGCTTGTGGGAGGGAGGATAGTTGAAAGTGGAACAGCAAGGCTTGCAACGAAGATAGAAGAAAGAGGATACAAAGAGTATATTCATTGATTCATGGTTCCGAAGTAAACTCTTATGACGCAGCTACGGCCATTAGTTAACGGGACATATAAATACGGCTTCCACAAGCCGGAAAACTACGTATTTAAATCCAAGAAAGGCCTAGATGAAGAGGTGGTTGAGCAAATCAGTTGGCACAAAAACGAGCCGGACTGGATGAGAGAGTTTCGGCTACGGAGTCTTGCGATGTTTGGGAGGAAGCCGCTTCCTACTTGGGGCGCAGATCTTTCGACCATCGATTTTGACTCTATCTTCTACTACATCAAACCTACCGAGAAAAAAGTTTCTTCGTGGAAAGACTTGCCCACAGAAATCCGCGATACGTATGATAAAATTGGTATACCAGAAGCTGAAAAGAAGTTTCTCGCAGGAGTATCAGCCCAATACGAGTCAGAAGTGGTCTACAAAAGTATTAATAAGATGCTTAGTAAAAAGGGCGTCATATTCCTCGATATGGATTCAGGCCTGCGTGAGTACCCGGAGATAGTCAAGCAATACTTTGGTACAATAATCCCTCCGCTCGATAACAAGTTTGCTGCGCTCAACAGTAGCGTTTGGTCAGGAGGCTCGTTTGTGTATGTGCCAGCGGGTGTCCATGTGGAGCTGCCACTTCAGGCCTATTTTCGCATAAACGCAGCTAACATGGGTCAGTTTGAGCGCACCCTCATCATCGCTGAAGAGGGGAGCTATGTGCATTACGTAGAAGGGTGCACAGCTCCGGTTTACACGACTGATTCGCTTCATAGCGCTGTTGTTGAAATCATCGTGAAGAAAGGAGCGCGCGTTCGGTACACCACCATCCAGAACTGGAGCACCAACGTCTATAACCTCGTCACCAAGCGGGCAAGGGTTGAAGAGGAAGGGACGATGGAGTGGGTGGATGGAAACCTCGGCAGCAAAATAACAATGAAGTACCCTTCGATATTTCTCACGGGTCGAAAAGCCAGAGGAGACGTGCTTTCAATCGCCTACGCGGGTCCCGGCCAGCATCTGGACGCAGGTGGCAAAGCGATTCACGTCGCACCCGAGACCACCTCGCAGATCATATCCAAATCAATCAGCCGCGGCGGCGGCAGGACATCGTACCGGGGTCTCGTTCAGGTATACCCCGGGGCGAAAAAAGTCAAAAGTAAGGTCGTGTGCGACGCTCTTCTTCTCGATGAAGCCTCGCGCTCCGACACCTACCCAACCATGAAGATTGATGAGCAGGATGTCCAGATTGAGCATGAGGCGACAGTCTCTAAGATCGGCGATGAGCAGATGTTTTACCTTGAGAGCCGTGGCATCCCAAAGGCACAAGCGCAGTCAATGATCGTCAACGGCTTCATCGAGCCGATCGTCAAAGAGCTTCCGCTTGAATACGCAGTCGAGATGAATAGATTGATTGAACTCCAAATGGAAGGGTCTGTAGGGTAAAAGATACTACTACATGACCGATGATACATGAACCACAAGAAATCAATCGTCATATCAAATGTACAAAAAAATACCCGTCGAACGTACGTGGTGGCGCAAGGAGAAACCTTCACCCTGGTGCTGATCCTGAAACCAACGGGTACCCTTGAGGCGCGTATCAGTGTTCGTCTGGTCGGTGAAGGAGCGCATGCGAATATTCTAGGGATTGTTCTTGGGAAAGATAAAACGACGAGTGTACTCCGGACGTTGCAGCGCCATGAAGGGTTGCAGACGACCAGTAATCTGTTAGTCAAGAGTGTACTTACGGATAGTGCGACATTCCATTACGACGGAGCAATTCGAGTAGAGCGGGCAGCCCAGAAGGCAGACGCGTATCAGAGAAACGAGAATCTCCTTCTGTCGCCGCACGCTCATGCAGATAGCCGGCCATCGCTCGAGATTCTCGCCAATGACGTTCGTTGTACCCATGGAGCGACCGTTGGGAGAGTCGATGACGAGCAGCTTTGGTACCTTGCAAGTCGAGGGATCAGGCCAGAATCAGCGAAGGGCTTACTTATTGGAGGATTTTTAGAGGGCGTTCTCTCTCGCATCCATGATACAATAGCGCGAGAGCGAGTCCGACAGAAACTATGGAAGACTTTACGGTTGCAGCAAAAGTATCAGACATTGCCGACGGCAGCATGAAGACGGTTTCCGTCCGAGGAAAGTTTATTGCTATTGCGAACGTTGGTGGCCAATTCTTTGCCGTCGACGACACATGTTCGCACGCGGCGTGTTCACTCGGCAGCGAAGGCTTTCTAGAGGGAACGACAGTCACGTGTGGCTGCCACGGCGCACAATTTAACATCACAACGGGGAAAGTGCTGTCTCTTCCTGCGGTTTCCGACGTGGCCCCATACGAAGTAAAACTGGAAGCCGGAGAGATTTGGGTAAAGATATAAACTTTTTGATAGTACCTGACGATGTTTGATGCCACCAAGATTCGTAGTGACTTTCCTCTCTTCAAGAGAAAGATAAACGGAAAACCCGTTGTCTATCTTGATTCCACGGCGACCTCGCTCAAGCCGTTGTCGGTGATCAACAAGATCAACGAGTATTACACTCGCTACACAGCCAATGTCCACCGGGGTATCTACTCTCTATCAGAAGAAGCAACGGCTGCTTATGAAGACACGCGGAAGAAGGTTGCGGCTTTTATCAACGCGCGACAGGTGGAGGAGATTATTTATACAAGGAGCACGACCGAGTCCATAAATCTCGTAGCGTACAGTTGGGGAAGAGCGAATTTGAAACGAGGCGACGCCGTTGTTGTCACGATCATGGAGCACCACTCCAATTTTGTTCCATGGCAGCAGTTGGCTAAAGAAAAGGGTTTAGGGTTTAGGGTTTGGGGTTTAGGGAGAGAAGGGATATTAGAAACAAAAGAATTGGATAGGATTATTACTCGAAAAGTAAAATTACTCGCAATAACTGCTTTGTCAAATGTTTTAGGTACGATTAACCCCATTCAAGAGATTATAAAAACGGTGAAACGATTAAATCCAAAATGCCTCGTTCTGGTTGATGCAGCTCAAGCTGCACCCCATATGCCCATTGACGTGCAAGCATGGGGGGCGGACTTTGTCGCTTTTTCAAGTCATAAGATGCTTGGCCCGACGGGCGTGGGAATTTTGTGGGGAAGATCGGAACTTCTGGAGGCGATGAAGCCATTCAATTTTGGCGGAGAAATGATTAGCGAAGTACACGTTGACAGAACGGTATTTAAGAAACCACCATACAAGTTTGAAGCAGGGACGCCGCACATAGCAGGTGTCATTGGTCTGGGTGCCGCTATCGATTATCTCCAGAGACTTGGGATGGAGAATGTTCGGGCCCACGAAATAGAGCTCGTTAGGTACGCAATGAAAAAACTTGACATCATTGACGATTTCATTTACTACGGACCAAGAGATAAACAGGTCAAGGCGGGGGTGTTTGCCTTTTCGATGAACGGTACACACAGTCACGACATAGCCCAAGTACTCGATAGCGAAAATATCTGCGTGCGCGCGGGCAACCACTGTGCCATGCCGCTCCATACATATCTGGGAATCCCTTCGACCGCCCGGGCGTCGTTTTATATGTATACGACCTGGGAAGATATCGATCGACTGGTTGAGGGGTTAGAGAAAGTTCGTGAATTATTTGCCTAACGTGATACACATGTAGACATCGTGTATGGATATCTATCGTCAGACAATTCTTGACCACTATAAAAATCCCCGTAACTACGGACATCTTTCTCGTCCCGAGGCAAAGTTTGAGGAGGCGAACGTGAGCTGTGGAGACCGCATTGGTATGGAGCTTACGTTTAAAATTAAGAGTGTAACGTTTAAAGTTATACAAGACATTCGTTTCCACGGTGAGGGGTGTGCGATAAGTCAAGCAAGCGCCTCGATGCTGACCGAAACGGTGAAGGGCATGAAGAGGGAAGATGTAATGGCGCTCAGTCTCGATGACGTACAGAAACTTCTTGGCACCACCCTTACTCCTTCTCGTGTGAAGTGCGCTCTCCTTCCGCTTGAGGCGATTCAGAAGGCAGTTGCGAAAGTTCGATAGTGTAGGATATCCTTGTTTTGTATGGACACAAACGACCCTAAAGTTGTACGCAAGATTCGGAAATTGACCATGAAGATCGACCGGGATCTTTGTATCGGCGCGGCCACGTGCGTCGCGCTTGCTCCTAAAGCCTGGGCGCTGGACGATGAAGCGAAGGCAATCATCCTCGATACGGCGAGTGAGGAATCTGATCAAGCCCTTCTTGACGCCGCGAAAGGCTGTCCGGTCATGGCGATTATCATTACTGACGAGGATGGAAAACAGATCTACCCGTGAATTGCCGGAACAAGATTAAGAGCTTAGCTTACTGAGGTAGCTCCGAAATCCTGCCGGCCGGGAGAAGGCAATGACCTCCTTCAGGCCCTTTTTTTTGGCGTAGAGGAGAGCGTGTTCTATGAGGAGAATACTGGGCGAAGGAGCGTTGGAACGGATAACCGTGGTTCCTTCGGCAATCGTGGGGTAGCGCATGAGGATGTTATACCCCATGGCCTCTGTATCATCGGGTCGGCCGTTCTCGAGAATCCTTAAGACAGTGGCTCCGGCAATACCTCCCTTGGGTTTGCGGTGAAAGGAAAGGACGTGATCTCTGTCAGAGTTTACATACTCTTTTATATGTTTTTTGGCCAACAGTTTTAATTGCTCGTCACGCACATTGTTATATTGTTTCATTGTTACATTGTTTGAAGAAGAGCGAACTGATATTGCGACGCACAGGAAAATATCGCCTTTGGGATCGTGGTTGGCGAGTGTCCCACGTGCTGACGCTTCATCCCACGTTTTGAGACGGTCGACGACAGAAAAAGGGAGCTGGATGCAGGAAAGGCTTCCGACTAACCCCTCTTTCTCTTCAAACGCACCCCAAAGGATACCGTTTTTGGCTCGAGCGGTAAACTCTTCTAGGGTCGATGGTAATCCGTGCCAGCGGTCGTTGTTGATGGCGACAGCCTCCTTGAGTATACGCGTCTCAGAGGGGGTGATGCGACGGACATAGTAGTGCTTCTGCTCTTTTTCCTTATTGATCGTGTCAGCGACCATTTTTTTGACCTCTACGCGTTGAATTTTACCAGTTGAGGTTTTCGGAAGACTGTCAAAAACAAAGACCTTTTTTGGCGCCTCATATCGTGAGAGACCCGGAATGACGCCGTTTTGGCCAGACTCTATGATTTGGTTTTGCAAGGTCTCACCTTGCCTCGCAAGGTGAGACCTTTTCAGGACAACGACGACTGCAATTTCCTCTCCCATCCGGCTGTCCGGATACCCTACGACGCTCACCCCATCGATTTCTGGAAAAGCTTTAAGGAGGACATCCTCAATAGCCGCCGGTGAAAGGTTGACGCCACCTTTAATGATAATTTCTTTGATTCTCCCGATGATGAAGAAGTATTTCTCTCCGTTCATGTCCTTCCAGTAACCCAGATCGCCGGAGTGGAACCAGCCTTTTTTAAACGCCTGGGCAGTTTCCTGCGGGTTATTCAGATAGCCGTCGGCGAGTATCGGGCCAGAAATACAGATTTCGCCTTCTTTGCCCTCAGGAAGGTCGTTATTATTACCGTCCATGATGGCCAGATGGTTGTTGGCGAGCTCGGTGCCGATCGTGTTGAGCTTGACGAGGTTTTTGTAGCGCTCTTCATCGGTATCAATGGGGACACCCGCTACCCTTAGCGCAGTCTCCGTCTGCCCGTACCCCTGCACGACGCGGACACCAAAGGTTTTATAGAACCGAAGAGTCTCCTCGGGTAATACCGGTGCTGACCCTATACAGATCCGCTTGAGGCTGGAGATATCGAGATTGGCTTGCTGAAACTCGGCGTGACGAACCAACAGGTCGTGGAGAATGGTTGGGACAATACTGCTGTTTGTCGCCTGGTGTTTGGTGATAATGTGCCAAAACTTACTTGTCGAGTAACGGCTATTGAGGATAATAGTGCCGCCAATGAGAAGCATAGCCAGGCAAAACTCAGTTGAGTTGATGTGGTGGAGGGGGAGGACGATATTAAAGCGGTCTTTTTCCGTAAACTTTTGCCACGCTACAATACCCGCGGCGTTAAGGAGGCAGGCGCGCGTTGTCAGGAGGATACCTTTGGGTAGCGCTGTTGTTCCGGATGTATAAAGGACAAGATAGTGGGTCGTGAGATCATGGTTTAGCTGTTTTTTTTCTATAGGCTTTGTCGGGAGTAACGCTTCAAACTCATCAAAAGATGACCAGACGTGGACGTGAAGTTGAGGACATGATCTTTCAATTGTCACTTTTTCTTTGGCGGCTAAACCATCTTCGTCTCTGATAAAAAGTGCTTTTGCCTCGGTATCTTTGAGCTTAAAAAATTTTCGCTCGAGGGTATCTCTTTTAAAGTCAAGCGGGACGGTCGTTGCGCCAATGAGCGCTCCGGCAAGCTCGAATATGAGAACTTCGGGGACGTTATGCATGAGAACAGCGAAGTGGTCGCCCGGTTGTATTCCCTGATTGTTTAGAAACGCTGCAGTTTTTCGAACGAGCGTGTCAAGCTCTCGGTACGATATCCGACGCATGGTTGAGCTATCTGGGTCAACCGCCACGACGGCCTCTTTATCTCTAAACGCCTCCGCATGACGACGGAGCAGTTCGTCAAGTGAAGCGATAGAAAGCGGCGCTCTCGGAAGGTCAGAACTCATACCAAGTTAGTCGTATTCACTGGCAAATACCATGCTCGTATGGTAGCGTAGAGGTAATGAGAGATACAATCACCTGGCGCATTGGAGGAGAGGCCGGTTTCGGCATCATAGCCTCGGGAACCATGCTCGCCCGCACGTTTTCTCGGGCCGGATACTATATTTTCGCAACGAACGATTACCCCTCGCTCATTCGCGGTGGTCACAACTTTGTAACTGTCAGGATAGCTGCTCATCCTTTCGCGGCGATGAATACCGACCTTCACCTCCTCATTGCTCTCAACGTTGAGACAGCGGAGAAACACAAAGACGCGATAGGAGAGGGAGGGGTTATCGTATTTGACCCAAACGACAGAAGCTGGGAGCCGAAAGATTTTTCAAAACCCGTGACACGTATTCCGATACCGCTCAAGGAGATGGTACACTCGCTAGGCGCTGATCCCGTGATGCGAAACACGGTCGCCTTGGGTGCGACGGTAGCGCTTCTCGGAGCGCCGTTTGCGCTTTTCTCGGCGGTTATACGTGACCAGTTTAAGAAAAAAGGCCCAGAGGTTATTGACCAGAATACCAAGATCGCCCAGTCCGGGTTTGACTACGTGAAAAAAAATTTTGCCGGCGAGACCTCGTTTTTTCTCTCGCAAGAAGCGGCAAAAGAAAAACAGCTCATTCTCAATGGGAGCGAAGCGGTTGGCATTGGTGCGGTTCGGGCAGGCCTCAAGTTTGCGTCGATCTATCCTATGACGCCCATTAACGCACTCATTACGTTCCTTGCCGATCACGAGAAATCCTTGGGCGTCGTCTCTGTGCAGCCGGAAGATGAAATTGCCGGGATCAATATGGCAATCGGTGCGTCGGTCGCGGGGGTTCGGAGCATGGTGGCGACATCCGGCGGCGGGTTTGCGCTCATGGTTGAAGGGCTCTCGTTTGCCGGCATGATTGAGGCGCCTTTAGTTATAGATCTTGGCATGCGGGTGGGGCCGGCGACCGGCATGCCGACGTATACGGAGCAAGGCGAGCTTCAGTTTGTCATTCACGCCGGGCACGGTGAGTTTCCGCGGATAGTACTAGCTCCCTCTGACGCAGTCGAGGCGTATCAGTTGACGATCGACGCTTTCAACCTCGCCGACCGCTACCAGGTTCCGGTGTTTCTTCTGACCGACAAGTACCTCAATGAAAGCCAGTGGTGCGTTTCCGGGTCACAGTTTATGGGGGAAGTAGCTATCGACCGAGGCAAACTTGCGGATCGTCCTCAACCAGACGAGAATGGAGAGTTCCACCGCTATCGGACGGACGTTGATGACGGCGTATCTGCCCGCACGGCAACGGGGACTGCTGGCGGGCTCTACTACGCAAATTCATACGAGCACGACGAAACCGGGCACGTGACTGAGGAAGCGGGGAAGCGCAAAGCGATGGTTGAGAAACGACTTCAGAAGCTTAGAGCGATAAAGAACGATATGAAAGCGCCGGCAATTTACGGTGAGCCCGATTCTGAGATAACGTTTGTCAGCTGGGGATCGACGAAAGGTGCAGTTCTTGAAGCGATCGGGCTTCTGCGGGCGAAGGGACAGAAAGCGCGCGCTGTCCACTATTCGTGGCTCTATCCTTTTCCAACGGAGGAGACATTACAGCTCCTTTCTCCCGTGACGCGGCTTGTTGCGGTGGAGCAAAACGCCACTGGGCAACTTGCGTCGCTCATACGAGAGCACACAGGGATTCTGGTGAAAGAAAAACTTCTGAAGTACGACGGGAGGCCCTTTTATCCAGAGGAGATTGTGGAGAAGGTGATACGTCTATGACTCTATTGACCGCTGACTCGTATAAAACAGGATTTTTGCCGACGTGGTGCCCAGGGTGTGGAGACTTCGGCATCTGGGCAGCGCTCAAAGAAGCCCTTGCCAAGCTGGGCATTGGGCCCGACGACGCCCTTCTCGTGTATGGCATCGGCTGCCACGGCAATATGTACGACTGGATGAAGATCTATACAGTTGAGGGGCTCCATGGTCGGGCATTGCCGGTCGCCCAAGGCGCAAAGTTTGCCAATCACAAGCTTCCGGTTATCGTGGTCTCCGGAGACGGGGACTGTTTAGGGGAAGGAGGCAATCACTTCATCCATGCAGCCAAGCGAAACCCGGATATCACTGTCCTTATCCACGATAATCAGGTGTATGGACTGACGACCGGTCAGGCCTCGCCGACAGCGAAAAAGGGATTTAAAACCAAATCAACGCCAGAAGGGGTCACTGATGAACCCGTCAATCCGTTAACTCTTGCATTAGTATCCGGCGCGACGTTTGTCGCCCGAGCCTTTGCTGGCGATATTCCCGGGCTTACGGATTTAATAGTTGCCGCTGTCAACCACCGCGGCTTCTCTGTCGTTGACATCCTCCAGCCGTGTGTGACCTTTGACCGCGTTCACACGTACCAATGGTATCGCGAGAGACTTTACAAGCTTGAGGCAGAGCGGTATCAGCCAACAGAGAGGATGAAGGCGCTCGAAAAAGCTCTGGAGTGGGATGACCGGATACCGATCGGAATTTTTTACCAGGAGAAGAAGGAGACGAGCGAAGAGCGCGAGCCTGCCCTTGGTGATACCCCGCTTACGCACCAACCGCTTGGGGTGACAAAGCTAGAGGAGTTGCTCTCGGAGTTCGTTTAGCTTTAAAAAACAAGCCTTGACAGGGTTCTTAGCAGTTGTTATACTTGAGTGCTAATTTATGAGTCTCAGAGCAATTGGCGAACTCTTGCTTCCCTTGGTTCCTATCCGCGATGGTGTCGTTTTCCCAGGCACCGAGATGATCCTCACGTTCGGACGCCAGAGGTCGGTGTCCGCAATTGAAGCTGGACAGTCTTCGGGCAAACGCGTGGTGTTGGTGATGCAGCGAAACCCCAACGTGAATGACCCGACACCCTCGGACCTCTATCAGGTCGGGACCGTCGGAGAAATTGTCCAGATGATGAAAAATGAGGGTGAGATCAACGCGCTCGTTCGGGGAGTTGCAAAAGTTGAGATTTTAAGCTATGAGGCAGTTGAGCCATATTTCGTTGCACGGGTTTTGGAGCGTGGAGACGTGATAGAAGAAGACGATGAAATGAAGGCACTTTTCAATCACCTCACGAATGAGCTGCGGCAAGCGGTCAAGCTGGGGAAAACCATGGACTTCCTTACGTTCATGAATATCATGTCCGGCACATCGCCGATTTCCCTCTCTTACCAAGTTGCGGGAGTTCTTGATGTAAAACCGAGTGAACGACAAGATCTCCTCGAGATCAGTAGCGTCAAAGAGCGACTTGAGCGTGAGATTGGGTATCTTGCGAAGGAAGTGAAGGTATTGGAGCTGGAGCGAAAAATCGCAAGTAAAACCCAGGAGAAGTTTGAGAAAAGCATGCGGGAGCAGGTCCTACGCGAACGAATGAAAACCATCGAGAAGGAGCTCGGAGAGGACACGGACAATAAAGAAGTCAAAGAGCTGTCCGATAAGATCAAAAAAGCCGGCATGCCGGAAGATGTCCGGGCGAAAGCCGAGAAGGAGCTCTCGAGACTCGCGCAGATGTCTCAATACAACCCAGAATCCTCCTATGTCCGCACCTACCTTGACTGGCTGGTTGAACTCCCGTGGTCAACGGCGAGTCCGAACAATGTGGACCTTGGCCAGGCAGAGGGAATCCTCAATGAAGATCACTATGGGCTTAAGAAAATCAAAGAGCGGATTATAGAATTTCTCGCTGTAATGAAGCTTCGTGCACATGCCGAAGAAGCAGAAAAAAAAGAGAAGAAAGAAACGGGGAAAAGGGAAGACGGTCAGAGACAAGGAAAATCAGCACCGACAATCCTCTGTTTCGTTGGCCCTCCCGGTGTTGGAAAAACATCAATTGGTAAGTCAATCGCGCGATCGTTGGGACGTAAGTTCGTGAAGATGTCTCTCGGTGGTATTCGCGACGAGGCAGAAATACGCGGGCACAGAAGAACATACGTGGGGTCTATGCCAGGCCGCATCATTCAAAGCGTGAAGCAAGCAGGAACCAAAAATCCCGTATTTATGCTCGATGAGATAGACAAAGTCGGCACCGATTTCCGTGGCGATCCATCTGCGGCGCTTCTTGAGGCCTTGGACCCAGAGCAGAACTACGCGTTCTCTGACCATTACCTCGAGGTAGCGTTTGACCTCTCACAGGTATTTTTTATCACGACGTGTAACATTCTCGATACCATCCCGCCGGCGCTGCGCGATCGCCTCGAAATTATTCACTTTCCAGGGTATACCGAAGATGAAAAATTCCATATCGGTCACGACTTTCTCTTAGAAAAACAGCGTATGTTTCACGGCGTACCGAATGGATCGATGAAAATCAGTGATCAGGCGATCAGGCAGATCATTCGTCGCTATACGAGGGAGGCGGGGGTACGAAATCTAGAACGGGAAATCGCATCTATTTTCCGAAAGGTAGCGAAGAAAATAGCCGAGAAAAACGGGCAAAAAAGTAAAACATTCTTCATCGGGGCAAGCGAACTTCACGAGTACCTCGGTCCCTATAAGTTCACGTCTTACCTTGCAGAAAAAAAAGACGAAGTGGGAATGGTGACGGGGCTTGCCTGGACTGAGGCTGGCGGCGACATACTCTTCATTGAGGTTGCGCTTATGCCTGGTCGTGGGAACCTCACGCTCACTGGGCAGCTGGGGGATGTCATGAAGGAATCAGGACAAGCTGCGCTTTCGTACGTCAGGAGCCGCTGGAAAGTTCTCGGTCTTCCGGAAAAGTTTTATCAGAAGGTTGATGTTCACATACACGTACCAGAGGGTGCAGTTCCCAAAGACGGGCCATCAGCGGGTGTAGCGATCGGAACAGCGCTTGTATCGGCACTCACAAAAATACCCGCTCGTCGCCACGTGGCGATGACAGGGGAGATTACACTGCGCGGCAGAGTGCTAGAGATCGGTGGCGTGAAGGAAAAGGTAATTGCTGCTCACCGGGCGGGTATCAGGACGATTGTTCTTCCCAAAAATAACAAGAAAGATTTGGAAGATATTCCCAAGAACGTACTCTCTGATCTATCGTTTCACTTCGTTGAGCACATGGATGAAGTGCTCAAGATTACACTCAGTAGAACCCTACCGTATGGGAGGCAAGACGTAGGCGTGCACACCCAAAAGCACCTTACCGCATAAAATTGAACACAGACTTCGAAATTTGTGCGAGCGTCTTTTTCGCTTCCTCCTCATTGACAACGTCACCGATGAGGATGCCAATGTAGTAGGTTGTTTTACCCCGGCTCACGATCCCGACGTCATGAAATACTTGTTCTCCGGTACCGTCCTTGTGGTAGACGATAGTGTCTTTGGGAAGAAGGGCCGGAAGCCGGTCAACCGCGTCTCCATCTTTAAGAAAGCCAAGGAGTTCCTGCGTCAACGCCACGTTTGCGACTTTGCCCTCGTACGTTTTACGAAGGAGGATCGCCGCGTCCCTATTTGATGTCGTATTTCTTTCAATGTCTGTCTGTGTAAGACCCCACTCGTTCATAAGCGTTTGAATCTTTTCGGCGCCGATAATGTGTCGGGCGAGGATGTAGGCCGCGGTGTTATCGCTTTTTTTGACCATAACCTTGGCGAGCGTTTTTATGGAGTACGTAGTTCCCGGAGGGTCATAGCGAATCGTGCCGGTTCCATAGTCTTGGATGTCCTCCTCTTGGAGGGTAATAGTATCTTCAAGGTTTATTTCACCCTTTTGAGCCAAGTAGTAGAGGGAGGTAAGGATTGGGAGCTTATTGACCGATGCAGCGGCGAAGATTTGTGATTCGTTGATGCCCATGGAAAAACTGGAGCCGTAGTCTTGGACGAGGACAGAGTAGTTCTTTAATCCCGGTTCTGCTATCTTTTCGATAACCTTTCGGAGATCAGCTTCGTTTTTTTGCTTCGGAAACGAGAACGTACGCTTTTTTGACCCGTTCTCTTTCGGGAGGGGCGAGACGATGGGTTCAGGAAGAATCCGCTCTGTGATCCATAGGTAGGTCAGTATCGCCAGAAGGAGAAAGAGGAGACGCAGAAAACGTGAAGGTCTTGTGGGAGCCCGACGGAACGCGATAACCATGAAGGAATTGTATCACGCGAGTACCGCGTAGGGGAATCGAACCCCTGTTGCTAGGTTGAGAACCTAACGTCCTAACCTCTAGACGAACGCGGCGAACTGCTTGATTCTACCAGTTTGGACTTGACATGACAAGGTAATCTGCCATACAATAAAGCGGTGTTTTTGAGGCCAGATGCCTCCTCTGAACTTATTATTTTCTCCCTAGTTCTATAAGACTTTGGGGAGGTTTTTTTTGACGCGTTAGCCAATCCCGTACCAGCGCTCTTGCGAGCAAGTAAGCTTGGTATTGGGATATCGAGTAGGAAAGCTAGGAGGATAAAGACAACACACGTTACATTTCATTATGGACAACACTCACAAAATTCTTATGACCAAAGACGGTTTGGCAGAGCTTAAAGCCGAATATGACGAGCTGGTTAAAGTCAAACGACCGGCGGTTGTCACGCGGCTATCGGAGGCGCGAGATCTCGGAGACCTCTCAGAAAACAGCGAGTATGCTGCAGCCAAGCAGGACCTGGCTTTTATCGACGGCAGGGTTGTCGAGCTTGAGGAAATCCTCCGCGCAGCCAAAGTCATCACCAGCCATAAGAGGGGACAGGTTGATGTGGGCTGCAAGGTGACCCTTCACGCTAACGGCAAGCGAGATGTTTTCACCGTGGTTGGTGAATGGGAAGCAAATCCTAAGGAGAAAAAGATTTCCCACTCCTCGCCGTTGGGGAAGGCCTTACTCGGCAAAAAAGTTGGAGAGGAAGTAGAGGTTGAGGCTCCGGCTGGCAAACTCCTTTATAAGATATTGCATATCGAGTAGATTAGTGGTATAGTTTACGGGTTATTATGAGAAGCCAAATTCGATTTGTACATGACAGCAAAAAAGCTAAGAAACGAACCCATCTGAGGAGGGGAAGTATTTTCGTGGTATAAATCAATAATTTTTACTCGAGAAACCCCTCTTTAGGAAGGGGTTTTTTTTGTTGAGGGGGTGAAGCATATGCATGCACAATGTCCGATATGTGATGCCGAGTTTGAGATTCTTGGGTCAACCGAGGTCACAGAGATTATAAGTTGCCACGAATGTCAGAATAAGCTGGAAGTGGCGAGCATTCATAAAGATACCAACAGGGCAGAAGTGAAAGAAGCGCCGAAAATAGAAGAAGACTGGGGAGAGTAATACAATAACAACTATGAGAAAGAAAAAAATACGTATTGGAATACTCCATACCACCATACGTGGCGATGAGAAGTTATTGATCGATGCGGCTCAAAACCGCGCTATCGATCTGTCACTTATTGACGTTCGTGAGCAGGTCTTTGATCCGCTGGTAGAGCGACCTCGTGTGGATATTGTACTGGAGCGATGTGTGTCGACAGTGAAGGGGATGCACGCGGTGGATTTCTATGAAAGTCTTGGGATACCCGCGGTGAATCCATTGGTCATTGCCAGAACTTGTGAAAACAAGTTCGTGACGTCCCTTGCGCTCGTTCGTCACCAGGTCCCCACACCGCGTTTTGCGCTGGTGTTTGGCGAGGAGCAGGCCAAAAAGGCCGTTGGTGTGATAGGTGGCTACCCGGCGGTCATAAAACCGGTGACGGGTTCGTGGGGAAGACTGATTGCCAGGGTAAATGATGAACACGCACTGGAAGCAGTGCTAGAACAGAAGACGATATTGGGTGGACCGCATCATCACGCATTTTATATACAGCAGTTTATAGAGAAACCGGGAAGAGATATCCGGATACACGTTATCGGTGGGCGGGCTGTTGCGGCAATATACCGGACGAGCAGTCATTGGATTACCAACACCGCGCGAGGAGCGGAAGCTATCGCATGTCCGATAGACAAGGATTTGGGAAAAATCGCAAAAAAAGCAGGGGAGGCGATCGGGGAAGGGGTATTGGGTATTGATGTTTTTGAAACCAGCGGGGGGTACGTCGTGAATGAAGTGAACCACACCATGGAGTTTAAAAACGTCCAGAGGGTTACCGGCATTGATATAGCAGGGATTATCCTGGATTATTGCTTGTCCGTCGTACGGAGGCAGCTATGAAAGGGAAAATCCGCGTTTCTATCATCGGAGGTTCGGGGTATGCAGGGGGAGAGCTGTTGCGCATTCTTTTATTTCACCCCCATGTGACCATCCATCAGGTGACGTCGCGGCAGTTTGCCAGCGAGTCGGTGAGCCGTGCACACCCGAATTTGCGCAAAGTCACTGACCTCATCTTTTGCGATATGGATGATCTGGTGCCCTGTGACGTGCTTTTCGTCGCGCTGCCTAATGGCGTTTCCATGAGTTACATGAAGGAATTTGTGCAAAAGGCCGAGTATATTGTAGATTTGGGAGCAGATTTTCGATTGAAAAATCCAAGCACGTTCGCCCATTGGTATCGCACCGCGCATCTGCTGCCAGAACTCCTGCCGCGATTTATCTATGGCATCGCAGAACTTCGTAGAAAGGAACTGAAAAAGGCTACATACGCCGCCTGCGCCGGTTGTGAGGCAACGGTTTCTATTCTGACACTCTATCCGTTGGTGAAACATCGGCTTATCGAGGTTGATCGGATCATCGTCGACGCAAAAATGAGCAGTTCCCAGGGCGGAAATACGCCGAGCCTTGCATCACACCACCCGGAACGCCACGGAGTCGTCCGGTCATACAAACCCACGGACCACCGCCATAGCGCCGAGATAGAACAGGAATTGTCCGTTTATGATGATCATATCCGTGTGTCTGTTTCGGCGACGACCATAGAAATGGTGCGGGGGCTTCTCGTCACTATCCATGTAGTGCCCAAGGGCGATGTCACCGAGAAAGATGTATGGACAGCGTACAGAACGGAATATCAGAACGAGCCATTTATACGAATCGTGAAAGAACGGGAGGGAATCTACCGTTACCCTGAGCCAAAGCTCCTTATCGGTACAAATTACTGCGATATAGGATTTGCCTTGAGCAAGCGGGAGAACCGGCTGGTGGCCATAGGCGCCATAGACAACCTTGGGAAAGGAACCGCCGGTCAGGGTGTCCAAGCGATGAATATCATGCTCGGTTTTGACGAACGGGCCGGACTGTCGTTCCCCGGCATACATCCGGTGTGAAGCTATGATTATTCTAAAAGTCGGTGGGGGTAAAGCTATGAACTGGGAATATATAGCGGAAGATGTCAACGCCTTGCAAGAGGATGTGATCATCGTGCATGGAGCCAACGCATATGCCTCAGAGATAGCAGAAAAACTCGGGGTTAAAGAAACAGTTATCATGTCTCCTTCCGGACACACCAGTCGATACACGGATAAGGAAGCCATGGATGTTTTGACCATGACGTATGCCGGATTGGTAAACAAGACGATCGTTTCTGTCTTAAGGAGACACAAGATCAATGCGGTTGGCCTCTGCGGAGCAGACGGCGGGGTTTGGATGGGGAAGAGGAAGCACGCCATTTTATCCCAGGAAAACGGAAAGGTGAAAGTTATCCGTGATTCTCTGACCGGTAACGTCGAGTCAGTGAATAGGAGTCTTATCATGCTTCTTGTCGATCACAAATATACACCGGTGCTCACGATACCGGCGATCACGCGGGAAGGGGAGCTTATCAACGTAGACAACGATCGGGCGGTTGCCGTTATGGCCCGGGATTTAGCGGTCAAGAAGATCGTCATGTTGTTTGAGGCGCCGGGATTACTGCGCGACAGGAGCGACGAATCGACGAAAGTTGCACATATCAGGAAAGATGAGATCGATATGTATATCCATAAGGTAGAGGGAAGGATGCGCAAAAAGCTCCTCGGTATCAAAGAAGCATTTTTGTTCGGGGTGACCGACGTGTATTTGGGCGACGGCAGGATCGCGCATCCGATCGCGAGTGCTTTGTCCGGTGCCGGAACGGTTATCCAATAAATTATGAGTGCTTCATCGCCAAAAAATTATTTTGTTGCCTCTTACCCGGATCGGGGTGTCGCGTTTGCCGGTGGCGAGGGCATGTATCTTACGGAAAAGAGAGGCACCAAGTACTTGGATTTCGGCAGCAACTACGGCGTGAGTATATTCGGGTATAACCACCCGAGAATTACTCGGGCCCTCTCTGACCAGTTGCATCGGCTCGTGAGCCTGCACGGTTCGTTTGGAAACGATGTACGGCAAGAGGCAGCCAGACGCTTGGTCGAGCGTTGCGGCGGAAAGATTTCCAAGGTGTTTTTTTCTAATTCCGGGTCTGAGGCCATGGAAGCGGCGCTGAAGTTTACTAAACTTTTCACCGGTACCTCACGCTTTGTTGCTTTCCGAAATAGCTATCACGGCAAAACGCTCGGTTCCCTTTCCGCCACATCAGGTGAAAAATATCGTCAGGCATTTGAGCCTCTCTTGTGGCACTTTACTCATGTCCAGCTTGGTGACAAAAAAAGCCTGGAAGAAGCTGTAAAGGGAGAGATCGCCGCGATCATTTTAGAACCAGTACAGGGAGAAGGAGGCCTCTACGCCGCGCCGGCAGGGTACCTGGAATATCTTCAGGCATTGTGTAGCGAAAGAAACATCCTATTGATTGTTGATGAGATACAATGCGGCACAGGGAGAACCGGCACGTTTTTGGCAAGCCAGCTGTATGGGCTGGCGCCGGACATCATGTGCCTCGGCAAGGGTATAGCAGGAGGGGTCCCTGTAGGAGTAACATTGGTGAGCGAATCTGTGGCAGAACGTATTCCTGTTCACGTGCATACCTCCACGTTCGGTGGTAATCCCTTAGCGTGTGCAGGCATCGTCGCCGTGCTTAAAGAGTTTGAAGATGGTGCGTTACTCAAGCACGTTGGCGATATGGGTGCATATTTTCTCCGGCAACTGAAGACCCTGACTCATCCGAGCATTGTTGACGTACGCGGCGTTGGTCTGATGCTCGGAATAGAACTGCGTGAGAATGTCACGCCAGTTTTAAAAGCGCTCCAGGATCGTCGCATTATTGCCATTCCCGCCGGGTCGCATATCGTTCGCTTCCTTCCGCCGTATATCGTCACTAAACAAGATATAGATACGGTTACGGCAGCACTCAAAAACATATTTCAACAGTTGTAATAACGCCACTATGTGTAGGTTTCTCCTCGTTCGATCCAAAAAAAGGCTGTACCCAGGGACATTGCTCCAGGCATTCGCCGGGATGTGTCAGAAAAGTCACGCGCCGGATGGAGATTGGCAGGGCGACGGGTGGGGTGTGGCGTGGAAAGAAGGTGATCATTGGCAGCTTATGAAATCTCTCGCGCCGATATGGGAGGAAGAGGATCGTTTTTCCTCTATCGGACAATCACATATTTTTGTAGCTCACGCCAGAAGCGCAGGCTTTCCACAGCATAAGGGAGTTCTTGCGTATAACCAACCCTATATTCATAACGAGCTCGCGTATGTATTTAACGGCATGATGCGAGGGGTCGCATTGTCGATAAACGTGCCGGGGAATATCGGCGCCCAAAAAATATTCTCCTTAATCGTCAATGCCGCAAGCAGAAATAGGCCGGACGAATCTTTGTCCTACGTGCGGGATTTACTGCGAAGACATACAAAAAAGACTGAAGGGATGAATATAGGTCTCGTCCTGGGGGATACGCTGTATGCGCTTTGTGATTATGAGAACAATCCTGACTATTTCAGTCTTCGTTACTATGCAGATGAGAAGTTCACCCTGATTTGTTCAGAGCCAATCGGCGCTTATGAGTGGAGAATTATGGGTAAAGGTGAAATACTTACATTCTAAATACCTAAAGAGGGTTAGTTTAGTTATAATGGGACTATATGGTAACCATCGATGAGTTGAAAAAAACACGTTTGGAAAAACTGGAAGCCCTTAAAAAACGTGGAGTTGATCCGTATCCAGGTAAAGCTTTACGCAAGCAAACCATCAAAGAGGCGCGTAGCAGTAGGGGAGAGGTTTCCGTGGCCGGTCGGGTGGTGGGGCTCCGCGGGCACGGGAAGATCGTGTTTACGGATTTGACGGATGAGACAGGGAAAATCCAGTTGGTTTTTAAGGCCGACAGCCTTGATCAAAAGATATATAGCTTCCTTGAGTTCATCGACATCGGTGACTTTCTGGACGTCCAAGGGGAGGTCGGCAAAACGCAAGCCGGCGAGGTGTCGGTTTTTGCGAAAAACTTCCAGATTATCACAAAGGCCCTTCGCCCCCTGCCTGACCAGTGGTCAGGTTTCAAAGATGTCGAAGAGCGCTACCGGCAACGCTACGTGGATCTCCTGATGAACCCTGACGTGCGGGAGATTTTCGTCAAGCGAGCCAACGTGATTCGGTTTTTACAAGAGTATCTTTACAAAGAAGGGTTCATGGAGGTGGAGACACCGGTTTTACAGTCTATTTACGGCGGAGCCGCGGCTAAGCCATTCACCACCCACCATAATGCTTTGGACATCGATTTTTACCTGCGCATTTCCGATGAGTTGTACTTAAAACGATTGATCATTGGAGGATTTGAAAAAGTGTACGAAATCGGCAAAGACTTTCGCAACGAAGGCGTCGATCGGAATCACAACCCGGAGTTTACGATGCTTGAGTTTTACTGGGCGTATGCCGATTACGAGAAGCTCATGGAGTTTACCGAGGGTATGTTTGCGGCGCTCCTTACGGCAGTGCATGGCTCTCTGGTCCTGGAATATCAAGGAAAGCAGCTTGATTTTACCCCGCCCTGGCCGCGGGTAACCTATAGGCAAGCGCTCCTGAAGCACACGGGTATAGATATTGATGAGGCCGATACCGCAGAAAAACTAAAAAAATTCGTCAAAGAGGAGGGGATCGCTTTTGATGAGAAGAGAACCGTTGGTTACGGGGCGCTCCTTGATGCGCTGTATAAACAAACGACGCGAGCACACCTTGCAGGCCCACTTTTTCTTACCGAGCGGCCGACAGCCTTTGTCTCGCTGGCTAAACGATTGTCGACTGATCCGCGGAAAACTGCATCCTTTCAGCTTTTGGTTGCCGGCGAGGAACTGATTAATGCGTACAACGAACTTAACGATCCGCAAGATCAGGCTGACCGCTGGCGGGCGTCCGAGAAACTTGGGAAAAAGGGGCAAAGGGAGCATGAGGCCTTTGATAAAGACTATATCCGGGCGCTTGAATACGGTATGCCGCCGACTGCCGGATGGGGACTGGGGATAGATAGGCTAGTCGCTATCTTGACCAATCAACGCTCCATTAAAGACGTCATCCTGTTTTCTACGCTTCGACCTGAGAAATAACCGCGATACCAATATACCTACCTGCCTGCCGGTAGGCAGGCGAATGTAGACAAGTTATGGATAGACAAGAAGCGTATCAACTGGTTACCTCGTGGACGAAGAACCCAAACCTCGTCAAACATATGCTCGCGGTTGAGGCGATCATGCGGGTGCTCGCTCGGCACTTCGAGGAAGATGAGGAAGTATGGGGGATGGCTGGGCTTCTTCATGATGCGGATTACGAGATGTTTAAGGATATTGATCCCAAGAAGCATCCTTCAAGGGTTTTTGAAGAACTAGAGAAGCGCCAAGCTGATCCACGAATAATTCAAGCCATCCGAGCCCACGCCTGGGGATGGCGAGACGATTTGCCACAGCCGCAAACGAAGATGGAGTGGTCGCTTTACTGCTGCGATGACCTTTCGGGCTTCATCATCGCTTGTGCCCTAGTGCGGCCTGACCGGAAACTTGCCTCGTTGACTGTTGAGTCTATTCGCAAGAAATGGCCACAGAAGTCCTTTGCTGCGGGTGTGAAACGGGAACAGGTCGAGTTGTGTCAAGAGAAATTAGCCATACCACTGTCTGAGTTTACAGAGCTCACGCTGGCAGCTATGCAGAGCATCCACGAAGGACTCGGTCTGTAATTTCATGATATCATGTTCTAGAACATCGAAACATAAATGCACAAACTTCTTATTGCAACAACAAATCCCGGGAAATTAGCAGAGATTAAAAGATTTTTGTCTGATCTGGCCCTGGAGCTCGTTAGCCTTAAGGATGTAGGCATTACTGAAAGAGTCAAGGAGATAGGAAAGACGTTTGAGGAGAACGCTGTCCTTAAGGCAAAATTCTATGCTGAAAAATCGGGTCTCCCTACGCTGGCTGATGATGGTGGATTTGAGGTTGATGCCCTTGGCGGTGAGCCGGGAGTCAAATCGCATCGCTGGATTCACGGCGATCGCGAAGACGAGGATGAGGAGCTTATACGGTACACATTTCAGAAAATGAAGGGTTTACCCCGAGCGAAACGAGGTGCCCAATTGCGGTTGGTGCTTGCACTCATACTACCTGATGGATCGATCCATACTGTGACCGATGCGGCGCGAGGTGTGATCCCTCTCAAGCCTTCTAACGAGCGCGTTCCCGGTTTTCCGTATCGGTCCATTTTGTATCTTCCCGATATAGGAAAGTTCTACAATCACGATTTGTTAACTGACGAAGAAACAGAGAAGTATAATCACCGCAAACGGGCACTTGATGCATTAAAACCTATACTGCGAAAGTATTTGACATCAGAATGATGCATACGTATAATACGTTTATTAACAACGTATAAAAGCGTTTACATACCGAACTTTCCCTCGGTAGAGTCCTTCGACAAGCTCAGGATGAACTGCTTGAAGGCACGCAGCTTTCCGGAAGTACTACAACAGGAGTATATAAGGAAAGACGGGATTTCCCGTTATAGAAAAAGAGTTATGTCGCTATTGACGCGGAGTAACTCATGAGGTTAAGCAGGTGACTGCGTAGCAAAGAAAAGTGGCACCACGAGAACACCTCGTCTTTTCATAAAAAGGAGGTGTTTTTTTGTGGGAAAAATGTATCTTGCCAGACACGCGGAGTCAGTCGCCAACACGCAAGGTATGTATCAAGGGCAGACGTACGATACTGGTTTATCAAAGCTTGGTTTGCAACAAGCGCAATCGCTTGGCCGTCGCTTTCATGGCCTTCACCTTGATCAGGTCGTGACCTCGCCGCTTTGGCGTACGCGGTTGACTGCGGCAGTCGTAGCAAGAGGGAAGAATATTCCACTTGTGGTAGATAGTCGGATCAGCGAAACAAACCACGGAGCGTGGGAGGGATTGCGGAAAACTTCGGTAGCGGCCCGCTGGCCGAGGTTATATCGGCAATGGCTACGGTTACCATCGACGGTTCATTTTCCCGGCGGTGAGGCGTTTAGAGAGACGCGCGCACGAGTGCTTGAGTGGTGGAAATGTGCATTGCGCTATCCTGGCACCCAGCTAGTGGTTACTCATGACAACATTTTGCGGATCATTGTTGCCCAAGTTTTGGGGTTACCGCTTGATAACATCTGGCAATTCCATGTGTATCCGACCGCGATCACCACAGTTGCCGTTACAGGTGGTAAACCCACTATTAGAACTCTGAACGACACTAGGCATGTAGAGGAGTGCGACCAGCGCCTTGCAAAGCACGCGCTTTAGACGTATTCTAAACGTATGTTGGATAGTACATTCATACGAGAACATTTGGAATTGTGCAAGCAGGCGGCCAAAGACAAGGGTCGAGATATGGACTGGAATGGGCTGCTTTCTCTGGATGATCAGAGAAGGGAGCTCATTGGGAAGGTGGAGGGGCTGAGAGCGGAGAGGAATGCAATCTCCAATACACAATCTCCAATATCCAATACTAGGGGAAAAGAGATCAAGAAGGAATTGAAGGCATTAGAAGAAGAATTGCGGGGGGTTGAGGAGAAGTTTGGACTGTTAATGCTGACGGTTCCCAACGTACCGGACAAAAGCGTGCCGGTTGGGAACGATGCATCGGGAAATGTGGAAGTGAAAAAATGGGGCAAGGTGCCAAAAGTTGATTTTCCCGTCCGCGACCACATAGAACTTGCAAAATCACTGGACCTTATCGACTTTGAACGCGGCGCCAAAGTGGGTGGTGCGCGGGCATACTTCCTCAAAAACGAGGCCGCCCAGATGGAGCTAGCTCTCATGTGGTATACCCTTCACAAGCTTGTGGGGAAAGGGTATATGCCGCTTATCGCTCCATCGTTGGTTCGCGAGTTTACACTCTTTGGCAACGGTCAATTTCCGTGGGGTCGGGAAGAGGTCTATAGGGTTGAGAAAGACGATATGTACTTGGCCGGGACTGCAGAGGTTCCCGTAACCGCATACTTCGCGGACGAAGTCCTTGCCGAAAAAGACTTGCCCAAAAAGCTTGTGGCCTTCTCCCCCTGTTTCCGTCGCGAGGCCGGAAGCTACGGTAAGGATACCAAAGGGGTTTATCGACTACACCAATTCAACAAGATTGAACAAGTAATTGTCTCAACCAACGATGTGAACAACTCTCTTACTCTTCATGAGGAGTTATTAGCTAATGCAGAAGAAATTTTGCAAGACCTCGAACTGCCGTACCGGGTGATGCTCATGTGCACGGGCGAGATGGGCGAGCCGCAGGTGAAGAAGTATGACGTAGAAACGTGGATGCCTAAACGCCGGGCACCAGACGGCGCCCTGGGGGCATATGGGGAGACGATGTCGAACTCATTCATGGGGGATTTCCAAGCTCGTAGACTTAAGATCCGGTACAAAGCCAAAGACGGAACGGTTATGTTCTGCCACACGCTCAATAACACCGCGATTGCTTCGCCGCGGATTCTTATCGCCATCTTTGAAAACTATCAGCAGAAAGACGGATCTATTAAAATTCCGAAGGTGCTCCAATTCTTCTTAGGAAAGAAAGAAATTCGTCGATAATTTTTCAAGGCCTTATGTAACTCATGCGTTGGCTTTCCTATATTTATCCCCAAACCATTGCTCGCTTCACATCTGCCTACAACAAAGATATTCGAGTGGTAGAGGAACATGGTCGATACAAAGTCCTTGTCAACGGCTCGCCGCAGTCAGGGCTGTATATTAAAAAGCTCTGGATCCATGCGTTTGCACGAGCACCTCTTCCAGATACGTCAGGCGTGAAGAACATCCTTATTCTTGGTATTGGCGGTGGCACAGTCATCCATCTAGTATCGAAAAAGTATCCATCCGCTGATATCGAGGCAGTCGATATAGATCCAACAATGGTTGAAATTGCAGACACATACTTTGGGTTGAGAAAGGTTCCAAATCTCGCTGTCGTTGTTGAGGATGCGAAGCGTTTTGTCGCAAAGAGTACTTCGAAGAAGCGCTATGACATCATCGTTGTCGATATTTTTGTCGGCAGTACAGTCCCAGATTTTGTTGCAAAAAGCCCGTTCCTTCAACGCCTTGCCGGTATGCGGAGAGATGAGGGCATTGTCATACTTAATTACTTACGAGAGAAAGAGTACCTGATGCGCTCAGACGTACTTGATAAAACGCTCCGCACGATATTTTCAGATGTGCGTGATACGAAATGGAACAATAACCGCGCGTTCTTCGTTCGATAGTCTCCTTCTTTGTGATAAAATTGTTTCATCATGTTTAAGTTTCTTTCGAAGCTCCTTGACACGAACGAAAAGGAGCTCCGAAGTCTACGCGCAGTTGTCGAGAAGATTAACAGCCTCGAGAATGAAACGAAAAAGCTCAAGGACGCTGACTTTGCAAAGAAAACTGTACAGCTGAAAGAGCGGTTGACAAGCGGTGATGCCCTTGATGACGTTCTTCCCGAGGCGTACGCACTTGTCCGAGAAGCGGCTCGCCATACGATCGGAGAACGCCACTATGACGTACAATTGATCGCGGCTATCGCGCTCCACCAAGGGAAAGTGGCAGAGCAGAAAACAGGAGAGGGAAAGACCTTGTCCGCTACCCCCGCGTTATATCTCAACGCGCTCACCGGTCGGGGAGTTCACCTCGTCACCGTCAACGACTACCTTGCCCGACGGGATGCCGGATGGATGGGGTCAGTGTTTTACCTTCTGGGGTTGTCAGTTTCCGCAATCATTAGTGATCAATCATTCCTGTACGATCCGACATTCGAGGACAAAAGCTCCGTAGACTGGAGACTGAGACATTTGCGTCCGATTAGTCGCAAAGAGGCGTATCAAGCGGATGTCACCTACGGGATAAACAGTGAATTCGGGTTTGACTACTTGCGCGACAACATGGCAACAGACATGAGCCAGCTCGTGCAGCGAGACTACCACTTTGCGATTATCGACGAAGTGGATTCGATTTTGATTGATGAAGCTCGTACCCCGCACATCATTTCCGCGCCGGCAGAGGAAGCCACCCACAAGTACTACGAGTACGCGAAACTGGTTGGGAAGCTAACGCCGCAGGTGGACTTTGTCATTGACGAGAAGCTTCGTACAGCCCACCTGACTGATCACGGGATCGTGAAAGTGGAAAAAATGATGGGATTGGGGAACATCTATGAGAGCGACTTTGAGACCGTGCACCACATAGAAGCAGCGCTCAAAGCGAGTACGCTTTTTCGCAAGGAAAAAGATTACATTGTAAAAGATGGTCAGGTTGTTATCGTTGATGAGTTTACCGGCAGACTTCTTCACGGCCGAAGGTTTAGCGAAGGAATTCATCAGGCGATTGAAGCCAAAGAGGGGGTAACGATCCAGCAGGAAAGCCGGACGCTTGCGACGGTTTCACTCCAAAACTACTTTCGTATGTACGAGAGGCTTTCCGGTATGACCGGAACCGCGGCAACCGAGGCAGAAGAGTTTCGGAAAATCTACGGACTCGATGTGGTCGTCATCCCCACGCACCGGCTGATGGTTCGTCAGGATTTTTCCGATAGCGTCTACAAAACGACGCGCGCCAAGTACACGGCGGTCGTCGGCGACATTACTGAGCACTACAAGCGCGGTCAGCCGGTGCTGGTCGGAACGACGTCGATTGAAAAGAACGAACTCCTGAGCGACTTTCTCAAACGCAAAGGAATTCCTCATCAGCTACTCAACGCGAAGAACCACCTCAAGGAGGCAATGATTATCGCAGAGGCTGGTAAAAAAGGAGCGATTACTGTGGCAACCAATATGGCTGGACGCGGCGTGGACATTATCCTCGGCGGTTCCCAAAAGGAGAAGTGGGAGGTAGAAAGTGAGCAGGAATGGGAGCGGGAGACGAAAGATTGGCAGAAACGACACGATGAGATTGTTGCCGTAGGCGGCCTTCACGTCATCGGCACCGAGCGGCATGAGTCGCGGCGGATAGACAATCAACTTCGCGGCCGGTCTGGCAGACAAGGCGACCCCGGGTCGAGCAGATTCTTTGTCGCGCTCGATGACGACATTATGCGGCTCTTTGGCGGAGATCAGGTAGCTCGCCTCATGACCATCTTCAAGCTTCCGGAGGATGTGCCGCTTGAGCACCAGATGGTTTCCAAGTCCATTGAGCAAGCGCAGGTGAAAGTCGAAGGATTTCACTTTGACAGCCGTAAGCACCTCGTTGAGTACGACGATGTGCTCAATAAGCAGCGTGAGATCGTGTACAAACGCCGAAGGAAAATTTTGGAAGGAGAAAGCCAAAAAGAGGCAATATTGAACAAAATCCAAACTGAAATTGCAAACATTGTATCCGTTTATGCAGGAGCTGAGAATGCGATAGAGAGAGAAAAAATTGTCGGAGAATTTGCCTCTATTATTCCGTTTGATCCATCGTCTCAAGAGCAGCTTCAGAAACAGTTGCAGCAGGCACACACAGTTTCCGACATTGCTGACTTTTTAGCAAAGATTAGCGCCGACATGTACGAACAGCGAGAGAAACAGGTGTCAAGTGAGATTACGCGGCAAATCGAGCGCTGGGTGAGTTTGCAGGTCATAGATAATCTCTGGATGGATCATTTGGATGCCATAGATGATTTGCGTGAGGGTATTGGACTTAGAGGTTATGGCCAGCGGGATCCTCTCGTTGAGTACAAAAACGAAGCCTTCACCATGTTCGAGCGTCTCATTGCAACTATCGATAAGGAAATCGTCTACCGGATTTATAAGGTACAGGTCCAGACGGCCCCCACCTCCGCGATGGCTTCGGCGGGCAAGCCCCAAGCCCCAACTCTTCCCCAAGTTGTACCATCTACGGTTCCAGCAGGAGGCAATCCGCAACCAAGCGTCATTCGTCGGATCACACACGTCCAACCTTTACCCAATCCCCAAACCCTCACCCCCAACCTCTTAAAAAAACTCGGTCGCAACGATCCCTGTCCGTGCGGAGCGAAAAAACCAGATGGCACTTCAAAAAAGTATAAACATTGTTGTTATCCAAAGTATGGATAAAAGAAAAAGCAAGCGCAGTCCTCCTGAAATCGCTGCACCAGTATCCCTACCGGAACCATTTGACATATTAGCATATATATGCTAATGATGTCTTACCATGCAGCTTATTCGAACCACTCTCCGCTTAAATGAGGCGCTTAAGAAAGAAGCGGAGCGTCTCGCTCTCGAGCAGGAGAAAACGCTACAGGATATTTTCAATGACGCACTGGAGCGCTATCTTGCACAGAAAGCCCGCAAGGAAGCGACGAAAATTCGTTTTCGCACCCACCGGCTCGGCGCACCGCTTGACCGCTTGACCCGCGCGGATTACTACCGGTAGCCATGATTCTTATAGATTCAAATATTCTCGTTTACGCCATCAATCGGGATTCTCCAAAACACAAGCGAGCCAAAGCATATCTGGCAGACCACCAGAAAGAACTTGCCCTGGCACAGCAAAATATTTTGGAGACCGTGTGGGTGCTCACACACCGAAAGTTTACTCACCCTATGACTTCCCGCGCAGCACTTGATGCAGCAAGCCGAATTGCGACGGTGGCTACCCTTATTACGCCGGTGAGAGCCACATATTATCTCGCGTGCGACCTCATCAAACAGCACCGTTTGTCAGGAGATCGCGTTTTCGATGCGTACCTTGCAGCAACAATGCTTACCAATGGAGTGACGTCGATTGCTACCGATAATGTGGGTGATTATGCCGGGTTTCGTGGAATTGCCGTGATCAATCCGTTTTCTTCGTCCTAGCCAGACGCGCGTCTTTGAGGTATTCAACATCCCCCGCGACGTCTGACTTACGCCATACGTGATGTCGCAGCGCTGTGGTCACAAAGATATTACGATGGTAGCGGCAGGTACCGTAGCGGTGAATTGCCTTAAGGTGGGCAGGGGTGCCGTAGCCGGCGTTTCGTTGCCATTTATACTCAGGAAATTCGCGGTGGAGCTCACGCATGAGGCGGTCGCGTTCGACTTTAGCGACAATGCCGGCAAGAATTACCTCGGGAACTGTGGCATCGGCGTCAACAAGGGTCCTTACTCTATGAGTCTTTCCTTGAATACGTCCGAGCCTGAGCCGGCCGTCAACTATGTAGGTATTTGCCTCAACCCGTTTGATGAGGGCTCGAATCGCTTCGCGGTTGGCTCTTTGGATGCCGCGGTTGTTGATCTTCCTTGAAGAAACAACTTCGATGTTGATTGTAGCCTTGAGTTTTCTGAGTGCCTGATAGATTCGCCGGCGATGGGCGGGAGAGAGGAGTTTGCCGTCACGAATTTTTAAGCGAGCAAGGCGAGCCACCTTGACTGGCGGGCAGTTGAGCACTACTGCTAGAGCCACCAGCGGTCCGGCCAGCGCCCCACGACCAGATTCATCAATTCCACACACTATCATCTTCTCCACCCAGGTGCATTATATGGTAAAATAAACATCCGGAGGTGGGGTGTGGATCAGAGAGTTCTTGATTTTCTCGCCAAGCATCGCGTATGCTCGTTGACAACGTTACTTGCCGACGGCTCGCCGCATGCGGCGGCGCTACACTATTCACACAGAAGTGAACCGCTGACCCTCTATTTTTCTACCGAGAACACCAGTAAAAAATGTCAGGCCCTTCTGGATGGAAAGCCGGGGAAAGCGTCGGTAGTTGTGGGCTTTAGCGAAGAGGAGTGGGTGACCTTGCAGATGGATGGAGAGGTACAGGTCGTTGAGGATGCAATATTGCCTAAGGTTCATGAACTCCACTACGCTAAACATCCAGACTCGGCAAAATATAAAGACGATCCGGCGACAGTATTTTTAGTATTCACTCCCTCTTGGTGGCGCTCCACTGATTTCAACACAACTCCTCCAACGATCCTTCAGTCAACATAATTTTTCACCACACAGCAACGTAAAGCAAAACCACCGCGCGAGCTCTGTTATCGTGTTCTAGAACATGATAACAAGGAACGGATCACTATGCTGGAGATCAATACTACCGTACGTATTCTATTCCGAAGAAAAAAATTACGAAGAAAAAAAATTGACCTGTTGACATTTCAAAAATTTCTTACTACTGTTAATTCATTGTTTGTTGTCACACACCATGACGATCGTCGTTCCCCCGTTGCAAAATTCTCCGGATAGTAAACAATCGCCACTTCGTCCCCGAGGAACCGAGGTGATGTTGCCACATGGAGGACTGCCGGAAATTTTTCCTCCATACCTTGCAGACCTCATCGAGCGCACCGGCGGACCCGATGGACCAATCGGCAGACAATTTGTAGCCCGACCAAACCTCGAGAGTCGCTACTTTAAAGTGGGGATGAAAGATCCGCTCATGGAAGATTACCACGAGGTTGCCCCGGGACTGGTCTATAAATATAGAAGCAACAGTAAAGACAAAAAGAAAAAGGGAGACTTTCCGTATAACGGCCGAGCGCTCTGGACGATCACTCGCCACTGCGCCGCCTACTGCCGGTTCTGCACACGAGGCCGCGAAGTTGGGATTCCTCCAGGAAAAGAAGGTGGAAGTGCGGCGGCACTTGCCCATACCCCGCATCTTCTCATGGACCAGATTGAGGAGACTCTCACGTTTATTACCAATGAACCGGGGCTTAACGAAATTATTCTCTCTGGCGGAGATCCCATGACCGTGAATCCTAAAATACTTCAGTATGTCTTGGGGAAACTTGGAGAGCTCCAGCGGTTAGGGAAGTTGCGCATCATTCGCATCGGCACACGCGTGCCGGTCCATAATCCGCTCCTTTTTCGTGACGAACACTACGAGGCAGCGAAACAAGTCAGGAACCTGCGGCTCATGGTCCACATCAACCATCCGTTTGAACTCACGCCGCAAACGCGAGGGGTGCTTGAAAGATTCCGTAGGGAAGTCGGGGCGGTTGTCATGAGCCAGTCAGTGCTCCTCAAGGGCGTTAACGACAGCGCCGAGACGCTGTATACACTCTTTTCCGAGCTCGCTTCCGAAGGAATCATCCCTTACTACGTTTTCCAAAACGATCCGGTCTATTGGGCGAAGCACTTCACGGTTCCTATAAAACGAGCGATTAAAATCTGGCAGAAACTCCGGCCGAGATTATCTGGGGTGGCGGCCACCGCGCGTTTCGTCATCGACGTCCCCCAAGGTTACGGCAAAGTTCCGTTGCCAGAGGGCGCTGCCTGGAATATTGATTACAACAAAGGCTATCACGACTTCAAAGGAAAACGCTTTTCGCTTGAATAAGGTAGCGGTGTATAATTATCAGCGTGAGGCGACTTGCCTTTCTATCCTTCCATACGTGTCCATTGGCCCGGTTAGGAACTTACGATGCAGGCGGACTGAATGTGTACGTCCACCGGCTGGCGTGCGCGCTCTACGACCGCGGCTGGCAGGTTGATATTTTTACCAGAGCGCATCCAGGATGCCGGCAGGTCATTCAGCACGAACGCGGGGTGCGCATCATCCACTTGCCGGTTGCCGCCAGTGTACCAAAGGGAAAATTGCTTCCGTACACGGGTGCGTTTGCCCGTTCGATCGTTAGGTATACCAAGAAAGAGGAAGGCGCCTATGACTTGATCCATAGTCATTATTACCTCTCAGCCAAGGCTGGCCTTGAGGTTGCCAAACGCCTCAGTGTTCCACACGTTGTCACCTTCCATACACTGGGGAAACTCAAACAGCTCGTTGGCGAAAAAGTTGAAGCGGCTAGAATCGCGGTTGAAAAACGGCTGATGAGCGAGGCAACGGGTGTTATCGCTTCGACTCCGCTTGAGGAGCGGGAGCTCGTATATGGCTACGGAGGGGAGAAGAAAAAAATTTGGGTAGCGCCGCCGGGTGTGGACGAAATCCTTTTCCGGCCACGACCGAGGGAAAAAGCCAAGCGCCGACTCCGCCTCGGAGAGAAGAAAATCATTCTTTTCGTAGGTCGGATTGATACGATTAAAGGAATCTCAACCCTTCTTGAGGCGGTGGCACTCCTCCACAACAGGAAGTCAGTCGAACACGGAACAGCCAAAGTGTTGTTGGTAGGCGGGGATACTGCCAGTCGAAAGTTCTGGGAAACGGATGAGGTTAAAAGGATTCAGAAAATCATCAAAGCCAAGGACCTGGGGTGTTGCGTCTCTTTCCTGGGAGCCAAACCGCACAGTGAGCTCCCTTGGTATTACAGTGCGGCCAACGTCGTTGTCCTTCCGTCTCTTTATGAAACATTTGGTTTGGTGGTACTTGAGGCCATGGCCTGTGGCGCGGCAGTCGTCGCCTCGCGCGTTGGGGGGCTTCCTTATCTTGTTGAGGATAGAAAAACAGGGCTTCTGTTTCGGAGTCAAAATGCCGCAGACCTTGCCCAAAAGATCTCGTACCTCCTCTCCCACGAAGAAGTTGTGAGGAAACTCGCTGCGGCGGCAACCGCGTTTGCCCGCCGACAAACCTGGCACAATCAAGCCAAGAAAATTTCTGATATCTACCGAAGGATTTTTAGATGAGAGAGAAGCTCGTCTATCAGTAAAACTCATTGTTGCGTCTAACATTGGGAGAGGCTACAATGACAAATCATGACCGGGGAGAGAAAGATTGCGCCAGTTACGACGCAAGGAATCCTCGTAACGCTTCTTATCGTCGCTTCGTTTCTGTTAGGGTCGCTTTTTACCAAGGTGAAGTACCTGGAGCGCGGGGCGACTGTGGCAAGCACCGCCGGCAGTCAGCAACAGCAGCCAGCAGCCGTTAAGCGCAAGTACAATTCATTTGACGACGCTCTGAAAGCCTTGGCAAAGGAAGCCAAGGTTAATGAGAAAAAGTTCCTCGAGTGCGTGAGCAGTGACGCTAAGAAGTCTGTTGTTGATGCCGATACAAGCCAAGGAAATAGCGTTGGAGTGAGTGGAACGCCGGCATTTTTCACCAACGGGAGACTCTTGGCCGGCGCCTATCCTCTTGAGGAATTTAAAAAACTTATCGACGAAGAGCTTGCCGGGAAAGCCGATCCTTCCGTCACACGGGTCAAGATTGATCTGGGGAACGCATCGACGAGGGGGGCATCCGGCGCACCAATTACGTTTGTCGAGTTTTCCGACTTTGAGTGCCCCTTTTGCGCCCGGGCCTACCCGACGGTCAAGCAGGTCCTTGATGCGTACAAAGGAAAAATTCTTTTCGTCTACAAACACTTTCCGCTCACCAGTATCCACCCGCGGGCGCAAAAGATGGCGGAAGCGTCCGAATGTGCCCGTGATCAAGGGAAGTTTTGGGAGTTCCACGACGCGGTGTTTGAGAACCAGGGAGATTGGGCGGGACTATAGAGACAATAAGACAGGAAGACAGGAAGAGGGGAGAGCTCGTCAGAAGAGCTCTTTTTGTTTGGACGGAACTTTATAGGTTTTCCCGAGGTGTTTGAAGGCGGATTCGGTCGCAACGCGCCCGCGCGGGGTCCTTTTGAGGAAACCTATCTGTAAAAGATACGGCTCGAGCACCTCCTCCACGGTACCAATATCCTCTGAAAGCGCTGCGGTGAGCGTTTCAATGCCGACAGGATCACCATTGAACTTATCAATGAGGGTCAGTAGCAGTCGGCGATCAGAACTGTCGAGACCCCTGCTGTCAACCTCAAGGAGCGAGAGCGATCTCTCAAGTATAGACTGGGTAATACGTCCATCACCTTCCACTTGGGCAACATCACGTACCCTTTTCAAGAGTCGGAGCGCGATGCGCGGTGTGCCCCGGCTGCGACATGCCAGCTCAGCACGGGTTGTTCGGTCGATCGCGACGCCCAGTTTTTTCGCTGCGCGGGTAAGAATTTCTTCAATTTCGGACGGTTGATAGAATGAGAGTCGAGTAACGACGCCGAATCGGTCACGCATGGGAGACGATAAAAGTCCAATCCGGGTCGTCGCACCGATAATCGTGAACTGCGGCAGATCGAGCCTCAACGTTCGTGCGGATGGTCCTTTGCCGATGACGATATCTAAGGCGTAGTCTTCCATTGCAGGGTAGAGCGTCTCCTCGACGACTTTATTGAGCCGGTGAATTTCATCGATAAAGAGTACGTCTTTCGGCTCAAGATTGGTGAGTATCGCCGCGAGGTCTCCTGCCCGTTCTATTGCAGGGCCTGAGGTAACGCGGATATTCACCCCGAGCTCTTTGGCGATGAGGTGGGCGAGAGTTGTCTTTCCAAGACCCGGAGGGCCATAGAGGAGGATATGTTCAAGCGCCTCCTTCCGTTTCTGGGTGGCCTTCATGGCAATCGCAAGTGTTTTCTTGACAGACTCCTGTCCGGCAAACTCAGACCAACTCACGGCCCTCAGTGATCGAATAAGCGTTTCTTCCTCGACCGGGGTAGCATCAGGCAGGGGACTGCCTAGAGAGTGTTTTTTTACTTGTGTCATAGGTTACTTCGCAAGCAGCGTCAGGGCGCGGCGTATTTTTTGCTCCACTGTGACTTCTTGGGACGTTAACTTCTTTATAGCACCTAAAGCTTCGTGACGGGCAAAACCCATTGAGAGGAGCGCCTCAAGGAGTTCTCGGGTTTCGCTTGTACTATCCTCAGTAAGATCAAGGTCGGAAATGCCCCCGAGCTTACTTCGTAGCTCAATAATAATTTTCTGCGCGTTCTTTTTTCCGAGGCGCGGAATCGATAGAAAAAAGTCCGAATCGCCTGCTGTAACTGCTCGCTCAACTGCATCCACACCACGATCGACGACCGTGAGCGACGTTTTTGGTCCGATTCCGGAAACAGTTAAGAGAAGCTCAAACAAGGAAAGCTCTCTCGTACTTTGAAAACCAAATAAGAGGAGTGCATCTTCCCTGACATGCGTGTGGGTATACACGGTCAGTATTGAGCCGTCCCGCAGGGAACCTCTCAATTTCTCTGGAACATAGACTGCATAGCCAACGCCGCCAACTTTAATAATAATTGGGTTCTTGGTCGCTACGATCTGTCCTTCAAGGAGCGCAATCATATACGTTTTGCCTTCATCTTGTATGAGAAAGCGTGAGTAAGGGCGATGGCAATCGCGTCAGTTACATCGTCTGGCTTGGGCACCGTTTTTAAGTGGAGTGTTCGCATAACCATACGCTGTACCTGCGTCTTGTCAGCGCTTCCGCTTCCGGCGACTGTTCGTTTCACGGTAAGTGGAGGATACGAAGCGACAGGAACATTGCGCTTTGCTGCTGCAAGGAGTACGACCCCGCGGGCCTGGCCGACGGCGATTGCGGTTTTGGCATTAGCTGAAAAGTAGAGATCTTCGACACTCATACAGTCTGATTGAGCACGCGTGAGAATTTTTGTAAGTTCCGCATAAATAACCTGGAGTCGATCGGGTAGAGGAGCATCTTTTGACGTTGTGATGAGACCACAGGAAAGGAGTTTCACCTTCGGCCCATCGACCGTAATCACTGCCCACCCGACGCGCGCTGTGCCCGGATCTACCCCTAAAATCCTCACCGTACCATTTATACCACCAGCAAGCGAAGTTTTCCAGCAACGTCGTGTTGTATAATACTACATATGCTGCTTCGGTATTTTTTTGTGCTCGCTGGTGCTACGCTCACTATTGCAGGGGTTAGCTTGGTATGGCCCAAGCTGACGAGTCGTTCGAGGCCAGAGACACTAGGAAAAGTGCATGAGCTTGTTTTAAAAACAGAGCTGGGTCAAAAGGCGGCAGAGATTTTAGGCGTTGAGGACGAGTCAACAGTTGTGCCAATTAATGTTGCGTCCGCGGCAGCGCAGGTTGCGGTATCAGTTCTTAGTAGCGTACAGGAAAAGACACAGCAGGTGGTTGTAAGCCAGACGATTTCCGTGCTCGCCAAAAAGTACGAGGAGTTGCCGACAGAGCAGAAAAAACAGTTTGAAAATCTTATTTGCAAACCTCAGGAGCAAAAATGAGTATTGTGTACGCGTTCATCTCGGTTTTTGTTGTCAGTCTGCTCTCTCTGTTGGGTGTGGTGCTCCTTTTTTTCGATCGACGTATGGTCAATCGCTTTATTACCTACGCCCTCGCCGTCTCCTCGGGTGTACTTCTGGGCAGTGTTTTTTTTAATTTGTTGCCGGAAAGCATCGAGCTTCTTCCTGATGGCGCATTCCAATGGGTGTTGATTGGTTTTGTGAGTTTCTTTGCGTTAGAAAAGATGCTTTCCTGGCATCACCACATTGAAGGGGATCATCATGGCAAGGGAGAGAAACCAGTCGCGTATCTCACGCTTATTGGCGATGGGGTACATAACTTTACTGACGGCGCGCTCATTGCCGGTGCATTCCTCACGTCCCTCCCTGTCGGAATAACTACCACGCTTGCGGTGATTGCTCACGAGATTCCGCATGAGCTGAGTGACTTTCTGATTCTCCTCCATGGGGGGTTTACGAGACGAAAAGCGCTATTATTTAACTTTATCTCGGCGACTACAGCGATAGTGGGCACGCTCACCGTATTTGTGCTCGCGGGTAAGTTTCGTGGTATCGAAAGATTTCTGGTGCCATACGCCGCGGGGAATTTTATATATATTGCCGCAAGCGATCTGATTCCTGAGCTTCTTAAGAAGCGAAAGCCCCATACGTCGTTTTTTCAGCTTGTTTCACTTGCAGTCGGTATCGCGCTCGTGCAATGGACACAGTTGCTCTTCGCGCACGTGTGATAACGTAGTTTGTCTTCGTGATACAATACTCTCCATGAATGAAGGGCTGAAAAGACGAGCACGCGAGCTCCTCTCTGCGCTCGACCTTATGAGCAAGCGAAAGGCAATTCGCGAGGTAGAGGAGCGAACAACCCATCCAGAATTTTGGAACGATAGAGAATCAGCGACGAAGACAATGAGGAAGTTGGCAACCCTTCAAAGGGAACTGGAAGAAGGGGAAATGCTGGAGTCTTTGCTCGTCGAAGGTGAAGAGAAGGAGCTTTCGCGTCTTACTGAGAAGCTTGAATTCGCCCTCTATTTATCACAACCGTACGATCAGCGCGATGCAATTCTTGCGATACACGCCGGTCAAGGAGGAACGGAAGCCATGGATTGGACGGCAGTGCTCTACCGCATGTACAGCCGTTTTATCGAGCGTAAAGGCTGGCAAATGGAGGAGATTGACTTTACGCCCGGGGACGAAGCAGGAGTTAAGTCGGTCACCGTCTCGGTAACCGGACGCTACGCGTTTGGATTTCTCAAAGCAGAAGCCGGGGTACACCGGCTTGTTCGCCAGTCGCCGTTTAATGCAGATAAGCTTCGGCAGACGTCGTTTGCTATGGTCGAGGTCTGGCCGGATATTGAGAACGAAGCATTCGTAGAAGTTAAGGAAGACGACCTAGAGTGGGACTTTTTTAGAAGTAGCGGCAAAGGAGGTCAGAATGTGAATAAAGTATCAACGGCGGTCCGGCTCCGACACAAGCCGACGGGCATCGTCGTAACGAGCCAATCTCAGCGGTATCAAGCGCAAAATAGAGACTACGCGCTGAAAGTGCTGCGAGCAAAACTCTGGATGATAGCGCAGGAGGAAACTCGTCAGGAAAAGCTGAGTTTGAAAGGCGCCTACAAAACCCCGGGGTGGGGCAACCAGATTCGCTCCTACGTTCTTCACCCCTACCATATGGTGAAGGATTTGCGCACTCAGTACGAGACAGCTGACACCCAGCGCGTCTTGGACGGAGACATAGAAGACTTTATGGTTGCGTACTTGAAAAAAGACTCGTAACGATCGATAATGGAGGGAAGTATGGAAAAAAACCACACGGACGAGAACGACGACGTGGTATCAACAGGCCCGAATCAGACGCCAATACCTGTACCCTCTTTTTTCACGCCGGAGCGCATTGTCCTCATGGTCTACGGACTTCTTATCGCCCTGGGTATCGGCACAGGGTATCTCCTTTCACGAAAGTCTGTTTCTGGCAGTCTCGGCGGTAAGCCGACGATGGTGAAGACGAGTACCGTCGCCGGAATCACCGATACAGAGACATTCAAAGACTGGGCTGTGGGGGTGATTGAGAAAGACGGAATGGGGAACGAGGGCACACACAAACTTATCCGTGAAGGTGGTCCGTCACAGACAGTATGCCTTATCTCTTCGGTACTTGATTTGGATGAATACCTAGGAAAGAAGGTAAAGGTGTGGGGAAAAACGGAAGCCGCGAAAACGTGTGCATGGCTCATGGACGTAGGAAAAATTGAACTAGGTGAGCAATGATTGTCTTTAATCATGTTACGAAGCGCTACGCCGGGGAACACCCAGCCCTCACAGATTGCTCTGTTACCATCGACGGCGGGGAATTTCTTTTTGTGATCGGGCCTTCGGGTGCCGGCAAAACGACATTCCTGCGACTCCTTATTCGAGATCTTGTTCCTACCAGCGGCACCATTGTTGTTGACAACCAAGATATTGCGTCCATTGCGCCGCACGAACTGTTCCTCCTTCGCCGAAAAATCGGCACGGTCTTCCAGGATTTTAAACTCCTCATGGACCGGACCGTCTACGAAAACGTTGCGGTCGTTCCAGAGATTTTAGGTACATCATCGCGAGAGACCCTCCGAGACGTCATGGATGTTCTCGCGCTCGTCGGGCTTGCGGATAAGCGCCACTATTTCCCGTTGCAGCTTTCAGCCGGAGAGATGCAGCGCACCGGTATTGCTCGCGCTATCGTCGGCGGGCCGAAAGTCGTCCTTGCCGATGAGCCGACAGGCAACCTTGATCCACAGACATCATGGGAGATTATGCGGATACTCAAGGAAGTGAATGCGATGGGGACAACAGTAATTATGGCAACCCACAATGCAGAGATTGTCAATCACCTAAGGGCTAGGACGTTAACGCTTTTGCACGGTCATCTTGTAGGAGATGAACAGAAAGGTCACTATCGCGTCGTCGGCAAGCGCACCCATAACGGCCGTGCGCCTAAGGTATCCCAACGGACATGAAACTTTTAGAGACTGCCCAGAAACACATGGAAAGGTCGCCGTATCAGGCATTTGCGGCGATTCTCACCATGTTTTTGACCTTCTTGCTTTCCGGTGTGTTTTTACTTAGTAGTGTGGCGTCAGGTGAAGTCATCAAGTTTTTTGAAAGCAAACCGCAGATCACAGTGTTTTTTCAGGATAAAGCGGGGGACGCTGAAGCAAAGCAACTACAACAGAAACTTGAGTCGACTCAGAAGATCTCCGCCGTGAAATACGTTTCCAAGGAGGAGGCGCTTTCCATTTATCGTGAACAGAACAAAAGCGACCCGTTGCTCCTTGAGCTTGTAACAGCGGATATTCTTCCAGCCTCCCTTGAGATTTCTGCGAAGAATCCCTCTGATCTCAAAGACCTGGAGCCCTTGGTAAGTGAGTCGGAAGGGGTTGACGAGGTCGTATACCAAAGAGATGTTGTGGAGAGTCTTCTTGTTTGGACGCGCGCGATTCGTCTCGTCGGTGGGAGCCTGGCGTTCGTCCTTGCTATCAATTCTGTCCTTACGATCATGACGATTATTGCGATGCGGGTCGCTCTCAAAAGGGAAGAAATTGATGTCTTGAAGCTTGTCGGTGCATCACCATGGTATATCAGGGGGCCGTTTGTCGTTGAAGGAGGGCTCTACGGAATCTTTGGTGCGGTTGTGGCAGCTCTCCTCATTCTTGGACTCGTGCTCTGGATGCGTCCGTTTCTTTTTACCTTTCTTGGAGTTGTCCCTAATATAAACCACATGCTTACAAATCCGGTGGGTTCGTTTTTTGTCTGGTCAGCTGTCGGATTTATCGTCGGTTTCGGATTCATCGGTTTCTTTCTTGGAAGTATCGGGAGTCTTGTTGCCCTTGTTCGATACCTCAAGTTTTGAAGGCCATGCATGAGACTCACACGACTGCTCGCCGCAGTTTTTATTTCGCTTCTGTTCACCATCCAGGTTTTGGCTACGGAAGACGTTGATCGGACGGTTGAGGAGCTTCAACAAAAGATCAGTGAACTGCAGAGTCAGGAGAATACTCTTGCAAAACAAGTTCAACTTACTGACGCAGACATACGCCTCCGGAGCCTTCGTATAACGAGTATTCGACAAACTCTTGAAAAGCTTACACAAGAAATAGCAGTACTCGCTACAGAAATAGAACGCCTAGACGTCGAATTAACAAAACGGACAGAACTTGTGCTCCGTCGTATTCCAGCAACATATAAGCGTCAGGTTTCGCCGCAGTTTGGCATTCTTTTCTTCAGCAATGGGTTCTCTGAGTTTCTGACCCGCGCGAAATACCTTTCATCAGTTCAAGAAGACGACGCGCGTCTCCTTGTCCAACTAAAAAAGACGCAGAACACGTATACCGAACGGAAAGACACGAGAGAGAAGAAGAAAACAGAGCAACAGTCGCTGAAGCAACAGCTAGAACGAGAAACTGCGGCACTCAACCAGCAGAAACGCGATAAGCAAGCGCTTCTGGAACAGACCAGGAGTAGTGAAGCGGTCTATCAGAAACTCCTCGCCCAAGCACTTGCAGAAAAGCAGGCGCTCGAGCGAGCCATTGTTGACGCAGTTGCAATTGGACCCATTCGGAAAGGCGAACCGATTGCTCTGGTTGGCAACACCGGTTATCCCGGATGTTCAACTGGGGCGCATCTTCATTTTGAAGTACACAAGGGAGGTGGGTGGGTCAACGCAGAGGAATTTCTTTCTGGACGGGACGTATTTGACCAACAATTTGGGCTTCGAGTACAGATGGGGACTGGGCAATGGGACTGGCCGCTTGAAGGAGACATTATGGTGACCCAGCGGTATGGGAAAACACCGTACTCATGGCGCTATACGTATAGTGGCGGCGTTCATACAGGCATTGATATGCTGAGCAATTCAAATAACGTTGTTCGAGCGCCACGTGATGGTACGTTGTATTCTTCAAGCCAGACATGCGGCGGGAGCATCATCAAGATTAAATACATTGATCACGGTGATGGGCTTATCAGTTTTTACTTGCATGTACAGTAACCGCGGGACTATGCGGAACCCCTCGATGAGACTCGGGACAAGCTGGTGGAACTTTCTTCAAGCAATCACGTGTTTATTTATTGGTCTTGCCTTAGCCAGGCTATTGGTGTCACCGGTTGAGGCCGCGGTGGTGATTAATGAATTTCTTCCGAATCCGGCAGGATCTGATACCAACGAGTGGGTGGAGTTTTATAATGGCGGCAGTTCGATTGAGGATCTCACCGACTACTTTTTTGATGACGATAGCGACTTCTCCTCGGATAGCGGTTCATCTTCGAAAGTTGCTCTTTCAGGACTTCTGTCAGCACAAAGCACTTGCTTTTGGGAGTTGTCGTCCTACCTTAACAATAACGGAGACGTCCCAACCTTGTTTAGCCTCGCTGGAACAGTGGTGGATACCTATACGTATACAACAACCCAAGAGGACAAGTCATTTGCTCGGGTACCGGATGGAGGGTCGTGGCAAACTAATCAAACACAGACAAAGTCGTCAACGCGATGTAGTGATCTCGCTCCAACCCCAACACCCACACCTACCTCGACCCCAACACCTACAGCGACGCCCACCTTAACTCCCACGCCGACCCCGGCGGCAACACCCACACCGACCCCCACTCCGACAGCCACGCCCAAACCTACGCCGACCCCAACCGTAGCCGCGACCTCAACACCATCGCGCCAACTGACCCCTACGCCAACCAACACTCCTTCCCAGGTTCTGGGTACTGCCGCGCTAGCCACTCCTTCTTCCTCACCAACATCGGAGGCGTCAGCAGCTCCTCCACTCAAGCCGTTTATGATCGCATCCTCTTTCGTGGCTGCCGGGCTGGCGCTTCTGGCTGGGCTTTTGGCCTGGCAAAAGTGGGAGGCTGTCAAGAAAAATCAGCCTGAGCAAAACGAGGGTTGATCGGCTATACTTGAGGAATGAAGTTTTGGCGGTGGTGGTGGCCGGTTATAGTCTGGATGTTTTTGATCTTTATTCTCTCTAGCCAAGAAAGTGTCCTCGTTTCGGATAAAAAGCTCGTCAATTTCCTCTTCTTTAAGACACTCCATGTGCTAGAGTATGCGCTTTTGTACGTTCTCTACTACCGAGCTTTGAAGAACAGCCTCTTTTCTGAGAAAGTAGTCAATATGTATGCGGTCGCATTTTTTTTGACTACTTTGTATGCGCTGACTGACGAAATTCATCAATCGTTCGTGCCCACCCGGGAAGGTAAGCTCCGCGATGTTATAATTGACGCCATCGGAGGAGGTCTTTCATGGAGCCTTATCGAGTGGTTACCAAAAGCGCCGCCGAGACTTCGGCGCTTGGCAAAAATCTTGCGCGTCTTGTAAAACAGAGAAAAGGTCGCGTCGCGATGGTTTTTTGCTTTTACGGCGAGCTCGGGAGTGGGAAAACAACATCTATCCAAGGACTTGCAAAGGGGTTGGGAGTTTCCTCTCGCCTTCTCTCCCCCACGTTCATCATTGTACGACGTTATCTGTTTGACCAAAGAATTTTTTATCATATAGATCTCTATAGAACGAACGCCACCAGCGATCTACTCGGGTTAGGACTTGAAGAAATGCTCAATGATCCGAAAGCTGTCGTTGCCATAGAATGGGCAGATAAACTCGGAGAGCTTCTTCCTTCTCAGCGAGTTGATATCGCATGTATGACTCACGTGAACGGAAGCCATTCGTTCCGTATAACAGAGTATGGATAAAGTAAAAACCATTAGGGAAGCTGCTGATATACTTCGGGAGGGCGGGATCGTCGTTTTTCCTACCGATACGGCGTTTGGCATAGGGTGTAGAATAGATCGGCCAGCTTCGGTGGACCGCCTTTTTGAAATCCGTAGGCGCCCCCGGACGCAGGCAACGCCGGTACTTATTTCTTCTCACGAAACGGCACTGACGTACTATTCTCCCCCACCAGATATTGTGCGACGATTAATGAGGAAATACTGGCCAGGGGCGCTCACCATTATCGCCGCGTGTAAAAAAGAGCGTATGTACTCCCCTATTCGCGGGGGTGGTGAGACCGTCGGACTACGGATGCCAAACCATGAAGGAGTGCTTTCGCTCATCCGGGGCGTAGGGATACCTATCCTAGGACCATCGGCGAACTTTCACGGTTTACCAACCCCCTACCGCCTTGAGGACATAGACCTAAACCTCGTTGCCTTGGTTGATGCGGTCGTTGCCGGCGTGTGCCCAGTCGGGAAAGTCTCTACGGTGGTGGACTGTTCCGTGGCTCCTGCGAAAATCATTCGGCAAGGAGCTCTTGATATTTCGGATGATCTTTCTGACAATAGATCTCTATGAATACGGCAGTACTTGAGATAGATAGCTCAGAACAGGACACGGTGTCCGTGTTTCTCTCGGTTGGCGGGAGGCGAATTGAAGAGAAGAAGACGCGAGGTAGCCTCTCCCAGGAGCTCCTTCCTCTCATTGGTGCGCTCCTTCGTAAGCACAACCTCTCTGTCTCGTCAATTTCGTCAATGAAACTTCATACCGGCCCCGGTTCATTTACCGGCCTTCGTGTTGGCGCGGCCGTTGCGAATTGCCTTGGCTGGTTACTCTCTGTTCCGCTCAACAACGAGAAACCAGGCGAGCCGGTATACCCTGATTACGAGAACAAGGCCGATACTCGCTAGCAATTTTTCCAAAACCTCAGTAAGATGGAATGAGTATGCCATTTCGGGTCGTCGCTCATTTTTTCATCCCACACGAAAGCAATAACCATCGCCCCAAAGCGCTCCACGTCGACGCGCTCTTCGCGTATGTCCTTCTTCTGCTCGTGTTTAACTTTGTCGTCCGAATGCTTCATAGGTCACTCCCAGACGTCTTAGGCTATGCTACCGATATTCGCGTCGAGCAGCTCTTTGCGGCAACAAACGCCAAACGACAGGAAGCAGGGCTGTCGCCACTCTCGCTTAACCAGTCACTGTCTGCCGCAGCAGCAAAAAAAGCGAGCGACATGTTTGCCAAAGATTATTGGGCGCATACGAGCCCGAATAACAAAACGCCGTGGGATTTTTTGCTGGGAGAAGGCTACCAATATACCTTGGCCGGTGAAAATCTTGCAAAAAATTTTTCAACGAGCAAGCAGGTGGTCGACGCGTGGGTAGCGTCCCCGACTCATCGGGATAATATCAACAAGCCGGGATACCGCGAAATCGGATTTGCCGTAGTAAACGGAATTCTCAACGGTGAAGAAACGACGCTCGTTGTTCAAATGTTTGGTACTCCCGCGCCGTCGGAGACAATGATCCCGTCGACGAGTGAGGAAGTCCGCGTTCCGGTCGTTGCCAGAGCACCTGGTCTATCCTCAAGCGTCGCACCCGCGTCACTCGGTGTCATGAAGACGCCTCGGATTGATATTCCGTCAGTGACCAAAAATGCAGTATCCGCGCTGTTTGGTGTTGTCGTCGGAGCGCTTCTCATTGACGGCGTCTTCGTCTATCGCCGCAGAACAGTCCGACTCACTGGACACAACGTCGCGCACCTCATGTTTCTCGGGACAATGTTTTCGTTCTTTACGTTTCTTCCCCAAGGGACTTTGCTATGAAGCACGCCCAGCGTATCCATTTTTTGATTCTTGTCGTTCTCCTATTGGGTGGTGTTGCGACATTCTTTTCTGTCACCGGTGACCGTACGCTGCAAGTCATTACCGGCGTTCTCACTGCTACCGCGTACGTCACTTGGGGCATCATGCATCACAGCCTCCAAGGCGATTTGCACCCGCGCGTTGTGGTAGAATACATTCTTATCGGCGCAATGGCCGTTGTAGCGATAGTAACGATCGCACGCTAGGAAGCGTACCATATGAAAGGAGTCGTTCTTGCTGGAGGGGTTGCTACCCGACTGAGACCTCTGACGCTTGTCACCAACAAGCATCTTCTTCCTGTCTACAATAAACCGATGATTTTCTATCCAATGGAAACAATGCAGAAAGTCGGAATCAAAGAGGTCCTCCTTACGACAGCGGGTGACCATGTCGGAGATTTCGCGAATTTACTCAAGTCCGGAGAGGATTTCAACCTACGTCTTTACTATGCGATCCAGCAGAATCCAACCGGCGGTATTGCCGACGCGCTGGCGCTGGCCGAAGAGTTCGCGCGAAATGAACCTATTCTGGTCATTTTGGGCGACAACATTTTCAACTTTGACCTCAAAGCTTCCCTTGCCAAATTTGAAACGCAGATACAAAACAGCGGCAAGGGAGCGATGGTTTTTGGCGTCCATCGCAACACCGAGGCTCGGCAATACGGAGTAATAGATATGGATAGTAAAGGGAGAGTCCTGTCGATCGAAGAGAAGCCGGAAACGCCAAAATCCGATATCGCGCAAACCGGTATATATGTGTACGACAGACGGCCGTTTGAGTTCATCCGCCGGCTTAAACCGTCAGCACGAGGTCAACTCGAAGTGACGGATCTGAACAATATGTACCTCGAAGAAGGAACACTTCTATGCGAAGTGATCGATTGGTGGGTGGACGCAGGCACATCCCATGACGAGCTTCTCCGGGCCAACGTTCAGGTAGCGGAATTCGTCAAACAAGGGAAACTATAGATGAGACTCCTCGTGACCGGCGGCGCCGGCTTCATCGGTTCGAATTTTGTCCTCTACTGGATGGCGCATCATCCAGGTGATGACATTGTGAATCTTGATGCGCTTACGTACGCAGGGAATCTCGAAAACTTGATTTCTGTTGCCGAGAACCCGCGGTATCGGTTTACCAAGGCTGATATTTGTGATGCGAAGGGTGTGGCGGCGGCAATGGCGGGCGTTGATATCGTCGTACATTTTGCGGCAGAAACCCACGTTGATCGATCAATCCTTGAACCGGCCCCGTTTATCATGACGAATGTTATTGGGACACAGATTCTTCTTGAGCAGGCGTTGAAAGCAAAGGTCAAACGATTTCATCACATCTCGACAGACGAGGTGTTCGGGTCGCTCGAACTTGATGATTTGAATAAATTTAGTGAACGAACATCTTACGATCCCAGAAGTCCATATTCAGCAAGTAAAGCAGCTTCAGATCACCTTGTACGAGCGTTCTACCATACGTACGGTTTGCCGGTTACCATAACCAACTGTTCAAACAACTACGGTCCGTATCAGTTCCCTGAGAAGCTTATACCCCTTACTATCACCAATATTCTTGAAGGCAAAAAGGTTCCCGTCTATGGTGACGGCTTGCATGTCCGCGACTGGCTCTACGTTGAGGATCACTCGAGGGCAATAGAGTTGGTGCTTGAGAAAGGCAAGGTCGGCGAAACCTACTGTGTCGGCGGACTTAGAAAGGACCTGAATAATAGTACGATTATCAGAAAAATTTTCTCACTCATGGGGGCGGATGAATCGGTGGTAGAGTACGTGAAGGATAGGCCTGGTCATGACCGCCGCTACGCTATCGACTGGACGAAAATTAAAAGCGAACTCGGGTGGGTGCCTCAGCATGACTTCGATACGTGGCTTGCCAAAACCATTGATTGGTACCGGGCCAACCAGTCTTGGTGGAGGAGAGTCAAAAGCGGTGAGTATCAAAAATATTATCGTCAACAGTACCAAGGCGCATCATGATGAACATACTCGGAACGGGCTTGTCTGGGCTAATCGGCTCAAGGGTGGTGGAGCTTCTTTCGTCAGAGGTTAATTTTAACAATATTAGTCTAGAGACTGGCGTTGATATCACCGATTATCTCGCGGTTGAAAAACACCTCAAGCAAAATGATGGCAGGTGGGTGTGGCATTTTGCCGCCGCAACTGATGTCGCAGCCGCCGAAAAAGAGCGGAGCCAAGCTCAAGAGTCGGTTTCGTGGAAAGTCAATGTTGAAGCCACGAGAAACATTGCCCAGATTTGCCAACAGCTGGGCAAACATCTGTTGTATCTGTCGACTGATTATGTTTTTAGAGGAACGCAGGAGTTTTATACCGAGAGAGAAGAGCCTAATCCTGAGGGTTGGTATGCCACAACGAAATACGAAGGCGAAAAAATCGTCTTAGCGCTTGGCGAGTTGGGACTGGTCGTGCGACTTTCCAACCCCTATCGCGCCAATCCAGTTGGCAAGCGGGATTTTGTCCACAAAATGATGGATAGGTTCGCCTCAGGCCAACCAATTGCAGCGCCTTCTGATTCTCGCTTTAATCCTACCTTTGTTGACGATTTGACTTATGTGCTCAAAACTTTGGTTGAAACCAACGCTTCTGGAGTTTATCATGCGGGTGGCGGTGGGGGTTTGTCGCAGTATGAGGCGGCTATGGCTATCTGCGACACCTTCGGTTATAAGCGAGAATTAGTGAGCCCGACAACGTTTGTGCAATTTATCGAGGGACGAGCGCCATTTCCTAAGTTGGCGATACTCGCCAATGGCAAAATTGAAAAATTGGGACTCAGGATGCGCACCTTCTCTGAAGGTCTGGTCGAAGTGAAACGGCAGGAAAAGAGAATAGCCCAAAGTCTGGCCTGAAGTTGTCCTTTCCGTTATAATGGGGGAAACCTGGGACGCGGGAGCGCGTCCATACTTTTTCTATGACGATTGCCTTTGTTGGACACGGCTATGTGGGACTGGTGACGGCGGCGGTCTTTGCGGATTTAGGGAACACCGTCTGGGTGGTGGGGAGGACAAAGGAAAAAATTGAAAAGCTCAAGAAAGGGACGGTCCCGTTTTATGAGCCAGGACTCGCCGAATTAGTGAAACGCAACGTCGAGGCGAGACGGTTACTCTTTACGCTCGATTACGGCGAGGCAGTCCCGCCGTCGAGTATTATTTTTATTTGCGTTGGAACGCCCTCGAAAGACAACGGGGAGGCAGATTTGGGGAGTGTGTTTGACGCGGCAGGAAAGATAGGGAAAAGCATGGTCGGCTATAAAGTTGTTGCCACCAAGAGCACGGTTCCTCCAGGGACAAATAAGAAGATAGTCGAAATTATAATGAAGGCGAAGCCCGAAGGGTCCTCCTTTGCGATTGCGTCCGTCCCTGAATTTTTGCGGGAAGGTAGCGCAATCGCAGACACGCTCCGCCCGGATCGGGTGGTCATCGGTACCACCTCCGATCGGGCCGAGGCCATGCTTCTGGAGCTTCATACATCCATCGACGGCAAGGTGGTCTTGTGCAACGTCGAGACTGCGGAGCTTATCAAATACGCTTCCAATGCTCTGCTCTCTACCAAGATATCTTTTGCGAACGCCGTCTCTTTTCTGTCTGAGAAAGTCGGTGCCGATGTTGAGAAAGTGCTCGAAGGGGTGGGTCTTGACCGTCGTATCGGCCGGAGTTTTCTTTTCCCCGGCGTCGGCTACGGCGGGAGCTGCTTCCCCAAAGATGTGAAGGCACTTATATCGATCGCAGCAGAGTATGGGTACGCGTTTAACTTACTGAAAGCTGTCGATGAAATAAATCGTCAAGCAGTGCTTAACTTTGTTGATAAAATCACTCGACACTTTCATGGGAAGGTTACGGGCCAAAAAATTGCGGTGCTCGGTCTCTCATTTAAGCCGAACACGGATGATATGCGTGAAGCCCCATCGATCGGAATTATTACCGAGCTTGTCAAACGTGGGGCGCTGATTAAAGCCTATGATCCTGTGGCTATGAACAATGCAAAGCAGGTATTGCCGAAAGGAGTCATATATGCCAGGGATGCTTACCAGGCAGCCGCAGGGGTGGACGCAGTAGCGGTCGTTACCGAGTGGAACGAGTTTCTTCAGCTTGACCTCGTACGTCTTGCAAAAAGGATGAAGAGTTTGGTATTGTTTGATGGTCGAAACATATATGATCCTGCCCGAGCCAAACAACTAGGTTTTTTGTACTACGGTATCGGGCGAATGTAAGAGGAGACACCATGGCTGCCAAAAGAGCATTTATCACTGGAATCGCAGGATTTGCAGGAAGTCACCTCGCGGAGCACCTCCTCTCAAGGGGATTTGATGTGTACGGGCTCTGTCGGCCGAGAAGTAAAACAGACAATATCGAAACAATAAAAGCTAAACTTCATTTAGAAGATGCGGATCTTCTTGACTCCCACAGCCTCTACACGACAATAGCACGGATAAAGCCACAGTATATCTTTCACTTGGCTGCTCAGTCGTTTGTGCCCACATCGTGGGGATCTCCGTCTGTGACGCTAGAGGTAAACATTGTGGGATCTGCGAATATTTTTGAGGCAGTTCGGCAGGTTGGGATTGATCCAGTGATCCAAATAGCGTGTTCCTCAGAAGAGTACGGACTCGCGCAACCAAACGAAATGCCAATTAAGGAGACAAATCCGTTGCGTCCGCTTTCGCCGTACGCAGTCTCGAAGGTGGCAATGGACTATCTTGGGTATCAGTATTATCAATCATATAGAATGAGGATCGTTCGCACACGGGGATTTAATCACACAGGGCCGCGACGTGGCGAGACGTTTGCGGAATCAAACTTTGCAAAGCAGATAGCGCTTATCGAAAAAGGGAAACAAGAGCCAGTTATCTCCGTTGGCAATCTTGACGCGGCGCGTGATTATACCGACGTTCGGGATATGGTGCGAGCATACCTTTTGGCAGTTGAGAAGTGCGATCCGGGTGATGTGTATAACATCTGTACGGGAACATCCATTCGCATTGGCGACATGCTGAAACTGTTGCTTTCTTTTAGTAAAGTTAAAGCGGAGATTAGGACCGACCCTTCCAGGATGCGGCCATCAGACGTACCGATTCTCATCGGCGACAATACGAAGTTTGTAAAAAGGACCGGATGGAAGCTTGAGATTCCTTTCAATAAAACAATGGAAGACCTTCTCAACTACTGGCGGCAGCGTGTGTAATTCCTCGATATGAAAGTCGTCGTCGTCGTTCCCACCTATAACGAGCGGGAAAGCATACAGGACCTTCTGAACGGTCTTAAAAAGGCAGCCTCAAGAATTACCGGTCATACGCTGTCGTACCTTATTGTAGATGATACATCGCCAGACGGAACGGGGTCAGTTGTTGCTTCCTACCAGAAATCACATACAGACGTCTATCTTCTCAGCGGGAAAAAGCAAGGGCTTGGGCGAGCACTGCTTCGTGGTATGCTCTATGCGATAGATCATCTGGGAGCAGATATCGTCGTTCAGATGGATGCGGATTTATCACACGACCCAGCAGTATTACCGGAGTTCATCCGGAGAATCGATCGGGGAGCGAATTTCGCTGTCGGCAGTCGCTACATACCAGGCGGGTCGATACCGGGAAACTGGGCCCCGCATAGAAAGCTATTTAGTGTCATCGGAAACGCTGTCGTGCGTTTTGGCTTAGGATTTTCTCATATCCACGATTGGACGGGAGGCTACCGTGCCTATCATAAACAGTTTGTTTTGGGATCGAAGGATGAGCTCGGGAAATATAGCGGTTATGTTTTTCAGATCGCCTTTCTCCACAAGTCCATCAAACTAGGCGCACATATTGTCGAGGTACCCATTCATTTTACCGATCGGCGTTTTGGTCACTCAAAGATCGCTCCTTCCCAGTATGTCCGCGATGTTCTCCTGTATGTTTTTCGTTCGCGGTGGGAGCAAACGGTTGGTGGGCCGTCTGGAAAATTTTTAGTCGTTGGCACCATCGGGCTTATGATTAATACTGCGGTTCTGGAACTACTGGTGGCGCTCGGGTTGCATCCGGCAGGAGGGTCGGCGATTGGCGCAGAATGTGCGATAGTGAGTAATTTCTTTCTCAACAACCGCTGGACGTTTGTGCACCGGCGCATCACCGGCGGCAGAACAGTGAGGAAATTTTTCCAGTTTAACGTAGCCTCTCTTGGTGCTATGGTGATTCAGGCAGGCACGGTATGGCTCGGTACGATGGCAGCGGGTATCCAGGCGTATCGGCTATTTTACCTCTTAGGCGTTGGCTTTGGCCTTATCTGGAACTATACAATGTACTCGAGGGTGATTTGGAAGAAATAATACCTTAATGAATAGCCTAAAAAAATCTGTACAACGCTCTCTTCCGGCTGTTATGTTGCTGCTGATTCTATGTATTGGTGCATACCTGCGCCTATTTCGAATTTCCGAGTACTTGACGTTTTTGGGAGATGAGGGTCGAGACGCCTTGGTGGTGAAGCGAATGCTGGTTGAGAAAAAGTTTACGCTTCTGGGTCCCACCGCCTCAGTTGGCGGGTTCTTTTTAGGACCTATCTATTACTATTTTATGATGCCGTTCTTGGCTTTGTGGCGTTTGGATCCGACCGGGCCGGCTGTCATGGTGGCATTGTCTGGAGTTGCCACAATATATTTGGTTTGGAGACTAGGGTCTGAATTATTTTCCCCTCTAACAGGGATGATTGCCGCAAGCTTATACGCTTTTTCTCCTCTGGTGATTGCCTATTCGCGCCACTCTTGGAATCCCAATCTTGTTCCGTTTTTTGCCACCCTTCTCATTTTTTTCCTGTGGAAGTGGTCGAAGGACGGTCGGCTGGTTAGCGCTTTTTGGGCGGGCGTAGTCGTGGGAGTCGGTTTGCAGCTTCACTACCTTTTTTTATTTTTAGTTCCGATCTCATTGATCTGGGCAATGCTCAACTGTCGGGGAGGACGCCGCAGAGCCCAAATTATAGGAGTCGGTCTCGTGGGGTTTTTATGCGGATACGCGCCTTTTCTGGCCTTTGAAATCCGCCATAACTTTCCTAATACCCAGTCGATCATTCGCTTTCTCCTAAAAGGGGAAGAGACCGGTTGGAGTGCCAAAATTTTTCAGCAGAACATTTCCGATGTAGTGTTTAGACTCTTTGGCCGGTTGGTGCTGAGACTGCCTCCCCGAGAACAATGGGAACTTAAACCCGTTTGGCAAATGATTTCGTGGATTGTCGCGACCAGGCTGGCCATTTTGACGAGTCTACTTTTTATCATCGGAGAGATGTTTCGCTTCGTGCCAACGCGAGTGTTTCGGTTGCTTGAGGGCCGACACCCCCAGTTGTCTCAGAGAGCGTTCGTGCTACTGTTCCTTTGGTTTGCCGTGCCGGTCGTTCTTTTCGGATTTTATCAGCGCGGCATTTACGACTATTATCTGGGTGTTATGTTTGCGGTTCCTTTTTTGGCAGTCGCTTTGATTTTGACCGTGTTGTGGCATATAGGTCCGACTAAATGGTTGGCTGTGGCTGTTTGGATAGGCTTGGTTTTCCTCAACTGGCAGGGAAGACCTTTTCGGTACCCTCCTAATAATCAGCTTGCCCAAGCCAAAAGGATTGCGGCCGAGGCGCTCGCCAAAACCGAGGGTAAGCCCTTCAATTTTGCTCTGATTACTTCTTTAAATTCTGATCACGCGTACCGGTACTTCTTTGAGATTTGGGGTAATCCTCCGGTGACGATCGAAAACGAGACGGTAGATCCGGAACGCAAGACGGTCTCCGGTCAGCTTATCATTATCTGCGAAACTGTGGCTTGTAAGCCACTTGGGCACCCATTGTGGGAGATTGCGGGGTTTGGCAGGGCGCAGATTAGCGGAGAGTGGGATGTGCCGTTTGTCAAGATATTCAAGCTTGTCCACTACGCGGCAGACCAAAAGGAGAGGATATGAGGCGTCCGTATTTGACGGTCGTTATACCCGCCTATAACGAGGAAACAAATATTCGTTTGGGAGCACTGGACAAGGTGATGCGCTACCTGGAGCACCAAACGTATCTCTGGGAGGTTGTCCTGGTTGACGACGGATCGACAGACGCCACACCGTTTCTTTTGGATAATTTTGAAAGGTCCAATCGCAATGTCCGCATCGTGCACAAATCCCACCAAGGCAAAGCCGCGACGGTGATTTCGGGCGTTGCGGTCGCCGCCGGGGATATTGTCCTTTTTACCGATTTAGATCAGGCGACCCCCATAGATATGCTCGAGAGGGTACTTCCTTGGTTTGGGCGGGGTTTTGAGGTGGTAATCGGTTCGCGCAATACCCACCGTGAGGGCGCGCCACTGCTCAGACGGCTCATGGCGCGGGGGTTTATATATCTTCGCACCTTATTTTTGGGGCTCTCATTAATTTCTGACACGCAGTGTGGTTTTAAGGCCTTCAGGCGGGAGGCGGCTCGCTCGATTTTTGCCAAACTTATGCTTTATACCAAGAAGCATCAAGCGAAAGGCTCGATGGTCTCGGCCGGTTTTGATGTCGAAACGTTGTTTCTAGCCAAAAAACTCGGCTTCAACATAAAAGAGGTAGCGGTGGAGTGGCATTATGTAGAAACACGACGCGTTAATCCCCTGAAAGATTCTTGGCAGGGTTTGGTTGATATCCTCAAAATCCGTTGGAACTCTATAACTGGGAAATATATAGATTCAGTAGATAAAAGATGAAACGTAAATCTTCGGGTTTAAAGCTGTTGCGGGTTTTATATATTCTTGCCTCAATCCTTTTGTTTCTCTACTCCTATACACAAGTGGATCTTAACTTGACGCTGTCGCGGGTGAGTGAGTGGCAAACGGTGCAAAAATTTTTTCAGAGCATCGGTTACTTCAATCGGCCGTTATCGACATGGCTCTATGCTGGGTTTCTCGCGGTCTTTTTTGCTCTCTATGTCTGGGTGATTCACCTTGTGAGAAATGGAGAGATGAGTGAGCGAAATCTCTGGCAGGTGATTGTGACTATGACAGCGATCCTGGTTTTCTCGTATCCGGCCTTTTCCTACGATATGTTCAACTATATGTTTACCGCCAAAACCGTGCTTTTTTACCACAAGAATCCGTATCTCGTGATTCCTCTTCAATTTGCGGGAGTAGAACCATGGGTCAACTTTATGCGTTGGGTGCATCTGCCCAGTGCGTACACGCCATTATGGGTACTCTTTACCTTACCGGCGTATCTAGCGGGCTTCGGATTTTTTCTCACGATCATGTGGAGCATCAAGCTTTTGGTCGCGGTGTTTCATGTCTCAACTATCTGGGGCATAGGTAAAATTCTTGAGAAAGTTGAGCCCAGACATAAACTTTTGGGCATGGCGATTTTTGCCCTCAATCCGCTGATTATTATCGAAAACCTAGTGTCGTCTCATAACGATGTCGTTATGATGGCGCTTGCGATGTGGGGGATACTTCTGTTTCTGGAAAAGAAAAAACTGGTATCGTGGTTTGTCCTTTCTCTTTCAGTTTCTGTAAAACTTTTAACAATATTTCTCATCCCTGTGTTTCTTTTTGCATACAAAAAGGCGATGAACTGGCGAGTGTGGTCGCTGGTTGCCATGCTTACCGGCTTTACCCTTGTGATTTTTCAGAGGGAGGTACTTCCCTGGTACTGGGTGTGGATTGTGCCGTTTGTGGCACTCCTGCCTCGGCAGAGGTGGATAACGACCATCTCAACCGGCGTCTCCCTTGGCCTCCTTCTTCGCTACACACCATTTCTCTATCTTGGTCACTGGGACCCACCGGTGCCGCTGATCAAGCTGTGGGTTACCTGGGTTCCCATTGTCGCTTCACTCTTCGTTGCGGTCATGAAGTATCGACCGTGAAGAGCTCCATGATTCCACTCTTCGTTTTCATTTGCTCCGACTTCTCTCCATTGGGTATAATCAGAAGATATGGTAGCGGCCAAAAAGACGTGGCGGCGGATGATCCTGTGGGCTACTCTCATCATTCTTGTCTACTTTGCTTCAAGACTCACGAACCTTACTGCACTTCCGATTTTTACCGACGAGGCGATCTACATCCGCTGGTCGCAGATTGGAGCGCGGGATGCCAACTGGCGCTTCATCTCCCTCACCGACGGCAAACAACCGATGTTTACATGGTTTATGATGGCGCTCTTGCGTGTCGTTCCCGGCGATCCCCTCTATGTTGGCCGTCTTGTCTCTGTGTTTGCCGGAGCAGGAAGCATGGTAGGGTTGTGGTTTTTGGCGTACGAGTTGTTTAAGAGCCGAAAGGTAGCGTTTTTCTCGAGCGGCCTTTACCTTATTTCTCCCTTTGGTTTGATGTATGACCGGATGGCTCTCTACGACTCCCTTGTTGCGACGTTTTACATCTGGAATTTTTATCTTGCTATTCTTCTCGTTCGTCGTATACGTCTTGATGTAGCTCTTATCCTTGGTATGATTTTGGGAGCGGGGATGCTCAATAAGACGTCAGGGTTCCTGAGCCTCTATCTTCTTCCGATGACGCTTCTCCTTTTTGACTGGCACCGGAAAGACCGTTTCAGACGGTTTCTCACGTGGTTTCTCCTTGCTATTCTTGCGGCCCTACTGTCTCAGGTTCTTTATAGTATTTTGCGCTTATCTCCCTTTTTTCACATGGTTGCACAAAAAGACCAGGTGTTCATTTATTCGTTCGGTGAGTGGATGCAGCACCCCGTGCAGTTTCTCGAAGGAAATCTCAAAGGGTTGTTTGATTGGCTCATTCACTATTTGTCCGTACCGGTGTTTATCGCGACGATGATTCCGCTCTTGTTATGGCGAGAAAGAAGACGCGAGAAACTCCTCTTGGCACTTTGGTGGCTTATTCCTTTTCTTGGGCTTGCCTCATTCGGCAGGGTGCTCTACCCTCGATTTATTTTTTTTATGGTTATGCCGCTTCTCGTATTGGCCGCCACGACAGTTTTCTGGCTGTGGGTGAATTACCAAAAATCTTTTTTGGGCATCGTCCTTTTCGGTCTTGTATTTTTCCCAAGTATTATTACCGATTACTTTATCATTACCGACCCTCTTCATGCCCCTATTCCCTATGCGGATAAAGGGCAGTATATCGATAATTGGCCAGCGGGGTGGGGCATACCTGAAGTCAATCAATTCGTAATAGACGCTTCAAAGAAAGGCAACGTGACGGTTTATACAGAGGGGACTTTCGGGCTCTTACCGTACGCGGTGGAGATGTATGTCGTGGACTATCCCAATGTGGAGGTGAGAGGTATATGGCCGCTTCCGAAGGATATGCCAAAGGAGATTCTTGAGTCTGCACGCCTTCAACCGACGTTTCTTGTACTGAATCAGTCTCAGGAGCTCCCGGGCACATGGCCAGTCACGCTAGTTTTTGAAAAGCAAAAAGGGAACAGAAAGGATCGAAAACTCCGTTTCTATCAGGTTGAGACTCCACCCGCATCCTCAGTATGAAGGGAACCCATACTACTAGCTACTGGGTTATTGCGATTCTCCTTGTTTGTGCGGCAGTTCTTTGGCCGCTTGTTCGGCCAGGGTTCTACCTGTCCGATGATGGCGAGTGGATGGTCATTCGTTTGAGCGCGTTTTTTCAAAGCCTCAGAGACGGGCAAGTGCCCACTCGGTTTTTAGGGAGACTCAACCATAGTTACGGTTACCCGGTCTCCAACTTCTTATATCCTGGTTTTCTCTATCTAGGATCTGTGATCCACGGACTCGGATTCTCGTTTGTGAACTCCGTAAAAATTATCCTCGCAGGCTCCGTTATAGCGACGAGTCTCGCACTTTTTTTCTGGCTGCGCCTACAATTTACAATCCTTCCGAGCTTATTCGGTGCGGCAGGGTTTGTGTTTGCTCCGTATCTGCTCTACGACCTGTACGTGCGCGGTTCGGTCGGCGAGGTGTTAGCCTTTGTTCCTGCCGCAATCGGCTTGTTTAGTATTGATTCGAACAAGCGACTGTTATTCCCTTTGGTAGTCGCACTGCTTATTGTCAGTCATAATTCTCTCGCGGCCATATTGCTTCTTGTGCTTCTCGGTTACCTCGTGGTTCGGAAGAAAGAGCATTGGTGGAGGGAAGTCCTCTTGGGGCTAGGGTTAGTCTCTTTTTTCTGGTTCCCGGCGCTCGTCGAGCGACAATTTGTGGTATTTGACAGCGTTTCGGTGTCCCGCCCACAGGAATATTTTGTTTCTGGAAATCGATGGATACTTTTGGGACCGGGAGCTTTGTTTGCGCTTCTCCTCGTTCTTTTGATCCAAAGAAAACGCGACAAAAAAGATCGTTTCTTTCTCCTTGTCTGTATCCTCAGCGTGTTCTTTTCAACTTCGCTCTCACTGCCCGTGTGGTCACTTCCGGTTTTCGCTAAGCTCGTTCAGTTTCCCTATCGCTTTAGCGCGGCACTTACTCTCTGCGGTTCCTATTGTATCGCGCGTGCGCTTGAGGGGATATCTCGCCAACACCGAGCATTGGTTTTGATCACGTGGATGACTCTCTGGTTTATCCCTGCCGTATCGATTCTCCGGGCGGTTACGTTTGTTCATCGCCCAGAAGGCTACTATACAACCAACGAAGCTACAACAACGGTTGCTGATGAGTATATGCCGCGATGGGTGCAAGAAAAGCCTACGCGCAGGCCACCCACAAAGGTTGAATGGCGAGAGGCCGATGGGAAATTCACGATACAGGAGAGTACTAGTCGACGCATAGTGGCAGATGTTAGAGCACAACAAGACAGCACAATGCAAATCAACACGATCTATTATCCCGGCTGGGGAGTCACCGTGGACGGAGCGCGGGTTCCGATAGACTATCAAAATCTTCTTGGAGTGATGCGCATTATGGTGCCCCAAGGGGAGCACCGCGTTGTGGCAGAGTTTCGCGAGACGCCGACACGATTTTTTACAGACTTTCTCTCGGCAATAAGTATTCTTTCCTACAGTTGGATTTTTGTTAAGGCCGCTAAGGGGAGAATGCTATCAACGGTATGAAAAAACACAGAGTGCCTGTTTTGTTACTGCTTATTTTTTCCGTTTGGAGTATCAAGCCTTTATTTTCATCTGGTTTTTTCCCGATGCATGACGATACGCAGGTAGGGAGGGTTGTTGTCATGGGGAGAGCACTCCGCAATGGCCAATTTCCGGTTCGGTGGGTTTCGGATTTAGGATATGGGTATGGTTACCCAATGTTTAATTTTTATGGACCCTTGCCGTATTATGTTGGCGGGGCGCTCCACGCACTCGGAGTGAGCGGACTTGTCGCAACAAAAGCCATGTTTGTCATAGGTATCGTGTCTAGTGCAATGATGATGTATGGCCTCGCCTCATGGGTTTTTGGAAGGTTAGCAGGGTTACTTTCGGGACTTTTGTACCTGTACGCACCATACCACGCGGTTCAAATATACGTCCGGGGAGCAGTGGGGGAGTTTTGGGCTTCAGGGTTTTTACCGTTGATACCATTAGGAATTCTGCTTACGTGTAGAGAAAAAGAACGACGGAGGGGCATATTGATTGGGGGCATCGCACTTGCATTGGTCATACTCTCTCATACAATTTTCGGGTACGTCACTACCCTCCTCCTTGTGCTGTCACTCATTCTGTACTGGCTCATGCGTTTTGTGAGAAGAACGTACGATACCAAGCTTCTAACTTCACACGTCCTTCTTCTTGTAACGGGCCTTGGGCTCTCAGCCTTTTTTTGGTTCCCTGCACTGGGAGAGATGAGACATACCGCCGTAAAGGAACAAATAGGAGGGTCAGCAAGTTTTCTCGATCACTTTGTTTGCCCATTGCAACTATGGAATTCACCGTGGGGTTTTGGAGGGTCCGTTCCTGGGTGTATTGATGGTATGTCGTTTAAACTTGGTAAACTTCATGTGATTCTTGCTGTCATTGTGCTTGTCCTTGCAATTGCGAGAAAGAGATTCATGAGGAAGGAACGGCACATCATTTTTTGGGCGTCGGTTATCGGCGGGGCGTCACTTTTTCTTGCTCTGCCACAATCGGCATTGGCTTGGCTTCACCTGCCGAAGTTTGCCTATGTTCAATATCCGTGGCGCTTTCTTTCTTTCGCACTCATCGGCATTTCGTTTGTTGGAGGAGGCCTCGTTCAAGGGGTACCGGCTGGTTTTCGACGGGTGATTACGACGACGATTTTGGCTGCAGCTGTTCTCGTTGTGAACGCAAAACTGTTTATTCCTCAGTACCAGTACCCCCGAACACTTTACACGTTTGAGTCAGAAGAGGATCTGAGGTGGCGCGTATCAAAAATCTCCGATGAGTATCTTCCTCATGGAACCCTCCGGCCTTCTCGCTACGAAGAAATCGCCCGTGAAGCATTGCCGAGCACGCCGACACTGAAAGTGGAAACCGAAATTGACACAGAGACCTACATCAAGTTTCTCGTCGCGAGTAAAACTTCGCAAACAGTTACCATCCATCGTGCGTATTTTCCCGGATGGCGCTATTTCGTTGATGGACAAGGCGTCGTGCCGCAGATTCGACAGGGCTTGCCGCTCCTCACCGTGCTTCCCGGCGACCACGTTATTGAGTTGCGATTCCGTAATACGCTGATTCGTACTGTTGCAAACCTCATCTCTCTCGTCACGGCGATCGTGTATGTGTCTACGTATGGGAAAAAAACCTACGCTTAATGTTGTTATTCCCGCCTATAACGAGGAGGCAGAACTTGAGGAACGTATCGTGACGCTCCGGCGATTTCTCGATAGGAACCTGACTGACTTTACATGGACTATTACGATTGTCGATAACGCCTCGACTGACAAGACATGGACAATCGCTCTGAAACTTTCGAAACGCTATCATGGTGTTGTCGCCTATCATTTGGATAAAAAGGGCAGAGGAAGAGCAGTGAAATATGCATGGCGCCATTCGACCGCAGACATTGTTTCTTACATGGACGTCGACCTTTCCACAGACCTCAAACACTTTCCCCCTCTCGTGCGGAGTCTCCAGAGAGGGTATGATATCGCGATTGGTTCTCGCAACGCCCGCGGGGCGCGTGTGTACGGACGAGGACTTCTGCGTAGCATTACTTCGAAGGGCTACATTGCCCTTATCAAACTGTTCTTCTGGGTTCATGTAAGCGATGCTCAGTGCGGCTTCAAAGCAGTCACCCGAGGCGTTGTGGAGACTCTCCTGCCGCGCGTAAAGGACAACGAATGGTTTTTTGACTCGGAGCTCTTGATTATTGCGGAAAAATTGGGGTATCGCATTTTCGAGGAGCCCGTCACGTGGATAGATAATCCTGGCTCGACTGTTCGTGTATGGAAAACCGCACTCGGTGATCTTCGCGGGTTGTGGCGACTATTCGTCGAAAAACCATGGCGACACCTATGAGAGACATAGACATCGCAGTCATCAAGAAACGGTCAGTGAGCGGTATCCTCGCGTTAACAACGCGGACGTTTCTTCTCCAGCTCATCGCGTTTGGTGCAACATTCCTCCTTACGATCTTTCTCTCGCCGGCCGTGTTCGGCATTTTTACCGTCGTCTCTGCGGTTATTTCCTTCTTGGGGTACTTTTCGGACATCGGCCTGGCAGCAGCGCTCATTCAAAAGAAAGACGATATTAGCGACGATGATCTAAAAACGACGTTTACAATCCAGCAAACGCTGGTCGGCACAATGACCATCCTCGCTCTCGTTTTTTCGAGAAGCATAGCGTCGTTTTATCGCCTTGATACTGCAGGGTTGTGGCTGTTTCGGGCGCTGGTTTGTTCGTTTTTCCTCTCTTCTCTCAAGACAATACCGTCAGTGCTCCTTGAACGGAGACTGGAGTTTCAAAAACTTGTCATCCCAACGATCGCCGAGACATTGGGGTTCTACATTGTTGCGGTACTTCTCGCCTGGCTTGGATGGGGCATTGCGAGTTTTACTATCGCAGTGTTAGTCCGCGGCGTTGTCGGGCTTGTGGTGATCTACTGGATTCGCCCATGGAACATACGGGTAGGCTATTCGCGCCAGTCGCTTTCTACCCTTCTTCGTTTTGGATTTCCGTTCCAGCTCAATTCGTTCCTTGCGCTTCTCAAGGATGATCTTTTGACGGTATACCTTGGAAAAATTTTGCCTTTTAGTCAGGTAGGGTACATAGGGTGGGCGAAGAAATGGGCAGAAGTGCCACTCAGGCTCATCATGGATAGCGTTATTCGAGTGACGTTCCCCGCGTTTTCGCGGCTTCAACGATCATCGAAGTATCTAGAGGCCGCCATAGAGAAGACACTCTTTGGGTTGTCTGCCTCTATTTTCCCAATCACCGTAGGCCTCCTTTTCTTCGTCGAGCCGCTTGTCGCGGTCCTGCCCAGGTACGGAAAGTGGGAGCCAGCGCTTCTCTCGTTTTATCTTTTTGCCCTCGCCTCTGCGGTTGCAAGCCTTTCAACGCCTTTGACGAATGCGCTAAACGCTGTTGGTCGTATTCGTACAACTCTTCAGCTTATGGTTGGGTGGACCGTGATTACGTGGATATTGACCGTGCTTCTTGTGCGATACATAGGATTTAACGGCGTTGCGTTGTCTTTGTTTCTTATAACCTCTAGCCTCGCGATTGTTGTCAGGCTCGTCAAGCGCGTTGTGCCATTTTCCTTCTGGCAGAGCGTCCGGATGCCACTTTTCTGTGCATCTCTCCAGGGTATCTGGTATGCTGCGATTCGAGGCCGAGTTCCTGATGCCATTGGCTGGCTTCTCCTTGTGGGCGGAAGCGGTGTTATACTCTATGGAGGGCTTCTTTGGTACCTTGAGAAGCCCCGCGTGCGTAGTCTTGTGGCGATATTTCGAACATGAGATCACCAACAGTTTCTGTCGTTACGACTGCATATAACGAGGAGTCGCGCCTTTCCCGGACGCTTTCCTCGGTTTCGTCGTGGGCGGACGAAATTATAGTTGTTGACTCGTCATCGACCGACAAAACCGCGTCCGTCGCAAAAAAATTTACGGAAAAAGTGTTTCGTCAGCCCAACTATCCGATGCTCAATAAAAACAAAAACTTTGGCTTCGGGAAGGCAACAGGAGATTGGATACTCTGTCTTGACTCGGATGAAGAGATCCCGAAAGAACTCGCCGATGAAATACGCCTGACGATTCGGGAGGATAAGAAAAAGGCGTATGTCGGCTACTGGATCGCGCGAAAAAATATTATCTTTGGCAAGTGGATTGCACATGGAATCTGGTGGCCGGACAGACAGCTTCGATTGTTTCGACGAGCGAGTGGGAGTTTTCCGTGTAAGCATGTTCACGAGTACCTTACGGTCGACGGCCCGATGGGCGAGCTTATCGAGCCGTACATACACTATAACTATGAATCAGTCGCGCAGTATCTTCACAAGATGTCAACGATTTATACAGAGAGCGAGGTGCAAAGTCTGACCGCGTCAAACTACGTACCAGTGTGGTACGACGCCCTCAGATTTCCGATTTCTGATTTTGTAAAGATTTATTTCGCCCAGGAAGGATTCAGAGACGGTTTACACGGCCTCGTTCTTTCCCTTCTCCAGTCGTTTTATTCGTTTATTGTTTTTGCGAAGCTTTGGGAAAAGCAGAAATTTCGTGAACAGGAGATCCCGCTAGGCAAGGTCGAAAGAGAGCTCATGCAACGTGGCAAAGAGATTCACTACTGGCTACTGGCTGAAAAAATCAAGCAGGCGTCTTCACCTCTCTCTAAGATTCTCTACAGGTTTTTGCGTCGGGTCACATCCTGAAGCGTATAGATCATGAAACACGTTGCCGTAGTTATTGTGAATTGGAACGGGAAAGAGGACACCGTTCTCTGCCTCTCATCGCTAAAAAAAATAAGAAAACCAGCGGTAAAACTTTCGGTTATCGTCGTTGACAATGGGTCGACAAACGACTCAGTGACGGTTATTAGGAAGGCTCATCCGTGGGTCAAGCTTATCGAGACGAGAAAAAATCTTGGGTTTACCGGCGGCAACAACGTCGGGATCAAGAAAGCGCTTGACGACGGAGCTGACTGTGTGTGGCTTCTGAATAACGACACATTGGTAGACCGGGATGTGTTGTCTGCCCTTGATGCATTTGATGATTCGACAGTTGGCCTTGTTGGCTCGAAAATTTACTTTGCTCCTGGTTACGAATACCACAAAGATCGGTATGCAACAAGTGAACGGGGACGGGTGCTTTGGTATGCCGGGGGACTCATCGATTGGTCCAATATGTACGCCTCACATCGAGGGGTAGACGAGGTAGATCGCGGGCAATACGACATAGTTGTGGAGACGCCGTTTATTACAGGTTGTTCGATGATGATTCGCCGCGAGGTGCTTGAGCGCGTTGGGCGTCTTGATGATCGATATTATCTCTATCTTGAAGATTTTGACATGTGTCTCCGAGTGAAGCGGGCAGGATTTAAGCTCATATATTTCCCGGCATCAAAATTGTGGCATGTCAATGCTGGTTCTTCAGGAGGCGCAGGAAATCCGCTCCACGATTACTACCTTAGCCGCAATCGGTTTCTTGTAGGGATGCGTTATGCATCGATGCGAACAAGATTTGCACTTTTGCGAGAGGCGGCACGCTTTTTCATGTTTGGGTCGCCGGTGAAGCGAAAAGCAGTTGTTGATTTTTTCTTGGGCAAATTTGGGAATCAATATGAGCCCCAAAAATTCACTCGTCAGTAGTGTCGTGATCGCAAGGAATGAGGGGACTCGTATCGGCGAGTGCCTGCGAGCGTTGTCGTGGTGCAATGAGATGGTTGTGATTGATAACGGTTCAACAGATGAAACAGTAACGCTGGCAAAAAAGCATGGAGCCAGAGTTGTGTCTGCCAAAGAGATGAATTTTAGTGAACTACGCAATCGGGGAAAAGAAGAGACGCATGGAGAGTGGATTCTCTACGTTGACGCTGACGAAATTGTGACGCCTGCGCTTCGGGATGAAATTCAAGGACTTGTGCGATTGTTTGATAGAGTAACCTTTGCGCAGAGCTACTTTATTAAGCGCAAGAATATCTACCTCGGCCATCTATGGCCGTATCAGGATAAAATGAAACGACTTTTTTGGAGGAATGCCCTTACGCGGTGGAACGGAGAGCTGCACGAGACAGCCACGGTCACTGGATCAGTCGGGACTTTGCAAAACCCATTGATTCATACGACGCATCGGACACTTGAGGAGATGGTCGCCAAAACCAACGAGTGGTCGAAGATTGAAGCAAAGCTCCGACTAGACGCGCAGCACCCTACAGTTGTCCCGTGGCGATTACTACGCGTGATGGCAACTGCGTTTTTTGATCCGTTTATCCGCCAAGGAGGATGGCGCGCGGGTACTATCGGTTGGATCGAGAGTATCTACCAAGCTTTTAGCATATTTATTACCTATGCAAAGTTGTGGGAGCTTCAGAACAAAGACACTAAGACGGTAAGACACTAAGACGGTAAGACAAAATGAAACGACTCCATACTTGGTGGCCCGTGGGATTTATTTTGGCCGTGTGGTTCCTTTTTGCTTCTCCCTATTTTTTAAAGGGGTTGGTGCCGTTTCCGTCTAAATATCTCGTGACGTTTTTTCCTCCGTGGAATGCAGCCTACGGCATGCCGGTAAAAAATAATGCCATGCCGGATGTCATCACACAAGTTTATCCATGGAAGAAGTTAACTATAGAGACATGGAAAATGGGGCAAGTTCCTTTATGGAACCCATATAGCTTTGCAGGAACACCACATCTGGCTAACTACCAATCTGCAGTGCTCTCACCTTTTAACCTACTCTTTTTTGTTTTCTCAGAGATAGATGCATGGAGTCTTCTCGTCCTTTTGCAACCATTGCTCGCTGGGATTTTTATGTACATGTTCCTTAGGGAACTCGGCCGGTCTGATGTCGGTAGCACCATAGGCAGTATGGCATTCATGTTCTGCGGATTCATCGTCGTCTGGATGGCGTATGGGACGCTTGGCTACGCCGCACTCTGGCTGCCGTTTATTTTGTGGGCAATGCACAGGAATAAGGGGTTACTGGTAAGTGTTGGTCTTGCACTGTCGTTTTTTTCAGGGCATTTTCAGATAAGCATCTATGTCGCCGCTCTTTCTTTGGCGTACGCACTCTTTCTCGGGTGGAAAAAGTACATAGTTTTTTGGCTTGCTGGGATACTTTTTGCCATGCCGCAGATACTTCCCGCATATGAAGCTTACGGGAATACAGTGCGCAGTGGAAGTTTCGCAAAGGGAGAAATTATTCCTTGGCAATACCTTATAACACTTTTTGCTCCGGATTTTTACGGCAATCCGGTCACGAGGAACGATTGGTTCGGCCACTACGCGGAATGGGCAGGCTTTATCGGTGTCATCCCGCTGGTTTTTGCTATCTATTCTATAATCTCAAAGAAAACGAAGCAGGAGATTTTTTTTGTTGCTGCCGCACTTCTCTCACTGTTGTTGGCTCTCCCGACGCCGCTCACCAGCCTCCTTTTTGCGTTGAAGCTTCCAGCTCTTTCAACCAGCGCTGCGGCGCGAATCATCGTCATCACGAGTTTTTCACTTTGCGTCCTTGCCTCTTTCGGTTTAGATCGACTGCTATCTGAATGGAAGAAGCGCGACCAAAAGAACATTCGCTTTTTGAGTTTTCTCACTGTCATATTTCTTCTTTTTGCGTGGGGAGCCTTGCTCGGATTTACCATTCTTCCAGTGGATAAGCTCGTTGTGGCGAAACGCAATTTTCTGTTGCCAAGCGCATTTCTCATGGCCGCGATATTTCTCTTTTGGAGCGGCTTGCTCTTCAAGGGCCACCTTCGAAAAATCGCTTTAGGATTTTTACTGGGGTTAACAGCTTTCGATATGCTTCGCTTCGCCGGCAAGTGGATGCCGTTTGACCCTCGAGAGTACGTATACCCGCAGATGCCGGCCATCGAGTTTCTTCAGAAAAACGGGAGGAAGTCTCGAGTATTCGGCAATGTCGGTAATGAGCTCGCAACGACCTTCGGCGTTCCTTTGCTTGAGGGCTACGACCCCCTCTACCCACGGCGCTACGGTGAATTTATATCTGCACTTTCAAACGGGTCTGTCGGTGAACTCGCTCGTTCCGTTGTGGCAGTAGATAAGCATGGCAAATATACAGAGGATGCGTTCCAACTTTTGGGAGTCCGATATGTGCTCCACCGTATAAGCGACGCTAGAAATATTTGGGCGTATCCCGTATGGAATTATCCACACTATACTTCTGTATACAAAGACGAGCATTTCGAGGTGTTTGAGAATACGAAGTCATATCCTCGGGCATTTCTCGCATCAGCGTATAGACGTGCTTCCTCGGGTAGCGATATTCTTCAAGCACTCTTTGACTCAGCAACAAACCGCCGAGAGACGCTGGTACTTGAAGAAGAGCCAGAAAGAGAGCCACAGGAGGGAGAAGGGGTCGTCGAGATTGTCGGCTATGAACCAACACGTGTTACTATTCGCGTACACACAGCAGTCCCCAAGCTCCTTTTCCTTTCCGATGCATATCACGATGGATGGAAGGTGTTTGTGGACCGGTCACCCGCGAAACTTCTTCGAGCAGATTATGTTTTTCGCGCGGTGTCTGTGCCAGAAGGAGAGCATACAGTAGTCTTTTCCTATCAGCCGAGGAGTCTTCGGATCGGAATCGTCATTGCGACCTTGGTTGGTTTCATGTTTATGCTCGGTAGTGTCCGGAAAATTCTCTATGACCATCGGTTTTCATAATCCTTACCTTGACGGATTTGGCGGAGGTGAGCGCTATACGCTCTCGCTTGCCTCTCATTGGTCGAAGAACCACGCGGTGGTTCTTTTTTGGGACAGCGATGCGATACGAGAAGAAGCTAAAGTAAGATTCAATATTGATCTTTCGAGGGTAAAAACTACTCAAAATATTTTTAGAGGAAAGAATTTGTTCAGAAAACTCTTTTTGACACGAAAATATGACCTTATTTTTTTCCTGAGCGATGGCAGTATACCCATGAGTTTAGCCCACGGGAACATTCTCCATTTCCAAGTTCCGTTTGAACGCATTGAAACAAACCCATTGAAAGTATCTCGGTATCAAGCTGTTGTATGCAATTCGTTCTTCACCAGGAAACACCTTGACCAGCGTCTTTCTCGCAAGTCGATTGTTATTTACCCGCCTGTTTCTGTGAAAAACATACGTCCCCAAAAGAAAGAATCAATCATTCTCTCTGTCGGAAGATTCAACCGTTCAAAAAAACTAGACGTACTTATCGATGCTTTTGCAAAAGGTTATGAGCGCGGTTTTCTCAAAGGGTGGCGCTTACTCCTGGTTGGCGGATTGTTGCCATCTGATGAGGAATATTTCCAAGCGCTCAAGACCAATGCGAGGAGTCTGCCCATTGAGTTCCTGCCTAATATACCCAACGATCAACTCGCTCCGTTATACGGGAAAACGTCTCTCTATTGGCACGCGACGGGGCAGAACGAAACGGACCCTCAGCGTATGGAGCATTTTGGCATCTCGACAGTAGAGGCCATGGCAGCAGGCTGTATTCCCGTTGTCTTTCGTGGTGGAGGTTTACCAGAGATTGTAACTCATGGTAAAAACGGTTTCCTCTGGAAACGCGTGGAGGAGTTCTTGGACATGACAAAAATAGCTTTAGAAGATAATCCAAGAACACGCTCACTGCGAAGAGAAGCGCAACAACGGGCTCGAGATTTTGATGAAACAATATTTTTTGAAACGTTTGATACGTTATTAGAGAAAATTGTTTGAGCGTATGAAGACACGTCGTCGAGAGATTTGGTGGTTTGTGATATTGGTTGGGGTCGTTGGGGTATTCTTTTGGCAGACACTTTTCTACGGACGACTGCCGGTGCCAAGCGATGCGCTCGTCGGTCTCTATCATCCATGGCGTGATCTTTACGCCGAGTCGTACCCACGCGGCATTCCTTTTAAAAACTTTCTCATTACCGATCCCGTGCGTCAACAGATCCCATGGCGTAAAATAGCAATTGACCAATGGAAGGATGCGAACCTTCCATGGTGGAACCCGTATACTTTTTCTGGTACGCCGCTTGCGGCAAATATACAGGCAGGAGCATTTTATCCTCTCAATATTCTCTTTTTTCTTTTCTCATTTCCGGTTGCTTGGACCATCCTTATTATGCTGCAGCCTTTGCTTTCTGGAGCCTTTTTGTTTTTCTATCTCCGTTCGCACAGACTCAGTCCGATAGCGAGCGTATTCGGTGCACTCGCGTGGGCGTTTGGAGGGTTCTCAGTTGCTTGGTTGACGTGGGGGACCATGGTGCATGTTATGGCATGGCTTCCCCTGGTGCTCTTGGCAATCGATCGAGTGATTGAAGGAAAAAAGCGACAGAAATGGACGTTGGTATTGAGTGGAGCGATAGCGATGTCACTCTTTGCCGGGCACAGCCAGATATTTCTCTACGTTGTCTTGGTTACGGTGGGTTATGGCATCTGGAGACTGCGGAACCAAGCACAAAAATTACGCAGTGTTTCAAGAAAGTGGTTGGTTATCGCGCTCCTTGGGGCGGTACTCATGACGGCGATCCAATGGGTTCCCTTGCTGTCATTTTTGCCGGAGACTTCAAGGCTTGCGGATGGGCAGACATGGCAGAAAGCCGGCTGGTTCATCCCATGGAAGCATCTCGTGCAGTTTGTAGCTCCGGACTTCTTTGGTAATCCAACAACGCTAAACTATTGGGGCGAGTGGAATTATGGAGAGTTCATCGGGTATATCGGGGTTATTCCACTTCTGTTTGCTGTTGCCGCGATGAGGATCAAAGCACGCATGCCTCGGTTTTGGTTGTGGGTTCTTGGAATTTCCCTTCTTTTCGCTTTGCCTACACCGGTTGCCAAACTGCCATACATACTCAAGATTCCGGTTCTGTCCTCACTCCAACCCACGAGACTCCTTTCCATTGCGTCATTTTCAGTGGCAATTTTTGCATCCTTTGGACTTGATGCATGGCTGAAAGGAAAAAAGCGAGTATGGTGGCCGGTAATTTTTCTTGCACTCTTTTTTAGCGGCTTGTGGTGCATTGTCTTGTTTGGTTCACACATCGGAATTAGCGTACTACCTGAGAATTTAGAAGTAGCTAAACGAAATCTTATTTTGCCAACCGCGCTCTTCGTCGGAGGAACCACAGTGTATCTGCTTGGTTCGCTCAAGAAGTTTCGATACATTTGCGTCGTTGTGCTTCTTGTTCTTTCTGTTTTTGACCTTCTCCGTTTTGGTTGGAAGTTCACACCATTTACAGACGTCAAATACTTTTTTCCAACGACGAATGTTATCGAATTTTTACAACATCAACCTAAGCCATTTCGCGTGATGAGTTTAGATGATCGGTTGTTTCCTCCCAATGCATCGGCATACTACGGGTTAGAATCGATTGAGGGGTATGACCCCATCTATAGCCGTTCATACGAAGAATTTATCGCTTCATCCGAACGAGGAAGGCCGGACACCACTCCTCCGTATGGATTTAATCGGATTATTACTCCTCAGAATATCGATTCTCCACTCATCCCGCTTCTCAATGTGCGTTATGTCTTAAGTCTCGTTGATATTGAGCGCCCATATTTGCGCAAAGTATTTGAGGAAGGAGAAACAAGAGTCTACGAGGATGTTCGTGCCGTTGGGCGAGCTTATTTTGTTGAAAAAGTGATCTACGAACATGATAGTCAAAAAATCTTAGAGCATTTGTTTGACAAAGACCTTACGCCCATGGAGCTCGCTTTTGTTCAAAAGCCACTTTCTCTTTTGTCAGTCCCTCTCATGCTAAGCGAACATGTGGTTATCGATGAGTACAACTCGAACACGATTCGCCTCGGCGTTCAGGCAGAAAATACACGTTTTCTCCTGATCTCGAATATCTACGATTCCAATTGGAACGCGTATATAGACGGGAAAGCGACAGATATCATTCGTGCGAACTATATCTTTCAAGGCCTCGTTGTGCAGGAAGGCAAGCACGAGATCGTCTTGCGATACCGTGGGTAACGTGATACGCTCGAACGCGTTTTTGTATGACAAATAAACCAAGTGTTAGTGTCGTTATTCCGAACTGGAATGGTGTGTACCTCATGAAAAAGCACCTGTCGAAGGTAATCGCAACTGTTCCTGGTGCAGAGGTAATTGTCAGTGATGATGCCTCACGTGATGGTTCGGTTGAGTGGCTGCGGAAAAACTTTCCAAATGTTAAGGTCGTAGCGAATAAAGATCGTCAGGGTTTTGCCGGCAACGTCAATCGGGGGGTCGCCTACGCAATAGGCGATATTATTATACTTCTCAATACAGATGTTGAGCCGGAGGTAGGATTTCTCGCGCCACTTCTGAAACATTTTTCCGACAAGAGCGTCTTTGCCGTTGGATGCCTGGAAAAAAGTTACGAACATGACGGCGTCGTCCTTCGAGGGCGGGGAGAGGCGAGATGGAGAAAAGGTTTGTTTGTACACTCTCGGGGAGACGTTGGTAAGACCGATACTGCATGGGTATCGGGAGGAAGTGGGGCATTTCGTAAATGGATATGGGATGAGCTTGGCGGCATGGATCCACTGTTTAATCCTTTTTACTGGGAAGACATAGATCTTTCCTATCGGGCGCTCAAAGCTGGCTACAAACTTGTTTTTGAGCCAAAAAGTATCATTGGACACTACCATGAGGAAGGAAAAATTAAGCGCGAGTTTACTCCGGAAGAGGTCAAGCGCATAGCATACCGCAATCAATTTACGTTTATTTGGAAAAACCTTTCCGATCCGTTGACACTCCTCGCGCACTGTCTCTTGACACCAATACGATTGGTGCGGGCGATGGTAGGAAGAGACATCCTTCTCTTCCAAGGATACCTTGCTGCTCTTTGGCAATTGCCAAAGATCCTTCGTTCTCGCAGGAACTCGCAAAGGTTTTGGCGGCGGAGGGATCGGGAGTTGTTCGGATGAAGACATGCTACTTGTGTAGAAAATCTACCGTTCCCTTTTTAGACAAGAACGGATATACCATCATCCGCTGTTCCTCGTGTGGTCTTGAGCAGACGATACTTGAAGAAGACTACCAGAGATTCGTAAAGCGCCATTACTCGCAGGGGTACTTTACCGGAGATCCCAAGCGCAGTGCTTACGTAGATTACAAAGATGACAAAAAGCTCATCGTGCGAAACATGAGAAAAATTCTTTCTAGAATTTCAATGCTTAAGCCTTCAGGGAGGCTGCTTGATGTCGGTTGTGCGTTCGGATTTTTTATTGAGCTATCCAGCACATTTGGGTACGACGCGTACGGATTTGACGCATCAGACTTCGCGATACGGCACGCAAAGAAGAACGGTATAGGTGAGCGCGTGCGCGTTGCGACAATCGATTCCGTCGGATATAAACAAGGGTCGTTCGATGTCATTACCCTTCTGGATGTTTTTGAACATCTTGAAGACCCGGCAAAAAATCTTCGGAAGCTACGAAAGCTGCTGCGAGATGATGGTATCATTGTGATTGCAACAGGAGATACAGAGAGTTTTGCTGCGCGAATTCTTAAACGCCGATGGACATTTTATATCCCTCCACAGCACCTCTTCTTTTTTAACAGACGTACACTCGGGATACTCCTCGAAGAATCAGGGTTTACGCCTCAAGCGTGGTTTCGCGTTGGGAAGTGGTTGAGTCTTCGATACGTCTTACATCTTGCTCGAACCACGGGGGAAAGCAGACTTGCTCAGAGACTTTTCCCGTTTGTGGCGCGAAGTCCTTTGGGGAGCGTGCCACTCTATCTTCCGATGCGGGACAACATCGTTGTTATAGCGAAAAAATCCCATGAAGGCACGCACGTGGTTTGATCGAATGGTGCCGGTTTTGTTTTTTATCCTTACCGCTCTCTTCTTCCGCAGCTACTTTTTGAAGAACCAGGTACCACTTCCATTTAATCTGTTAGTTTCCTTCTACGCCCCATGGAGATACGAGACGTGGGCTGGCTACGGCGCTGGTGTGCCAAACAAACCTCTTGGCTACGATAACCTGAAGCTCTTCTATCCATACAGAAAATTTACGACAGAGGAGTTGAGTAGAGGCAAGATGCCACTTTGGAACCCGTATGTTTTTGCTGGCAACGTACATCATGCGACGTATCAATCAGCAGTTTTTTATCCGCTCAATGTCATCTATCATGTTCTCCCCCTTGTTGACGCGTGGAGCCTTATGGTCATGATACAGCCTGTGCTTGCCGGATGGTTCACGTATCTGTTCTTGCGTTCGCTCAATCGTTCCCAGGGAGCAAGCTGGCTTGGAGCGCTCGGGTTTGCCTATTCGGGGTGGATGATAGCCATGTGGGAGGAAGTGCTGGTTATCGTTCACACTATTCTGTGGCTCCCCCTTGCTCTCTATGCATCCAATTTGATTTGGATGAGGAACCAAACATTCAAAGGGATAGCCGTGTTGATTTTTGCTCTTTCTCTGGCAGTTTTTGCTGGATTTCCGCAGATGACCGTATACTTCTTCGGAATCGTCATCGCATGGAATATATACCACGTACTCTCTTCGTCTGTCACGGAAGAGCGGCGTAAAAAATTCGTGGCGATGATTTTCGCAGTCGCGTCGACGGTACTCCTGACGGCCGTCCAGTGGGTTCCCGCATCTGAAGCGTATGTTCTCGCTCCTCGAGCAAAAGTCGATTCCTCTTTCCTATTCAACAAATTTTTTTCTCCACTAACACATCTCCTGACCTTTCTCGCCCCTGATTTTTGGGGCAGTCCGGGGACGTATAATTATTTTGCAAACGCCATTTATATTCAGGAGCGAACACTATTTGTGGGTCTTGTAATTTTCCTTTTTGCCTTTTTTGCGTTTGTAAAGGATAAAGAACGTACCGCAGTTTTTTGGAAGGCCAGCACACTCCTAACACTCTCACTTGGTTTCGCCTTTCCAACGAGCTGGGTGTGGCATATATTTCGTGTCCCGGTGTTATCTGTCGCACAGCCTCTTCGGATACTTATACTCCCGGTTTTTGGCCTGTGTGTTCTTGCGTCGTACGGCATCGATACGTTCCAGAAGGAGCGATCTTTGAACGTAATGCGCCGGATACTACAAATCGTTGTCATTATATTTGTGGGTCTATGGATCTTTACGTTCGCCTCATATGTCCTCCATGTGCAGCAAGCGTCAATGATAAAAGCTTGCAATACGCCCATGCTCCATCGATGGTACTGCAGCTGGTTTACCGACCCCGATGTTCAAAAGCGCATTGCCCTCTATGGGGCGGTGTCGATTCGAAATCTCGTTATTCCCACAATAACACTACTTGTGATGATCGGTGTTGTTGTGTATTTGAGACGACAACCCTTCTGGTTCATCACGGGTCTCTCTGTGATTACACTGGGATCTAGTATGTATTTTGCACAGAAAATGCTGTATTTTTCCGATAGACAATTTGAATATCCTCTCGTTAGTCCGGTAAATAAACTCAAAGAACTTGCCGGTTATGACAGGGTATGGAGTTATGGCGACGGTTATATCGTTCGAAATATTCTTTCCTACTATCGTATTTTTTCAGCCGAAGGATATGAGGCTCTCTACGCTCATCGCTACGGAGTCTTGTTACATACGATTCAAAATAGTGGCAGAGTGAGCGACCGCATTCAGAGGAACGATGCGACCTTGAGCGAGACCGGTCAGTTTGAGCGAATGACCCACAATCCGATACGGCTTCGGTTGATGTCGCTTCTGGGAGTTAAGTATGTTTTGGAACACACAGATCCACACGCGGATCAGACATTGGCGCCACTCGAGCGATTTCCTCCTGATTTGTTTACTCTTGCCTGGGAAAATGATATATGGCGCATATGGGAATACAAACGTTCCCTTCCTCGCGCTTTTGTTGTTCACACAATAGTAGTAGAGAAAGATCCGCAAAAAATTGTAGACATACTCATTGATGAAAATACAGACCTTCTAACCACCGCAATCGTTGAAGATGAAAAGATTACACTTTCTCAGATAGAAAGTGCCTCTGTGGATACTGTTGAAATCGTTGACTATCAACCCACATCGCTAGACATACGGGTGAACATAAGCGCAGATGGACTCCTCTTTTTGTCTGACACATACTATCCGGGGTGGAAGGCCTTTGTCGATGATATTGAGGCAAGGATTTATCGGACCAACTACACATTTCGCGGAGTTTTGGTGCCCAAAGGAAGTCATACGGTTCGGTTTGTCTACCAACCGCAATCATTTACAATGGGAGTGTCAGCGAGCATTATTGGAGTAATAATGTTTTTAGGACTTATTATATACGCTCGCCGGAATTTAGCTTCGCAAGGGGGCCCCTTGCGAAGCTAACGCGGGATAAGCATGTGAAAAATGCTTGGTTACTTGGTATCGTGGCGTTAGCACTTTTACTGCGAGTTTATCGTCTGGCTGAGGTTCCTGTCGGATTTCATGGCGATGAAGCAAGCATCGGCTACAACGCGTACAGTCTCCTCAAAACCGGCAAAGATCAAAACAATAATGTTCTCCCCCTGGCCATCGATCAGTTCGGAGACTTTCGCCCTGCGGGGTACCACTATTTGACTATCCCGTTCGTTGCCGTCTTTGGACTTACGGAGCTGGCCGTGAGACTCCCTTCAGCTCTCCTCGGTGGACTCTCGGTTGTTCCGTTTGCTCTTCTTCTCTATCAACTGTTTAAGAGACAACAACTGGTGCTGCTTGGCGGACTTCTTCTTGCAATTTCCCCATGGCATATAGCGCTTTCAAGGGCAACATCGGAAAGCGTGGTTGCTCTTTTTTTGGTCCTTTGGGGTGCATATTTTTTTGTCCGCTTCGGTAAGAATCTGAAGAACCTTTGGTATGCCGGCTTCTTTTTCTTTTTGAGTTTCTTTTTTTACCACTCAGCTCGATTGTTTGTACCACTCCTCGTGTTGGTATATACCCTTTTGAGATTTTTTGAAGCCAAAAGTGATGTTCAGAAGCAAAAGCCACTTCTTTGGTTCACTGCCGGCATTGTCGTGGCCTCGGTGGTTATATTTTTTGTTTCATATGGGCGAGGTCGAGTAAGACAAGTGAGCATCTTGCGCTCCCCGGGAGACATGCAAACCCTGAGAGAGCAGGTTCTTGAAGATGTCGGTGTTGTCCCTTGGGCCGCGCGTGCACTTCATAATAAGGTGACACACTATCTCATAACCGTTGCTCGCAATTATTTTGAACACTTTACTGGAAATTTTCTTTTCCTCGAGGGGGGTCAACCAGTGCGCTACCGTGTGCCGTGGAGCGGACTCATGTACCTCATCGAGGCCCCCGCAGTCGCTATCGGCTTCATTGGTCTTATCGTATTTATTACTAGAACGAAAAACCAGTTAGGAGCGTTCCCTCTCTTGTGGCTCTTCCTGGCACCCATTCCAGCGGCATTGACCTTCGGTGAGCTTCCTAACGTGCAACGAGCCCTTTTTATGGTGCCATCGCTGGTACTTCTTTCTGCCTATAGCATAGTTCTTGTGGTTGATAAGACAGTAACAAGGCTCAGGACGTTCCTTGTGGTTGGTCTGATACTTGCGTATGGATACGAGGGAGTAGTTTTTTTCCATAACTATTTTCACCATAGTTATACCCATGAGCCGTGGTATCGAAACGTTGGTGAAAAAGAATTGGTATTTGACGTAGCCCGATTTGCAGCGGAGGGAAAGAAGGTTGTTATGACATCACAAAATGACAACAATCTCGTCTTTCATCTCTTTTACACGCGCTTCGACCCGGCAAAGTATCAGGCGCTTGGTTCACCGCGGGATAAAGATAACCTTCAGTTTGGCAACTTGACCTTTACCTACAGGCACTGTCCACTGGAGGGAAGCGAACAGGATGCGGCACTAGGGGAACTTGGTGTGATGTATGTCAATCGCGGAGAATGCAAACTTCCCAAAAACAGTGAACTCCTCAAAGACATCACGCGACTCGACGATTCAATTGCCTTCCGCATTCTTCAAATCAAGCCTTCTCAATAATCTTGCTTTATTGAGCTTGAACAACACGAAATACTACTGAATTATCCCCTCGCTTTATATTACTGAGAGCTCTGGTACCATCGGGTGTTGGACACGTTCCGTAATTGACATAGAGAATGTTTGGAAGGCCGGTTAATCCTTCAGTCTTGGGATCCACTCGCAGTGGGCATTCTTCTTGGGAAAATTCATACGAACCGAAGTTGATGCGGTCAAAATCAGGAATCTCGGGTTGGCGGGTATCTTTTTGAAACAAACCGGGATCGTAGCGGCCATAGAAGAGGAAGAAGATGGTGGGTGCGGATTCCCGATTGGTGACGACGGCTTTTTGATAGGAAGGAAGAAGTTCATTTACTTCAGAAACAAGCGCCTGATACCCTTCGTGTCGATACCACGGTTTATGGATCGGGAGATGAACGAAGTATTGGTGGAGGTAAAAAGAAACATTGTAGCTAGCAAACAGTAATAAAGAGATAATGAAAAACTTCTTTGTTGAAGTTGACCACATAAGACTAAGGAGCCACAGTACGCCAAGGGCTGTTACCATGGAAAATGCAGGTAACATGAGGACTGTCCTTTGAAGATTTGGAACGTCATCGAACGCGAGACTACTTCCAATAGGAGCAAGGAAAATCCAAGACAGGAGAATGAATCCTCCTTGACCGCCCTTGGATATAAGCCAATAAAGTCCAGCAAGAAGCAGTGGTAATTCAAAGAGGTAGAGAAGCCCGCTACCAGTGACTCGATAACGGGCTGGTAAGGCTTGATCGGTGAAGAGAAACGGATATGAGAAATGAGAAAAGTAGTTTTGGGAAAATTGATCAGCATATCCAATGAGCTTATTGTGATAGAGCCTTGTTACAAATCGATTGGATCCGGCAACGCCATTTTCACGAATATATTCATCGAGATTGAGTTGGGTTTTTTGATCTGCAAAAAGACTGACCGTACGGAGTCGCAGTGAAAGGTTGGGTGTTGAGAGAACTACCATAAGGGGCAAGAGGATTGTAAGAAAATAGAGAATGATGGGGAGCTTAAGATTGCGCCAGATTCCCGAAATTGGAGTAGCTTTAATTCCGGGAATCGAAGTGGGGTAAACAAGCATCAAGATCGGAATAAACAGCGGCAGAAATGCACGCGGGGCTTGGTAGAGCAAGAGGGCGAGGGCAAAGGAAGCGAATGAGGCAAGAAGTAGCCATAGGGTGGAGCTCTTCGTCCATTTCATATACAAAAGTATTCCAAGACAAAGGAAAAACGTGACAACAACGTTTTCCGTTGCTGTGCGCGAGAGATTGATGTGCCATGGACTAATAGCTAAAAAGAGAGATGAAAGAAGCGAGATGTAAGATGTAAGACGAGATGATTTGAATAATTCTTGTACCAGGAAAAATAGAACAAGAATGGTTAATGTTCCAAAGAATGCAGAAGGGAATCGTACAGAAAAGATACTAAGGTCAAAAAGGGCAATTGATGGAATAGCAAAATAGGAGTATCCTGCTGGGCTGTAGATAAAAGACTTAAGGTGGAGCGGCAGTAAGTTGCCGCTCATATCCCGACCGGTTTTGAGGATTGAGTATGCGTTATATCCCAAAAACGCCTCATCGCGGTGAAGTCCAGCTGGAATCTCACCAAGCTTAGAAAAGCGAAGAAATCCTGCGATTATTAGAATCAAAAACAATATCAGTTTTGCTTGTTTCATTTAATTAGAGAATGCCAAGTTCAACAAGTTTTTCTCTAAGTTTTTCAGGAGATTCAAAAAGAATTGTTGTTATGTCCATTTGTCTAGCCGGTATTAAGGAAGATTCCTTATCATCGATAAAAATAGTTTCTTTTGGAAGAACCTTAGCCCTTTCTAATGCAAACGAATATATTTTGCGATTTGGCTTTCTGACTCTCACCTCGTGAGAGAAAATGCCCCTTTGAAACCAAAGTAAAAAACCAAATCGCTCATCCAACTTCTCGACTCTTTCTCGAACATTGTCCGCTAAACTTTTTCGTTCCATTAGTAAACAAGACGCCGCCGAGATCAAAGAGAATAGCTTTCATCATGGTTTGATTATAAACTCCTGTATCGAAAAAATAGGAATATCACTACTGTTAATGAAAGAGTGCTTACAACATTAGAGAAGAACCTAATGGGGGATTCGGTGAAGCGAACGGCGATCTCGTGAGTTCCTTGTGGAACTTGAAAGGTAATAAGTCCTCGGTGGTTGGCATCCTGGAATTGGATGGGGACTTTCTGGTTGTTTACGCGCGCCTGCCAGCCAGGAAAGTAGAACGTGTTGTCAAGAATTGTGGCCTGTGTCTTGGCAACGATTCTGTATATATGGCGTACGGTGTTTCGTTCCCGCTCCTCGATGGTTGCGTCACCGCTTATGATCTGGGCAGGGGACGGAGCTCCTTTCGACGGGTTTCCGGCGGACCATACTGTTGTTGCCGCTCCGTGATAGTCAGTGGTACCGGCATACGTTTCGTAGAAACTGTCGGGGTGGTCGGTGAAACCGGCAACACGAGCATATGAAAATGAGACAATGATAAGGAGTATGGCTACCAGCACGGGAATGTTTTTGTGTTTGGTAGAGTTGAGAAAAAAAGTAGACACAGTGCTCGTAGCGAAACTCGCAATGGCGACGAAGCGCCACGGAAATTGGATTTTCTTAAGAAGCGGCAGCGCTTCCCAGATAATTGAGCTGATAGGAAGCATGATCGCTATGCTTGCGCCGAAAGTAATAAGCCAAAAAATAACAAAGTTTCTATTTTGGGGCCTCTTCTTAAGGAGCAAAAAGCCTCCGAGGGCCAGGAGAAAGTGGAGCATTCCAATCTGAGGAGAAAGTCCTCCTGATTTTGTGATGTCCGGTCCGAGTCCCCATGGGCTTACAAGAAGTTGCTCAAGTTTTGGAAAGTGATTTCGATACATAGAGCCAATAAAGATATCGCCGTGGGTGTAGCGTTGTTCGAGGATTGCTGGGATCCAGAAGTATGAAGCAAGCCCAAGACCAAGAACAAGTAGGCTACATGCCCGAAGAATCTGTCTCGCGTCATGACGAGCGGTGAGAAAGATGTAGCCAACGAGTACCGGCGTAACCATGAGCGCGAGCGCGTTGTGGGAAAGTATTAAAACGCCATACATGACACCGCCGAGAGCAACCGTTCGGAGGGAGAAATTTTTCTTTGTCTGATCTATAGACCAGAAGGCGAGGGGGATGATTGCAAGAGCAAAAAGCTCTCCGATGTCTCCGCGAACGTAAAGATCGAGAAAGTGGTAGGGTGCCAACCCATAGAGAAGTGACCCGGCGAAAGCAGCTTTTGAGGAGACGTGAGCGAACATCCACAGATAAAATGTAACCGGAGCGACAAGGAAAGAAAGACCTGCAAGAATTTTAAAAGAATTTTGAAAACTTACCCCAAGGGCAGAGAGAAAACTGCCGAGGTATCCGGGGAGGGGATAAAAGAAATTGAGGACGGGTGTGCCGTAGCCGGCGTTGAGGTTTCCTGCCCAGCGCGGCGGTATGTGCCAGTCGGTAAAAGCTTTTGTATAGGCTGCAAACCGGGCAACATGCGCCTCGCCATCGTGACTTTGGAAGATACCAGGGTGGAAGAGTGGAGCAAAATAGAGAAAGTGGATGAAGATAAGTACAGCTACAGAGCGGCGTTTTTTCATTGCGCGTTAAAGACGGCAAAGGGGTACATCACAAACGCTTTGTCCATCAAGAGCTCTGGTACTTCCGAACGGGGTGTTACCACAATCGTATTGGGTTGCGTCATATCGCTATCCCAGGAAACGTTCCGGAATTGAAATCTGTCAAATTGTCGCACATGAATGAAGTGGTCCTGTGTTTGGGGGTATCGCTCGGCGTCACGCTGGTAGGCAGTCGGGTCAAAGCGCGTGTAAAAGAGAAGAAAAATATAAGGAGAGGTTTCCGGATGAGAAATTACAACTGATTTCGTTTTGTTTTCTTCTTTGTTTATCATAGTCGCCACTCTTTTCAGAGCGCCGCCCCAATATTGGCTTTCCTCTCGGGCAAAGTGAACATAGTACTGCTCAAGATAATACGACATATCGAGGACGTAAAGAAAAAAGAGTGCGGCAGCGACGAGTCTTTGAAAACGAGGCGAACGAGCGTGCACCCAAAGCCACCCAATGCCCAAAGCAACAGCAATTGGGAGAGCCGGAAAGATTGCGAACATGCGGTTTGTGTGCGGCGCATCCTTAGTTATGCTGGCCGCAATTGGAGCAATGAAAAGCCACCAGAGGAGAAGCTTTGACTCCCTTCTTTGAATCGATGAGAGGAGAAAGACGAGACCCATGAGAAGAAGAGGCGCTTCAACCGGGTGCATGTTGCCGACGTTTTGAATATTGTGCGCGCGATTGTCACCTCCTTTTATAAAGAGAAACTCTGGGGAAAATGAGCGCAAATAGTTTTGCGCTATCGTACGGATCGCAAAACTCACGCGGTTATGAAAGAGGCGAGCAAGCGGTGAATCTGGCTGTGTGTGCTCGGTACGAGGCAGCTCAATTCTTGTATGCACTACAGCCGGGTCGCCAAAGATACCGATGCCGGCAAGTTTCGTTCGATCCGCTTCACCCGCCGTGTGCCAGAGAACTGGTGCTGTCACGACTGCAAAAACACAAACACTGAGCGTCTTTGAGCGAATCGATAGGAGCTCCTTCTTGTACAGAAGAAAAACACCAACGAGCAGGAGGGTCGTAAACATATGATTGCCGTGATAGGTAGCGTAGGTAAGGGCCAAGCTCGCGCTTGCGAGGGGGAGATGAAGCCAGTGCCTCTCCTTGATGGCTTTGAGGAACAACAGCACCCCGAGTGTGGCGAGCATCACCGCAACGTTTGACTCCGACTCCACCCGTGAGAGATGTATGTGCCAGGGAGAGATGGCCAAAAGCAAGCTGCTGAGAAGCG
>CAYNJY010000003.1:0-70810 GCA_964397755.1 uncultured Gammaproteobacteria bacterium
GGCATAGCGAGATCCCCTCAGCTCCATTGGTTCCCGACAATGATCCGACCACCCTGTTTACCAGTTCCGGCATGCAGCCCTTGATTCCCTTCCTCCTTGGTCAGCCGCATCCACTAGGCAAGCGTTTGGTCAACAGTCAAAAGTCCTTTCGGGCCCAGGATATCGATGAAGTTGGCGATAACCGCCATACCACTTTTTTTGAGATGCTCGGGAACTGGTCGCTGGGCGATTACTTCAAAAAGGAACAACTGCCATGGATCTTTGAGTTTTTAACGAAGGTGCTTGGCCTTGAGCCGAAACGACTGTACGTCACGGTGTTTTCCGGCGATCAAACGGTGCCAAAGGATACCGAGTCGATAGAGATATGGAAGGAGATCTTTAGGAACGTGGGAATTGATGCAAAAGAATCCTCCTTCGCTAAAGCTACGGCGGACGAGGGGCGAATTTTTGCGTATCCTGCAAACAAGAATTGGTGGAGCAGGAGCGGCGAGCCAGAGAAGATGCCGGCCGGAGAGCCGGGTGGCCCGGACAGCGAAGTCTTCTTTGACTTTGGTGTCAAGTTTGGATTTCACGAACGCTCCAATGACAGGGCGAGACCCTGTCACCCCAACTGCCAGTGCGGACGGTTTATGGAGATCGCCAATTCCGTCTTCATGCAGTACGTCAAGCACGAGGATGGAAGCCTTAAGGAACTTTCTCAGAAGAACGTTGACTTCGGTGGAGGCCTTGAGCGGTTGGCCGCGGTGACAGAGGATAATCCCGATGTCTTTCAGACAGACCTTTTCAGTTCCATTATTCGAACAATTGAAATATCGAGTGACAAAAAGTATGGTGAAGATGAGGAGGTGACGCGGACGATGCGCGTGATTGCCGATCACATCAAAGCGGCGGTGATGATGCTGGAGGGTGGCGTTATTCCCTCAAACAAGACGCAAGGCTATCTACTTCGGCGACTCGTTCGCCGGTCTCTCCTCTATGGTCGAAGCCTGGGCTTCACCAAAGACTGGACGTACGTTGGTAAACTGGTGGAGCCGGTAGCTTTGATTTACAAAGACAGTTACCCAGAAGTTTTGCAAAAAGCGGGAGATCTCAAGCTCATTCTTGAGGAGGAGGCAGTGCGGTTTGGAAAAAGCCTTGAACGCGGACTTTCTGAAATAGAGAAAGTGTCAACTCTTGATGGGAAAGTGGCCTTCATGCTCTATGAGACGTATGGCTTTCCCTGGGAAATGACAGAAGAAATAGCTCGAGGCAGGAATCAACACGTTGATCGAGCGCAGTTTGAGGTGGAATTTAAAAAGCATCAAGAACTATCCCGCACCGCCGCGGTGGGCATGTTTAAAGGAGGCCTCGCCGATCATAGCCAGGAGACAACCAAGCTCCATACGGCAACGCACCTCCTCCACGCGGCGCTGCGTAGAATCCTTGGCGATCACGTGACCCAGCGGGGGAGCAACATCACCCAAGAGCGTTTACGTTTTGACTTTTCTCATCCAACCAAGCTGACTGAGGCAGAGCGGCACAGGGTGGAGGGCTTAATCAATGAACAGATTAAAGAAAACCTTCCGGTGTCTTTTGCCGTTACGGCTACCGATCAAGCCCTCAAAAGCGGAGCTCTGGCATTTTTCGGTGAGCGGTATGGAGATAAAGTAAAAGTCTATACAATAGGAGATCCTTCGGCAAGCTCAAGACCTCCCTTCAGCCGCGAGATCTGCGGCGGGCCGCACGTTTCCTTTACAGGGGTCTTGGGGCGCTTTACAATAACGAAAGAGGAGTCGGCCGGCGCCGGAGTACGAAGGATTTACGCCAAATTAGCCTAGTGAGTCAAATTAGTCTAACTTGATTTCTTTCATGAAGCTGCCCGGATCTCTCTCAAACCTTTTTCGCCCCAAGCCCGAGACTCGGGAGCTCATCCTATCGCTCCTTCTTTCTTCGGACGCAGTGACGGCCGCTTCGTGGGAGATTGAAGCTGGCGGCAAGCCGCACATCTACCCACACGCGACTTTCGAGGTTGGAGAAGATACCTGGGATAACAGGATTGAGGCAGCGGATCGGGCAATCAGCGCAGCAGAGGATCGCGCTCAAGCACCACAGGCGATCCGCAAAGTCGTGTTAGGATTCTCAGCGCAGTACCTTACCGAAGAGGGCGATATCGAAAAAGAATTCCGGCCGCATATCCGCGAGCTCACAAAAGTGCTTGAGCTTTCCCCTGTGGGATTCGTCCCTATCCATCAAGCACTCGCCTACATGCTCAAAGCGGAGGAAGGTATCCCAGCGAGTGTCATCCTCCTTGCTGTATCGGAGGGGATGGTCACCGTCACACTCTACAAGATTGGGAAACTGATTGGTCAAAAGAGTATGCCCAGAACAGAAGCGATCGCCGCGGATATCGAGGCGGCTCTCAAAGGGTTTGATGGTGATGAGGTCCTTCCATCGCGAATGCTCCTATTTGGGCCTCATGCCTCTGCGCTTGAAGAGGTACGGGGAATGCTTCTTAAGCACCCGTGGCCGACGCGCGTCAACTTCCTCCACTACCCCAAAGTAGAGATCCTTCCTGCTGACGCAGCCGTTCGGGCGGTGTCGTTTGCCGGAGCGTTTGAGCTTGCCGGCGCGATGCCGGTCGAGGAAGAGACAGTCAACAAGCAACACGTAACAGACGATAGAAAAGAAGAAGCACAGAAGGCAGAAGGCGAGGAGTCAAATGTCCGCATGGTCAACCCCGAGGAACTTGGGTTTCAAAAAGAAGACGTGTTAGAAGTATCACAGAGCACGTATCACACATCAGATGAAGAGACAGAAAAAAAGCCAGTCATGCGTCTGCCACGGCTGCCGATTCCGAGATTTTCATTCCATTTTCCCTCTCATATTCCAGTCGGAGTTTTTCCTGTTCTCGTACTTGCTTTGGTTGTTCTCGCAGTCGTTTGGCTCTGGTACTGGTTTCTCCCGCACACGACCGTCACCGTCCTTGTCCTCCCGAAGGTTATAAAGGAGAGTACAACAGTAACCGTTGACCCCACGGCAACGGTCGCTGACAGCGCGACCAAGATCCTACCCGGGCAGAAGCAGGAGAAGGTCGTGAGCGGAGAAAAAACCCTGCCGGTTTCCGGCAAAAAGAACGTCGGCGAGGAAGCGAAGGGGACGGTAACTCTCTACAATAAGGTAACGTCGAGTCGAACCTTCAAAAAGGGTACGACCATTTCAGCGCAGGGACTTGAGTTTACCCTCGATGACGACGTATCGGTCGCGTCTGCATCCGAAACCATCGGCTCCATCACGTTCGGCAAGGCATCGGCTCCCGTGACCGCGTCGCAGATTGGCCCAGAGAGTAATCTGCCTACCGGAACGGAATTTGCGTTCAAAAACCTTGCCACAAGTGTCGTGACCGCCCGGAATGATCAGCCACTTACTGGAGGGACAAGCCGCGAGGTGACCGTCATATCGCGCGCTGACTACGACGCCGTCGTCAAAACTCTCAGCGAGGAACTTGTGGAGAGGGCAAAGCAGGAGCTAGCTAGCGCCCTCGGCGGAGGTCAGAAGATCCTCGACACGACCGTCAAAACACTAGTGACAGAGAAAACATTCGCGCAGGAGCTCGATCAAGAATCCCAGGTGGTGAGCGGGAAAGTGACCATTGCAATGACCGGACTCTCCTACAGCGAAGAAGACCTCAAGCTTCTCATGACGGAGCTCGTCACCCAGAGTGTTCCGACGGGGTATAGCATCGCTCTAGGGAGAACCGTTGTCGCCGTCAAAAGCGCAAAGGCTGGGAAAGACGGAAAAGTGCAGCTGTCTGCTTCGTTTGAGAGCACAGCGCTTCCCGATGTAAAGACACAAGAGGTGCAAACGATGCTTGCCGGAAGGCGACTGACCTCGGCGCTTGAGAAGCTCAAAGCGATGACCGGGGTAGCGGGAGCCGAGTTTCGATTCCGCTGGACGCCGTTTCATGATAGGCTTCCCGTCAACAAAAACAATATCTCGGTGACGGTAGCGATACAGGAATAGAAATACTACCAATCCGAACAGCGTAGCGTGTGTCTATGATGCATCGATACATCAAAGCGGTTCCGCGCCAGCCCCGGTCGAGATCAGCTGGTATCTCCTACGCCCTCATGAGTACGGGGTTTCTCATTGTGGCCTGGACGCTCTGGCCCATCCTTTCCTTTGGCGTCATCCGCGGCGCTCTTTCCGGAGACACCCTCTCGCCGCTTGCTGAGGGGCGAGGAGGCGGAGGACTTCCGGCAGCGGTTCTTGCAGCAGTCGATTCATCAGAAGCCAGTCTTGACTATACGAACCCGAATGTCTGGTTTCCGACGAGCCCGCAAAAGAAAGTCGTGACCCGCGTCAACAGCTACTCGTTGACCATTCCGAAGTTGAAGATCCGTGACGCCACCGTCATTATCGCTGGTGATGATCTTAGTAAGAGCATCATTCACTACGGCGGTACCGCAGAGCCGGGCGAGTACGGGACGGCAGTGCTCTTTGGTCACTCGACGCTGCCGCAGTTTTTTAGCCCAACGAACTACAAAAGCATTTTCTCGACACTGCCGACCCTCAAGGTGGAAGATGAAATTTTTGTTACCTACGACACGATTACCTACCGGTACGTTGTTGAAGAAATGAACGTCACGAAGCCGACCGACCTATCACCGCTTGAGCAGAAATTTGACAACTCGTACCTCACCCTCATCACCTGCGTGCCACCGGGTACCTACTGGGAGCGACTCAATGTGAAAGCGAAGCTCGCGCGCTTGTAGAAACGTTGAGCGCTCGTCACTATGTCAAAGGATGGGAGAAGTATTGCTATCGAGGCAATCAAGAAAAAGCTCGTGGGCAAATCACTCTCGTACAATGAGATTTTTGCCATCATGGACGAGATTGTCCACCAGCATCTCGGCCCGGTCCTGACGACCTACTTTGCCGCAGCCGGGTTTAAAGAGGGCTTCTCCGACGAAGAGCTCTACTATCTGACCCGCGCGATGGTCGCGACCGGGCCGCGGCTCCACTTCCGCGGGATCGTCGCCGATAAGCACTCAACCGGCGGGGTTGCGGGAACTCGAACCACGATGATCCTCGTCCCGATTGTCGCTGCCGCGGGGTTTAAGATTCCAAAAACGTCCTCGCGCGCCATCACGTCGCCGGCTGGCACCGCCGACACCATGGAAGTTGTGGCACCGGTGATGTTTTCACCGAAACAGATTGAACACATCGCTTTGAAGGTCGGCGGGTGTATCGTCTGGGGTGGGCACTTGGGGCTCGCGCCGGCTGACGACATCATTATCCAAATTGAGCAGCCGCTCGCATTCGAGTCGTTTGATAAAATTATCGTTTCTATCATGGCCAAGAAAGTCGCCTCGGGTGCCACACATCTGGTGCTTGATATTCCGGTTGGGCCCACGATGAAGATACAACACTTTAAAGACGCAGAGCTGATTGCAAAAAAGTTTATGTTCCTTGCGAGACGATTCAAAATAAACGTTGTCGTAGATATCAACGAGACAAGACAGAATGCGGGTCGCGGCGTTGGACCGGTTCTTGAGGCACATGACGTATTCCAAGTTCTCGAGCAAGCCCCGGGGCGGCCTCGGACTCTTGAGGATAAGGCTCTTCGCCTCGCCGGAAAGCTCTTGTCATTGTGCTTTGCCGATTCGCCGAAGGCGAAAAATCTGGACGGCGAGACCGTTGCGCGCGAAGTCCTTACGTCAGGCAAGGCTCTCGTGAAAATGCGTGAGATCATTGCCGCCCAAGGCGGCGACCCGGGCGCTTCGTCAGCAAGTCTCCGGCCCGGGAAAGAAAAGTTTGAAATCGTTTCCGGCCGGAAAGGGAGAATTGTCTCGATCAACAACCGTCAGATCACGGTGATCTGTCGGATACTCGGATGCCCGACCGATAAGCGGGCTGGCATGTACCTCAACCGCAAGCTTGAGGAGACAGTGGACAAGGGTGATATACTAGCGACACTCTATAGTAGCGACCGCTGGCGGCTCAAAGAGGGGATCGAAACATTGAAAAACATACCGGTGTACACAGTAGAGTAACGGTAAAAGGAAAACGGCAAACGGTAAAAGTTTTCTGTTCACAGTTTACAGTTCATCGTATGTTTAAAAATATCGTTGCACCAGTGCAAGCGTGGCTCCTTTCACAAGGGCGATGTGTTGGGTGTGGCAAGAACCTTCCGTCAAAAGAGGGAAAAGGATTCGTACGGACAGACTGTCAGTGCGGCCGCATCTACATGTACGATCCCGCGGACAAGACGTACCGTCGGGCTACTCTTCATGAAATCAGGTAAACATACGCCGTTTATTCGACGGGTTCTCGTTTTGGCAATCGTTGTTGCTCTTCTCGCGCTCGTCGGCCTCCTCTGGTGGGCTGATGCTGTTTCGCCTGTTGATTCCTCTGATCTCTCGCCGGTCGTCTTCACCGTCGGTCGCGGTGAGAGTGGGAGAAGTATCGCAACCCGGCTTACCCGTGAAGGGCTCATCCGGAGTCCCACCGGGTTTTTCGTCATGGTGAAAATACTTGGCATAGAGAAGAATCTTCAGGCTGGTCTGTTTCGACTGAACAGGTCAATGAACAGTCGGCAGGTTGCTGAGGAGCTCACCCACGGCTCCCTTGACGTCTGGGTAACGATTCTCGAGGGCTGGCGCGTTGAAGAAATCGCAACCAAACTCGCCCGTGAGCTGGATGTTCCCGAAGCGGAGTTTCTGAAACACGCAGAAGAAGGCTCTCTGTTTCCCGACACCTACCTGATACCGAAAGACTCGACACCAGAAGCTATTGCGGCGATGCTGCGCGAGAATTTCGACCGGAGAATAACAGGGCAGATGCGGGAGGATGCGAAAAAGTCCAGGCTTCGGTTTGACGAGGTCATTACCCTCGCTTCCATTGTTGAGCGCGAAGGGAGAACCGATGAGGATCGACCCGTAATAGCTGGAATCCTCCTCAAGCGGCTTAAAGCCGGTATGGCCCTCCAGGCAGACGCCACACTCCAGTACGCGCTCGGCTACCAACCAGAGGAAAAAAGCTGGTGGAAAAAGTTCCTCACGAGCGACGATAAAGCGATCCGCTCGCCCTACAATACCTACCGAAATCCGGGGCTCCCGCCTGGGCCGATTGCCAATCCGGGTCTGGCTTCGATCAAAGCGGTTATCTACCCCACAGAGAGCGAATACTGGTATTACCTCCACGACAAAGCAGGTGGTGTGCACTACGGCCGGACCCTTGAGGAGCACAACGCAAACGTCGCCCGCTACCTCTAATAGAGCTACACATCTTGGTTTATTCTGACGGCCTTTTACGATACACTCCAACCGATGATTTCGCCAGAGACGTTGGTGAGTATTCGGGAGCTGATGCTGGTAGCTCCAATGACCGGCGCAGCGATACTTGTATCGGGTAAAGACCATGTTCTTAACCACATTAAAACCCAAGCTACTGGCTTGAAGCATAGGGGACACATGAATAGAGATATGCCAAGCGGTGAAACAGCAATACTTATTCCCACAGGAGCAAGCGTAAGAATGGTCATTAACCGTATAAAAGTTCTGCTAATGGACTTTCGTGAAAGATCAGGAGGACGCGAAGCTGGTCTGAGAGTCGTAGTTGGTGGTACCCCACAAACAGTAAGCGAAGTTAACCAATCAGTCGCTGTAAAAGGAGTACCTGGCGTTACCGTTGTGTACCTGGGGTCAGTTGATAATGAAAAAACAGAGAGAGAATTTGACAGCCGCTACCCCAGACAATCAGGATAACCTCTCTCCGGTTTTACATCCACACCGCGAGGATCGCGTCCATGAGGGCTGGAGTCGCCCCTTGACAAGAGGGGAAAAGGAGATATAATTGGTCTTAATTCAATAGCCAAAAGAGGCGAACGTTCATTGTTCGCTTCTTTTTGTCGTTCACTAAAGAACTTATTCGCGATGGCGGCTGCAACTCCCACCCAAAGGCTTTACTGGGGAAAAGAGTATACCGACCTTCCCCAACTCGATCTGACGCTGGTGCAGCGCGAGAGCTACCAGTGGTTTCTCGAACACGCAATCCGTGAACTCCTTTCTGAGATTACCCCCGTCACAGACTTTACCGGAAAAAACTGGGAGCTCATCTTCGGCGATTACTACTTCGGCAGACCACGGCTCACGCCAGCGCTGGCTCAGGAGAAAGGGCTCACGTTCGACATGTCGCTCAAGGTGAAAGCAACGCTCACGAACAAACAATCCGGCCACCAAATCACCCAAGGGGTCTTCCTCGGAGACATCCCAGCGATGACCCAGTACGGCACCTTTATTATTAATGGCATAGAGCGTTGTGTCGTCAACCAGCTTGTCCGCTCACCAGGGATCTACTTTACCGCAGAAGTAGACCCGTCAACCGGTCGGACGCTTTTTAGCGCGGAAATTCGCCCGCTCCACGGCAGCTGGCTTGAGGTTTTCTCCACCCGCAGCGACGTGCTCATGGTTCGTATCGACCGGAGACGAAAGTTCATCGCGACGACATTTTTGCGTGCGATCGGCCTGTCGACCAACGATGAGATCACCGTGGCACTCGGCGATGCCGATAAAAACCCGGACCACCGGTACCTTGAGGCGACGTTTGCTAAAGATACAACGACGAATCAGACAGAGGCGGTTCTTGAGTTGTATCGAAAGCTTCGACCCGGAGAGCCAATTGTTCTTGAAAACGCGCAGGAACTCCTCCGGAGCATGTTTTTTGATTACCGTAGATATTCGCTGGAGCGAGTCGGGCGTTACAAGATGAACAAGAAACTCGGCATCACCGTGCCCAACGACAAGAGCCACTGGACACTCACACGCGAGGACATTATCGGCGGCCTTCGGTACCTTATGAAGCTTACGAGTGGCGTTGGTGACGTTGATGATATCGATCATCTGGGGAATCGAAGAGTACGGCGTGTGGGGGAGCTCGTTGCGACTAACGCCTTTCGTGTTGGGGTACTAAGGCTCGAGCGCAGCATCCGGGAAAAAATGAGTATTGCCGGTCCGACTGCTGAAGATCTGACGCCGACGCATCTTGTCAATGCGCGTCCTATCATTGCGGCGATCAACGACTTTTTCCGGACAAGCCAGCTCTCAACCATTCTTGACCAAACGAATCCCCTTGCAGAAATCGATAACCTCCGCAGACTTACCGTCATGGGAACAGGCGGGATAAGCCGCGAGCGTGCAAGCTTCAGTATCCGAGACATCAACGCGTCCCAGTACGGCAGAATTGATCCGGTCCGTTCGCCAGAAGGCCCCAACATTGGCCTTGTTACATATATGTCACTTTACACACGGATTAACGAGTATGGGTTTCTCGAATCTCCGTACCGAAAGGTGGAGAAAGTGACGCGGGGTGAGAGCGTTCGTATGCGCGTCACCAACGAGATTGTGTATCTGGATGCAAGCGATGAAATGTATCACTACATTACGCACGCAGGAGTCACCATAGGCGCAGACGGCTACATTAAAGATAAGCGGGTTCCCGTGCGCTTTAAAGGCGATTTTTTAGAGGCGGATGCGACGGTTGTTGACTACGTTGATGTGGTCCCGCGGGAAGTTGTTGGAGGCCCGGCATCGCTCATTCCGTTCCTTGCACATGATGAAGCAAACCGGGCGCTCATGGGCACGCACATGCAGTGTCAGGCAGTTCCGCTCCTTCGCCCTGCAAGTCCAATTGTCGGAACCGGGATGGAAGAAGCAATCGCAGGAGCGATGGGACGGGTCATCCGCGCGCCGTCCGACGGAGTCGTCACGTACGCAGATGCGGGAACGGTGGTTTTTGATGGGAAAGACGGGACGCAGACGTGGAATCTTGAGAAATTTAAACGCTCCGCACAGTCTACATGCTACAACCAACGCGTCCTGGTCAAGACTGGTGATCGCGTGAAGGAGGGCGATGTGATCGTTGAAGGCCCGGCGATGGAAGGATCAGAACTTGCACTTGGATCAAACGTCGTAATTGCGTACATGAGTTACGAAGGACTGGGGTATGAAGACGCGATCGTCATCTCAGACCGACTCGTACGAGAAGATGTTCTCACATCAGTTCACATCGAGGAGTACGAGTGCAGCGTGGTGGATACCAAGCTCGGGCCGGAGGAGACGACACGCGACATCCCCAATGTCGGTGAGGAAGCGCTTCGTAATCTCGATGAGAACGGCATCGTTGTCGTTGGTGCTGAGGTTGACCCGAATGATATTTTGGTCGGGAAGATCGCACCCAAAGGGGAAACAGAGCTGACTGCTGAGGAGCGACTCCTACGCGCGATATTTGGCGAGAAAGCCCGTGAAGTACGAGATACGTCGCTTCGCGTTTCGCACGGCGAGCGGGGGACGGTGACTGAGGTCAAGATTCTGGATAAAGAGAAGGGGGATGAACTCGAGCCGGGAACGAACCGCAAGATTGTTGTAAAGGTTGCGCAGATGCGCAAGATTGTTGTTGGAGACAAGCTGGCTGGTCGCCACGGCAACAAGGGGGTAATTAGCAAAATCGTGCCTGTCTCAGACATGCCGCACCTTCCAGATGGCACAGTCGTTGATGTCATTATTTCACCGTTGTCGGTTCTTTCGCGTATGAACTTGGGGCAGCTCCTTGAGGCGCATTTAGGGCTTGCAATGGAAAAGCTCAATGCCAAAGTGGCACTGCCGGTTTTTGAACATGTGCCCGAAGATCACATAATTGAAAATATGCGAAGAGCAGGCGTCCCGGTCTCCGGAAAAACACGGCTCTACGACGGTCGAACAGGCGAACCATTTGCTGAGGAGGTCGCAGTCGGTGTCGGCTACATTATGAAGCTCATTCACATGGTCGAGGACAAAACCCACGCGCGTTCAACCGGGCCGTACTCGCTCGTTACACAGCAACCGCTCGGTGGAAAAGCACAAATGGGAGGCCAACGGCTGGGAGAGATGGAAGTGTGGGCTCTTGAGGCTCATCGAGCGGCACACGTACTTCAGGAGATGCTGACGATAAAGTCAGACGACGTGGTAGGGCGCGCAAAAGCCTTTGAGGCAATCGTGAAAGGCACAGATATTCCGGCATCAACGGTGCCAGAGTCATTCAAGGTGCTCGTGAAGGAACTCCAGGCGTTGTGCATACACGTTACCCCCACGGGTGTTGTGACCGGAAGGTCATTCGTTATCTCTGGTACCGTCAAGGAAGAGGAAACACAGAAAGAAGCGGTTGAGCTTGCCTCGGTAAGCGGACAGACTGTTACCGACGACACAACGCTCGTTTCATCTCAAGGTGCGACTCCCCCAAGGGAGGAGAGCTCAAAGGTTTCTGTGAAAGTGTAAGTTATGGATAGGAAAGGGAATTTTGTCAACATCGTAGACTTTTCAGGTTTGAAAGTGACCCTTGCTTCCCCGGAGGAAGTCAGAGGGTGGTCGTACGGTGAGGTTACGAAACCTGAAACCGTAAACTACCGCACGCTGAGACCCGAGAAAGACGGCTTGTTTGACGAACGTATTTTTGGGCCAACCAAGGACTGGGAGTGTTACTGCGGTAAATACAAGCGAATCCGCTACCGTGGCATTATCTGCGATAAATGTGGCGTTGAGGTAACCCAGAGCAAAGTTCGTCGGGAACGTATGGCGCACATTTCTCTTGCCGCGCCGATCGCGCACGTGTGGTTCTTCAAAGGTGCACCGAGCAAGTTGTCACTCCTTCTTGATATGAGCCCTCGCGCTCTGGAGGGTGTTGTTTATTTTGCACAGTATCTCGTCACGGCAGTGAACGAAGAAGAAAAGAAAGCGGTTCTAAGAAGGCTCGGGAAAGATCACGAAGAGCGCATGGAGGAGGTTGAGAAGCGCTATGCTCTGGAGCGGGAAAAGAAGAAGAAAGAGCTCAGGCGGGGAAAAGAAGACGTGGAAAAGCGCATTACTGGATCCGAAGCACAGGAGCTTGCAGTCTCTGAGCTTACCCTCCGGGAAAGGCAGGAGCTCGCTGTCCTTGACGAGCAGTTCGCGAAGGAGAAAGAGAAAGTCGGTGAGATTATTAATCAACTTTTGACCATTGTTCGCAGTATCAAATCACTCACGTCGATTTCCGAAGATGAATATTTGCGGCTTTTAGAGTACAACGCAGCATCGTGTTTTGAGGTCGGTATGGGAGCCGAGGCAATTCTTCGGGTGATAAAGACGCTTGATCTTGATAAGCTCGCCGCAAAACTTCGCGAAGAGATTCAGAATTCGTCAGGGCAGCGCCACATAAAGGCGACGAAGCGCCTTCGGGTGGTTGACGGCATGCGCAAAGCTGCTATACGGCCCGAGTGGACTATACTCTCCATGCTCCCCGTCATCCCCCCAGATCTGCGCCCGATGGTACAGCTCACCGGTGGTCGATTTGCAACCAGCGACCTGAATGATTTGTATCGCCGGGCGATCAACAGGAATAACAGACTCAAGCACCTCATGGATCTTGGAGCGCCAGAGATTATCCTTCGCAACGAGAAACGAATGCTCCAAGAGGCTGTTGACTCGCTCATAGACGCGACGCAGCGACCGAGTTCCCGTACGGTTATTCAGCCTCTTCGCTCGCTTTCGGACATGCTTCGCGGCAAACAAGGCCGGTTCCGACAGAATTTACTGGGGAAGCGCGTCGATTACTCTGGTCGCTCCGTCATTGTGGTTGGTCCAGAACTGAAGCTTACTCAGTGTGGCCTACCGAAGGAAATGGCGCTTGAGATGTTTAAGCCGTTTGTGCTGCGCGAACTTATCGTTCGAGGTATCGCTCCAAACGTGAAGAATGCAAAGAACGTCCTTGAACGAAGAACGCCGGAGGTCTTTGATATTCTCGAGGAAATTACGAAGAACCACCCTGTGCTTCTCAATCGTGCGCCGACCTTGCACCGGCTCGGTATCCAGGCGTTTTACCCGGTGCTTATAGAAGGATCGGCCATCCGGATCCATCCGTGCGTGTGCGCAGGGTACAACGCTGATTTTGATGGAGATCAGATGGCGGTCCATATTCCGCTGTCCAAAGAAGGACAGCGGGAAGCAGAAACTCTCATGACTCCCACACACAACCTTCTCAAGCCTGCGGACGGATCGCCGATTACCGTGCCGAATAAGGAGATGGTGGTTGGCTGCTATTATCTAACGACCATCGATCCAGCCAGCGAAAATATTCCCGAGAAGGATCTGTCTGTGTACGGAGATCCCAGCGATGCGGTGTATGCGCATCAGACAGGGGCGTTACCGCTCAGGCATCCAATTCGTCTTCGGAGGGAGGGAGGATTCCTTACGACTTCGGTCGGGAGGATTCTCTTTAATGAAATCCTGCCAGAAGAGCTTCGCTACATGAATATACCGGTGAAAGCAGCAACAGTCAAAAATATCGTGACACAGGCGCTTTCAGTTTTGAGTAAAGAAGCGGTCGTGCGCCTTATTGACGCGATTAAAGATATCGGGTTTTGGGGAGCAACACAGTGTGGCGGGCTTTCCGTATCGGTATTTGACTGTCAATCAGTTGCAGAGAAAGATGAGATGATTGCCCAGGCGGAGAAAAAAGTTGCAGAGATTGACCAGAATTATCAGCAAGGACTCATCACACTTGAAGAGAAAAAGCGACTTTCAAACGAAATCTGGATTGAGGTGACGGAGCGAGTTGCAGACCTGACGTGGCAAAGACTCGCGCAAAACAATCCAGTGAAAATGATCATCGACTCGGGTGGCGCCCGTGCAAGCAAGGATCAACTCAAGCAGCTATGTGCTATTAAAGGACTCGTGGTTGATCCGCTTGGGAAGATTGTTGAGCTTCCAACGAAGAGCAATTATCGGGAAGGCTTATCGATATTTGAGTATGTCACGAGTACGAGAGGATCGAGAAAAGGCTTAACAGACTCAGCCTTGAAGACAGCAGATGCAGGGTACCTGACGCGCCGGCTTGTTGATGTCTCCCATGACTCTATTATTCGAACCGAAGATTGCGGGACAGAAGAAGGATGGGAAGTACGGAGAGATGAAGACCGACAAACTCCATTTGCTACGCGTGTCGTCGGTAGGCACCTCGCCGCAGACGTCGTTCTGCCAGGTAGTAAAAAGGCACGCATTCTGAAGGGTGAGCTATTGACCGAAGCTCACGGTACGCTTTTTGACGAACATAATGTCGAATCGCTGACCGTACGCTCACCCATCACCTGCCAGGCAAAGATTGGGTTGTGCGTAACCTGTTATGGCCGTGATTTCACAACGAGCCAGCTTGTTGAGATGGGAACGCCAGTAGGTGTCATTGCTGCGCAATCAATCGGAGAACCAGGGACACAGCTCACCATGCGGGTAAAGCACGCGGGAGGTATCGTCGGGCTTGACGTGACGCAAGGATTGCCCCGCGTCGAAGAGCTTTTTGAGGCGCGGACCCCGCGGACGCTCTCTCCAATCACCGAAATTGCTGGAAACATTGAAGTTGCTGAGACAGAAGAAGGGTATAAGGTGCGCGTACGGAACACGACGCTCAAGCCGCCAGAGGAGCGAGAGTACCTAGTCCCGGTCACCAGCGAACTCCGGGTCAAAGATGGCGATTTAGTAGGCGCTGGTGACCAGCTTGCCAACGGCTATTTGGATCTCAAAGAGGTCCTCCGGGTCCGTGGGCTTCGTGGCACACAAAAATATCTTATTAACGAAATTCAAAAAGTCTATGAGTCGCAGGGGATCGGGATTGGCGACAAACACTTTGAAGTGATCGTTCGCAAGATGAGCGACAAAGTGCGGGCCGACACGAGCGGAGATACCATGCTTCTGCCTGGCGAGCTCGTCGATCGTATACGTTTCCAAGAGGAGAATAGTAGGGTGCTTTCTGAGGGAGGGGAACCAGCGACCGCACAGATTATCATGCTCGGTATCACTCGCGCGTCGCTCTACACGGAGTCTTGGTTATCAGCGGCATCGTTCCAGGAGACCACCAATATCCTCACCGACGCCGCGCTTGCAGGGAAAGAGGATAAGTTGCTGGGGCTCAAGGAAAACGTTATAATCGGTCGGCTCATTCCCGTGACGCCGGAACGGGCACAGGAACAGAATCAATAAACAAGGGTATGCCAACAATTAATCAACTTATCAGATACGGACGGCGTCGAAAATCTAAAAAGGTGAAAGCAACCGCACTTCGGAAGTTTTTTAACGCCAAGAATCAGGTCACCAAGCAGATACCGGCGCCGTTCAAGCGCGGCGTTGTTACCTTGGTAAAAACGATGACTCCCAAAAAGCCAAACTCTGCGCTTCGAAAAGTAGCACGCGTTCGGCTCTCGAATAAACAGGAAGTTACCGCCTACATTCCGGGTATCGGCCATGAACTAACAGAACACGCAATTGTCCTCATACGCGGGGGTCGCGTGCCGGACCTTCCAGGCGTCAAGTACCATATCGTCCGCGGGAAATACGACATGACCGGTGTCGCAAACCGCAAGAAGGGCCGGAGCCGCTACGGCGCGAAAAGAAGCGGCGGCCCAGCGGTGGCAGCCCCGAGTTAAGTTTTTTATGCGAGGAAAGCGAGTAACTAAGCGTCTCCTTCCGCCGGATCCCGTCTATGGGAACCGGCTTCTTACCCGGTTTATGAACCGGGTTATGGTAAGCGGCAAGAAGCGAATTGCGGAAGCACTGGTCTACCGAGCGCTTGATCTTGTGAAGGACAAGGGGCATGACCCGATGAAGGTATTTGAAACTGCCATTGCCAACGTTGGGCCGAAGATGGAAGTGCGACCGCGAAGAGTCGGCGGCGCGTCCTACCAAGTACCCGTCGAAGTTCGCGGAGACCGCAGGACGGCACTTGCGATTCGGTGGATCGTAGCGTTTGCAAAACGGCGGTCAAACCGGGAGTATAAAACCTACGCAGACAAGCTTGCCGCGGAGTTTTTGGACGCTGCGGGAGGTCAGGGAGAGGCGATCAAAAAGCGCGACACCGCCCACCGCATGGCCGAGGCAAATAGAGCTTTTGCGCACTTTAAATGGTAAGGAAATACGTTGTCTCACACTTCAAACGCGTTGACCCCGTTCTCCACCGAGTGCTGACGAAGATGCCTCCGTTTACTGTAACGTCAGCGAGGGATCCGTTTTCGGACCTTATCGAATCAGTTATCTGTCAGCAACTGTCGGAGAAGGCGGGAGCGACGATATGTGGAAGGTTGAAGGCACTATTTCCAAGGGGAAAGATTACAGCAAAAAGTCTCCTTGCGATGCCAGATAAAAGAATCAGGGAGGTTGGACCTTCGTGGTCGAAAGTCTCCTATATCAAAAACATAGCCCGCGCAGTGAACTCAGGGAATCTTGATTTAATAAGACTTGACAGGCTTTCCGATGAGGAAGTCATCGAGGAGCTAGTGATAATTAAAGGCATCGGCCGTTGGACAGCGGAGATGTTCCTCATGTTCTCTCTGGGGCGCGAAGACGTGTTCTCGTATGGAGACTTGGGACTCCGACGGGCGATCCAGAAACTCTATACGTTTCGGAAAGAACCAACAACGAAACAGATGGAGAAACTAGCTAATCGCTGGAAACCCTACCGGACCTGGGCCGCGCGTATTCTCTGGCAGAGTTTGGATCTTGAGTAAACTTCCTCCTACTTGACCCAGGCTGGTCCGTCGGGCATTATTGGGGTATGCGAAAGCGTCTCCTCTGGATTGGTCTTCTCCTCGTTCTCATCGGTGCAGTAAGGGTTCGATCACTCGTCATGCGTCCGGTTCTTCTTCCACCGATGCAGCCGACCCTCGGGCCATCGTATCAGGCGGTAAGCCCGTACGTGGCCATAGTACATGTGTTTGACGACAGTATGTCTCAGGTATCGCACATTGAGATAACACCGGACGGGCAGTACATGCTGGTTGGGACTTTGCCGGGGACCGTCTGGATCTACCATAAGGTTGATGGCATGTTTCGTCGCCAGAATGATCCGTTCTTTGTGGTAAAAACGTCTCAGCCCGGCTGGCCGCCGCAGGAAGCTGGGCTCACCGGTATAGCACTCGGCGCGGATTTTGAGAAAAGCGCTGACGTATTTCTCCTCTACTCCTTTGCCAAAGAGAAACGAAGTTTCCGAAACCGAGTGCTGCGCGTGACGTTCACCAAGCGCGGCAAGAAAGTCGTCGGCAGGAACCCGGTTGAGATTTTTGAGGCAAATACTCCCGGGACAGGCTCGCATCAGATACAAAAAGGGGTCGGGGTGATGGTCGCTGGTAAGCCGCACCTCCTTTTTAATCTTGGCGAAGGGTTTGTGGCTGAACGCGCACTTAATCCCAAAGAAGAAGCGGGCAAAGTTATGCTTATACAACGAGACGGAAGTACTCCGGTTGGTACGCGGCCGTTTCCGGAGTCTCCCAAGGTGCAGGCCATCGGAGTTCGGAATCCGCCGGCGATTGCGAGGAATCCGGTGAACGGAAAAATCACGATCGGCGATACCGGTCCGAGCAACTTCGATCGGTTTCTCTACGGGGCGTTGTTTGATGAGAGTGGCCAGAACGATCAAAAGATTTCGTTTAACTGGAATGGAACAGAAGAGAGCCTCAAGCTCGCTGCGCCAGATTTGTATGACAGCGCAAACGCCGACATGGTGCTCTATCGGTGGGCTCCCACAGAAATGGTGGTCAACATCGCCTTCTACGAAAACGAGAAACTACCGAAGTTGCCGGAAAGTCAACAGTACGTTCTCATCGCGCTGTTTGGAAAAACGGGTGAGCCCGGGAACGAACCGGGGAAAAAGATCATGCTCGGCATCCTCACCCACGGTCGGAACACGACGCTTGCCCTTACCCCGCTTATCGTGCGCTCGCCGGATGTGGAAGGGAAGCTCGGCCATCCCCTCGGTCTTGCCGTCGATCCGACGACAAAAGAGATGTACTTTGGAGACATTCTGGAGGGAAGGATATACAGGGTGGTTGTTCAATGAGTATCCGCCATTAGGCGTATCGAAAACTGTTTCTAGCAAAGGAGGTGAGAGAGGATGAAAAATACAAAGTGGCTTGTCATTGCAATACTTGTCATCGTTGGATACCTCTGGTGGGTTGGCGCGACGCCGTTTAACCAGCCGGCGGCACCGGCGAAAACGGAGAAGGCAGAAGAAGAGGCGGTGGTGGCAAAAAACGCCGTTGAGATGAAAGATTTCTCGTTTCGCCCGGCAACCCTTACCGTAAAAGTCGGTGACACAGTGACGTGGACCAACCGCGATATCGCGGGTCACAGTGCAACCGCCGATGACGGTACGAGTTTTAATACCGGGGTGCTTGCCCAGGGAGAAAACGGGACCGTGACGTTTAGTAAAGCCGGGACGTTTACCTATTACTGCACGTTGCATCCGAGCATGAAGGCTACGGTTGTCGTGACCGAATAACTTGCTTGAAACGACAGGGGACTTCGCCACCCAAGGGCTGAGAGGGCCCTGTGGGTGGTTATTGGGGTGTGCGGTAAATTTAAAGCATTAGCCGATGGGTTTATTATAGATGAATCGATTCATCTGTAGTAGTTTATAGCGAATGGAGGGTACAGGTGAATACCATGATTTTTGGATATGTGATGCTGGTAGTGGCTCACATGGATAAATCAATTGGCTTTTACAAAACGCTCCTTGAAAAAGAGCCCGATTTTGTGGGACCCCGCTGGGCACAGTTTTCATTCGGAAAAATACTGATCGGCTTGCATGCGCTGGATTCGTGGAGCGATCCGGACGATCCGCTGCGGAAGTTTGGTGTTGGTCAGAAAGGCGGCTCCTTTGGCTTGTATGTTGACAACGTTGAGAAAGTCTTTGAGGAGCTTACCAAGAACAGCATTCCGGTCGTTCACGGTCCACGACAGACAGGCCTTGGTAAAACTATCTACATCACCGATCCGGATGGCTATTACATTCAAATCTGTGAGCGAAACACGGATGAATGAGCGAAGATTCAGTGGAAGGAATACTGACAGGCTTGGATAACGCCGGTTGAAATTAGCTACCCCGTTATCATCATGGTACCGTGGTAACACGATGAAATTAAAACCGTTTTTACTTTTAGGATTATTGATTGGCGGGATTGCGCTCGGTCTATTTTGGTATGGAAATTTGCGGGGAATGGGTCCGGCGATACTGCCACCTCCCAGAAGCATCACGAAGTTTTCACCAACTCTCCAGTCAACGAACTCCACCGGTTTCCCTCTCACACTTCCCTCTGATTATTCAATTTCTATTTTCGCCAAGGATCTTGAGAGTCCTCGCGTACTTCGGTTTGATCCGCAAGGAGTTCTCCTTGCCAGTATCCCGTCACAGGGGCGTGTGGTCGCTTTGCCAGATAGAAACGCAGATGGCGTCGCCGACGAGACGGTTTCTGTTATCGAGGGGCTCAAGAGGCCGCACGGCGTGGCATTTCGAGAGGGAAAGCTCTACATCGCCGAGACCGATCAGGTGGCAGTGTACGACTATGATGGGCGCACATTGAAGGCCTCAAGTAAAAAGAAAATCATTGATGTGCCCGGTGGCGGCAACCACGTGACGAGAACGATCGGCTTCGGCCCGGACGGCAGACTCTACATTTCCATAGGTTCCAGCTGCAATGTGTGTATCGAGGAGGACTCGCGCCGAGCAAAAATCTTGGTTGCCAGCGTTGAGACATCGGGGTCAGACCTTAAAGATCTTCAAGGTCAGACCCCTCGGCTCTTCGCATCGGGGCTCCGAAACGCCGTCTTTTTCACTTGGCACCCGGTGACCGGCGAGATGTGGGCGACCGAGATGGGCCGGGATCTTATCGGCGACGACATTCCTCCGGATGAGATTAACATTGTCAAAGAAGGCCGGTTCTACGGCTGGCCATACTGCTACGGGAAGAATGTTCGCGATGCAACATTTGATGATAAGGGGTCTGGCCTTAGTGGTTTTCAAGGCCTGACCCCGAGAGAAATCTGTGAGCGCGCGGAACCATCTCACATTGACCTCCCCGCCCACGTCGCACCGCTCGGCCTCGCATTCATTCCCGATCCAAGAGAAGTGGTTAAAAGAGATGCTATAGCACACAAAATAACTACGTACCGACAGTGGTCACAAGACTATGGGGGGGATCTTCTGGTGGCGTATCACGGCTCGTGGAATCGCTCGGTCCCGATCGGCTACAAAATTGTGCGGATGAAACTTGACGAGAAGGGGAATTATGAAGGTACAGAGGATTTTATTTCCGGATGGCTTCCGCCAGCTGGTGGATCAGACGGCGCCCTCGGCCGGCCTGTTGACTTAGTCTTCGATCCTTCCGGAAATCTCTATATTTCCGATGACAAAGCGGGAGTGATTTATCGGGTGGTTACCCAAAAGTGAATGCGTAGAGTTCGACATTGTCGTCGAGGAATTCGAGCTTGAGGATGTGGGAGTTGGGGGTTGGGAGTTTGATAAGCTCGTAGAGTCTATCTCCGTTTACCGTAATCACTTCTTTTTCAACGCCATCGAGAAGTACCTTCACTTTTGACACTGCGTCAAACGTCTTTGGCCGCATCACTAAGAATACATCCTTTGCGTCGAAATGAAATTCTAGCGTTGCACCCTTCGTGGGCATTGATCGCTCTCCCCCTATGGTCCAGGCACCATTGAACGCAAAAGAATTTTTGGAAAGTATCGTTGGTCGGGAATACACTGTTGGTGTATCCTGCTTTATACCTTCCGGTGAAACAAATCCAGACATCCGGAAATATCCTAGGTATGTTTCAGGCGTTCGGCTACTTACTTGATACGTCGGATTGTTAATCGATTCATTAACCACGGAGCCGGTTTCCGCAAGAAGTTCTTGAATCACTTTCTCCGTTTCATCATATGCTCCTTCGCCAAAATGGGTATAGCGGATGTTCCCGTCTTTATCGATCAAGTATTTTGCCGGCCAATAACGGTTGTCGTAGGCGGTCCACGTTGCGTAATCATTGTCTTGCATCACCGGATACTCAAGGCCAAAGTCTTTTATGGCTTTTGCAACATTGTCCGGATTTTTCTCAAACTCAAACTCCGGCGTGTGGACGCCAATGATGACAAGTCCTTTATCCTTATACTTCTGATGCCAGGATTTAAGGTACGGAAGAGTTCTAATGCAGTTAATGCAGGTATAGGTCCAAAAGTCGATAAGCACAACCTTGCCGCGAAGCGCTTGCAATGTTAATGGTTTACTATTAAACCACTGTCCGCCGGGGATGAACTCTGGAGCTTGACGGTAAGAGGTTTTCGAGAGTCCCTCGAGTCTGGACTTTTTTGGTTGCTCCTTGAGTTTTTCAAGTCCCTTCTTTACTGCTGGGTTATCCTCAAACCTGGTTAAGCCTACCCCATAGCCCGGAAACTTCTGGAGGATATATGTTTGAAACTTCCGATCGAGGTTGGTGTAGATTGCTAGAGAGGTTACGATCATCAGTACCCCAAATGCTTTTTGCAGGCCGGCAGAATGTCGCACAAGCCCTTGGTGTTTCGTGAGAAGTCCTCTTCCGCCGTACGTTACGGCAAGGAGTGGTATCGCAGTTCCGGTTGAATAGGCCACGGTGATGACGACCGCACCGAGTCCAACCTTTGAAGTCGCGGCCAGCGTAATAATTGAGGCAAGAATCGGACCGACACACGGGGTCCAGACGAGTCCCAAGCTCGCGCCGATGAGGAAGCCGGCGATGAAGTCCGGTCGCTTAGTGTCGTGTCTTTGTGATGGGACGATGCTCGCAGTCTTCGAAAAGAAACGCTCAAGAGCTAGCTGAAACTTTGGGACGAGAAGACTTATACCAAGTGCCGCAACCACAACAATCGAGACCATCCGGAGTGCGTCGGGAGATACACCAGTCGCCTTCACAATTGCGGTCAAAAAGAGCGTGAAGAAGGTGAAGCTTACGATAAATCCCGTGACCACCCCGATTGGTCGTTTCTTGCCTCCGGTCACAGAACCCGAGAGAACAATCGGGAGGATCGGCAAAATGCACGGAGAAAGGATCGTGACTATTCCAGCGAGGAAGGCAAAGACAATAAGCAAGATCATTATTGGTTACTTAACGTTTGCAAGAAGATCGGTGGTGCCGCCGCCGTTCCACTTCGTTATTTCGTTACCGTTCTCATCGATTTGGACAAAGGTGTGCTGGTAGGTGATGGTGTACTTTTTCTTAAGATCAAGTTCGGTGTCGTAGTTTGTCTTGAAGACGATTACGTCGCTAGGAATTTTATCACTCATGGTGGAAAACTCCTGGTCGACAACTTTACAGGTCGGGCACCAGGCGGCCCAAAAGTAGTACACGCGCTTCTTGCCGCGTGCGGCCTCAAACGCTTCTTTGCTGTAGGCTACGTAGCGGCCACTGGTGACGTGTGGGGCAGACGACGCTTCTTGTGTTGTTGATCGAACGGGGAGACTTCCGGGTCGTGAAGAACGAACTGCGAACACGATTCCTCCGACAGCGACGACAGCTGCGAGGATACAAAGTGTTCTTCCTGCCATACGCTTCCTCATCCTACCGCGTTTGTGTGTTGTACGTCAATCGTGCTCAATGTAGACAACTGACGTGATCTTTTATACAATGACATATCATAAGCTGTTCCCCCAGCGGAACAGTTTTTTTTGATAGTCACTATGGCAAGTCCGAGCATATCACTCACACTCGATCGCGACGTGCCGCTTGAGCGGGTTCGCAACATCGGGATTATCGCGCACATCGACGCCGGCAAAACCACAACCACCGAGCGGATCCTTTTCTATACCGGCCGCACCTACAAGCTTGGCGACATCGACGAAGGGACGACGCAGATGGACTGGATGGAGCAGGAAAAAGAGCGTGGCATTACCATTGTCTCTGCGGCAACCACGACATTTTGGAAAGAGTATCGGTTGAACATCATTGACACCCCGGGACACGTGGACTTTACTGCAGAAGTTGAGCGAAGTCTCCGGGTTTTGGACGGCGGTATTACCGTTCTTGACGCAGAAGAGGGTGTGCAGTCTCAATCTGAAACCGTCTGGCACCAGGCAGACAAGTACAAAGTGCCGCGCATTTGTTTTATTAATAAGATGGATAAAGTCGGCGCCGACTTTCGCGCGACAATCACGTCTATAGAAGAGCGCCTCGGGGCACAGACTGCCGTCATGGTGATTCCGATCGGGAAGGAACAGCAGTTTCGTGGGATTGTCGATCTTCTGACGCGGAAAACAATGACCTGGGGGAGCGATGAGCTCGGTGCCCAGTTTGATGTCTCTGACGAAATCCCCACCCAGCTGAAAGACGAAGTCGAAAAAAGCAGACACGCGCTTATCGAACAGATTGCCGAAACTGACGACGCTCTCCTTGAGAAGTATGTAAGCGGCTTTGAGCCGACGGTCGACGAGCTCAAAGCTGCATTTCGGAAGGCCGTGATTGCGTATACACTTGTTCCCATCTACTGTGGGTCATCCCTTCGCAACAAAGGAGTCCAGCCCCTTCTTGACGCAGTTGTTGATTACCTCCCGTCTCCGCTTGACCTTCCTCCAGTTGAAGGATTACATCCCAAGACTGGCGAGAAAATTTTGCGAAAGCGCGTGAAGGAGGAGAAGTTTTCTGGTCTGGCATTCAAAATTCAGGTCGATCCCCACGTGGGCAAGCTTACGTATGTGCGGATTTACTCGGGGAAGCTTGTGTCCGGCTCCTATACGTACAATTCTACCAAGGGGATGCAGGAGCGCGTAGGAAGGCTCCTTCTCATGCACGCCAATCAGCGCGAGGAGATTAAAGAGGCCTTCGCCGGGGAGATAGTCGCGGTGGTAGGCTTCAAAGATACCATTACCGGCGACACTGTCTGTGACCCGGAACACCCGGTTATCCTTGAGAAAATTTCTTTCCCCGAGCCGGTGATCTCGCTTGCGATTGAACCCAAGACCAAGAACGATCAGGAGAAAATGTCTTATAGCCTCCAGAGGCTTGCTGAGGAGGATCCGACTTTCAAGATAAAATCGAATCTTGAAACCAACCAGACGATCATCTGGGGCATGGGGGAACTGCATTTAGAGATTATCGTCGATCGGATGCGCCGAGAATTTAAGGTTGAGGCGAACGTCGGAGCGCCCCAAGTTGCGTATAAAGAAACGGTGACGAAGCTTGCTCTGGGTGAAGGGAAATACATACGCCAAACCGGAGGCCGGGGTCAGTATGGTCACTGTTTTGTGCGGATTGAACCGAAGCCCCGCGGGGAAGGTTACGAATTTGTCGACGCGATTAGGGGAGCCGCGATCCCCAACGAATTTATTCCGGCGGTTGAAAAAGGAGTCAGAGAAGCGATGGAAAATGGCGTTTTGTCAGGCTATCCTTTGGTAGATATGAAAGTCACGCTCTATGACGGAACCTATCATGACGTTGATAGTTCGGAAATAGCCTTCAAGATCGCTGGTAGCATGGCCCTCCAGCACGCCGTAAAACAAGCCTCACCGACACTGCTTGAGCCCATTATGAAGGTCGAGGTGACCACACCAGATGAGTACATGGGCGATGTGATCGGAGATCTGTCTGCCAAGCGCGCGCAGATACTAGGAACTCAAAAGCGGGGAACGGTGACGGTCATCACGGCGCTCGTGCCCCTTGCGGAGCTTTCAGGCTACGCGACCACGCTTCGGAGTCTCACCAAAGGTCGCGCAACGTACTACATGGAGCCGAGTCACTACGAAGAAGTACCCAAAAACATTGCCGAAAAGCTTCTTGCAAAGAAAGCATAACGTGTGATAAAATATAGTCATAACTAGAAATTAGTTAAGACTCTTGTTTATAAAAACGGCAGCCCGCCTTGGTTTAGTGCCCGTGCTGCACCTGATTGGCGGGTTCAAGAAAGGACTCTATGGCAGACCAGAAAAAATTTGTTCGAAACAAACCGCATCTGAATATCGGAACCATTGGTCACGTTGACCATGGGAAGACCACCCTCACCTCTGCGATCACCCACGTCCTCGCAAAGAAAAACTTAGCTAAAGCCCTCAAGTACGAAGAAATTGATAACGCGCCGGAAGAGAAGGCCCGCGGGGTTACCATAAACATCCACCACTCCGAATACGAAACAGAAAAGCGCCACTACGCGCACATCGACGCGCCGGGCCACGCCGACTACATCAAGAACATGATTACCGGTGCGGCGCAGATGGATGGCGCGATTCTGGTGGTTTCCGCTCCCGACGGCCCTATGCCCCAGACGCGAGAACACATCCTTTTGGCCAAGCAAGTGAATGTTCCCGCCATCGTTGTTTTCATGAACAAGGTCGACATGGTGGCTGACAAAGAACTTTTGGATCTGGTTGAGATGGAGGTCCGAGAGCTCCTTACGAAGTATGGGTATCCTGGGGACAAGATTCCGGTTATTCGGGGGTCGGCTCTCAAGGCTCTCCAGGGCGATGCGGACGGAGAAAAGTCGGTCGAGGAGCTCATGAAGACGGTTGATGAGTACGTACCGGAGCCAGCCCGCGAGCTCGATAAGCCGTTCCTCATGCCGATAGAAGACGTATTTTCTATTAAGGGTCGGGGAACCGTGGTTACCGGCCGCGTCGAGCGGGGCCGCGTGAAGGTCAACGAAACCGCCGAAATCGTAGGAATCAAAGCCACGCAGACTACCGTCGTGACCGGCGTTGAGATGTTCCGGAAGATTCTCGACGAGGGCCTTGCCGGCGATAATATCGGGGTGCTTCTCCGGGGTATCGAGAAGGAGCAAGTCGAGCGCGGACAGGTATTGGCCGCTCCCGGGTCCGTCAAACCCCATACGGAGTTTGAGGCAGAGGTATACATTCTTGCGAAAGAGGAAGGCGGGAGACATACGCCATTCTTTACCGGCTACCGGCCGCAGTTTTATATCCGGACGACCGACGTAACCGGTGAAGCGACGCTTCCACAGGGCGTCGAGATGGTCATGCCCGGCGATAACATCAAAATGACCGTCAAGCTCATCGTTCCGGTGGCGCTAGAGGAAGGGCTTCGTTTTGCAATCCGGGAAGGCGGTCACACCGTGGGAGCAGGAGTGGTTACCAAGATTATTGCCTGACAAGAGATCATGCCGAAAGGTCGCATCCGCGTACGTTTAAAAGCATACGACAGTAGGATCCTGGACGATTGCTGTCAGAAAATCCTCGACACCGCAGTGCGTACGGGTGCTCGCGTCGCGGGGCCGGTACCGTTGCCAACGGACCACCAGCATTTTAATGTGGCGCGAGCCCCGTTCATTGACCGCAATAGCCGCGAAGATTTTATGATAAAAACACATAAGCGGCTGATAGACATCGTGGAGCCTACGGATAAAACGATTGATCAACTGATGCATTTGGATCTACCGGCAGGGGTAGATGTGGAAGTAAAGATGTAACCGCGATACCAATAGACGAATGCATGCGAATGATACGAATATTCGTACCATTGGGATAAAAATTCACGAATGTAGCGATCGTGGGTTTGGCTCTTTTTGGAATAAATTTGTATATCAGCATCGATTTGCGAAGATAGAGATACTTTGGTATACTCAAAAATGCCAATATGAGGCTTAAAGCCGACAATACTGGCTAAGTTTATATCAAAAGTCTCGGATGAGTCAAAACAACGACCTCAACCGAGGTCGCTTTTTTGTGAAAAACAGTATGATCAGCGCAATTCTTGGAACAAAGATCGGACAAACCCAAACGTTTACTGACGACGGTCGGCGAATTCCTGTGACGATCATTCAGGCCGGTCCATGTTGGATTACCCATATTGATACGCAGTCTGGATATACCAACATCCAGCTTGCGTTTGGAAGTATGAAAAATGTATCTAAACCAATGGTGGGACATTTAAAAAAAGCGGGGTTGGACACAAAGCCCCGCTTTTTGCGGTCTGTTCGGGTCGCTGATGCCGCGGCTGTGGGAGATCTTGCGCTCGGAGCTGAAATAAAAGCCGGCGATGTGTTTGCTGAGGGAGATCAGATTCGCGTGACGGGCACGTCTAAAGGTAAAGGTTTTGCCGGAGTGGTCAAGCGCCATGGATTTGCCGGCGGTCCGCGAACCCACGGTCAATCTGATAGAGAAAGAGCACCGGGCTCAATAGGCCAAACCACCACCCCGGGACGGGTATATCGCGGCAAGCGGATGGCCGGCCGCATGGGAGGAAAAACGGTGACCGTGCGAAACCTTACTGTTGTTGCGATTGATAGGGAAAAGAACGTATTAACAGTGAAGGGACTCGTACCAGGAACAAGGCAGGGGCTCCTGGTTATTTCAAAAGAGGGATAAGTGTATGGCGCGACTAATAAAAAAACAACCAAAACGAACGAAAAAGACGAAGAAGACACCGAACGTCAGAAAAGGCGTGAAGAAGACGGTGTCGATGGTACACAGAGTATCGTCTTCAGAGGTTGCAAAAGAACCTTCAGGATCAGAGAAAGGCCCGAAGGTACCCGTCGTTCATGTTGATGGAAAAGTCGTGGGACGGACCACGCTACCGACGAAACTTTTTGCCGCAAAGATAAATGCGCCACTCCTTGCACAGGCAGTGCGTGTACGCCTTGCAAATCAGAGGATGGGGAACGCGTCGACAAAGACTCGCGGAGAGGTAGAAGGGTCGACACGGAAAATCTACCGACAAAAAGGAACGGGACGGGCACGACATGGAGCAATCCGTGCCCCGATATTTGTCGGGGGTGGCGTCGTTTTTGGACCAAAGCCCAGGGATTATTCCCTGAAACTTTCAAAAGGTATGCGTCGAAGTGCGCTTGCTTCCGCATTGACGAGTAAACTCGCAGAAGGAGGTATAACCATTGTCAGTGGTTTGGCAGTTCTTCCACCAAAGACGAGAGTATTTGCAAAAATGTTGTCTCTATTGGGCGTCCCGCGGCCGGTTTTACTCATTACGTCCCCTGTGGTTGATACGATGGTGCGGGCGTGTCGCAATATTCCCCAGGTTGACCTTCTGCCGATACAGCAACTAGCCGCGTACGACGTGCTGTCGCATAGAAGTATTGTGTTTATGAAGGAAGCGGTAGACGAATCAAGAAGGCTGCTTCTAAAAAAAACCAGCCACCATGAAGGCGGTACACCGAATGCGCACGTATGAAACACATTGTGAAGCGACCACTCCTGACTGAGAAGACGCTCGCACTCGCGAGCCGCGGGTGGTATACATTTGAGGTTGATAAAGATGCAACGAAGGAGCGTATCAAGCGTGCAGTAGACGCGCTTTTTAACGTGAAGGTTATCGACGTTCGGACGATTTCTACCTCCGGAAAGACCAGGCGCGTCGGGAGACTCATGCGAACTGTGGCGACATCAGGATACAAAAAAGCACTCGTGCGACTTGCGAGTGGGCATCGCATTGATGCGTTCGAAGCGACGTCGGTAGAGAAGAAATAACTACGTCTATGAAAACTGTTATGCTACGAAGACTCCACGCGATTCTCCCCAAGAAATCAGGGAGAGACATGCATGGACACGTGACGGTCCGCCATCAAGGCGGAAGGGAAAAGCGATACTATCGCGTAGTGGACTGGCGTCGTGACAAGACCGGTGTTCCAGCACGAGTCATTAGTATAGAATACGATCCGAATCGATCCGCACAGATTGCGCTTCTAGCCTATAGAGATGGTGAGAAGCGTTATATTTTATCGCCAGAAGGACTGAGAGTTGGTCAAACGGTTCTGGCTGGGGAGACCGCTGATATCAAACTAGGGAACACGCTGAAAATGCGGTATATGCCGGTGGGAACAGCGGTTCACAACGTTGAAATGAAAAAAGGGAGAGGCGGTCAAATGGTTCGGAGTGCAGGTGCTGCTGCGACGGTACTTGCCAAGGATGGCAATACGGTACAGCTGAAGCTTCCTTCAGGAGAAGTTCGGGTATTCGATGCAGAGTGTATAGCAACAGTGGGACGCGTTGGCAATATTGAATGGAAGAATCGAGTTCTCGGAAAGGCAGGGCGTGCACGCCACATGGGACGACGGCCGTCTGTACGGGGAGTAGCGCAAAACCCCAGGTCGCATCCACACGGTGGCGGCGAGGGCAGAAGCGGTATAGGGATGAGCTCACCGAAGAGTCCATGGGGTAAGCCAACGTTAGGCAAGAGAACAAGAAAGCGGAGAAAGTATAGTGATCGATTTATCCTAGAGCGGAGGAAAACCTAGCTACCCCGCGATTCGTGTCTATGGGAAGATCATCAAAAAAAGGACCACATATTGATCAGAAGCTTCATGCGAAAGTCATGAAGCAGAAAGCGGGCGGAGACAGGAGCCCGATTAAGACGTGGAGTCGGGGGTCAACTATTCCGCCTGAGTTCGTCGGTCACCGGTTCGCAGTCCATAACGGCAGGATATTTATTGAGGTATCTATTACAGAAACGATGGTTGGACACCGATTGGGGGAGTTTTCGCCGACACGACTGTTTCGGGGACATGGCCAAGTAACAAAAAGAACGCTTGAAAAAACGTAGTAATTTGGGTACTCGTAACGAGGCATGAGTGGACGTACATGAACTTTCTTACCAAGTAACGAAGTGAGCACGTAACTAAAAAATCTATGGAATATACGGCGACAGCAAAATACGTACGAATCAGTCCGCGCAAGATGCGGCTTGTTGCTCGCGCCTTCCGGATGCTTCCAGCTGAAAAAGCGCTTGCCAAGCTTCGTGCCCTACAGAAGCGAGCTTCTCATCTTCTCGCTCCGGTCGTCGCGTCTGCACTCGCGAATGCGAAGCAGAAAAACGCTGATACAGCAACACTTTACCTTGCGCGACTTGAGATCATGGGAGGACCGACGATGAAACGGTGGCGGTCGGTGTCTCGAGGGATGGCACATGGCTACAAAAAGCGAATGACGCACATACGGGTTGTGTTGTCAGACGAGATTACTATACAAGAGTCCGACAAATCCGGACATATAAACAAACTCGACAACTTGTAGTAGTTGTTTATTTTTCGACGTATGGGTCAAAAGATTCATCCGCATGCATTCCGATTGGGTCCCATGTTCACATGGTCGTCCCGGTGGTACGCGGATAATAAACGGTACAGTGAGCTCTTGCGACACGATCTTATGCTTCGCAAAGAGTTGTTTGGGCGGCTCAAATCTGCAGGACTCGCTCAAGTTGAGATTGAGCGGTCCATCAATAAAGTAAAAGTGATGCTCCACGTTGCCCGTCCTGGAGTCGTGATTGGTCGGGGCGGGACCGGACTTGAGGAAGTGAAGAAATTTATAGAGAAAATACTCAGAGCCGCAGAGAAGAGAAAGCCAGAAGAAGCAGGGAAAGTAAAAGTTGAAGTAGTGGTGGAACCAGTCAAAGAGCCAAGTTTGTCAGCATTATTAGTTGCGACAATGATCTGCGACCAGCTCATAAAGCGTTTTCCGTACAAGCGCGCCTGTAATCAAGCGATGGATCGAGTGATGAGTGCAGGAGCTCAGGGCGTTCGGATCAAACTAGCGGGTCGAATCGCCGGAGCTGAAATTTCCCGGCGTGTGATCTTTAAAGCAGGGTCAATACCACTCTCGTCAATCCGAGCAGAGGTGGACTTTGCGGAAGTACCGGCACTTACGAAGTCTGGTTACATTGGGGTAAAGGTATGGATAAGTAAAAAAGGGTTAGACTATGTTGGCGCCTAAACGAGCAAAACATAGAAAAGCATTCCGCGGAAAACGGCGGGGACTGTCAGAACGTGGTTCGGAACTTGTTTTTGGAGACATTGGCCTCAAAGCAGTATCGCCTGGATGGGTTGGGAGCCGGCAGATTGAGTCTGCCAGACGCGCTCTTACCCATGCAATCCGTCGCGGCGGTCGCGTGTGGATACGGATTTTTCCCGATAAACCGATCACCAAAAAGCCGCCGGAAACGCGAATGGGCAGCGGGAAAGGCGACGTTTTTGAGTATGTCGCGGTTGTCCGGCCAGGACGAGTGCTGTACGAAATGGGAGGAGTCACACTCGAGCTTGCGAAAGAAGCGATGCGCCTTGCCGCGGCAAAACTTTCTGTCAGAACGAAGATTATCACAAAGGAGTGATCATGAAGAAATCCGAAAAAAAACAGTTCCATGGCTTGAAGATCGAGGAGCTTCAGTTGAAGGTACGTGAGTTTCAAAGCATGCTTGCCAAAGAGCGTTTGAGTTTGGTCCAGAAAAAATCAAAAAATACTCGTTCGGTCAGAATGCTTCGCCGTACGCTCGCAGTCATACAGACGATTCTCCGAGACATAGAGCTCAGAAAAGGAGCGTCAAAGGAGTAACGTATGGAAAAGAAAGCAGGTATCAGAGGAACGCAGCGCAGAACAATGGTTGGAACTATCGTTTCAGCAACAATGGTCAGTACCGTCGTTGTCGCTGTCGAACGTTTTTCGAAACACCCGCGTTACAAAAAGATTGTTCGCAGAACAAAAAAATTCCCTGCTCATAACACAGCGTTCAATCTGACTGCCGGAGACAAGGTTAAAATTGCCGAAACGAAGCCGTTGAGTAAAACGAAACACTTTGAGGTGATAGAGAAGCTCTCATAGAGAGGAGCAAAACACACGCTATGATTCAGAGAAGAACATCGCTCACTGCCGCTGACAATAGCGGCGTGCAGAAGATGGTGGTTATCCATCTGTACGGCGCATCGAAGCGTACGTGGGCGTACGTGGGCGATACCGTTCAGTGTGTGATCAAAAAAGCAGATCCCGGAGGTATAGTTAAAGAAGACGAGCTTGTGCCAGTCGTGATCGTTCGTACGAGAAAGGAATATCGACGAGCTGACGGCTCCTATATTCGGTTTGACAATAACGCAGGAGTTGTTATCGACAATGCAAAAGACAAAAATCCACGGGGGACACGCGTCTTTGGGCCAGTAGCGCGCGAGCTCAAAGATCGAGGATTTGATAAAATTGTCAGTCTCGCGGAGGAAGTGTATTGATATGACGATCTAAAGAAACATACGACCTTGAATATATATGAAACTAAGAAAGGGAGACACAATTATCGTAACCGTCGGAAAAGATAAAGGCCGTAAGGGAAAAGTAGAGGCAGTCTACCGAAGAAATGGCGCGGTGCTCGTGCCAGAGGTCAACGTCTTTAAGCGGCATATGAAAAAAAAGGACGAGAAACAGCAGGGTGGTATTATTGCGATCCCGAGAGCTATCGACGCCTCGAAAGTATCGCTCGTGTGTCCATCGTGCGGGAAACCAACGCGCGTAGGCTATCTTCTGTTAAAGTCTGAGAAAATTCGCATCTGCAAAAAATGTGGGAAGAAAGTATGAATAGACTACAAGACCGGTATCGCACAGAGATCGTTCCGGCCCTTATGAAAGAGTTTGAGATTACCAATCCTCTCGCTGTGCCAAAACTCTCAAAGATTGTTGTAAACTGCGGTTTGGGAGAGGCACTCCGAGATCAGAAGGTCATTGAGAAAATGGCAGCACAACTTGGCGTAATAACAGGGCAAAAGCCAAAAGTTACCAGAGCAAAACGGGCAATTTCGACATTCAAGCTGAGGGCGGGTGATGTAGTTGGACTCAAGGTTACACTACGCGGGAAGCGCATGTATGATTTTATAACCAAGTTCGTTGGCATTGCGTTGCCGCGCGTACGCGATTTTCGGGGTGTGGCCAGAAGAGGATTTGACGGTAGGGGCAACTATACCATTGGGATATCCGAGCAAACAATATTCCCGGAGCTCGAGTACAGTCTGATCGATAAATCACGAGGTTTTGAGGTAACATGTGTGACAACGGCAAAAACCGACGAACAAGCAGAAAAACTTTTGGTACTCCTCGGTTTACCCTTTGAGAAAGGACACTATGGCAAAAACATCTGACATCGTGAAATTTGCCAAACCGCAAAAGTATCGCGTGCGCAATCGCAATCGATGCGCACTCTGTGGGAGGTCACGCGCATACATGCGTATGTTTGGGATGTGCCGGATCTGTTTTCGGAAGTTTGCTCATAAAGGAGAGCTCCCGGGAGTGATCAAGGCATCGTGGTAACGTTATGGTATCTGATCCAATCGGTGACATGCTTGCACAACTAAAGAACGCGGCGCGTGCGGGTTTAAAAGTCATTGAGATACCACATTCAAAAATGAGAGTAGCAGTAGCGAAGATTCTCCAAGAGGAGAGGTATGTAACGGATACAAAAATAGTGGATGGGCGTCCGGCTCCAAAACTTCGTTTGACGATTGCGTATAATGGTCGGCGTCCGGTCCTTACGGATCTGCGCCGTGTCAGTAAACCAGGGCTTCGGTTGTATGTAAAAAAGTCAGACATCGCACCGGTCATGGGAGGTATGGGAGTTGCAATCCTTTCAACTCCACAAGGAGTCATGACCGGTAAGGAAGCGCGTGCAAAAGGTATAGGTGGCGAGCTCCTGTGCGAAGTGTGGTAAAGAAATCTATGTCTCGTATCGGATGTACCCCTATTGCTGTTCCAGAGGGAATTGACGTTTCTCTTGAGCGTCATACGGTTGTGATAAAAGGACCAAAAGGGGAACTACGGCGCTCCGTTCCTGAAAGTTTATCTGTAACACTCAAGGAGGGGTACGTTCGAATATCGCGTATCGTTGATGATAAATCTGTGCGAGCTCTGCACGGTGCGTATCGAGCGCATCTTGCAAACGATATTGTCGGCGTTCGGATGGGATGGAGTAAAACCTTAGAGCTCTCAGGCGTCGGGTACCGCGCGGCGATGGTCGGGTCGAATCTTGAACTTACCATTGGTTTCTCCCATCCTGTTACGATCGCCCCGCCGCCGGGCATTACCCTTGCCATTGTTGAGGGTGCAATAATCGTTTCAGGTATAGATAAGACCGTTGTCGGTCAAGCCGCATCAAACATTCGTGCAGTGAAAAAACCAGAGCCCTACAAAGGGAAAGGAATCAGGTACAAAGGAGAACATATTCGAAGGAAGGCAGGGAAATCCGCCAAAGCAGTCGGCGGGGCACCAGGAGGAAAACCATGAGTACACGCCGTGAGGGACGGTTGCGGAGAAAATCGCGCATTCGGGCAGTAGTCCGGGGGACCGGGGACCGGCCTCGTTTTTCGGTGTTTCGGTCGAACGAAGCTCTGAGTGCGCAGCTTATTGATGACGCCGCCAGGGTGACCCTCGCCGCGTGTACGGTCAAGGGGAAGGGAGTTTCTAGTGGTAAAGAGCTTGGTCGTCGGATCGCAGAAGCGGCCAAGAAGAAAAAGATATCTCGGGTAGTTTTTGACCGGAGCGGCTACCGGTACCACGGGGTAGTACAAGAGATCGCCGACGCCGCTCGGGAAGGAGGGCTTGTCCTATGAGGAGGGAAGGAACCGGAGAGTTTGAAGAAAAAGTGGTTCAGGTAAACCGCGTTTCCAAAAAAACCAAAGGAGGGAATAAAATCGGTTTCTCTGTCCTCACCGTAGTGGGTGACAGGAAGGGGAGGGTCGGTGTCGGTTTAGGGAAAGCACCGGATGTCTCTTCCGCTGTACGGAAAGCGGTTTCCTACGCAAAAAAGCACCTTCTTACGGTTCCCATGAGAGGAATGACAATCCCTCACCAGGTCCAGGTGAAGCTTGGCGCCGCGAGGGTGCTCCTGCGGCCGGCTCCTGCCGGAACAGGTGTTATCGCCGGCGGCGCGGTGCGGGCGGTTGTGGAAGCCGCTGGGATTAGAGATATCGTCTCAAAAATTTTAGGAACGAAGAATCAGGCATCGAACGTATACGCGACGATGGAAGCACTGAAAAAATTCAAAATTCAAAATTAAAAAGTCAAACTTTTAAACTTCTAACGTCTATGAATCTCTCACAGTTACCAAGAATCGTTGGGAGAAGGAAGAAGCGAGTGGGGCAGGGCCATGGCTCCGGCAGGGGGAAAACTGCCGGACGCGGAACGAAGGGGCAGAAAGCGCGCGGGACCATTCGGCTCGGCTTTGAGGGCGGGCAGCTGCCGCTTATTAAGCGACTGCCTCTTCTTCGCGGGAAAGGGAAGGAGAAGCCACGCGCTCTCAAAGCGGTTGCGGTTCGCATAGGGAGACTGAGCGTTCTTCCGAAGGGATCCGACGTCACCACCGAAACACTCCGCACATATAAGATAATCAGTACATCGGAAGCGCGGGTAAAGCTTGTCTCGGGCGGAAGTCTCTCTGTCCCGCTCACGGTGAAGCTTCCCTGTTCAAAAGGAGCAAAAGAGGCTGTTGAGAAAGTTGGTGGAATGGTGGTAGGATAGTGATTGTTTTTCTATGAACTCGATTCTGTCTCCTCTGGTACATAGCTGGCAAACGCCGGAGCTCCGCCGCAAGATCGTTCTTACCCTAATACTTTTCGTTATCTTTCGACTCTTTGCCCACATTCCGATTCCTGGCGTTGACGGAGCGAAACTCCGAGGACTCTTTGCGCAGAACCAGTTTCTAGGGCTTCTTGACATATTCTCCGGCGGAACACTGGTGAATTTTTCGGTCATGGCGCTCGGGCTCAACCCGTATATCAACGCCTCGATCATTTTGCAGCTTTTGACCATTGTGTTTCCGAAGCTTGAAGAGTTGTCCAAGGAAGGCGAGTACGGTCGGGAAAAAATTAACCAGTATACGAGGTTTCTCACGGTGCCGCTTGCGGCGATTCAGTCGATCGGGATGTACGCTATTTTAAAAAATGCGGGCATTATGGGCGCCATTTCCCCGGTTACCCTCCTTTCCCTTATTGTTACCATGACGGCCGGAACGCTACTCGTCATGTGTCTCGGAGAGCTCATCACTTAGTATGGTATAGCTATCGGCGTCTCACTTCTTATTTTTGCAGGGATTGTCGGGCGCCTTCCGGTGGTACTCGGACAAACGGTAAGTGTCGTTACAGCGGAGTCATTCACCAACTTCCTTCTTTTTGGAGTCCTCGCGGCGATTATGATCGGAGCGACTGTGTTTGTCAACGAAGCGGTTCGTCGGATTACTGTCCACTACGCCCGTCGCATCCGTGGGAACAAAGTGTACGGCGGCAACGTATCGTACTTACCCCTTCGGGTGAACCAAGCGGGCGTTATCCCGATCATATTCGCGGTTTCGCTGGTTCTGTTGCCGTCTCTCGTCGGAGGATTCCTTGAACAGCTCGGTTCCCCGGTTTTCCTGAATATCGGCAGACTTCTGACGCGCGTTTTTAATCCCCAGAGCATCTCGTATAACCTTATCTATTTTTTTCTGGTCATTGGGTTCACCTACTTTTATACGGCAATAACGTTTAATCCCAAGAAGATCGCGGAAGAAATACAAAAGTACGGCGGCTTTATTCCCGGCATTCGCCCGGGAACACCAACTGCGAGCTACCTCAACTACATACTCACAAGAATCACGCTTGCTGGCGCGCTCTTTCTCGGATTCATCGCAACTTTCCCGTCCTTTGCTCGTGGCATATCTGGGGTCACGACACTTCTTGTTGGCGGAACAGGAGTTCTCATTGTGGTTTCAGTGGTTCTGGAGACAGTCAAAACACTTGAAGCGCAACTGGTGATGAGAAATTATGACGGATTCCTGAAGGAGGGATAAATCACTTTAACCTTTAAACGTTAAAAATAAAACTCGTTTTTGAAACGTTTGAAGTTTACAGTTTGAATTGTACCGTTCTTATGCATATTGTCTTCTATGGTCCCGAAGGTTCCGGTAAAGGGACACAGGCCAAATTGTTGGCCGAAAAGTTAGGGCTGCCGATTTTGACGTCGGGAGATCTGGTGCGCGACGCTGCAGCACATGACAAGGGAATTATCGGTGACGTTTGCAGGCTCGCGCTCGCCGAGGGCAAGTATGTGGCAGACAGCGAGATGTTTGTCCTGTGGAAATGGCGCCTCAAAGAGGACGATGCAAAAGATAATTGGATCATGGACGGATTCCCGAGGAACGTCGAGCAGGCCAAGTTTTTGGACGATAAGCTCGATAAGTACGGGTATAACGTCGATAAGGTTTTCTATCTCAACTTGAGCGAAGAAGAGTCATACCGGAGGCTCATTAAGCGCGGTCGGCCGCTTCACAAAGGGAGTAGCGAACTCCATGATTCGCCAGAAAGAATTAAGCAAAGGCTGGAAATATATAAAGAAGGGGAGAGGGACGTGCTGGATTATTACAGAAAAAAAGGGGTGCTCATCGAGATCAACGCCGACCAGACGATTGAAGATGTTCATCGCGACATCGTGAACACCATGCAACAAAATTCAGAAATACCGTGATGGATGCCTCCGTAGGAAAGCAACTCCAAATCGCCATCGACGGACCAGTCGGCGCGGGGAAAAGTGATATCTCAAAACGACTCGCAAGAAAATTGGGACTCGTTTATCTCCACACCGGCGCTATGTACAGGGCACTTGCGCTTGTGTGTTTCAGACAGAACATTCCCTACAAAGATGTCGGTCGGGTGGTGCCACTTCTTGCAAAATACTTTATTGACCTCGTAGAGCCACAAGAGGGAAGTAATCGAGAGTATAGAGTGCTCCTGAGTGGTGAGGATATCACCGAGTTACTTTTTTCTCCAGCAATAGATACAGGTGCATCGGACGTAAGCACGATTCCACAGGTGCGACAGTTTATGGTAAAACGACAGCAAGAGATGGCAACGGGCAAGCGAGTGGTCATGGAGGGACGAGACATAGGACTTCGGGTACTGCCCCAAGCTGACATAAAAATTTATTTGACGGCAAGCGTAGAAGAGCGGGCAAAACGACGCTGGCTCCAGTACAGGGAGAAAGGCAAGCCTACATCTTATGAGGAGACACTGAAGGACACCAAAGCTAGGGATCTGCAGGATACCACCCGCGCAGTTGATCCACTTCAGAAACTCTCTGATGCGTGGGAGTTGAACACGACGGGAATGACCCAGGATGAGGTCATTGCCGCAATACAAAAGGAACTCACAGATCGAGGGATTGTATGAATGAGGATGTCCAAGAGAAAATCCGCACGATGCAAGAGGGTGGTGCAAAACTAGGAGAAATTTTGCGCGAGCTCCTTGAGGCAGCCCAGCCAGGAGTGTCCCTTCTGAGCCTTGAAGAGCTTACTACTAACCGCATTCGCGCGGCAGGAGGGACCCCTTCATTTCAGACTGTGGAAGGCTATAGGTGGGCGACGTGCCTCTGCGTCAACGAGGTGGTTGTGCACGGTATTCCAACGGCGTACGCGCTTACGGAGGGGGATCTTCTTACGATAGACGTCGGCATGCTCTACAAAGGTTTTCATACCGACACCGCATGGACGAAAATAGTACACAGTGAAAAGCTGGAAACCAAAGATGTGGAGGAATCAAAGAAAGAACGATTTCTGAACATAGGTCAAGATGCCCTTTGGCAAGCTATCGCCCAAGCCCGACCCGGTAACCGCGTCGGGCATATCTCTCAAGCGATTCAGAAAATTATTGAAAAAGCGGGCTATAGCATCGTCCCATCGCTTGTGGGCCACGGCGTAGGGAAAAAACTCCATGAGCCACCGCAAATTCCGGGGTTTCTTAAGAAACGACGTGAGGACACCGAGTCGCTTCGCTCAGGTATGACCCTCGCCATAGAGGTAATTTACGCCTTGGGAGCTGGGACAACTACGTACGAGAGTGACGGTTGGTCGATAGCCACCCGCGACCGTTCACTCTCTGCGGTATTCGAGCACACTGTGGCAATTACTGATGCGGAGCCTGTTGTATTGACCCACACCAGGAAATAAGGTAGAATCAAGAGTATTCGTCGGGGTTATCCCCGTCGTTTTTTACTGCGTTTTTCAGGTATGGTACATCAGGGAAATATTGAAGTTGAGGGAGAAGTGGTTGAGTGTTTACCCAATACACTGTTTCGGGTGAAGCTACCAAACGGTAGAATTGTACTGAGTCATTTGTCTGGGAAGATGCGACTCCATTTTATCCGTATCATGCCCGGTGATCGAGTGAAGCTTGAAATGACGCCCTACGACGCGACAAAAGGCAGGATAACGTATAGATTAAAATAACTCAAAAATTCAAACTTGAAACTTTAAAATTGAAATTTCAAAAAAGTTTAAAGTTTACAGTTTTAAGTTTTAATTAGTTTTATGAAGGTTCGAGCAAGCGTGAAGCCAATGTGTAGAAAGTGCACAGTTGTTCGCCGGCGTGGCCGGGTCTATATCACGTGCGACAACCAGAAACATAAACAAAGGCAAGGGTGAGATAGTTTACGTAAGTTTTTATGGCTCGTATTGCTGGAGTAGAAATACCGACTGAAAAACGACTGGATATCGCCCTCACCTACGTGTACGGAATTGGGCGATCAAACGTCGTTGGCCTTCTTCACTCCGCCAATCTTGAAACAAACCGGCGAGTGAAAACGCTCACCGATGAGGAGATCAGTAGAATTAATAAGGCGCTTGAGAAATACGTCGTCGAAGGAGATCTGCGAAGGCAGGTCTCCGATAGTGTTAAGCGACTCATCGAGATTAAATCGTATCGCGGCGCGCGCCACGTTCGGAAACTCCCCGTTCGAGGTCAGCGCACGAGGACCAATGCACGAACCAAGCGAGGAAAAAGAGTGACCGTTGGGGCGCTCAAGAAAGAAGATCGGGTGAAACTTGGGTCGAAAGCGCCGGAAGAAGAAAAGAAATAATACGCTACATTCTCTATGGCTGTACAGAAACAAAATCGGAGCGTTGCGAAGGGTAAAGTGTTCATCACCGCGACCTTCAATAACACACTCGTGACCATTACCGACATGGAAGGGAATACGCTGTTTTGTGGCTCATCGGGACTCGTTGGGTTTAAGGGGGCGAGAAAAGCCACACCGTATGCAGCAACCACCGCTGTTGAAGCCGTTGCTCGCAAAGCGCAGGATAACGGCCTCAGAGATGTGGAGGTATATATCAAAGGTCCAGGAGCAGGGAGGGATGCGGCGCTACGGGCGCTACGCGCTGTTGGACTTGCGATAACGCTGATTGCTGATATAACACCGATTCCGCATAACGGGGTTAGGCCGAAGAAGAAACGAAGAGTATAGTTTCTATGTCACGATACACCGGTCCGAAAAATAGACTTGCACGGCGGGAAGGAGCAGATCTTGGGCTCAAGACCGTTGGTTCACACGCCCACGCCCAACTCCTCCGGCGGCTCAATGTGCCGCCAGGGCAGCATGGTAGCAAACGAAAGAGAAAAACCTCCGAGTACGCAATGCAGCTTAGAGAGAAGCAAAAAGCGCGTCGAACGTATGGACTCAGTGAGCGTCAATTTCGACGGTATTTTGAAATGGCAAAAAAATGGCGAGGGAATACCGGAGATATGCTTCTACAGTTTCTCGAGCGTCGCCTTGACAACACGCTCTACCGTCTCAGTTTCGCTCCAACACGAGCAGCAGCCCGCCAGCTTGTTTCCCACCGTCATGTCGTGGTTGACGGAAAGCGCGTTGGCATCCCCTCATATTCCGTGCATGCGGATCAGGTAATAACCTTATCTTCCAAAGCGCTGGAGATCCCGGCAATCAGACGGTTGCTCGATGAGAAGACCGTGGTTTTGCCAGAATGGCTTGACCGGAAGGCAGGAGCGGGAAAGGTTCTTCGTTTACCCGAGAGAGCAGACGTAAAAGAAGACATAAGCGAACAAGTGGTTATCGAGTTCTATTCTCGATAGAAAGGAGCACGAGAGCTTGCGCTTCCGTGACGTATGTATGAATGAGCCTAATTTCAATATCAAACAGGAGGAAGAGAAGCCGGACTACGGCGAGTTCGTTATCGAGCCTCTCGAACAAGGCTACGGGCATACCCTTGGAAACAGCCTCCGTAGGGTTCTGTTATCGTCTCTTTCGGGCGTTTCCTTAACATCGGTGAAAGTGAGCGGCGTCACGCATCAATACTCAACTGTTCCGGGCCTGAAGGAAGACGTCGTTGAGCTCATCCTCAACTTGAAAAAGGTCAGACTCATCCTCGAGGGCGTCGAGAGTGCGACACTGACGTTATCAAAAAAGGGCCCCGGAGAAGTCCGCGCAGGTGACATAGAGGCTCCGGCGGGTGTTCGCATCGTCAATCAAGACTTGGTCTTAGGGACGCTTGCAGATAAGAAGGCGAGTCTCGAGCTTGAGTTAATGGCCGAACGTGGATTTGGCTTCGTTCCCGCTGAAGAGAAGACGGTTGATGAGCTCGGGAGAATAGCCATGGACGCGCTCTTTTCTCCTGTGACGCGCGTCAACTATCGTGTCGAGGCGACTCGCGTCGGGCGCATGACGAACTTAGACAAGCTTGTGATCGCGATTTGGACTGACGGAACAGTCGCGCCAGCAGATGCGCTCAGACAAGCTGCAAAGATTCTTATCTCGTACTTGGTTCAGGTAGTGGAGCCCAAGGCGAAAGTTGCAGAAGAGACAGTTGCTGTCACGCCGACTGTTTCTGACGAGGTTTTAAAAATGCGCGTCGAGGAGCTTGATATCCCAACGCGTATCGTCAACGCCCTCGCACGGGGAGGGATAGAAACCATCGGTCAACTTCTCGGAACTCTGCGAACAGAGCTTCTCAAGATTAAAAATCTTGGGAACAAATCGCTCGCCGTTGTTGAAGAGAAGCTCCGGGAGAAGGGTGTGGCCCTGACCGTATAAAATCAATCTACAAGTGTGTAGATTTCTTTATGCGTCATAGGTATTTCGGCAAAAAACTTTCACGAACCACCAACGAGCGGAGAAGACTCCTCATGGTGTTAGCGCGCGAGCTTCTGACACACGGACGAATAAAAACAACGTTTGCAAAAGCCAAGGTGGTGCAAGCGTTGGTTGAGCGCTTGGTTACGAAAGCAAAGAAGGGAACACGTGCGTCGGTTCGGCAGGTAGAGAAAGTTTTGAGCGATGCCACGAGGGTGAAAATCCTTTTGGGTTGGGCAAAAACGCGCTTCGGGAACCGCATAAGCGGATATACGCGGATCGTAAAACTTGGTCAGCGGACAGGAGATAGCAGTGAAGAAGTTATTCTCTCGTTTGTTGACGACGTGCCTGCAGTACCGGAGCCCAAAGGGAATGAGACCGAAAAAAAAGTAGTTCCCAAGGTCCGACCTAAGAAACGCGTCAAAAAAAAGAAATCAGCGAAATAACGTATGTGTATGCAGGCACTGACTACACCGACAAAAGCAAGCGATATTAAGCGTTCATGGCATCTCGTCGACGCGAAAGACAAGGTGCTTGGGCGCGTAGCAGTCACGATTGCCCAAAAGCTTACGGGAAAGGGAAAACCGTATTTTGTCCGAAACCTTGATTGCGGAGATTTCGTCGTTGTCACAAATGCGAAATATGTTGCTGTTACCGGCCATAAAGAAAAGGAGAAACTGTATAGTCGCTACTCTGGATACCCAGGAGGGCTCAAACAAAAGCCTCTCTGGAAGGTTCGGGAAGAGAGACCAACTGAGATAATCCGCCATGCTGTCTGGGGGATGCTGCCAAAGAACAAGCTACGAGACAGGGTCGTTACGAGGCTCTACATATTCCCAGAGGCTGACCATCCCTATCAAAGCAAGTTCAATAGTACATACTAACACATGTCAGATAAAGTAAAAACAAAGGACCAAGAGTCAACAAAATTTGAGACAGAGCGGCCGCAATACTATGAGGCAGTTGGTCGTCGTAAGGAGGCAACCGCTCGGGCGCGACTGTATGTGGTGAAGAACGACGCAGTTACCGCGGCGGGAGCGTCGCTTTCGAAAGGAGACATGCTCGTCAACGGAAAACCGATTGAGACACACTTTTCGGGAGAAGTGTACAAAAAAATGTACGTGGAGCCATTCCGCACAACGAACACCATTGGTCGGTTTGCCACCACCATTACCGTCACCGGCGGCGGGCTTTCCGGACAGTTGGGAGCCGTGATTCTGGCGTTAAGTCGAGCGCTCTTGAACGTTGACAAAGAAAAATTCCGGCCCATCCTCAAAAAACGCGGGTTTCTCACCCGCGACAGCCGCATCAAAGAACGCCGCAAAGCCGGCCGTGCAGGGAAAGCAAGGGCAAGGAAGCAGTCTCCCAAGAGATAACAATACTGGTAGCTTTCTTGACCGAAGCCCCGTCGCGGTAGCCCGCAAACCCTAAGTTTCAACTCCCGCCGCTGATGCTATATGATAAAAGAATGAAGCCCATATGAAAAACAACGGCGGTAAGACGGGGTTGACTGCTGTCCAAGCAGAACAGCTCCTTGCGCGCTACGGCCCTAATGAGATTCCCGAGAAGAAAAAGTGGGGCATCGTCCCCGCGTTTCTCTCGCAGTTTGATAATTTCCTTACCCTCCTCCTTCTTTTTGCCGCGGCGGTTTCGTTTTTTTTGGGGGAGAGTGTCGATGCCCTGTTTATTTCCGCGATCGTTGTTCTTAATGCACTCCTTGGGCTCTACCAAGAGTTTAAGGCCGAGCGCGCCCTTTCCAGCCTGAAAAAGTTAACCGTCACTTCCGTCCGGGTTATCCGTGACGGCCGGGAACAGGAGCTTGACAGTCGGAACCTCGTCCCGGGGGACATTATCTACCTTGAAGAAGGCGCGAAAATTCCGGCAGATGCAACACTCGTCTCCTCCATTCACTTTGAGGTGAATGAGGCAGCCCTTACAGGAGAGTCGTTGCCGGTTGAGAAACGGCAAAATGATAATGAGGCAGATAAGCTTTTCATGGGGACGATTGTCGCCAAGGGCAGAGGGTATGCCCGGGTGACCGATACCGGAGTCAGGACTCGCTTTGGACAGATCGCGAGAACCTTGGCAACGATGGAGAAAGTAAAAACTCCTCTCCAGCGCAAGCTTGAGACCTTTACCAAACAGGTGGGCATCGTGGGCATGATGGCCGCTGTCACGGTTTTTTTCCTGTCCTTCGTCCGCGAAAAGTCAATCCTTGAAAGCTTCATCTTTGCGGTGAGTTTGGCGGTAGCCGCGGTTCCCGAAGGTTTGCCCGCGGTGATGACCATCACCATGGCCTTGGGTGTCGAACGCATGGCGAAGAGGGGAGCGATTGTCAGGAAGCTCAATGCCATAGAGGCGCTTGGTTCGGTCACGGTGGTGGCGACCGACAAAACCGGGACGCTGACCACTAACACCATGCGGGTAAAAAAGATTTGGCTTGATGGGAAAGTCTCTGATGCGAGTAACCCGCCATCGCTTAGGAGCCTCCCTTTTCGTACACTCGTTCTCAACGGAGTCTTGTGTTCGACAGCCACGTTGACAATTTCCTCCGGCGGCCAAGACCCGGAAGTGATCGGTGACCCGACAGAAGGAGCAATACTTCACTTGGCTCAGAAACTAGGACTGGCACCTTTGTCAGTTCGGCAAGAGTGGACAATAACCGATGAGATTCCCTTTCATCCGGAAACCAAACGAATGACGGTAATGGTAGATCGTGGTAAGGAAGCGTTTGTTTTTAGCAAGGGGGCTCCAGAGTCTATTCTTTCTATTTCCAAGAGAGTTCTTGCCGGGAAGCGCGTTCTTCCTCTCACCGAGGAGCGCAGGAGCAGTATTGAACGCGGGTTTCAGCTATTCGCTAAAAAAGGACTGCGGATACTGGCGTTTTCCTATAAAAAGGGGAAAGGAAAAGAGACAGAAGATAATCAAATCTTTATCGGATTTGTTGGCATCGCGGATCCGGTCCGGCCGGAAGTGCTTGAGGCTGTTATGAAAGCCAGAAGTGCAGGAATACGCGTGGTCATGATTACCGGAGACAACGAACTCACTGCCGAGGCAGTCGGAGTAGAATCGGGAATTATTCGCAGGGGCGAGGAGGTGCTCTCAGGAAAACAGCTCGACATAGTTTCCGACGCACAGCTTCTTGCGCTCCTGCCTCGGGTGAAAATCTTTGCCCGGACCACACCTCCCCACAAGTATCGGCTGGTGAAGCTTTACCAGAGCCAAGGTGAGGTTGTGGTGGTGACCGGTGATGGGGTTAATGATGCTTTGGCGCTCAAGCAGGCAGACGTGGGTGTCGCGATGGGGGTGACCGGTACCGACGTTGCCAAAGAAACCGCTGATATGATTATCACCGACGACAACTTTGCTTCTTTGGTAAACGCGGTTGAGGAGGGACGCAATATCTTTCATCAAATTAAAAACACCGTACAGTATCTTCTTTCGTGTAACCTGGGAGAGATTATCTATATCCTTTCTGCGGTTTTTTTCCGTTTGCCGGTGCTCACACCTTTACAGATCCTTTACATGAATATAGTGACCGACGGTTTGCCCGCGATATCGCTGGCCTTTTCTCCCCGCGATCGGCATATCATGCAGGGTAAACCGCGTACTTCCACACGTATTCTCGAACGAAGAGATTTTCGGTATCTTTTTCTGGTGGGTTTGGCGACTGCGCTTCTGGGTTACCTGTCAATTGTGCCGATCGGTTTCCTCTCTCCAAATTTTGCCGACCAGACAACCATGGTTTTTACGACCATCATGCTGGTGCAGCATTTCGTGCTTGTCGATCTCTGGATATCGCATACATCAGTTCTCCGAAACCTCCAACTGATTGGCCGACCAATATTTCTCCTCGCGTTCTTTCTGCCAGTTTTGTTTCATCCGTTCCTTCTCTATCATCCGTTTCTCCAGTCGGTTTTTAGTACGACGCCATTAACAGGCCCGCAGTTAGCCTACTCAGCAGGTATCGCGAGCCTCATGCTCGTCGGGATGGAAGTGGTAAAGTTTCGGGGGAAGGGGAAGTAGATTACCCCATTAATTTTGAGCTACGGCAGGTCACAGTCGCTTCGCTCCCCTTCGACTTCACTCAGGGCAAGCGCTCGGCTCGCTCTGGTAGAGCGCTGCCTTTACACTGAGCAGTTCGATACACGGACTGTAAATTTGCCGAAGGGTCGGGGATACCTGACTCGAACAGGTGACCTCACGCACCCCATGCGTGCGTTCTACCAACTGAACTAATCCCCGGTTACTGGTTCACATTTTTCTATAGGAGATCAACCACGAACGATAAACTTGTAACGCTTGTATTCTATCATTTTTTGTGCAAGAATGGGATAAACTTCAACGCTTGCCTCAATCGTTCGAAAGGAGCTATGTATGCCAGTTGATGCGAAACTCCAAGCCATCCAGCTTGCCATGGACCAGATCGAGAAGCAGTACGGCCGCGGCTCGATCATGAAGCTTGGGAAAAAAGTCGGCGTCAGGGACGCGGTTGATTTCGTCTCGACCGGCATCATGCCGCTTGATTTGGCGCTCGGCGTCGGTGGGCTACCCCGTGGCCGGGTGATCGAGATCTACGGGCCGGAAGCTTCCGGAAAAACCACTGTATGTTTGTCTGTCATTGCCGAAGCGCAGAAAAACGGTGGCGTTGCCGCATTTATCGATGCGGAACATGCGCTGGACCCACAGTGGGCTGAAATATTGGGTGTCAAACTCGATGATCTTCTTATTTCTCAGCCGGATACCGGAGAGCAAGCACTTGAAATCGCAGAAACACTCATACGAAGCGGTGGGATCGATGTCATCGTTATTGACTCGGTCGCAGCGCTCGTTCCCCGCGCGGAGATTGAAGGAGAAATGGGTGACAGTATGATGGGTGTACATGCACGACTCATGTCGCAGGCCCTCAGAAAATTAACAGCGGTCATTTCCAAGTCAAGAACTATCGTTATTTTTACCAATCAATTGCGTCAAAAAATAGGCGTCATGTTCGGCAATCCGGAGACAACGACGGGGGGGATGGCGCTGAAGTTTTATGCGAGCATCCGCATGGATTCCCGAAAAATTGAAAGTCTCAAAGACGGTGACAAAGTTATCGGCAGTAGACATCGTGTCCGTGTCGTCAAAAATAAAGTGTCGCCGCCGTTTCGTCTGGCTGAATTTGATGTGATGCACGATGGTATCTCGCGTGAGGGCGGTATTCTCGACGTCGGGCTCGAGCTTGGGCTCGTTACCAAAACCGGCGCATTCTTGAAGCTCGGCCAGCAGATGCTCGGCCAAGGCAAGGAGGCAGCAAAGGTCTTCCTCAAAGAAAACGCAAAACTCGTCAAAGACCTCACCGAGGCGATCTGGAAGGCGGTAAAATCAGGACACGCGCAGGTCAAGGTAGCGCCGACTGTGGCCTCCGAGGAATAACCCATGCATGGAGGACGAACTTTACCAAAAGCTCCTCTCCGCTTCCTTTCGGTTCGTTTCGTTTCGGCCGCGAAGCAGCAAAGAACTCCGCGACTTTCTAACGAAAAAAATCAAACGATACAAGGTTTTTTCCGGAACGCTTGTTACGAACGTGCTTCATCGACTGGCCGAACTTGGTTACCTCGATGATGAGAAGTTCGCTGTCTGGTGGGTCGAGCAGCGGACAGGAAGAAAACCCAAAGGGAAACGCGCTATAGAGTTTGAACTCCGGCAGAAAGGAATATCGAAGTCGGTTATCGAGTCGGCCATTCGAACACGCGGGGTAGACGAGGGAGAGCTTGCGCGAAAGCTCCTCTTTAAAAAGAGTCAGATGTGGCGGAAGCTTCCCACGTTAGATCGTAAGCGAAAGATGTTTGCATACCTTTTCCGCCGGGGGTTTTTTTCGGAGACGATAGAGACCATCGTTGACGAGGCAACGGAAAAAGAGTACAATGAACATTGATTGTGGCTTAGCTTGGAGATTGGTTGAGAGACTGCGTAGGACTATGACAGCCATACCTTTAGACAAGATACTTCCTACGTTTCTTTCCGCGTAATGACCGCGGCAGTTTTTGCTGCCTTTCTCCCGACGAGCCTCTTGATTTCGTAACGTTCGCGAGTAAATCCGGAGGTACAACATGTTTGATGTTCTCAAAACACTATCTGGACTTGTGAAGGCAAGACCAACGGCTTCAGTGCAACCTAGTTTTCCCAAAAAATCCCAGGCAACTAGGGTGGTACTCGAAAAACCGGCTAAGCAGAAAGCGCCTTCCGGCGCCGATATGAGCGGGCAGCTCGCTCTCGCACAGGTGCAGGCTCGGGAGGTTATTCTTGAAGCAAAAGACGAAGCACTCCGGATTCGGCGTGAGGCAGAAGCTGAAAGTCAGAAAGAAAAGCAGGATCTTCGAGAGAAACTCCTTTCCCTTGAGCGAAGAGAAGCAGCTACCGATGTCCGGGAGCGGATAGTCGGCGAGGAGCACGCGTCGTTTGAGAAGAGACGTACGGAGATAGAAGCGCTCAAGCGTGACGCTCTTGAAAAACTTCAAAAGCTTGCGCACCTCACGCGAGAAGAAGCCCGACAGATGCTTCTCGCGAACCTTCGGGATCTCCTCCGCGAGGAGATGGCGCGCGAGATTAGAGAAGCCGAATCAAGGGCGCGCGAAGAGGCAGAAACGAAAGCGCGCGAGATTCTGGTTGACGCCATGCGCCACGGCGCGACTGACTACGTAGCAGAATATACCGTCTCGGTTATCAAGGTCCAAGATGAGGAAGTGAAGGGCCGCATCATCGGCAAAGAAGGCAGGAACATCCGAGCGTTTGAAACAGCAACAGGTGTGGATGTGGACCTGGACGAAGAGGGCGTCATCCGGCTGTCAAGCTTCGATCCGGTGCGGCGAGAGATTGCACGGGTCGCCCTCGAGCGGCTCCTGCGAGACGGACGGGTTCAGCCGGGCAGAATTGAGGAAATTATTGAGCAGGTCAAAAAAGAAATCGAGCGGATTATGTTTGAAGAAGGGCAGAAACTTTGCCACACGGTGGGCGTCTATAATCTGCCGCCGCCGCTTATCGCGCTTCTTGGACGGTTCAAGTATCGTTACTCCTACGGGCAAAACATGATTGCCCACACACTTGAGGAAACAAAGATTGGCGTTGCGATCTCACAAGAAATCGGCGCCGATAGTAACGTCGTCCGGCTCGGGTGTCTCCTTCACGACATTGGAAAGGTCGTGATGGACACAGAGGGAAGTCATATCCAGCTCGGCGTTGAGCTTCTCAAAAAGTACGGCATGCCGGAAAAAGTGACTGACTGTGTCGCCCAGCACCATGAGGATGTAGCGTTTACGAGTATCGAGTCGATGATCGTATACATCGCTGATGCAATTTCTGGGAGCCGCCCTGGGGCACGCTATGAAAATTATGATGAGTACGTGAAGCGGCTGAAGGATCTCGAGGAGGTTGCAAAGTCGCACAAAGGCGTCACCGAAGCGTACGCATTTCAGGCCGGACGAGAAATCCGGGTCATCGTGGACCCCGGACAGGTTGATGATGCGACGGCGATCGCCATGGCACGAGAAATTCGCGACGAGATAGGGAAGAAAGTCATCGTACCGGGTCAAGTGAAAGTCACGGTTATTCGTGAACTGCGGGCAACGGAAGTCGTTAAATAGCATCGATGTTACTTTAGGCTGATTTGGCAGTATGTTAAAATTGACATCTTGACAGAACCTTCTAAATTGTCTACAGTGCTTTGTGGAGATTGATGTAGTAGTCCCCTAAAAATTTTTTCTTGTTCTATCCCGCTGCCCGGAAGGAGGTGACAATTCCTCATGACAAAAGCAGACCTCGTAGAAGTGGTCGCGAAAAAGGCCAATCTCACTGCCAAGGCCGCCCGTGAATCAGTCGCAGCGGTGTTTGGTGCCGTTACCGATGCACTGAAAAAGGGTGACAAGGTGGTGGTGACTGGATTCGGTACCTTTATGGTTCGATCCAGAAAGGCCCGAACCGGTCGCAATCCGCAGACGGGAGCGACGATCAATATCCCAGCGCGGAAAACTCCGGGCTTTACTGCCGGAAAAGCACTCAAGAAAGTCGTGCGGTAAGTACTCGTGGCTTCTTGGGCATGAGAGACTCCCTCCAACTGGGGAGAGTCTCTTTTGGTATACTAGTAAGTACATCACAAACCCCAATTCACAATGACCAACGTGGTAAGGGAATGTATATACATCTTCATACCTAGTTGGGATTTGGTCATTGAGATTTGAGAATTGCATATATGGTTATCTCTCTTTCTCACCTGAAGAAGTACTACCAGATCCACAAAAAAGAGCCGGGGTTTGTGGGATCCGTAACATCTCTTTTTGCGAGAACGTACGAGACGGTCAAGGCAGTTGACGGAATATCATTTGACATTTCCGAAGGAGAACTTGTCGGGTTTATCGGTCCGAACGGCGCGGGGAAAACCACGACGCTCAAATGCCTTTCCGGACTTCTCTTTCCCACGAGCGGCAAGGTGTCGGTGTTAGGATTCACACCGTTTGAAAGAAAAAACGCGTACCTTAGGCAAATCGCCCTCGTCATGGGCCAGAAAAACCAGCTCTGGTGGGACCTACCGGCGCAGGAAACATTCTTGCTCAACAAAGAAATCTACGAGATCGACGATAGTGATTACAAAAAAACGCTCCACAAGCTGGTCGAACTTCTGGATGTAGAAGCACTTCTCAAAGTCCAAGTAAGGAAGCTCTCTCTCGGTGAGCGAATGAAAATGGAGCTCATCGCCGCCCTCATCCACGCACCGAGAGTATTATTTCTTGACGAACCAACAATCGGGCTTGACGTGGTTATGCAGAAGAAAATGCGGGATTTCATTAAAGCCTATAACGAACGATATCAATCGACGATCCTTCTCACCTCTCACTACATGGAGGACGTCCGGCAGCTTGCCAAGCGGATCATTATCATTGATCGTGGAAAAATCATTTACGATGGCAAACTAGATAGTCTGGTCAAGAGATTTGCCAAACACAAAGTTCTTTCTGTTGTCCTTGACGAATATGTGACGCCGGATAAGCTCTCTGAGATCGGGGACCTTGTCGAGTATTCTTTTCCACGAGCAGTCATTAAGGTATCTCGGAGCGCCTCAAACGTTGCCGCGGCACAGCTCCTTCAGAAGTTCCCCGTCGATGACTTAAACATCGAAGAGCCGGACATCGAAGACATTATTAGAGATGTCTTTACGAAAAACAAACCATGACATTCTATGAAGTATGTTAAGATTCTCTTCCTCCACTTCCAAGACGCGCTTGAGGATCGTTCCCGGTCTTTTGTCTGGTTTCTCCTAGCTCTCATCGATCCACTTCTGCTTCTTCTTTTCTGGCGGGGAGCGCTCGCCGCCAGCGGTGGCGACATTGGAGGATGGCAGCTTTCCTCGATTACCGCATACTACTTGCTCTTGACGATTGCCTCTTCGCTTCTGGTAGTTCATATTGAAGAAGTCGTCGCGTACTATGATATTTACCAGGGCTGGCTCGCCAATTACCTTCTTCGGCCTGTTTCGTATTTCTGGTATAAGCTTCTCCAAGAGTTGCCCTACAGGCTTCTACAAGGAACGATGGGGATTGGCGTATTCCTCATGATGTGGCTCGCGCTGGGAAATCTGCTCAATGTAGATGTTAGCACGGGTAATCTTGTGAGGAGTCTCATTATTGCTCTTCTTGCGTTTGGCATATCGTTTCTTCTCAAAATGGTGTTGGGGTTGTCGGCGCTTTGGACAACAGATTTTACCGGACTTGCACAACTTCTTGAGGTCACCTTTCTTCTTTTCGGTGGTTTTATTGTTCCACTTTCGTTGTTTCCAACTTGGTTAGAGAGGCTCGCATATTCTTTGCCGTTCCCGTACATTGTGTATTTTCCTGTCGTCAGTTTTCAAGGAAGACTAACGACCGTTGATTTCTATCGTGTTCTATGGGCACAACTTTTGTGGGCAGTAGTCCTGTTTTTGCTCTCTATGATTCTTTGGCGACGTGGGGTCCAGAAATTTACAGGAGTAGGTCTATGATACGAACATACGTCGTTGTTTACCTGACGCTCCTGAAGTTGAATTTTTCTGCGCTCGTGGCCTATCGATCAAATTTTGTTAATAACATTCTGTCAAGTGTGGCGTGGACAGCGTTCTCCCTCCTCTCCATTCTACTTCTGGTAGCACGGACACCGACAATTTACGGATGGAGACGCGAAGAAGTCTTACTACTTACGGCTGGCTACAGTATCCTCATTGGCATATTTCATACTCTTTTTTCTCGCAACTTCGAGAGACTTTCTAAACTTGTTCATTTTGGACAGCTCGATAGCGTACTGGTGAAGCCCATAGATTCACAATTTTTGGTTAGCGTGTGGAACGTGAACTACACAACGCTCGTTCGCGTTCCGATAGGCGTTATCTTTCTCGGCGTGTTGCTCAGCCGACTGGGCATAAACCCACACAATATGCATGTTCTCCTGTTTGCTTTCTACCTCACTGTCGGGCTGGTTTGCTTATATAGCTTATGGTTCTCTGTTCTGACAATAACCATTTGGTTTCCGAGGCTCAGTAACATTGTTGATTTTATGTACAGCGTATCATCTATTTCGCGTTTTCCCCGCGAAATGTTCCGGGAGTTCTCGGCGTACCTGTTTTATTTTCTGTTTCCACTCATGTTTATCATCGTTACGCCGGTGAAAAGCCTTCTCGGCCGGGTATCGGTTTTCGACGTTGCGGGACTGGTTGGATCAGCAGTCCTTCTTTTTAGTTTTTCGCGGTGGTTCTGGAAATTTGCCTTGCGCTATTACACGAGTACGAGCAGCTGACCCCGATCAGTATGAAACTTTATCTAAGGATCATGAAGAACACCATCTCCGAATACATGACCTATCGCCTCAATTTCGTCCTGTGGCGGGCGCGGATGGTGATGCAACTTCTGGTCACGTACTTTCTCTGGTGGGCGATCTTTACTGACCGACAGGAGTTATTCGGCTACAGTCAATCGAGGATGTTGACGTATGTATTGTTGAGTTCAGTGGTGCGGACTGTTGTTCTGGGCACCACGACGATGGAAATCGGCGGGCTTATCAACCGCGGTAATCTTTCAAACTTCCTCATTCGGCCACTGCGTTTTTTCCGTTACTATATGGCGCGCGATGCCGCAGACAAAGCCTTAAACGTTGTATGTTCTTTTGGGGAGATTACCGTGATGATCGTTTTGCTTCGTCCCCAGGTATTTGTGCAGACCAACCCATCGGCTATCGCACTGAGCGCCATCGCATTGATGATTGGTACGGTTTTGTATTTTTATTTCAGCCTGCTTTTAGAATTTTTAGGGTTTTGGACGCCGGATAACTGGGCGCCGCGGTTTCTTTCCTTCGTCATCATGGATTTCTTTGCCGGGGGTCTGTTTCCGCTGGACATTCTGCCCCAACCGCTCTTTCTCCTTAGCCAGACTCTTCCCTTCGCGTACTTCATCTACTTCCCGATCAAGGTGTATTTAGGGCAGTTGTCGTACGCTTTCGTGATTCAAGGTTTGCTGGTCGGCTTGCTGTGGGTGGTAGGCCTTTGGTATCTGGCGCAGGTGGTGTGGAAGAAGGGACTACGCGTGTACACCGCTGAAGGCCGTTAGAAAGTCCTGTCTTATCTATGAAAGTTCTGCGACGATATTTTGGGCTCTGGCTCAAGTTGACGATCAATTCGTTTTTGACGACGCTCACCTCTCGTTTGAGCGCCGGGATTTTCCTTACTGGGAAGCTCCTCCGCTTTGTTTTTTTCGTTGTGTTTCTGTTGGCTCTTTTTACCAAAACACCAAGCCTTGCTAACTACACGATCACTCAGGCGCTCTTCTTTTTCCTCACCTTCAACCTGATTGATACCATTACTCAGTTGTTTTTCCGCGAGGCCTACCGCTTTCGCCAGCTAGTGGTTTCGGGTGATTTTGATCTGGTGCTGGTCAAGCCGATGAATCCGTTGTTTCGCGCCCTTGCCGGTGGAGCCGACCCACTGGATTTGCTGATGTTGGTGCCGTTTGTAGGATTGCTGGGGTATCTCACCAGCACCTTGAATAGCTTGAGCATCGTACGTATCACGCTCTACCTGTTGCTGGTGTTCAATGGACTCCTGATTGCCACCGGGTTCCACATTCTGGTGTTGGCCTTGGCGGTGGTGACCACCGAGATTGACCACGCCATTATGATCTACCGCGACCTGACCAGCATGGGCAGAGTTCCCGTGGATATCTACCGAGAGCCGCTGAAGAGCCTCATCACATTCGTCATACCCGTTGGCATCATGATGACGTTTCCCGCTAAAGCGCTGATGGGCTTACTGACGCCGTTTTATCAAGGCGTTGCACTACTTTTCGGTGTATTCTTTTTTACCATCTGCCTTCGTGTGTGGCGAAGGGCAATTCGTTCGTACGCGTCTGCCTCGTCCTAGGGCGCTTGCCAATCTTTTCTCCCTGTGATATTGTTTAGGAGCACATGGCAACAAAGCGTTCGTCAAAGAAAAAAGTCGATGCGTCTATAACCGCGGTTGCGGATGCTTCAGGCCCGGGAGATTCAAGCGAGGCAGTTCGACAGGTTGTCGAGGTTGTTAGTGAAGGAGAGCTTTCTACCGCAGCAGAAGATACCATCGAAACGATTAAAAAAGATGCGAAGGAGATTGAAGAGGCAGCAGAACAGCTCGAAGAAGAAGTTCTGAAGGGGAGTGAAGGGGAGCAGGTTGCCTCAAAGGGAGCTGAACCATTTCGAGATGAAAATGACGTATCGCTGCCTCCGGCTGAGGGGCAAGAGGATCGTAAGAAGGAGATGGTGGAAGAGCTGTTTCAGAAGAAGCCACAGGTCGGCCCGGACATATCTATGCACCGGGCGGAGAATGCGCTTCCTTTGTGGCTCTGGGCAGTCATAGTACTGGGTATTGCGCTCCTTGTGGGAAGTGTCCTCGTTGGAACGTTTCGTGGCGGGCTCAAGGTGTCGCTTTTTGCAAAGCCGACTCCCACGCCTACACCTGCTTCGATACCCACACCCGCGCCGGTTGCGGTCAACCGTGAAGACCTCACCCTCGAGGTCACTAACGGTGGCGGCACTCCCGGCGCTGCGTCAAAGATGAAAAAGTTTCTTGAGGGCAAAGGGTACAACGTCGGTGCGTTAGGAAACGCAGACGAGTACACGTTTGAAAAGACAGAGATTCACGTCAAAACAAGTAAAGCCGGAGCGCTGTCTCTCCTTGAGGAAGACCTCAAGGATTCGTATACCCTCGGGAGTGGTAGCGCTGACCTCTCCGAAGATTCCTCCTACGACGGCCGCGTGATTGTGGGGAAAGAGTAATCCGTGCATGAAGTATAAGGTCTTATTTCTTGACCTTGATGGCACCACGATTCCAAATCGGCCAGACGGCATGCCCAGCGCTCGAGTCGCTGAGGCTATCCACAAAGCCAAAACGCGCATTTTGGTATGCGTGGCCTCGAGCCGACCACTGTGTATCGCCAAACACATCTTGGATCAGTTAGATATTCGTGGGCTCTGCGTTCTTAACGATGCTACCCAGATTTATGATCCGGTGCGAAAGAAAATTCTCCAAACTATTTTTATTGATGCCGACAAGATCTCTCGGATTGTGGCAGTGGTTGAGAAACTTAGGCTCAAACCGATGGTGAATAATGGCCGCGCTGAATGGCAATACAAAACCAGTCTAAAGCTAGACCGAGTGTGTTCGATGTACGTAGGTTCAGTGAAGCCGCCTCTTGCCGAAAGACTCGTCGAAGAGCTTACGAAAATACCCAATATCGCCGTTCATAAAATGCCATCATGGACAGCCGGGGAGCTGAGTGTCAGTGTAAGTCACGCCAGTGCGACCAAGCTTCACGGGGTCATGACGGTGGCAGAAAAGCTCAACGTAGATCCTAAAGAGATGATCGGCGTCGGTGACGGATACAATGACTTTCCGCTCCTTATGGCCTGCGGGCTCAAAATCGCCATGGGCAACGCCGTGCCGGAGCTCAAAGCAGTCGCCGACTTTATCGCGCCAACGGTTGAAGAAGATGGGGTAGCCACGGTTATTGAAAAATTCATCCTGAACTATTGACAGAGATTCACGTGCTACGATGGTATCATGTTCTAGAACACGATACCACGACCCTGATACTATCGACACTCTTCTTATTCGTTTCTACTCCTGCTAAAATATAGCCCGTCATGAAATACTTCATTAAAACATTCGGCCGCGCCCTCCTCCGCTCGAATTCGCCTCGAGGGTTACGTCCTCGCAGTCGAACGCTCGTTCCGGCGGACTCCGCTATACAATTATTAGTAAAGTTTTCTTGTTTGAAATATAGGCTATGAGATACCACATTGTTACTTTCGGCTGCGCGGCCAATGAAGCCGATAGCGAGCGCGTTGCCTCGTACTATCAAGCTCGCGGCTACACGCCGGCGCGGACCATGAGGGAGGCAGATGACATAGTTATCAATACCTGTATGATCCGGCAGTCGGCCGAGCATCGGGTCTACGGCCTAGTCCACAATCTGAGCGAAGAGAAACGGAAAGGCAGGCGAGTCAAGATTGTTGTCACCGGCTGCATGGTCGGGATGGCGCTGCGCGAAAAAAGCGGCAGAATGCTCACTCTCCTTAAAAAGCGCATGCCGGCTGTTGACGAGTTTCTGCCGATTGAGGAGGTAGGCTTTGATTTTGCGCCTGTCCGGACCAAACCACATCACGCTTGGGTTCCGATCACCAATGGCTGTAATAATTTTTGTACGTTTTGTGTCGTGCCGTTTACACGCGGAAGAGAGGTGAGCCGGCCATTTGAAGACATTCTCCTTGAGTGCCACCAGCTTGTGCAGCAGGGCTATACGCATGTCACCTTGGTCGGTCAGAACGTGAACTCCTACGGCGCGGATGTATTGCTTGGGGAGAAAAACGTTCATGTGCTGCGAGATCTCGATGATAAAACGTATTTCAGTAAACCCAAACGAGAAGACGGAGTCACATTTACCTATAACGGCAAGACCATACTACCGACGTATGTCAAACATTTGGGAAGACTCCGGATACCGACGTTGTTTCCGTATGTACTCGAAGAGATCTGTAAGATTGACGGGTTGGAACTCGTCGATTTTATCTCCAGCAATCCATGGGACTTTTCTGATGAGCTTATAGACGCGATCGCGAACAACTCCAAAATTTCCCGACACCTCCATTTGCCGGTACAGTCGGGGGATAACGAGGTCTTGCGGCGGATGAACCGATGGTATACGCGAGAGGAATACCTTGCGCTCATTGGTAAGATTCGAGCTCGGATTCCGGGAATAACCATATCAACCGATATCATTGTCGGGTTTTGCGGTGAGACCGACGCGCAATTTAGAAATACCGTAGATTTAGCCAAACACGTCGGCTTCACGAAAGCCTACATCGCCATGTACTCCGACCGCCCCATGACCGCGGCCCACAAAGTTTACACCGATGACGTGCCGCACGCAGAGAAAAAACGCCGTTGGTGTTTTCTTGAAAACTTTATCAATAAAACAAATCTTCAGAAAGGCACATACCGCTAAGGAGACGCGCACATCATGTGAAGTGTTGACGAAGAGTATGGAGAAGCTTCTTATCATCTGCGGTCTGACTGCGACCGGCAAAACCAGCCTCGGGATAGCGCTTGCGAAACGGTTCAACGGAGAGATTGTCAGCGCCGACTCACGGCAAGTATACCGCACGCTTGACATTATAAGCGGAAAAGAGCTTCCGAAGGGCAGTAGGGGGCAGGTATCAGGTATTACGCTCACGATACGGAAGAAAGAATATCGATTAGGTATCCATACCATTGATACGGTTCCTGTTTGGCTCTACGATGTGGTTGAACCTCATGAGTCTTTTAGCGTCGCGCAGTATAAGAAACTTGCCGCTCGGGCAATTGCGGACATTCGTACGCGGGGAAAGCTTCCAATTGTTGTGGGCGGAACGGGGCTGTACATCCGCGGTATCGCCGCACCGTTTGATACGATTGACATTCCGCAAAACGAAAAGTTGAGAAGACGGCTTTCTTCTGTGCGTACCCCCGGACTTCAACGGGAACTTCAGAGAACTGACACCCGAAAGTGGGAGTCGATGAAGGTATCCGACCGGGCAAATCCGCGCAGGCTGATTCGCGCGATAGAAGTTGGCCTCTGGCGGCAGGAACACACCGGCGAACAAAAACGGCAACAGCAACCACTGGTGGACGTCCTGTGGGTTGGCCTTCGGGAGCCGATGGCCATGCTCACTCTAAAGATCAGCGCACGCGTTCGTTCGCGGTGGCATAGCGGAGCAGTCGAGGAGGCGAGAAGCATTCTTCGCCACGTGGGATCCCCCCTGCTTCAGTCTGCGACAGCGCTTGGGATCGACCCTCTCAGAAAGTATCTCGCCGGTCAACTCACCGAGGAACAAGCGAGTGAAGCATGGGTAAAGGAGGAAGTGAGGTACGCGAAGCGGCAAATGACATGGTTTCGGAAAGAGGAGAGGATCCGCTGGTATGATACGAGGGAGAAGGACTTTGTGAAGGGTATCGAACAAGTTGTAAGAGAATGGTATACTTAGTCTACCATGGTATCGAAAGTCGAGATTTCTCATAAAACAATCGTCTTCACGCTGGTGCTCCTTGCGGCCTTATGGCTGGTTATTCAAATCCGCGATATTTTGTTCCTCCTTTTCATCGCGTTTATCCTCATGTCTGCGCTGCGGCCGGTGGCCGATTGGTTGACGAAATTGAGGCTGCCACGGATTCTCGCTATACTTTTTATTTACATTCTCCTCTTCGGTGTCGTCGGGGCGTCTCTTGCTGGCACTATACCATCACTCGTTGCGCAGTCATCAAAATTACTCCAGGTACTACCGGCACTCTTGGGGCGCGTGTCCCCCTTCTGGAGTATTGATGCAGAGTCTATGGTCTCACAGATTGCGCCAATTAGCGATAATATTTTGAAGGTTACGGTTGGTATATTTTCCAACATCATCACGACATTTACGGTACTCGTATTCACCTTCTACTTCCTCCTTGAGTACCGCCACACGGAGATGGTACTCACTGATTTTATGGGAGAGGCAGCGGCGAGACGTGTTTTAGAACTCATTAAGTCTATCGAAAAACGTCTCGGCGCATGGCTCAGGGGAGAAATCTTCCTCATGTTTCTGATTGGGCTCCTCGTGTACATAGGGCTGTCGTTTCTTCGGATAGACTTTGCCCTTCCGCTTGCAATCCTTGCGGGAATCCTTGAGATCGTTCCTACCATTGGGCCAGTCATTTCCGGAATCCCTGCGGTGCTTGTGGCGCTTGCGACATCTCCATTTCTTGCGCTGACCGTTGTTGCGCTCTATTTCATTATTCAGCAGGTTGAAAATACAATCGTTGTTCCGTGGGTGATGAAGCGAAGTGTCGGTCTCCCACCGCTTGTCACTATCCTTGCTCTTCTGGTCGGCGGGAGACTCGCAGGACTCACCGGTGCAGTCCTTGCTGTTCCGATGGTGTTAGTCCTTCAAGCGTTCTTCGGATTCTACTTTTGGGGAAGCGGGAAGAAAAAATAGACGAAGATTCTTTTGCACCTTGGAACCTCGTAAGCCAGATTCTGTTTTCCCAGTCATCATCCGGCTCAGCCGGACCGACCGGGTAGACTCTCATTTCTCTGATGCCCGTACACTTCTGCTCGTGCCAGGTACCGACTGGTATCTGGTCTCCCGAACGCGTGGTAACCCTTCGCTATGCTCAGGGTAAACGAGCAATTCGCCGGTTGCAGCGGGTGGGATTGTCATGCCGCAAACCACGTTGGGTTCACGGCTTCGTTTCACCCGTTTCCCATAGCCGTCGGGCTCATAGGGAAACGATCGTCTCTGTGACTCTCTCAGCCTGTCGTTTCAGGCATCGTCCCCGACTCCTTTCGGCGCCGGGGCACCCGATCCGCCAGCTGGCGGACGTCCCGCTTACGCGGAATCCCCTGCGTTCTGCTGTCTGGACTTTCCTGGGGGTGCCGTATGGTACCCCCCGAGAGTCCGGATTCCAAGGTGCAACGCAGAGTATAGCTGTTATGGGGGTTGTTTGTCCAATGGAGAAGAGGGGCTGGCGTGATCACTCTTCTTGCAAGAGCTTGTTCATCATAAACTCGAGCATGTCACTCCTTGTGATAAGGTAGACTTTCCCGGCAATTTTCTCGGCGGGGAGCTTCTTTTCACCAATCCAGCGCCGAACCGTGGTCGGGTGTTTTTTGAAGTGTTTCGCTACTTCCCTGACCGTCAAGTGGTCTTTCACATGAACCTAGTATAACACACTATATCGTTTTTCCTCAAGGCGAAAGCAAACCCCCTATCGAACAATTTGTTTGAAGTGGTATATAGTAAACTAATGCTGGCAAAGATTTTATCCGGGGCGGTGGTGGGGCTGGAGGCGGTGCCGGTGACAGTGGAGGTTGACATTGCTTCGCAAGGGTTGCCCTCCTTCACCATCGTTGGTTTGCCGGATAAAGCTGTTGAAGAGAGCCGCGAACGGGTGCGCGCGGCGATTAAAAACAGTGGCGCTGAGTTTCCTTCCAAGCGGATTACCGTGAACCTTGCCCCCGCCGACCTTCCCAAAGTGGGGCCAGCCTACGACCTTCCGATTGCCTTGGGCATCCTTACTGCTTCCGGCCAAGTTGGGCCACCGCGGGATGAGGCAATGTATCTGGGTGAGCTGTCTCTCGACGGGTCACTGCGCCATACAAACGGTGTACTGTCTCTTGCCATTCTTGCCAAAGAGCAAAAAGTCTCAGTTGTGTACTTGCCTTTGGTTGACGCGAAAGAAGCAGCGATTGTCGAGGGCATTTCCGTTTATCCTGTGCCGTCGCTCCTTGCTCTTTTTCAACACATTTCGGGAAACGAGTCGATTGAGGCTCACCCCTTTGTTTCGTTTTCGTCGCTTCTCACAACTCAAATATTTGAATTTGATATGGCTGACGTCCACGGGCAGGAACACGTGAAACGAGCGCTGGAGATCGCCGCAGCAGGCAGCCACAACCTCTTCATGCACGGTCCGCCAGGAGCTGGAAAAACGCTCCTTGCGCGAACACTGCCGTCAATCCTTCCAGCCCTGACTGAAGAAGAAGCACTCGAGGTGACAAAAATATATTCAGTAACCGGTAACCTCCCAGCCGGTGAGTCGGTGATAAAATACCGCCCTTTCCGGGCGCCGCATCACACCACCTCGCGGATTGGCCTGATCGGCGGGGGCACACACCCCATGCCCGGAGAGATATCTCTTGCACACCGGGGCGTGTTGTTTCTGGATGAGTTCCCGGAGTTTCCGCGGCATGTTCTCGAGGCCTTACGCCAGCCCATGGAGGACGGCATAGTTTCAATCTCCCGTGCGAGTGGAACGATGACGTACCCAGCGAAATTTAGTCTTATTTCTGCTTCCAACCCCTGTCCGTGTGGTAATTTTGGGTCTGCGACGAAACGCTGTACGTGTCTGCCGGGATCGATTTCCCGATACCAGAAGCGGTTATCGGGTCCGATTATGGATCGGGTAGACCTGCATGTTCCGGTTCCTGCGGTTGCGGTTGAAAAGCTTACGGCTGGGGTAGCCAAGTCAGAATCATCAAAGACGATTCAAGCGCGGGTACAGGATGCCAGGGAAAGGCAGCGTAGGCGCCTTCGACCGTACCGCTTGTCCGCCAACTCTGAGATGAGCACAAAGATTGTGAAAGAACGCTGCCCGCTCTCAGAAGATGTTGTAGTGTTTCTGCGGCAGGCGACCGCCGCTATGGGTCTGTCTGCCCGATCCTACTACCGGGTCATTAAAGTTGCCCGGACTATCGCCGATTTAGCTCCCGAAAAAGAGATCGCCCTCCCACATCTGGCTGAGGCTCTCCAGTACCGCCCCAAAGAGCACGTATAAAGGAGAAGTAAAACCCCTCGCCTGGCGAGGGGTTTTGTGAGCAGGAAAGAGATTGTGCGTTTAACCACCGATCTTGTACATACCGGTGCCGCAGACTGGGCACTTGCCTTTCATCGCCGGTTTGCCGTTTTTCATAGTGACCCGAATGGCCTTAGGGTCATCCCTTTTTGCTCGGCACTTGACGCAGTACATCGTAGCCATAGATTTCGTTCACCTCCTTCCTGGAGCAGGAGAATTATTTTTCTACCGTGAGAGTATTCGACCGAGCCACACCTCACCCACAAGAATAACTCCCGAGAGCACGATTGTTTTTACAAGATCTGACCCTATAGCACCGAACTCGGAGTCTCTCTGGTGTTGAGATTCGAGTTTGGTTCCATGAGAGGAGAACGAATACGATACGACGGGGGACGATTGTGTTTGGCGGGAAGTAGGGAAACTTGGAACTACCGTATGAGCCTCGGCGGAAAATCGCCTACGCTCCGCTCCTTGTTTTTGTTTCTTTGTTTTTTTCGGCACAGTGAGGCTGAGCGTAGCACAGCCAGCCTCGGCTTGTCAACCCTGCATCAAGCTCAGGGCAAGCCCTTCGACTTCGCAAGAGGATACTTAGACACATTTTTTCAGTGATGAAGGATTGACAACCACCGTTTTTGAATCGTAAGATGGTGGATACGAATGGTGTTCAATAGCGTATCGGCTGCGATATTGGGAGGACTTTGGCTTTGGCTTGTTATTGTAACCTATTTGTTTATTAGGCTACAGCGCCATTACCGTCGGCTTGCCAGCTCGCATGGGAAGAATTTACAGGAGCTCCTTGAGGAGATTCTCACATCGCAGCAGGTTGGGAAGAGGGCTGTCCAAGAGATACAAGGGCAGATAGAGAAGATAGAGAGAGAAGGAGCATTTCACGTCCAGCGAATTGGGCTGGTTCGCTTTAATCCGTTTGCCGATACCGGAGGCGCACAAAGTTTTACCTTGGCACTTCTTGACAAACACGCGAGCGGCGTCGTGATGACGTCTCTGTATGGCCGCACGGTAAATCGTTGGTACGCCAAGGAGGTTGTCGAAGGGAAGGGAAAGGACGTAGAATTGTCAAAGGAGGAGGTAGCGGCGATCAAAAATGCGGAAGGAAGGAAGCGCTAGTACCATGCAGAAACAACAATCTATTGTTACCGGACTTATCGGTCTGGCGCTGTATTGTATTGCAGCGGGTTTGTCGTTTGCAAGTTTCTATAGCATGGCAACCCGGAAGACCTCGAAGGTAACTGCTCCGGCACCTCCAAAAGGGCCGCAAAAACATTTTGTTATAGACCCCTCGATCCCACGAAACGAGCCGTGTCCGATTAATGGGAAAAACTTTACCAAGCAGGAGCGGGATGTCTGGGGAAAACGCAGGCCGCTTGCGATCATGCTTGAAAATCACGCGGAGTCGCGGCCGCAATCTGGTGTATTGTACGCAGACGTCGTGTACGAGGCAGTTGCGGAGGGTGGGATTACGCGTTTTATGGGAGTATTCTACTGCGGCATTGCGGCGGAGTCCGTAAGTGTCGCGCCGGTGCGGAGTGCCCGCACGTACTACCTGCCGTGGGTTTTGGAGTACGACGCGCTCTATAACCACGTCGGCGGGGCTGGGAGGTGTCCGGATGAAACAGTTGATGATCGGGCGAAGGCTCTCTGTCAGATAGACCAGTACAAGATCAAGGACATGGATCAATTTGGTATTTCATTCCCGACCTGCTACCGCAACTATGACCGGCTCGATCACCCGGTGGCAACGGAGCATACGATGGTGTGCGTGACAGACAAACTCTACAAACTCGCTGCCGAGCGCGGCTGGACGAATGTGGATGCCAAAGGTGTTTCCTGGGACAAGAACTTTGAGCCATGGAAATTTAAAGACGACATTGCCGAAGGAGAGCGACCGGCGTCAGCGTCAGCCAGTTTTGTCGCATGGAAGGGTTATGAGGCAGACTACGGTGTCCGCTGGGAGTACGATCGGATACACAATAGCTACCTCCGGTTTAACGGCGGTAAACCCCACACTGACCTTGAAACCAAAGAGCAGTTGACAGCGAAGGTTGTGGTTGTTATCTTTGCCAAGGAGACTGGTCCGGTCGACGAGCACGCCCACCTTCTCTATCAAAACGTAGGGAGCGGTGATGGACTACTGTTCCAAGACGGGAAAGCGACCAAGATCACATGGCGGAAAGACACGAGAAATGCCAGAACGAAGTTCTTCGACGCACGTTCAGGAAAAGAAGTATCGCTCAACCGCGGACAGATTTGGATTGAGATGCTGCCCACAGGAACACCGGTAACATACTAAATTCGAAACGTGTCACATTGTGCACTTCGAAATTGGAGAATCGACGCCTGCCCCCCGGAAGGTGAATTATGCAGCTTGAAGACATCATTATTTCCAGAGTACGGGTGAAGCTACTCTCGCTTTTCCTTTCAAACCCCGGCTCGATGTACCATGTTCGAGATATCGTGCGCAAAGTAGGAGAGGAAATAAACGCCGTCCGCAGGGAACTCGCGCACATGGAGAAAGGGGGCATGGTAACGAAAGAGCAGCGGGCCAACCGCCTCTTTTATACCTTTCGCAAGGACTACCCGCTTTACTTTGAGCTCATGGAGGTTATCGGCAAAACGACCGGGCTGGGGTGGAACATCGTCAAACACAAGGCAAAGCTCGGGAAGATCAAGTTTGCCATGCTCTCGGGAAGGTTACTCCGTTCCCTTCCTCGCAAATCGCAGTCAGACGTTGACCTTCTCGTTGTCGGCACGGTCGTGCTTCCGGAGCTCGCGCAGCTTATCAAGGCCGAGGAGGTGCGGCGGGAGAGGGAACTGAACTACACCGTCATGACCGAGGAGGAATTTCAGTTCAGAAAACGACGGCGAGATCCGTTTGTGCTCTCGATTCTTGAAGGATCGCGCCTGATGCTCGTCGGAGACGAAGAAGAGTTGGTCGCCCCTTGAACTTACTACCTTCTCACACTACAATGTGATGCATGTTCCGAAGTCCGCGTCGAGTTTTTTTTGTTCTGTGCGTGCTGACCATCCTCCTCGGTGTCGTTAATCTTCCAGAAAATTACCATCTGAAATTTTCGCTGGGAAAATTCAGAATCGACCGCAGGATCAACCCCCCGACTCTAGAGTTCAACCTTTTCGGCCTTCGCTGGCAGAAGAAACTGACAACCCACCTCGGTCTAGATCTTTCCGGCGGGAGCCACCTCGTTCTTGACGCAGACATGACGGCTGTCGCGCAGGCTGAGAAAAGGGAGGCGCTCGAATCGGCGAAGCAAGTCATCGAACGGCGGGTCAACTTTTTTGGCGTCTCCGAACCGATCGTTCAGACTGCAATCGGGGAAGGATCGTATCGGATCATTGTCGAGCTTCCGGGCGTTACTGATATCTCACAGGCGGTGGCGACCATTGGGCAAACAGCCCGTTTAGAGTTTCGGGAGTTTACCGACCCGGCGGCCGCAACCGGTGCCGCATTCGTCATTCCCACGCTTGCTACCACGACATCGGTGAACCTTTCCGGCAAAGACCTTGCGCGCGCATCGCTTACGTTTAGCTCGCAAACCGGCGAGCCGGAGGTGGCGCTTGAATTTACCGGAGAAGGAGGGAAAAAGTTTGCAGAGATAACCCGGAGACTCGAAGCGAAGCTCCTCGCGATATTTCTTGACGAGCTTCCCCTGACCTGGCCGCGGGTAGAAAAGGAGATTACCGGCGGACACGCGGTGATTAGCGGCAGCTTCTCCCGCGAAAGCGCGCGTAGACTCGCTCTCCAACTCAACGCCGGCGCCTTGCCCATTCCGGTTCATGTCGTTGAGAAGCGGACTGTCGAGGCAACGCTTGGGAGAGAGTCGGTCGTTCAAAGCGTACGGGCCGGATTTATCGGCCTCGGCATCGTTGTCGTGTTTATGGTGCTCCAGTACGGAAGACTTGGGGTGCTCGCGGACATGGCCCTGGTTCTCTACGGGCTTTTAATGTTTGCGCTCATCCGGCTTTTCTCCATCACCCTCACGCTTCCCGGCATTGCCGGATTTCTCCTCTCTGTCGGTATGGCGGTAGACAGTAACATTCTCATTTTCGAGCGTTATAAGGAAGAGCTTAGAAGCGGAAAACCCTGGCAGATAGCTATCGAGCAGGCGTTTGGAAAAGCATGGGACAGCATCCGAGACGCCAACGTTACGACGATTCTTACCGCGCTTATTCTCTACAACCCCGGCAACTGGCAGTTTCTTCCCAGCTCCGGCATGGTGCGTGGTTTTGCGGCGACTCTCCTTATCGGGGTCATCACAAGCCTGTTTACCGGGATTGTCGCGACCCGGACGTTTATACGGGTGCTATATAAAGAGAAGAGGCAGACATGATTCGATTCAGTAAATATATCTGGTTATATACTATTGTATCTGGAATGGTCTTGGTACCGGGCATCTACTCCCTCATCCGTTTTGGCCTGCGTCCGTCGATTGACTTTACCGGCGGGACGCTCGTTGAGATACGCTTCGATAAAGCTGTGACGCAGTCATCGATCGAGGAAGCCGCAGGAACACAGGGACTTGAACTCGCGTCTCTACAGCGTTCGGCTGATAGAACGTACCTTCTTCGCATGAAACCGGAGACCGATGAAACACTCGCGAAATTCCACATAGCACTCGAGGAGATAACAGCGTCGAAACCCCAGCTTGTCCGCAACGAAACCGTCGGTCCGGTGCTCGGGGGTGAGCTTCTTCAAAAATCGTTCATCGCATCCATTGTTGCGATATCCGGAATACTTCTCTATATCGCGTGGGCGTTTAAGAGTTTGCGTTACGGACTCTCCGCGGTCGTCGCGCTTTTCCATGATCTTTTGGTTGTCGTCGGCGCCTTTTCTGTCATGGGGAAACTGTATGGTGTGGAGGTTGATACGTTATTTATTACGGCGGTTCTCACCACCATGAGTTTCTCTGTCCACGATACGATCGTGGTATTCGACCGAATCAGGGAATATCGACGGCGAAACAGAAACGATTCGCTCGCAGTACTTTCCGATCAGGCGCTAACGGAGACAATGAACAGGAGCATTACCAATTCTATGACCATCGTCTTTACGCTCCTCGCGCTTCTCCTCATGGGAGGAGCGTCCGTCAAGTGGTTTGTCGTGGCGCTTCTTATCGGCACTGTTTCGGGCACGTACTCCTCACCCTTTGTGGCTACACCCGTTCTGATACTTTTGGATCGATGGGAAAGAGGGGGAGACGGTACGACAGGAAGGCGGTAAGATCAGGAGGTTTGATTGCGCAGTTCTTTGAGCCGGGTCAGGAGCTTCCCCCGTTCGTTATGGAGTGAGCCTGATTCCACTTCTGAAAAAAGTTGACTCAGGATCTTGCCCACCAACGGTCCGGGCTTTACGTTGAACTCCTTCATCACGTCGTACCCGTCAACGTTGAGGTCCGAGACGACAAAGGGTTGCTTCTGTACGTCCTCGAGCCGCTTTTTAAAAAGCTCCAGTCTCCACGAAGTTTCCCTGGCGCCTCCACCGAGGCGATCGCCGATGCGAAGGGCGAGCATATCATCGAGGTTTTCGCGGCCGACCCTTCGAATAAATCTTCTCAGGGCGCTGTCTGTCTGCCGTTCATCTACTGTGAACTGGTGCCAGCGAACGAGAATGAAAAGCTTCTCTGCGTGTTTGTTTGATAGTCTGAGTCTGTGAGCGATATCCCGCGCCATGCGGGAGCCGACAACCTCATGATTGTAAAAGGTGATCACCCCGTCTGATGCGTGCTGAAATGTTTTTGGTTTGCCGATATCGTGGAGGAGTGTGGCGAGTCGAACGAGCGGATCGGTTGAAGGGCAGTGTTTGAGGGCCATGACTGAGTGGGTGCCGACGTCGTAGACGTGGTGGCGCTTCGGGCTTTTTTGCGGGGTCGCAAAAGAGGAGTCAAGCTCTGGCAGAACCTCTCCCAGAAGCCCCGCGTTCTTCATGAGAAGGATGCCGTCAGCGGGATGAGGACTCGCAAGGAGTTTGAGAAGTTCGTCGCGAACGCGCTCCGCCGAGATCTTCTGGATGAGGGGTGCATGCATGTTAATTGAGGCAAGCGTCGGCGGATCAATGAGGAAACCGAGTTCCGCGGCAATCCGAATGGCCCGCATCATGCGGAGAGAATCTTCGGAAAAGCGCTGGTTCGGATCTCCAACAGCTCGAATGAGTTTTTTTTTGATATCGGCGTGACCATCGTGCGGATCGACAACGGTTTTTCCATCGAATGCTATAGCATTGATGGTGAAATCCCGGCGGGCCAGATCTTCCTCTATCGTTTTTCCCCACACGACGTTGTCCGGATGCCGATGGTCGATATACCCCCGTTCTTTCCGATATGTGGTAACCTCATAGATGTCTTCTATTTCTCTTTCCTGATCTTGCCCGTTTTGTTTCTTTGTAGATTTGCCATTTGCAGATGTGTAGATTTTCACCCCGACGGTGCCGAATTGGTTATCGTAGAAACTGTCGGGGAAGAGTTTGAGGATCTCCTCAGGGGCGGCATTGGTGGTGAAGTCCCATCCAGTCGTCTTCCTTCCTACGATGAGATCCCGCACCGACCCGCCCACGGCATACGCCTCAAAGCCGGCTTTTTTGAGCGTTTTGATAATTCTTTGGGCCTGTTGTGGGAGTTTCATGGTACTGGTATTATACCTTTTACGATGAAGAAGTGGCAGACAAAAAGAACTACCAACTATGCGGATATTCCCGCTTTATTACTTAAAAATCGAGGACTCAAGACGAAGAAAGAAGTCCAAGATTTCCTCAAGCCCCCTAGCCCCTATACCCTAAGCCCTCTTGACGTTGGGATAGAGAAACGACAACTTGCCAAGGCCCTCAGCCGGCTTAAGAAAGCCCTCAAGGACAAAGAGTCTATCGTCGTGTACGCTGACTACGACGCAGACGGCATCACCGCCGGCGCGATCATGTGGGAGACGCTGCACTGGTTGGGAGCCAACGTCATGCCCTACATTCCCCACAGGGTAGAGGAAGGGTATGGGTTGTCAATCAAAGGCATCGATCGAGTGAGAGAAGAGTACGATCCAAGCCTCATTATCACGGTTGATCATGGGGTGACGGCCAAAGAAAAAGTTGCTTATGCGAAAAAACTGGGCATTGAGGTTATCGTCACTGACCACCACGTTATGTCCAAGGTAGTCCCTGATTGCACAACGGTCCACACGACTCAGCTCTCTGGAGCAGGTGTTGCCTGGTTTCTGACAAAAGAAGTTCTTGGGGAGGTGACAGGGTCTCGCCCTGTCAAGACCCTGTCTGCTTTCGATAGGGAACTTCTTGCCCTTGCTGCCATTGGCTCGATTGCAGACATGGTGCCGCTTGTTGGTGCTAACCGGTCAATCGTCAAGTACGGACTTGAGGCGCTGAACCAAACCAAGCGTGTCGGGCTCGAGGCTTTGATGACCAACGCAGGCTTGGCCAAGGGTGGACTTGGCACGTACGATGTTTCCCATATGCTTGCACCCCGGCTTAACGCCATGGGGAGGCTTGAGCACGCGCTCGACGCGCTACGACTTTTGTGTACGAAAAAAGAAGAGCGGGCGATATTGCTTGCGCAAAAATTGGGACTCACCAACCGCGAACGCCAGCAGCTGACCGAAGAAACGGTGTTGCACGCCCGGGAGCTCTATCAGGGTCAGACCTTGAAAGAAAAAGGTCTGACCTTATCAAAGTCAAAGCTCATTTTCATTGCCCATGAATCATACAACCAAGGAGTCATCGGCTTGGTGGCCGGAAAACTCGTTGAGGAGTTTTACCTTCCGGCTGTTGTGGTTGCCAAGGGAGAGGAGTATTCGAAGGCATCAGCTCGGTCGATCAATGGCTTCGATGTCATTGAAGCCATTCGCTCTTGCAGTGACATGCTGGTTGATGTCGGCGGCCACCCCATGGCCGCGGGGTTTACGGTAGAGACAAGGCACCTTGATGAGCTACGAAAGAGACTTGAAAAGATAGCTGACAATGAGCTTGACGAAGAGAAGCTGACGCGCGTTCTCAAAATCGATCTCGAATTGCCGCTTGCGGCAGTGACTGAAGAACTCTGGAAAGCTATTCAAGACTTTGCGCCCTTCGGCTTCGGCAACCCGGAGCCGGTGTTTGCTACACGAAATGTTCAGATTGTTGAGTCCAGATTGGTTGGCACCGACGGCAAGCACCTCAAATTAAAAGTAACAAATAACCCCACCATTCCTCCCCTTACTGTAAGGGGAGGCCAGGAGGTGTTAGCCATCGACGCCATCGCCTTCAACCAAGGAAACCTCTACAGAAAGCTTCGTTCCGATGTTCTCGTTGACATCGCCTACACTATCGACATGGACACGTGGAATGGGAAGAAGAAGCTCCAGCTTAAAATTAAAGATATACACTCTCTTAAGTTAAATTTCAAAGATTGATTATGTACGTTCTTTTGAGCCTGTACCGCGGGTCGTTCCACCTTCTGGCTTAGAGGGTGAGAAGCAAATGAACAAGTTGTTCGAATAATTCTGGCCACACACTCGATCAGAAGGTTATCGCTCTCTTCAACCGTTCATCTTCAGATAGAGGCTCACCACCTCCACCCGTGCCCTCACCTCCTTCTGGTCTTAAATCAGAAATGCTAAATTTTCTTCTGGGCGTCATAATCGTTTTTGATTATTCCTTAATAATCGAATAACCTCCCTTAGTTCTTTCGGGAGGGTTGTACTTTTAAAAACTTAGTCCTTAGGTAACCGCCGCACGCCCTCCGTCTAGTCGGAGGTTAATAAGACAGAGTCGGACGTAGTGATTATTAGCGCTTTGCATAGCCTTAAAGCATCTATATCAGTAGAATCCTCTTCTTGTCAAGAGGAAGAAAGCGCCGTACAATTGGAGCATTGTGATCCTATGAGAACATTAGCCATAGACACAGTTAACAAGATTGGTCAAGAGATTACCCTCCAGGGCTGGGTGAATACCCGGCGGGATCATGGAAAGATCGTATTTTTAGACATACGCGATCGATCGGGGATTGTGCAGGTGGTCTCAACCAAGGCCATTGATGCTGGGCCAGAAGATGTTGTTGAGATTGTGGGAGTCGTCAAGGCTAGGCCAGCCTCAATGGTCAATCCCAAGATTCCTACAGGTACAGTAGAAATCGAGATTAAAGCATTAAAAATAACTACCAAGGCGCGTGAGCTACCGTTTCCCATTGATACAGACGGCTACGACATAGAAGAGGAGATCCGCAGCAAATATCGCTACCTTGATATTCGTCGACCTCGAATGAGTAGAAACTTGCGACTCCGATCCAAAGTGGTCATGTTCATTAGAAACTTCCTTGTAGCCCGCGACTTTGTAGAGGTGGAAACGCCGATACTTACCAAAACTACTCCGGAAGGTGCCCGTGATTTTATCGTCCCTTCGCGATTGCAACTGGGGAAGTTTTACGCACTCCCGCAGTCACCTCAACAGTATAAACAGCTCCTCATGGTCGCGGGGCTTGAGCGGTATTTCCAGATTG
>CAYNJY010000003.1:70910-79063 GCA_964397755.1 uncultured Gammaproteobacteria bacterium
CAACAGTATAAACAGCTCCTCATGGTCGCGGGGCTTGAGCGGTATTTCCAGATTGCCCGCTGTTTCCGGGACGAGGATCCCCGGCGCGATCGGGCGTACGGCGAGTTTACCCAACTGGATCTAGAAATGTCATTTGTGACGCAGGAGGATATTTTAGAGCTTGCGGAAGAGCTCTTCACTACACTTGTTGAGGAAATTTTTCCGGAAAAGCGTATGAGCCAAAAACCATGGCCGCGGATTAGCCACGCGGAAGCGACGAAGAAGTACGGGACGGATAAACCGGATCTTCGAAAAGACAAGAATGACCCGAACGAACTGGCGTTTTTGTGGACTATCGAGTTTCCGCTGTTTAAGGAGCAGACCAAGGAAGACTTCTACTATGGATCCGGCGCTGCCAAGTTTGCGCCGTCGCACCATATGTTCACCGCGCCGCACCCGGACGACATACCACTTCTTGAAAAAGATCCGTTGAAGGTCCGCGGACTCCAGCACGACCTCATTTTGAACGGCTTTGAAGTGGGCGGCGGGAGCGTCAGAATTCACCAAGCAGAGGTTCAGGCGAAGGTCTTTGACCTGATCGGGTTTACCGAGGAGCAGAAAAAGCAGTTTGGCCACATGCTGACTGCGTTTAGCTACGGTGTCCCGCCCCACGGCGGGATCGCCCCAGGCATCGACCGTTTTCTCATGGCGGTACTAGGTGAGCCGAGCGTGCGGGAAGTCATGGCGTTTCCGACGTCTGCCTCCGGGAAAACGAGCGTCATGGACGCGCCAAGCGAGGCCGACGCAGGGCAGCTAGCGGAGCTAGGGATCACCGCAGCCCCGAAACACCGAAAGTAGGGAGAGAGCACAACACACAAAAAGTATAGCACTACATAGTGATAGACTATTGCACCAATGGGGAAAAATGGCCTTATTTATCGGTATAAGCAGTCGTGGATTTCGAAGCGATCCGAGAAGGTGGTTTACTTGGTCCTTCTTGCTGGGTTTTTTCTCCTCTCTCCCGGGCAGAACCTCTACACGGTATTTGGTGAACACGGGAAACAAGTCCTCTGGCCTCTGCCAGTCGCCATCCCGAGCCCCGCGCCGTACCCCGTCAATAGTACCGGCTACGTGCCGGGAGCGGAAATAACTGCAACCGGGGTGGTCGTCTACGATGTTGATTCCGGCATCTACCTCTTGAGGCGCAGCGAGACCGAGCGGTTTTCTCCAGCATCAACGACCAAGGTTCTTACCGCGCTTGTGGCTCTTGACGCCTACGGCCTTGACGACGTGGTGACGGTGAGAGAGGTAAGGAGTAACGGTCAGGTCATGGGGCTCGTCCCCGGCGAGCGAATTACGGTCGAGAATCTTCTCTTCGGAACCCTCATCGCCTCCGGAAACGACGCGGCGTTTGCGCTAGCGGACACCTATCCGGGAGGAGTTGAGAAGTTTGTGGAGGCGATGAATACGAAAGCCAACGAACTCCATCTAGCGGACAGTCACTTTACCAATCCCGTCGGCTACGACGACCTGAATCACAAAATGACCCCGATTGACCTCACGAAGCTTGCTGTCGCTGCGCTCACGAACAAAACAGTGGCGAAAATGGTTGCCATACCGCAAATTACGGTTTCCGATGTCACCCACACGTACTTTCATGCCCTGCGGAACGTCAATGCGCTTCTTGGCAAGATTCCGGGAGTCGGCGGGATCAAAACGGGTTGGACAGAGGAGGCAGGAGAGAATCTCGTCACGCTCGTCGAGCGAAACGGACACCGGGTTGTCATCGTCGTTCTCAAAAGCCAGAATCGCTTCGAGGACACGTCGCGTATTATCGACTGGATATTTGCCAATCACCGGTGGGAAGTACCCGCGCCACCGACAGAGTGAAGAGTCACGAGAGGCGTTTGAGTGTTTCTTCCCTGCCGAGGATCTCCAAAGACTCAAGAAGCGGCGGGCCGACAGTCTTGCCGGTCGTGGCAACTCTCAGTTCCATAAAAAGATCTTTGGCTTTGACATCAGCTTCTTCTGCTGTTTTTCGGATTGCCACCTCCATCGACTCATGACTCCATTCACAAATTTCGAGAGCTTTGCGCGCACGTGACACTAACGTCTTACTACGTGGCCGTTCAAATTCATTCGGTCGATCAAAGAAAAAGCCGGCTAGCGACCAAAACTCTGAAAAAGTCTTCATCCGTTCCTTAACCAAAGGAAGAATTCTTTCAATCTGCTCAAGGGGGTACCGCTTCTCATAAAATTCGTATATTTGATATTTGATATTTGGTATTTGATATTTCCGAATATACTCGCCATTGAACCAACGGAGCCTTTCAATATCGAAGACTGGTGCTGTCGTTTGGACTTTGGTGAGATCAAAGGTGTCGATTATGTCTTTGAGGCTAAAGATGTCTTTGCCCGCTGGATGGGCCCATGCCATTGTAGCGAGGTAGTTCAGAATCGCTTCCGGTAAAAAACCTTGCTCCCGATACCACGAGATCCACGCGGGGTTTTTACGTTTGCTGAGTTTGCTTTTGTCGGGGTTTCGCAGGAGCGGCAGATGAGCATACTGTGGCAGCTCCCAGCCAAGAAATTGATACAGGAGGATGTGTTTGGGTGTTGAAGAAATCCACTCCTCGCCGCGTATCACGTGGGTAATTTCCATCTTATGGTCGTCAACCACGACGCCGAGGTGGTACGTCGGGAAACCATCTGACTTAAGTAAGACTTGATCGTCAATCAGTCGGTTTTCAAAACTAATTTGTCCGCGGACAACATCGGTAAAGATCGTTTTGCCCTCAGCCGGGACGTTGAGCCTGATCACGTATTTTTCACCCTTCTCTCGTCTGATTGCTGATTGCTGAGGGCTGATATTTTTACACGTTTCGTCATACATCGGCGGCTGCCGGCGGGTTTCTTGATTCTCGCGCATCTTTGTAAGGCGTGCGGGCGTACAGAAACAGAAGTACGCATGCCTTTTCGCGACAAGCTCAAGCGCGTATTTTTTATAGAGTGGAAGCCTTTCCGACTGCCGGTAGGGAGCAAAGGGACCACCGATGTCCGTTCCTTCGTTATGCTGTATACCAAGCCATGCGAGGGAATCAAGGATTCTTTTTTCTGACCCTTCGACACGTCGCGCCCAATCTGTGTCCTCGATTCGCACGATAAATTGTCCCTTGTGCTTTTTTGCAAATACGTAGTTAATGAGAGCAGTGTACGCGTTCCCAATGTGGAGGTCTTCCCCGGTTGGAGAGGGGGCAATGCGAGTTCGAACAATATTTCCCATACAGTTCGTTTCATTGATTCTATCATCGCGCAACCGTATACTCAAAGTACCCATGGTAACGCTTACAGAAACAGCATACTATACGCGCCGGGTAATTAATTGGCTCATCCTTGGTGTTGTCCTCTATATTCTCCTTCGGATTTTTTGGAGCATTTTTGCCGCTGTATGGTTAGCCTTTTTCCCACCCAAACCGCCACTGCCGAATCATGGGTTCGGAAAACTTCCCGCGCTTAAGTTTACGCAAGCGGCGACACCCTCCGCACAGTTGACATTCAGGCTTGAGACTATTGAAGGGAGTGTGCCGAGAGCGTCGGAATCAGCAACCGTCTATTTTATGCCCAAGGCATCGGCGAATCTCCTCGCGCTTACCCGAGCACAGGATTTTGCTGAGCGCTTTGAGTTTTCACCAACACCGATACAGGAAAGTAAAAATATTTACCGTTTTCAAGACCCAGAGAATCCGCTTAGACGAATGCGCTATGACTTGGTCTCCAACAACTTTGTAATCCGGTACGGATTTGAAGAGGACGCAGGATTATTTAGCGAACGCAATCTCCCGACGTCACAAGCTCTTGAGGCAGAAGTGAAGAGTCTTCTTCAGACGGTAGACCTCTATCCCGAAGAGCTTGCGTCAGGGGAGGTACAGACCACACTTCTCCGTTTTAGTGAGGGAAAGCTTGTACCAGTACTCTCTCGTTCCCAGGCAGACGCCATACGAGTAGATTTCTTCCGGTGGCCTATCGGCGAGATGAAACTTGTTACGCCAAACCCGGATGAAGGAACCGTATCTTTCGTCTTTTCAGGATCATCAAATTCCAAAAAGCGACTCCTACAATTTGCCTACACGTTCTGGCCGATAGAGTACCAAACAACCGCAACGTACTCGCTCAAATCAAGCCAGCAGGCATGGCAGGATTTACAAAACAACAAGGGCTCTATTGCGCGTTATCCACGGAAGGGGTCGTCAGCGGTGGTCCGAAACTCGATGCTCGCATACTACGATTCGTTCGACCCACAGAACTACCTCCAGCCGATCTTTGTGTTTGAAGGAGATGATGGATTTGTGGGCTACGTCCACGCAATCAGTCCAGAATGGGTAGAGTAATAAAGAAATACTTCGATTGCGAAATACCAGAATTACTTAGCTCGGTTAGTTAGGGAGTGTGCGAGATTGTGTTTTGACTAAGTAACTAAGGAACCAACCAACTCTTTTATATATAGTCCATCCAGTGCGGATCGGTCTCAACGGTCAGTTCGAGATAGACCTTCTTATTGGTAGCCGTTTCCAGTTCCTTTCTCGCCGCCATGCTGATTTCTTTGATCATTGCGCCGCCGCGGCCGATGATCATTGCTTTGTAGCGATCTGCCGAGGTGAGAATGCGCGCTTTGATATAGAGGGTTCCGTTGGTGCGTTCCTCTATCGCGTCCACTTTTGCTGTCAGTGAGTAGGGGACTTCGCGGCGCAAAAACAAGAAGGCCTTTTCGCGGATGATTTCGGCGAGAAAGGTTCTGCTATCGATATTTAATCCCGGCTGAGCGAGGGTTTTTGTGTCGATGGTGGGCGCGCCTTTCGGGAGATAGGAAAAAATCGTATCGGGCAGTTGCGTCACGTTTCTCCCTGTGAGAGCCGACACTTCGATAACAGCGTCGAACTCCTCCTCCATAAACTTGTATTGGACGATGTACGAAGGCGATTGGATATCAATTTTGTTGATGACGAGAATCTTCGGCACATTCACTTTCCGTACGATTCCAAGGGTCTTATTTTCTTCGATATCTCGCTTTCTCGTGTGATCAACCAGGTACACAATGAGGTCAATGCCTTGGCTGAGCGCCTCCTGGGCTTTGCGATTAATCCCCTTGGCGAGCGAATCCTCGACTTTCGCAAAAATGCCGGGCGTATCGACGAAGATAATCTGCCCCCGTTCGTCTTCGTAGACCGCTTGGATCGAAAAGCGCGTGGTCTGGGGCTTGGGTGAGGTGATTGATACTTTGTGGCCGAGGATCTGGTTGAGGAGCGTTGACTTTCCGGCGTTGGGCCGGCCGACGAGCGCGACAACCCCTGCTTTGGTTTTGGTCCCCTCCATGGTGGCGATTGTATACCAGACAGGCTTCCTTGACAAAACGAGGGGGAATTGACAAGATAATTATATATGAAGCAAGCGGCTTTGATCTCGATACTGCTCCTAGTTCTTACGGCAACGTGCGGTGCAACAGTTATCTATGCACAAACAACGGGGGTTCGTGATCAGATTCGGGATCTTCAACGAGAGAAGAGAGAGTTTCGAGAAGAGGGAAGAGAGAAGCGGCAGGAGATGAAGGCCGACGTAAAAAATCTGCGAGACCAGCGAAAGCTTGCGGGCATAGCACGCATCCAGGAGCGATTAAACGCTATCAACAAAAGGAGAACGGAGCACTTCAAGCGAATTCTCGATAGGCTATCGAGTCTTTTAGACAAGATCGGCTCACGCGCGAACAAAGCAAAGGAACGTGGTCGCGACGTCTCGAATGTGGAAGCGGCAATTGCGGCAGCAAAGACGGCAATCGCCAGTGCCCAGGCTGCCGTTGATGAGCAGGCGGCCCGTACATACGAAGTAACGGTCAACGACGAATCAACCGCGAGAAGCGACATCGGCGCGACACTGAAGAAGCTGCAGGGGGATTTGCGAAACGTCGAGCGTCAGTATGTCAAACTGGCAAAGGACGCGGTCCAGAGTGCGCTTCGAGAATTAAAATCGATTCGAGATGTAGATAAGGACGAAGCGTCAACAAGGACAACTCCTGGTACAACACCATAGCGTATGAATCGACAAGCCACGAACCAGCGAGGAAATATTTGGGTATGGGTATTGATAGTGGTTTTTGTCGCAGCGGTAGCTGGCGGCGTTTGGTGGTATCTTCGCGGTGTCAAGACGGCGCCAACGACGGGACGTAGGGAAACTGCTGAAACCGCCCTTCCAACGCTCTCCGTTTCCGACAAAACGACAGATATAGAGGCAGAGCTCAATGCGAGCACTGTTACTGCTGATGATGCATTGTTCTCCGAGATTGAGAAAGAACTCCAAGGCTTCTAAGGCATCCGTGAGACTATCCAAGCGCGCAGTTTTTCGATTCCAAGAACGTATTTTTTCCTGGTGGGAGAGTAATCGCCGCGACTTGCCATGGCGCAAAACGAACGACCCGTACAAGATACTTGTTTCCGAAGTGATGCTTCAACAAACCCAGGTTTCGCGGGTTCTTCCCAAGTACGAAGAGTTCCTCTACTTTTTCCCCGACGTGTATGCCCTCGCCGCTTCCAATCCAGCAAAGATCCTGAAGGTCTGGAAGGGGATGGGCTATAACCGTCGGGCTTTGTACCTCCACAAGGCAGCGAGGGTAATTACGCAAAAGTATCACGGCGAGTTTCCAGAAACTGAGGAAGAACTGACAAAACTGCCCGGAGTGGGTAACTATACTGCTCGAGCACTCTTAGTGTTCGCATGTAAGGAAAGTATTCCTCTTGTCGACACAAATATCCGAAAAATTATCACACACTTCTTCTTTAAGGGAAAACCTCAAAAGCCATCCGTTATTCAAAACGCCGCAGAACAACTCCTTCCAAAAGAACAGGCGTGGGAGTGGAATCAAGCCTTAATGGATTATGGAGCCTTAGCCCTAAACGTATCACGTGTCACGTATCACGTGTCACGCAAAGCAAAGCCTTTCAAAGACTCGAATCGATTTTATCGGGGGAGGATTGTGGATCGGTTGCGGGAGGGGGAGGTGCGAGAGCAGAGTCTGATTGAGGAGCTCAAAGCTACGTACAGAAGGGAGCGCCAGTTTTTCAAAGGACTTCTACGAGGCCTTATAAAGGAAGAGCTTATTGAGCGATCGGGTTCCACAAAGCTCCGCCTGCCGCAGTGAGTCTGAACAGTGGTTGATTTTCTGCAGTATCTTGCAATAGTACGCAACACAAGCGATTCCGTTTGGGAGTGCAGGCTTACCCGAGCTATGAACAATAAGCTGGTGTCAAAAAAAATTTGTCGAGGCTGAAAAGTGTGAGAGACGGTAAGAATACAGGATTTGAGTTAGCCCCATGCGAGCCTTAAAAACTGGTATAATCAGCTTACCAGGTGAGTTTTGTTTTTATTTGTAGATTTATCATTTTGCAGAAAGGCCGTAGTCCGTGGAGATTGATATATCAGGAAGCATTTTTAACAAGAGGTGAAGCTCGGAAACGAGAGATTTTTTTGAAATCTGGACAGGGGAAGATCGTTAAAATTTTGTTGGTAGCGTTGCGGGATCGTATAACGGTAGTACAGCAGAATCTGGATCTGCTTATCTAGGTTCGAATCCTAGTCCCGCAGCTCGAAGCAAGCAAAGCTTGCGAAGATCTCGAGTGAGCGCAGCGAATCGAGAGATGAAATCGAACCAGGGTCGAAGTGCAAATCAAATAATGCCTTTCTTTGTCTACATTCTCCGCACATCTTTCAAAACTCTTTATATTGGCCAAACCAACGATCTGGAAAAACGACTTCAAGAGCATCGAAACAAAAGCAGCAAGTCCGCAAAATACGTACGAAACTTCTTCTCGTTTCATTTAGTTTACACAGAAGTATTTACTTCCCGCCAAGACGCCATGAAACGAGAGTGGCAACTTAAACAATGGTCACGAGCGAAGAAGGAAGCTCTGATCGGAGGTGATACAATAGAGTTAAAGAAAGCGTAGTATCGTTCACCAACTATTCCTCTTACCCCGCCGCGCCTCCAAAACTGCGGTTCGTATAAGTCGCTGAAAGCGACTAAAAGAAAAAAACGCAAAAATTTTAAAGAACTTTTATAAATTTCAAATGGCGTATCCGGTGGACTCAACCCGATTGCTCGAATTGTCCGAATACGCCATTAAAAATAG
>CAYNJY010000004.1:0-71068 GCA_964397755.1 uncultured Gammaproteobacteria bacterium
CCTGTGAAATCAACCTGTCGTGCGAAGCAAGGTGCAGAATTGTACCTGGCTCCCCCGGTCGGACTCGAACCGACAACCTTCTTCTTAACAGGAAGCCGCTCTACCATTGAGCTACAGGGGAATGAAAAAGAACAGGTGTATTATACCATTTTATAGCCGTTAGTAGCCGCCTCGGGGTCAGACCTTGATTTTGTTGTCCCATGGCGCTAACCAGATACCATAAGCAAAAGTGGAGCGCGTCACTACGGAATTCTGCTTGGGCAGATGGTATTTGTCTGGATTGTTCGGACGGGAAAATCAGGGCTGACCATGATTCCCCGCTAGAAGCCCAGTTTTTCTCTAACAAGTATTACCGTAATTCTACCGGCTATCACTTCTTTATTAATAATGAGAATCTTGTTCACTCCGGATCGCATACCATAGGCTTTTTGGGCTCGCACGTCTTCTAATGGGTAGGAGTACTCATACATTCTCCTCATTCCCTCTTGGGTGTCTTTGACAATCTTTTGGCATCCGACAACAAAGATAACTTTGCCTGCCGCATAGACTTCGGCGGAAAGCTGGCTCCCAGAGTAGGAAGCGACAAGGAGATGGCCGTCTTCTGTGACCGCATGGACTGAAGATACTACCCAGTCCGGTGCTGCTCCCAGCTTGGCCATCTCTCGAGCTTGGGTATTTCTGTCCATTGAATAAACTTGGTTACGAACCGACGTATATTTTCCTGATTCATTGATGTCTTGAGTTAACCCTATGGTGTCCAACGTAACCGAGGACATGGTAAAAACTTCGCTACCTTGCGGGATCATCTCTAAAACTTTCTCCTTTGCCTCTTGACCATTTGCCGCAACCAGTACTGTGATGCTATTCGCCACTAAAGCCTTCGCCGCCCGTTGAACGCTTTCGTTAGATGCCAGTTGCCCAAACTCTCCATTGACTGGTAATTTTTGAATGTTTACATCAGCCATTTGTTTTTCACCTCCTTAGCCTAATAGTTTGGTAATGTTTATGCCCAGCTCCTTGAGTTTTTTAGTATTTACCCTATAAAAATGCCGGACGCCGTTTTTGCGAACATTGATCACCCCGCTATCCAAAAGTAAACTAAAATGGTGCGACATGGTTGGCTGGGCCAAGGGAAAGCTGGTGATGAGTTCTTGGCACGAGACCTCCCGTTGGACCAAGACTGTTCGGACAATTTCCAATCTGGTTTTATTTCCTAAAGCTTGAAAAATGTCTTCAAGGTTCTTCGCTATATTCATTGATTTATTGAAATATCTCGATAAATATAATGTATAGCCAGACCTCTGTCAAGAGGCGCAGGAAAAAACGGGCAGAAAAAAATTCAAAAAAGAAGTGGCTCATCCGTTGCCGTAGAGGGTGACAGTTATTCCAGGTAATCCTTGAGCCTTTTGCTTCGGCTGGGGTGACGTAATTTTCTCAAGGCTTTCGCTTCAATTTGGCGTATCCGCTCGCGGGTAACGCCAAACTGCACCCCAACTTCTTCGAGCGTCCTCGGCCGACCATCCTCAAGACCAAAGCGTAGGATGAGGACTCTCTTTTCGCGGTCAGAGAGGGTCGCAAGGACCTCCTCCATGTGCTCTTTGAGAAGCTGCCGAGAGGTCTGGTCATACGGCGTCGGTCCGGGGTCTGAGATGAAATCTCCAAGGTGACTGTCTTCCTCGTCGCCGACTGGCGTCTCTAGGCTCGTGGGCTCCTGCGATACCTTCATGATTTCGCGAACCTTCGCAACGTCAATCTCCATCGCTTTTGCGATTTCCTCAGGAAGCGGCTCGCGGCCGAGTTCCTGCATGAGACGGCGCGAAATTCGCGCGAAGCGGTTAATCGTCTCGACCATATGGACCGGAATTCTGATTGTGCGGGCCTGGTCGGCAATGGCGCGGGTGATGGCTTGCCTGATCCACCAGGTGGCGTAGGTAGAAAACTTGTAGCCTTTTCGCCAGTCGTATTTCTCAACAGCTCGGATGAGCCCCTGGTTCCCCTCCTGAATAAGGTCGAGGAGGCTCATGCCTCGACCGATATACTTTTTTGCAATCGAGACAACCAGTCGGAGGTTGCTTTCGGTAAGCTTCTTTTTCGCCTTCTTGTCTCCTTTTTCGTAGCGTTTCGCAAGGTAAATCTCGTCAGCGAAGATGAGAAGTGGAATCCGACCGATTTCCTTAAGATACATCCGGACAGGATCAGAGACGTTTTCTGCGCTAGCTCTGGCGAGTGCCTCTATCTCTTTTTCAAGATCAGCAATGCTTTTACTCGCTTCTTTTTCTATGTCCTGCGAGGTGGTCTCAAAGACGTCAATGCCCGCGCGGATGAGCTTGTCATAGAGCTCGTCAAGCTCGACGATGTGTTCCTCGGGCTTCGGGTAGATGGTGAGGATATCGTCTTGGGTGACGAAACCGTTTTCTTTTCCTTCTGTGAGAAGATCAGGGACCGTGGTAATGTGGCGGGTTTTCATATGCTTCACCGACAACCTCTGAAGTATCCAGATGGTTTCGCTTGAAAAGCAGGCCCATTGTATCAGAGGGAGGCGGTTTTTTCTAGCTTCGCAAGTTTCTCCGTCAGAACCCGAATCGTCTGTTGCAACACCTCCGAAGCGTTCTCGTCATCCGCTGTTTGGAGCTTACTCGTCTCCTGTCGTATCTTCGACTTTATTGCAACGCGCTGAAACTCAACAAGCGCGGTGTTCCATTGCCGGACCATGAGCTCCTCAGCCGAGAGAAACTCGGCAATGTCCCAGAGGAACGCTTCGTCGATCGTCGGGAGAAGCTCTTTGGGTACGGTCCCGGTGAAATCTTTTATGAAAAATGTGCTGTTCGTCAAAAGAAACGGTTGGAGCTCCTCAAGGGTTCGACGAACTGCTGGTTGGGATATGAGATCCGCACCTCCCTCCTCTAAAAACTCATCAAAAAACTCCCGCGTTTTCCCTTGCAAGATAAACGCGAGGAGGTATACTTCGAGCTTTTCCTGGCGGCTGCCGGCAGGCATCTGAAAGGAGACCTCGGCCGGTTTCACCCCGGGCGCGACCTTTACCCGCGCCACGCCGTCGCTCACAGTATCCTCCGAAACAGCGAGGCTTGTTGCGAGCTTCCGAATGTAGTGGCCCTGGACGACCGGATTTTCGATTTTAGAAAGGATCGGGAAGAGCTCTTCGCTCACCTTCTTCTTGCCAAAAGCAGTGGTTGCATCAAAACGCTTGGTTGCTGACGTTATGAAGTAATCGTAGATAGGCACAGCCGTTTCAATTGCCTTTTTCAGAAGCCCGGGGCCCTCTCGCGCCGCTTCGTCCGGGTCTTTCCCCGCGGAAAGCTGTACCACTCGCATGTCAAAACCCGCTGCCTCGGCAATCTCGATGCCGCGCCGTGCTGCCGCATCGCCTGCCGGATCAACATCCAAGGCAAACGTCAGCCGTTCGGCAAAGCGCCGAAGGAGTCGCGCGTGACCTTCGGTGAGCGCCGACCCTTTTATGGCAACCGTGTTGCCGATGCCAGCTTGGAAGGAGGAAATCACATCCATCTCGCCTTCCATAACCACCGCCTCACCGCTTTTTTGGATCGCGTCTTTGGTCACATCCAGACCGTAGAGGACGTTGCCTTTCACATAGACCGGCGTTTCAGAGGTGTTAATATATTTTGCTTCCTGTCGGACTTGTCCTAAGGAGCGAAGCGACGAAGGATCGAGAACTCTTCCGGCAAATCCGACGACGTTGCCACGGTGATCTTTCAGGGTAAACATGACTCTGCCGCGAAAACGGTCATAAAAAAGGTTCTTCGCTCTTGGTGCTCGGTTCATGGTTCTCATGACTAAGCCTGCTGTCTCCAAGAGTTCCTCATCATAACCCTTCTTCTTTAAAAATTTTAAGAGTCCGTCCCAGTCCTTTGGACTGTACCCTAGGGTGAATGTTTTTATCGATGTATCAGAAATACCCCTACCCTTGAGATACAAACGTGCTTTCTCGCCGACGGCGTGCGTGGTGAGGAGGTAGTGGTAGTATTCGCTGGCCAAGTGGTTCACCTCGTAGAGCTCTTGTTTGAGCTTTGCCTGCGGGCTGTCTGCTGGCCTTCGTTCGAGCTTGACGCCCGCGCGGGCAGCAAGTGTTTCGAGGGCCTCCGGAAAATCCACATGCTCAAAGAGCATGACAAAGTCAAAGATCGACCCGCCGCGGCCGCAGCCAAAACAATGGAACGTCTGGCGATCCGGAGACACGATAAAAGAAGGGGTTTTCTCCGCGTGGAACGGACACAACGCCTTAAAGTTGTGGCCGGCTTTTTTGAGCGCCACGCGCTCGCTGACAATCTCAACGATGTTGAGCCTCGCCTTGACGTCGTCAATGTCGCTCATCGTGAGGGGAGAATAGCACGAAAGAGAAAAAACGTCTAATGGACGCGACTCGTTGTCTCAGTGACCATACTCTATCGCCATGTAGTGTTATACTTTCGGTGTTTCGACAATGGGGAGAGGGAAAGGGGCGCTGCTGTTCCATCACGATCAAGGAACCCGCCGGGGAGTGCCCACTTACCGGATTCGAGCAGATCGCCGACGCGCTTAATCAAGAGAAGCTTCCCGTGCTTTTCGACGATCGCGTGAGTAACGATATGCCGAAGCGACGCTCTGTAGCCCTTTTCAAACGTACAAGTGATCATACATTTATGATACGCCTTTGTGGCTCCGAACGAGTACGACGGATAATGGTAACACGGTGACGAGTTTTGTATATTATACGAAAACGTGCTAATTTTTGTTTATTTTGGATCAGTCTTGTATCTGGCGGAGGATGTGGGACTCGAACCCACGATACCCTTGCGGGTAAACGCGCTCTCCAAGCGCGCGCCATAGCCACTAGGCGAATCCTCCATTATCACGAGGCACATTCAGCTTCTCAAAGGCAACCGATAGTTGCCTTTTAATATCTCTTTTCCCATCACTCGACTTTAAGTACTTCTCTCTTCGTAGAGCATCGTCCTTATATAAATATCCCTCATAGTGAATCAGTTGCGCTGGAAGCTAACGTTTGGTTGATTCAACAATTCCTTTATTGTGTTCACCTACCCTTCGTTTCAAATCGTCAGAGTGTCCAATATAGAGATTACGATTTTTCAACAACAAAATATACACGTAATGCATAGAATTCAGTACGGGACGAACCCGTGCCGCCCCGAGTTCATCTCGGGGCGAACTCGCGCGTGCCTTGCGGCACATCTCTTCTCCAAAGAGACGCAATGGGCCAACTATGCGATCCCACCACTCGTTTGGATTATACCATTCTCGCTCGTCTTTCCGTGCTATACTGTGCTCATGTCTTCCCGTACGAAGGCCCTGCTTGCGATGACCCTCGCCACCCTCCTCTGGTCAACTGCAGGGCTTTCCAAAATCCTCGTCCTGGCGCTCGACCCTTTTACTGCCGGCTTTCTCCGGTTCTTTGTCGCATCGCTCGTTGTTCTTCCGTTTTTCTTACGAGAAAAACGGAAGCGGGGGACATTCGCCGACCTCATCCCGGTCGGGATTTTTTCTACGGTAAACGTCGCCTTGTACTTTTGGGGACTCTCCCTCTCAACAGCCAACGCCGCAGCGATCATCTACAGTGCCATGCCGCTCGTCGTTGCCATCCTTGCCAAACGAATAATTAAAGAAAATGTGACGCCCAAAAAACTCCTGGGCATACTCATCGGGTTTACCGGTGCGCTCTTTGTCGTCGTCCTTCCGCTCCTTGAAAAAGGTGCCGTGGTGTCCGGAAACCCTTTCGGGAATGTGCTTTTTGCCGTCGCGGTGTTGGCGTGGTCTTCGTATACGATCACATCCAGACAAGCGCTGAACCGGGGGTACTCGCCGCTCTCCGTGAGCGCAGTCTCCATACTCACCTCGTGTGCGGTCTTTTTCTTTCTTGCTCTCCCGCACTATAGCCCTCTCTATGTTTCAGTAATCCTTCAGCCCGCGATGTTCCTTCTCCTGCTCCACATCTCGATACTCGTTACCGTTGGGACATTCTTCCTCTACCAGTGGGCGCTACAACACTCATCGGCCACAACCGTGTCGCTCTATATTTACTTTCTTCCGCCGATCTCGGTCGTCATCAACGTCATCTTTTTAGGGGAAAAAATTACGACGGGGTTCGTCATCGGTAGTGCCCTCGTTCTCCTTGGTGTGTTTCTGGCAACAGGAAGCAATCTTACCTCCGAAGTAAGGTCGTGGTTTCGGAGACGCTAGAGGCTTCACTTTGCAAACTCTTCGTGGAGCGTGTCGCGGATATTCTTCCACCAGTCTTGGGAGTTTGTTTTTACGAGATCTTGCGCAAGCGCAACCGCCTCGGGAATTCGGAGGCGCTTGATGTTCGCCTCAAGCCACTCGCCGGCATGGGTGTTGCCTTTTTCAATAAGGAGTTTGAGCTCAACGAGAAACGCGATCACGTTTGCTTCATAGACGATTTTCGCCTCGAGTGTTTCCCTCTTTTCGTAGGTATCAAGTGATGCAAGGAGTGTATCGTCAACGCCCCCAAAAATATCCCGGTTGGCTTTGCCCTGATCACGCGTCATATAGAACTTTGCGATTTTGTCAAGGTCCCCGGTCCGCGCCTCGTGGAAATCATGAAAGACCGCCATGGTAAGCACCGTCTCAAGATTAGCGTGAAGCTCGCGGCCCAAGAAGTACGCGATAACCGAGGTCATAAACGTGTGCTCGCCCACGCCTTCCTGGTTGTCCCCCAAAATCTGCCAGCCGGTCCGCAACATCCGCTTGACGACCGCCGCTTCATAAATGAGGTTGGTTGTGTTTTTTGTATTTTTCATACTAAGGCGTTTACGCAGAAAGTTTTCGCAGAAAATTATTCTGCGCCTCTGACCAGAATCGAACTGGTATCACCGGCTTCGGAGGCCAGTACTCTATCCGTTAAGCTACAGAGGCCTGATTCGGGCGAGAGGGCCGCGTTCTATCCATTGTCAGCCAGAGGCTGATCCGCCTTCGGCGGAAACTGCAGGAGCTGGGTAACGTTGTCTTGTATTATAGCTCCTACCTCCTACTCTCTGCTACACGTTGCCTTATCATTATTGAATCTTCACTAGATCTCCGTCTAAAACAACAGGCTGCATGGCGTGCATTTCCGTCTTGTAGTCCGTGTCCGGCACCGGGTGGATGAGGAAAATCTTTTTCCCTAGCCAGAACGCGAGCCCCATCTCAAGGAACGTATTGCCGCCGATATAGCCTTCGGTGCCCTTTTTGTCGTAGTTAAGGACCAGAATTGCGTCTGATTTTTCAATTTTCCGAAAGTGCTCCCGGATGAAGTCGTACTCAATTTTGGCGGTGATGCGCTCTTCATCGGTAGTGGGGTGGACGAAGCCTTGTGTGTCTATGAGCTCTAAGCTCTTTGGCACAAGGACTGTGAATCCTCTTGCTTCAAGCACTTTTTGCGCCTCTCGCATTTTTTCCTGAAACTGCATACTGCCGCAGATGGTGATAGTCATAGGTTAAAAATACAGGTTTCAACCGACTATTTTGTGCTTCTTCAAAAAAGCCTGCCCTGCACTAGGCGGAAGGAGCGAGATTTGAACTCGCGTGGGCCTTGCGACCCCCAAGGTTTTCGAGACCTGGCCGTTTAACCACTCCGGCATCCTTCCTACATCAATCGCCCAAAACGGTGGGTTCTAGCCGGTTTATGCGCGCCCGAAAGGAGTCGAACCTTCAATCGCCAGGTCCGCAACCTGGTGCTCTATCCATTAAGCTACGGGCGCATGTAAATTGTTATCTCTAAAGATATCTGCGCAGGCGTATGCATACTGCATAATCTGCTCTTTGAGATATACGCTATTATACCGCACAAAACATATTCCCCCAACATTCTTGCGAGATCTCTTCTCTTTGCTTCTTTTCTTCCTATAAGATTTATTAAACTGATTTTCTGGTATTTTCAGTAATTTAGACCAGTAACGTTTTGCATCTCTCTCCTTATGATACCAATGCAGATGAAGTGCTATCCTAAATTTTTTCTCATCAAGGTCGAAACTTCTTCTCAAAAGAGTAACAAATAATAAAGCCAGTTCCGGGTCTGTGTTCGCGAATCTCACCACGCCCCGGGTTTTGGTACCCTCTGCCCAATAGAGCAGAGAGAGTAAAATTCTCGAAATAGTTCGATTCTTACTGAGATTCAAGAAGCAAAACTTAAGAAGGCTTTTCGAGAGGGATTTTTTGGGTGAGCCAGTGGGCGGCATTGTCTACCCAATTTTTATCCGGCTCCTCACGGAACGGAACGTGGCGCTCAACAAATTCTCGTACATCATCTTTCTTTAGACTTCCCAGTAAAACAACGACTCGGGAAGAAAGAAGTGGCCGCAAAATGAGAAGCGACTGACTCCATTGTTCTTCAAACCAAAAATCAGCTATCTCCTCCCAACGATAAAAGTGCCCTGCACTTTCTATACCGAGACTCGTAATCCTGTGCTTCACTTCTTCCGGGGGGACGGTTGATAACACGTAGACAAAAAAAACAAGAGATAGCATCGCAATAATGAGAGCGTATTCCCGGGCAAATACAAAGATCACAGAAAGGAAAAAAACTATAGCGGCGATGTTGGTGAAGTACTCGCGATTCCGTTTTTTAAAAAGGCGGGACGGAGAGACCCACGAAAGGTATTCTTCCTCTCGCCTTTCCTCAATCTTTGGTGCAGCCGAAGTTTCCATATTGAAGTCAGTATACACTAGGTCATTGCAGACGAAAAGAGGTCGCAGTGTCATGAGTCACGCGCCCGAAGCCGAATCTTTCTTCGTCCCGGCTTAGCCGGGACATTCTGGCGAAGGAGAGGAAATGGGAAATTATACTCGTACACTAAATTGTGCTTTCCAACCGATCTCTTCCTCTTATCAATTTTGTTTATGATACGCTTACTATGATAAAATTGCAGCCAAGACTTCATATGAGGTCTCAAACAAAACGGGTGTGGTTATACGATCAAAAGAAAATGAACGAGTATTTGCAGATAGTTACTACATATAACCCACGCTTGTTGAAAAATTTTGGAGGAGTCCGATAGTTGGTCAATTCGGGAGGTTTGCTAAACCTCTGAGCCGTAAGGCTCACGTGGGTTCGAATCCCACCTCCTCCGCCCAGGAGGGTTGGCCGAGCGGTTCAAGGCGCTAGTCTTGAAAACTAGTGGGAGCAATCCCTCACAGGTTCGAATCCTGTACCCTCCGCCAGTTGGGAAATGAAAGAGTTGGCTCGCCAAAATCGAGGATAATGTAGTCTCGTCAAGCCAAGCGTGCAGACGGTTGCCAAGATCGCCAAAGCGTTAAAAGTTTCTATAGCGGAATTATTAAGCTAAAAGAGCGTCAAGGGGATAAATTATGAAAAGATTATTTAGAAGAATAGCCCTGCACCATACAATTCCCGAGTATCTTATTTTTGATGGACTTGGTTTTGGCTGGGCAGGCTACTTTGTTTGGCAACATCAATTAATTTGGGCATTAGCTTCTGTTATAGTTCTCCCGCTTATTGGAACCTTACTTGTGTTAAAGAAAGACGAAGAGGAATACGCCGAGACTCCTCTTGGAAGATTTGCGTTAAGCCATCTTGCTCCTTGGAGCGTTGTTTTCCATATTCTTGGTTATGCTGTTCTTATTTATAGCCTTTGGATGCATTCAGGATTTTACATATTTTTAGCTATTTCATTCATTCTTTTGGGACATCTTCGGGATAAAACTACGAAAACTGACCAGTCAATATCCCCTAAGATGGATAACAAGGGAATTGATACTGTGGTCTCAAGTGAGGAAAAGAATTAAGGCAATGGTCGAGATCTAAGATTGATGTAAAGAATTATTGAAAGAATTTGCCGCCAAAGAGTAAAATCAGTTCGCCCCAGTAGCAGTCCCGCTTGGCGGGACGCTACGGGGTAAAGATATTTTTCAAACAGACACCGCTCTAATCTCTACTTTTAATGACGAGTGCAATTCCTTTGTGGACGTTAATTGTTGCGCTTTTTCTCTTCAACTCATTGCTGATGCCTCGAGATGTGCCTCGTTTCAGTTGGATGCCAACTAACGGATAGGTAAATCCAGAAAGAGACACAGTTACAGATTGTGTATGTGGTAAAAGCGAAAGGTATCGATATTGTTGTTTTTTGTTTACGCGGTACGAATCCTTTACCAGGATTATTTCATTTCTCTCATCGACAATCGCTGCTTTAATTCCTTTACTCAAAAATTTTTCAAGCATGTGTACTGCAGCGATGGTGTGATCTAGACGAGTTCCGATACCGCCAAAAATAATTACCTCTTTCGGTTTGAGACGAAAGGAATAATCGACAGCGAGTTCAAGGTCGGTAGCGTCTTTCTGCGCTGAAAACATAAGCACCTTTTTTGCTTTCTTTTTAATAAGCAGTAGTTCTCTCTTTGTCACCGAATCAAAATCTCCGAGTGCAACATCGGGAGTAAGTTTATTTTTGATAAGCCACCGCGCGCCTCGATCAACACCGATTATTTTTTGGGCACGTCTGATTTGGCGAATCAGGCTTTTGTCCAACACTCCTCCAGCAATTATCGCAACAGTAAGTCCATTTTTTTTCATATACTACCGAGCCATGGTGACACCCCAGACAAATTGAGTACCACTTCTTTTCAAAACATTGGCTGCCGATCGCATAGTTGCACCGGTCGTAAAGACATCATCAAATAAAAATACATTGTTCCATTGTTTCATTGCTACATTGTTAGCTGCAAAAACTTTTTCCATATTTTTAAGCCTCTCCTCCCTCTTCTTCACTTCGACTTGCGGAGTCGTTTTACGAACTCGATACAGCAAATCCGTTCGCATGGGAATCTGCAATTGTTGGGCAATGAGCGCGCCCAATATTTCTGCCTGATTATAGCCTCTTTCTCGAAGACGAGTAGGATGAAGCGGAATGGGAATTAAAAAAGAGCTTAGGGGCTTAGTGCTTAGCAGCTTAGTAAGATCAACAAAAGAAGAGGAAGGAATAAGGGTAGTAAATTCTTGGGCGAGATCGTAGACGTAGCGGTATTTCAATGCTTTGACCGCCTTTCGAATACTGCCGTCATAGTGGAAAAAGCTTGTTAAACCATCGAGGCCGTAGCGGGTTCTACACCGCGGGTGCGTTGCGCCGCCAATGGCAGGCCGCTCGCAGACCGGACAGATCGCCTCATTTCGTTCGATAACCCGAATAATTGAAGTACATCGTTGACAAAAATATTTCCCACCTTTTCCGCACCCCAAACAGCGCTTCGGAAAAACAATATCAAGAATCTTCACAAAAAGACCTCCTTGTCTATTGTACAAGGAGGTGCTTGCACTGAGACACTCTTGTGTCGAAGTGGAGACGGAGAGGAGTGAGCTCTCGTCCAGAATGACGATCCCAACACATCTACAGGCGTAGTCAATCATTGTTGTCGTCTCTTCCTGATCCGATTGACAGGAAAGAAAAGATCAAGACGTATTGTTCTTCGTCTTAATTGGAACGTCGAACCATTAAGACTGCATCCCGGCTTTGTTTACACCTCAAGAATGTCACCGAGAAAACGTTCAAGAGATGGCCTTACGCCTCTGCAAAGAGATATGCTCTCGGTGCTCGAGATGCGTAAAAGGCTGCTTCAGCTTGTTCAGCATCAGCATTTATTGGTTTGACGGTTGTTTAACGACCACCCATCAAGGTCGGCCTGCAGTGTTAAAGAGCATCACTCTGTCGAATCTTGTACGTCCCCGTTGTTTATTTCACCTTCCCCCGAAACTCAACTTCCAGTTCTCTTCGCTGGTCTTCCCGCTTTATGGCCTCCCGCTTCTCGTACTTCTTTTTCCCACGGGCAAGACCAATCTCAAGCTTGATCCGGGAGCCTCTAGTATACCAAGCAAGCGGAACCAAGGTCAAACTGGCTCCGTCGATCTTGCCCTTCAAACTCATTATTTCCTTTTTGTGCAAAAGAAGCTTCCGTGTCCGTTTGGGGTCGTAGCCCTCCGGACGCGCAAAGATGTAGGGAAATATCTGGGCATTGACGAGGTACGCTTCTGAACCGATGACCCGCACAAACGATCCCTCTAAACTCGCGTGCCCGCCGCGCAGCGACTTGACCTCCTGACCGGTCAGGTGCACCCCTGCCTCGAGGCGATCAGTAATCGTATAGTCATAGGTGGCTTTGCGATGTACGATTCTCATGGTCGTTTCTACTTCAAGGTGAGTGCGTAGATCTTCCCCTCTGCAAGAAGGAGAATTTTCCGCTGTGCCTCTGAGACGACCATTTGGGTCGGAATGAGGCTCCCTTCCCACACGTACTGGGCCAGGTACAAGCCGTCTTTGTCAAGAACCACAATCCGCTTGTTCACGCGATCAAGGACATAGGCGTTCTTTGCGCTATCGCTCGTGTAGACGAACAGATCACCCCCAAACGCCGGCTCAACGCCTTTGGGTAGAAACGTCACGTCTCTTCCCTGCACGAATCGCACAATTTTCCCGTCCGGCGTTCCCACCCATACTGATCCGTCAATTGCCATCCCTGTTGCCTTCGACAAATCCGGAAGCGTATCGGGATTGAGGTACTCGCGACGTTCGGAAAAACCGTTTTCTGTGGCAACGTACTTCCAAATACGACTTTTCTCTCTGTCCAGGAGGTAAAGATTGCCCCCGTACGAAACAACACTCGATATCGTACCCCACTCTGCGTCTTTCCGAACAATGTCTGCTACCACTTTGTTGTCGCTCGTTCGTATCTCATGAATGCCGCTCGGGACGAGGATGTAAATCTTGTCTCCGTGGGAGGCAACGGCCGTAGCACCGGACAACCGTTCTCCACTCAACACCACGGCGCCGCTTTTGTTAGAAACCGACACCGCATAGACTGCATTCACGGCGTAATCCACAATGCCAAGCATGTCTCCAGAAAGAGCAAAACCAGAAACGACGGCGCCTTTGCGCAGTAAGCTCACGTCATAAAACAGCTCTGGTTCTGTCTGTGTGATGTGCATTGCAGACGTCAGATTTGCCACGGCATCTTCGTAAAGCTCAATCACCTGTCTTCCCTCTTTGGACCGCTTCGGGACACTCAAAAGGAGTGGCGCGAGGGTCTCTTTTGCCATGGTGAGCCGTTCCCGGCCTTTCACTGGATTGAGATCCAGTATCGCCATGCCTTCATCGAAGGCGCGCTGCGCTCCGGTGAGCGCCTCGCGTACGAGCGTGTTTCTCTTTACCCCAACCTGTTTCTGAATACCCAAAACCACGCTCCCGATAAATAGTATTGTCGAGGCAAGTGCGATAAGGGCGTAGAGACTGAAGCGTAGAGGAAAAACGCTTCCAGTGCGCCTCCATAGAGCCCCAAACATATCTCTTCTCCTCGCTGACTCCGGCGGTCGTGCTTGCGCAACAACTGTGTGTGCCACTGTCTCCTCTGCCGTTTCAATGGAGGAGACTTGGAATATGAGTGCCGCTCCGCCTTCGCCACCCTGTTTCCCATGGAGCAAAACGGTAAGCTTTTCCGCGACGTCCGCCGGCGGAAGATGGTCAAAGATGTGCCCTAGCTCATCCGTTGAAAGCGCCATAAGAAATCCTCGTGTAGCAAGAAGGAGACTGTCCCCTCCGGCTACGTTTCCCGAGATCTCTCCCATACCATCAACGAGGGTGGCTATCTTCTCTCCGCGCTTAAGGTACACGCGCCCACTGCCACGAACCACGAGGTACAACACCGCGCCAACAGGAACAAGGAGCAGAAGTGAGCGCACCGAACCATCTACCATGGAATCTGCAATAGCCGCAAGCCCTCCAAGACTTTTTGGAGGAAAGACGAGGAGTCGAGACAATTTTGTCAAAAGTCCCACACCGTGCTGACGCGCAACAGGATCCTCCGTCTCAACCTCTAATACACCAAATGCTGCCGGTGATTGGAGTACCTGTCCCCAGACGGTCTCTGTCGAGTGTCCGACAACCGTTGCAATGACTGGCCGAATCTGCATAGCAGCTGTAGCGTAGCACACTAGCCGTGAAAGCGCACGAGCATGGAGGAACTTACAGAAGGACCGCTGCCAAGACAAGAACGGCGATGGCTGCGATGAAGTGAGCAACGGTGAGCACCTTGAGTACCGGCTCAAAGGCATCTTCGAGTACGTTCTCCATGAGTTGCTCCTGTCGAATCATTACTGCCGCAAACAGGACATACAGGAGGAGTCCGATGAGGGCCAGCGTTTTTACGAATATCAGGATGGTTGCAGACAGTACCATAGTTACGGCGAGTTTTGTCTGCCTGCTTGGGCCGCAAGCTCTCCGATCGCTTGCACAACTTTCTCTGGATTTGGGACTCCAAGGAACTCAAAGTTCGGCAGTCCCCCTGCGGTCTGAACGTACACGTTGCCGTAGTTAAAAAGGGCCGAGAGAATGCCTCCTGACTTATAGGTGACATCCTGAATCTTTGTGAGTCGGGCTTCTGAAAATTCTTTATACAGAAGGTTGATGAAATCGACATCGACAACTCTGTGGTTTGTTACAATGTAGATGTTAAAAAACCACCGGAGGAAACCAGTCAGTACAAGACCAAAAGTTGCGACGTACCAGAAGAGCGTCCCTATAACGATGTAACTCGACGGCAGCTTTACAGGGAGAAGGGAGAATTTCAGAAAAAAGGGGAAGAGAACTGATGGTGCAAATAAAAGGGTAAGGATAAGAACGGCACGTGGCACAAGGAAGATGACGTGCTGCCGAAGAAACAGAATTACTTCCTCCCCGCGCTCTTGCGTTTCAAACCGCACCCCCCCAGGGCTTACGGCGAAACAGGTGAGCGGCCCCATGGGGATTCGTGCTCTTTGCACCTCAGCGGTCACACCCTGTTTTTCTTTCTTTGCAACTGGCTTCTCCCGACGTGATGAGTCAAAGAGTGTCGGCATCGAGCATATTGTACTACTTCCGTTCAATATTAAAAAGGCTGTTGCGGATCGATATGTAGCCTGGCGCACGAAGATTAAAGACTTGCTTAAAATCAGCTCCTGAGATAGTAGCACCCCCTCGATTGGTCTGCAGAATCACGCTTTCGGTATATCCGCCGCTGTTGTATGTAACTGAAATGGACGAAACAGACGAATATGCGCCACCGAGGCTGCTTGCCGCTTCGCGCATTTCGCTCATGGAATAGGGATTTCCTGAAGCACCGCCAATTGAGCAACTATTTATCGTTACCGGAAGTACCCTACTCTTGTCACCGCCTTGAGTTAAGACCACCCAGGCATTGAGGATATCCGCAAATTCCTCTCCTGTAAGCCACGGATGAGACCGACCGCACTTCCCTGAGGAGTTATAGTAGTCGGCGGTGTACCATCCTTTGTAAAACCAAGGGCTGCCCGCAATCTTTTCGTACGCGCCGTTTGTCCAGCATCCCTGATTCCCACAGGTTGTGTCCCACCCCATGGTCGAAAGGTACCCTCCGGTTGTCGAGGAATAGTAGCCAACAACGTCCTCAAGAATCTGGCCGCGCGTCTCCTCCACCGCAGACCGCCACTCTGCCGGAGGGCTATCAGCTTTTGATTTTGAAAACACCTGACATGCTTGCGTCGTACAAATCGTCAAACCGCCCGTTTTGTAGCGCCAAGCATAGGTGCGAGCAGCCACGGCTTGCGCCTTGAGCGCTTCTTTCGGAAACGAGGAAGGCATCTCGGCAATCCCCATGAGGTAGAAGCTCTCAAACTCAAGGTTGCCGTAGCCAGAAACACTGATCGTGCCTCCGGTGTCCTTCTCCACCGGCTCTTTGCCGTAGTACGCGCGCAGAATATCCCGGTACCCCTGCCCACTCTCTGCCCTTCCTTTCGCGCCGTACTGACTCATGCCTTTTTTGTGCGTATAGGCGCCAAAGGAAAATCCTCCAAAAGCCGGCCGGAAGCCCGGATCGAATTCCGGCGAGGCGTTCGGGTCATCGGCAAGGGGAACATCACCCAAACTTGTGGTAAACGTGCCTGAGCGAGCATTTAAGATCGCCTGCTGCTGCGCGGTTAAGCTTGCGATGAAGCCAGATATTTTCGTTTGGTAGGCACGAGCCTCGCCAACGAGCTTTCGCACACTGACCGCTCGCCGGTCGGTTTCTTCCCTGAGGTACGCGAGCGTCCCTTTTTCTTTCTCAAGCACCCTCTTTTTGCCCTCAAGAGTATGCACCAGCACCGCAACCTGACTAATTGCCTTCTTGTCTTCGTTAATCACCGCTCTCTGGTAGGCAAACATCCGAACAACCGATCCGACATTCGTGCCACTGAGAAACGGCGTGAGGGAACTAAAAGAGGAGGTTTTCCGGTAGAGCTGTCCGATGCGCCGGCTCGCAAGGAGAAGGAGGTTTCCGAGTTCGCGTTCGCCTGTATCTATTGCAGCTGACTTCCGTGACACATCAGCCTCAATGATTTTAATGCGATTTTGGAACGCAGTGATGTCGGCCTCCATCTTGCGAAGCGCGTCTTCGTGTGGCTTTTTTGCAACCTCCATTTGGTTCCACGCTTCCTGACACTTCCCTATTTTCTGCCGACATTCATCAACGCCACTGCAAGTTGGGTCGCACGTCTGAGCAGATACCACCGGTACCAGCTTGAAACAGAATACCGCGTTGATACAGACACTAAAAATGGCGAGTCCAACTACGTTTTTTCGCATATCCGGAATTACTTCATTGTATCATCGGAGGCTACTCTTGCGCTTCCTTTTCTATACCCCTTTTGCTACACTATTTCTGTGAAAGATCTACTCCGCATTCTAGCAATCTTTATACTCTCTTTTTGGGTGTTCATGCATCCCACAGGAGCAGGGGCGGCGAGTTGTGGTGATATCATCTTGTCTCTAGACCCGCCGGCACCCGCACAGAATCAAAACGTAGACGCAATTATCACCATTTCCAATAACGACAAACTGGAGCTCTACGTCGATGCTCGAAGTTCGACGAGCACATTGCGTCGTATAGTCCAAACGGTTCTTTCCCGAAAAGTAAAAACGATACAGGGGCCGGTCACCAATCTCCGCGTCCCAATGGGTACACTGAAAAAAAGCGACTACGTGATGTGGCTTGAACGGTCAACGCTCTTTGGGCCGCTGCGAGCTGACCCGAATGTCTGCTCCCAAACGTTCACAGTGTCTGAAACAGGTGGTCAGGTTAGCTCTGAAATACTCCGCAATGTCTGTCGGACCGTGTCAGAGAAAGACGGAAAGAAAAAAACATGTGAAGAGTGCTTCTTAAACCGTGGCGGCGCATGGACCGCGCTCGGCTGCATCGAGATAACACCGGACAAATTTATTCAAAAATTTCTCTCCTTCGGCGTGAGTGTCGGCGGGGGCATCGCGTTCCTCCTTGTTCTGTTCGGTGGCTTCCAGGTTCTCACGAGTGCCGGAAACCCGGAACGCTTGATCGCCGGGAAAGAGCTCGTCGGCGCAGCAATCTCCGGCCTTCTCCTTATCATCTTCTCGCTCTTTCTCCTCCGACTCGTTGGATTGACTATACTTGGGCTCCCCGGATTTGAGTAACATGGTATCTATGAAAAACCTCCTTGCTCAGGCACTGACTCTTCCGGATAACACCAAGCTCGTGTACCCAAACGAGTTTCAAGATTTCCAGACTCGCTTTCCATCTCTTGGGAGTATCCTGACCATGGCACTGCGATTTATCTTTGCCTTTGCCGGAATTGGGCTCCTCCTTATGATTCTCTCCTCTGGTTTTACACTCCTCACGAGCGGCGGGGACCCAAAAAAACTTGAGATGGGAAGAAACCGAATCACCAATGCGATTGTTGGGTTTGTGATTATTTTCGTCGCGTTTTGGCTGACGCAACTTATGGGAATTATCTTTGGTATTGCCGAGATCGGTACAATCTTCAAGTAGCGCTAAGTCCCGAATCGCCGCTGTCGCCTGAAAAACTCCGCAATTACCTCATCAAGCTTCTCGGGGGTAAACTCCGGCATGTACCACGGAGGAAAAACAATTTCACTGTACTCGCTTTGCCAAAGAAGAAACCCGCTCAAACGCTGCTCGCCACCGGGACGAACGATGAGATCCGGATCGGGAATGCCTGCGGTGTCCAAGAGCGAAGAAAAGATTTGTTCGCTCAATTTGAAATTTGAAATTTGAAATTTGAAATTTCCGTGCAATCTTTGGATTGCACGGATGATCTCGTCTCTTCCGCCGTAGTTCAACGCAAACACTACCGTAATTTTTGTATTGTCCTTCGTTTGTTCAACCACCTTCTCAAGGGCATTTTTTATATCCGGCGCGAACTTTGATATATCGCCTATTGCCAACACGCGCACACCTTTCTCATGAAGCCTTTGCCAGCGCTTCTGTATGACGTGTCGAAAGAGGCGCATGACTCCCTCCACCTCCCTTTTGTCCCGCTGCCAATTCTCTGTTGACCAGGCCCAGAAGGTCATGAACTTAACGCCCCGCTTGGCGGCATACTCAATGAGGGGTTCTAAAATTTTGTCCGTCACCCGCCGATGTCCTTCCAGAACCGGCAATCCCTGCTCCCGCGCCCACCGCCGATTGCCGTCCATGATGACGGCGATATGTTGAGGGATATTTTTTCCCATATCTTAAAATAGATGCTCTGTCGCAAGCCGTGCTCCTCGCGCTGGTTTGTTCACAATAATCTGCTGTACTCCATTAACTTCGCGTACTCTTTCTAAAACTTTCGTTTCATCCTTCGCTTCGCAAATAAGATGAACATTAGGGCCTGCGTCGATGGTGAAATATACCGGTATTCCTTCTTTTCTCCAATCACCGGCCGCTTTCATAATTTTTTTGGTACCCTCGTTCCAGTACAGAAGAGGTGGATTCTGTGTTTGCATCACCTGATGCATAGAGAGCGCGTCTTCTTCAATTGCCGGACCGAGGGTAGACAAATTTTTTCCTTCTAATCCTTGCGTAACTCGTTTAATACGGTCTGGTAATTCCTGTAATCGTTTCTCAAAAAAAGGACTCGTGTGTATCCCATTGTGTCCGGCGGAAGACGAAACATCTTTTGCGTTATTTTCCACAATGACCAATATATCTCGCAGATCCCAGTGCGTTGAGGGAAAAAGCGAATACGCATACGAATCATCTGACGTTTCGCCTGTTTTCCACTCAACAAATCCATCGGGAATCGACCGGCACGCAGAACCGGATCCAACGCGAGCGAGAATTGTTAATTCTTTTTCAGAAAGTGTCAACCCTAATGCTGTAGTTGCAGCGACTGTGAGGGCGGCAAATCCAGACGCAGAGGATGCTGCACCCGAGGATTTCGGAAATGAATTTTTTGTTGCAACCCGGGCAAACAAGTTCTTCTCTAATTTTTCTCGTATCACATCAAGCTGTCGAACTACTCGTGCAACTTCAGAATCACTGAATCCCCCCTTTTCAAGAAGATCAACCCTGTCCTTTAATAAATCTTTTGAAAATTCAACAGTTGTTGTCGTCGTCGAAGCACTAAGATTCATCGAAATGGAAGTATTATGGGGAAGCCGAAGTTTTGCATCTTTTCGACCCCAATATTTGATAAACGCAATGTTTGCCGGAGCGATTGCTGTGGTTCTCATAGTTCTATCCTCACCCCTTCTGCATTCGGACGGACATCTAGTGCCTGTCCGCCTGCTTGTTGTATTGCCTTGCTTATCTCTTCTCTCTTATCGCTTTTTGCAAGGGCAATCATGCAATCTCCGCCGCCTGCGCCAGAAAGTTTTGCCCCCCAAGCCCCGGCGCGCTTGGCAGCGCTGATTAAGTCCTCAAGCTTCTGTGTGCTGACACCCAGATCCCGCAAGTACTCCTGATTAAAATCCATAAGCTTCCCGAGCCGTTCCCAGTTTTGAGAAAGAAGCGCTTCTTTTCCGCTAGCCACAAGTTTTCCGACCCCTTGCATGATTCGATCTACTTTTTCCGGATATGCTTCTCTCTTTCTCCCAACGTCGCGCACAAGCTCAACAGTATCCGCTTTCACTCCTGTATAGCCAACAACAAGAGGAATGGTGCCTACCGCTAACGGCTCGGCGGTCTTCCTTGAACCCGTATAATATACTGTTCCTCCCCAGACTGCTGCTGCGACATCAAATCCAGAACCAACTCCTTGCACGGAAAGCACTGCTCTGTAGGACAACTCAAAAAGCTCTCTTTGGCCAACTACTTTCTCATACAACATACTCAGAGCCTTGAGCGTTGCAACGGTCACTGCGGAAGAGGATCCAAAACCATAGCCGTTGAGCTGTCCTTGGGTCGTGATTCGAATGCCTCCATCTGTGCCCCATGCCTTCTTGGCAACGCCGATCGCCGCGTCGATGAACCGCGTATCATGTACCTGCGGCGAGTTAATGATACTTTTGTATCCTTTACTCTTTTCAACTGTCACTGAAAGCCTTTGATCAACCGCCGTCACAATGCACGGCTGTCCATAGACCACCGCGTGTTCCCCCATGAGCAGTAATTTCCCTGGAGCGGAAACCTTAACCATACAAATGTCTCAATCCGACCAATAATTTTTTTCGTTTCTGTTCCAGCCGTATCCCCTCTTCTCCTAATTGGATCTCTTGCAAAGTATATCCGTGAGGCCGACAGACGGCTTCTACAATTTTGCGCTGCCGATGGTAGCAGAGGAGAAACCCTACCGGGCCGCTCCTGCCGCCCCCTCCGAGGATTTTGGCTGCACCTCCGGCCTTCTCAATTGAACGGATGAGAGGAATAACCCTCCGGCTCACCACGCCCATACCCTCGAGTGTTCGCAGGCCTTTACGGATAGCGCTCTTAAGTTTTTCTTCGTTCCCTTGTTTGAGCGCTGCTGTTACCCTTCTTACCTGCTCTTCATTTTCATTAAACAATTTCTCCATTTTTGATTTTTGATATTTGACTTTTGCTTTTACGTACGCCACCATCTCTCCGGTTGTCTCCTTGGGTCTTCCGGTATCAACGAGGAAAAAGTGGTCGAGCTCTGGCGGCAGTTTTATCGGCAGCTGCCAAAAACTTCGTAAAAATTCAAGTTCTTTCCGATACCAGAGAAACCCGCCGAAGGTTACCGCTGTATTATCTCCGCCGGACGGGTTGCCGTGCATTTTTTTCTCGACTTCATAGGCAAGCTGGTTGATGGCCACCGGGTTCCAGACTTTTTTTAGAAAATAGATGAGCGCTCCAACTGTCGCGACGGCCACTGCAGCCGAAGATCCCACGTGATATCCTGCCGGAATTTGAGATGAAACAGTAACTTTAAGCTTCGGCAAGCTCTCCAGCTTAAGGTGCTCGCGCACTTTCTCGACTGCATGCCGCACATAGTCCATCGACTCACTTGCTTCAATCAATAATGTGTTACTTGTTGATGGGTGCTTGTCCCGAGTCTTTCCGGGGGAGTGGGTAATGGTTACAAAGAGCCGCAGGTTTACGGCGGCGATGAGGGCCGGCTTGCCGTAGACCACCGCGTGTTCCCCCATTACATGAATTTTACCGGGAACGGAGACTGTTACCATACAACAACTGCAAATTTTAAAGTTTGAATTTTTAAGTACCCAATGGTTTCACCTTTATCCCATACGGAATCACCCCGTCAGGGTCAGGGTGCGTGACGCGGCGGATAACTGTCACCACCTTCATCCCAATACGTGATTTTTCCTCGGTCGGGTCGACCAGTTGTGCCATGATGCGTCCTCCTCCGCTAAGCGCCACGATAACCACCGGGTACGGAGCTTGATCGCTAAATTCTGCCGGCGGTACGCGGACAATTGTCCACGAAATAATCTTCCCTTCCTTGCCGAGAAGGGCTGCTACTTTTTTCTGATTCCGCCAAATTTTGACCGGACTAAGCATAGGGTAATTACCTTTGTACTATGTGTACCACCGCTGTCGCGCCGCTGCCGCCGACATTGTGCGCGAGGCCCACCCGCGCTCCTTTGACTTGACGGTTGCCCGCACGTCCTCGCAGCTGTTCAAACAGCTCAACGACTTGTTTGACTCCGGTTGCCCCCACCGGGTGTCCACACCCTTTGAGTCCTCCTGATGGATTCACAACCCGCTTCTTTGCTCTGCCGAGGGTCACTTCGCCTCGTGCGACCCCAGAAGCTGCTTCACCTTTTTTGTAAAAGCCAAGGTCCTCAAGAGCCAAGATTTCAGCAATGGTGAAACAGTCATGGAGCTCAACGACGTCGACGTCTTTTGTCCCGAGTCCAGCTTGTTCATATGCCCGCTTGGCTGCCTCCCGCGTTGCCTTAAGCTCTGTCAGGCTTTCTCTCTGCGCCAGCCCGAGAGTATCCGTCGCCACAGCAGAAGCAATAATTTTAACGGCTTTTTTGGTCATTGAAATTTGCTTGCCCTGAGTCTTACCGAAGGGGGATCTGTGATTTGCCGTCAGAATGACGGCTGCCGCTCCATCCGATATCGGCGAACAGTCCAGAAGCTTGAGGGGGTCGGCGACGCAGCTACTTTTCATAACGTGTTCCACGGTTAAGACCGTGCAAAACTGCGCGTTGGGGTTCAGCGAGGCATGAAAGTGGTTTTTGACCGCTACGGCCGCAAGCTCCTCTTCGCTCGTCCCGAATTCTCTCATGTGTACGTGAGCCAAAAGGGCGTAAAGCCCCGGAAATGTGGCGCCGGCGAGCCGCTCCTCGTCGCTTCCTGCGCCCATGAGGGCGGTGGCGACATCCTCGGGCTTGTGGTCCGTCATTTTCTCTACCCCCAAAACCGCCACCGTTTTGTACTGACCTGAAAGAATACTATTGATGGCTGTGTGAAGCGCCAGTCCGCCGGAAGCACACGCGCCTTCTACTTTAAATGCGGGAACAAGAAGTCCCAGTTCTTCGGCAAAAAACGCGCCCAAATGCTCCTGTCCGCCGAGCATGCCCGAGAGCATGTTGCCCACGAAAAGTGCTTCGATATCAGAAACTGATATCTCAGCATCGCCAAGCGCGTCGCTGACCGCTTGCCGCGCGAGCGTTCGGGGAGACACTCCCCAGAGCTCACCGAACTTCGTGGTTGCTGCACCGATTATTGAAACGTCCATAATCTATACATCTGCACATGGCAAATCTGCGTCAGTCATGTATTTGCTTATTTGTAGATTTGTTTATTTGTAGATTTTAAATCGTATGTGTCTGCTTCAAATACTGCACGTAATCAATGTACGTCTTGTCCTTCATCTGATCTCTCACCGTCATCTTTCTCGTCGTTCGTTGTTTGTTGTATGGTGTAAGTCCGCGGGTTGTTTCAAAAAGCAGCGCGTCGCTTCCGGCCCCCGACCCGTACGACACCATGAAAATTCTCTCGCCTGGTTTGGCAATATCGAGAACCGCGGCTAAACCGACCATTGACGATGCCGAGTAGGGGTTCCCAATCTGATCAACAACAAGTGATGGCGCGAGCTGTTCCATAGCAAATCCGAGTCGATCAGCAACAATCCGCGGAAATTTCCCATTCGGCATGTGGAACACGCAGTAGTCGATGTCTTGCGGTTTGATGTGGATCTTTTCAAAAAGGCGAAGCGCCGCCCCTGTAACGTGCGCAAAGTATGCCGGCTCTCCGGTAAAACGGCCCGCATGCGACGGGTAGCGGATCCCGTCGCGTCGCCAAAAATCAGGCGTATCTGAGGAGTAGGATGTGTAAGCAAGAAGTTTTGCAACTACCTTTTCTTTTCCAAGGAGAAATGCTGCTCCTCCCGCTGCCGACGTGTATTCAAGAACATCGTGGGGTTTGCTCTGCGCCGTATCGGATCCGATTGCAAGTCCGTACCGTGCCTGCCCGCTTGTGATGAACACTGCGATTGCCTGCATGCCAGCGGTACCAGCTTTGCAGGCAAATTCAAGATCCGCCGCCAGATAATTGTTTCCAATGCCTAAAAGCTCACCGACTATTGTCGACGTCGGGTTGACGGCATAGGGATGGCTCTCTGACCCAACAAGTAAGGCTTCAATATCCGAGGGTTTACCCTTCCATGCCTGAAGACACCTCAAGGAAGCCTCAACGGCGATGGTGACCGCGTCCTCGTCGTAGGCAGGAACAGCCTTCTCTGTGAGTCCTAAAGATCTGGTGACCTCGCCCGGATCCTTTCTCCACGCCGAGGCAATATCGGCGACCTTGAGCCGATACTCTGGAATATAGATGCCGTAGGAAACAATGCCAACCATATGTTTCAAATCCCAAATCTCAAATCCCAATGTCCAAGCCTCGCGCCAAGCGCTGGTGTGCCGCTGCAAGCGTCCCTTCAGATAGCGAGGCCAGAAGCGATAGCTCACCGGCAAGCACTGCTCCTGCTACTATCTCTGCAAACCTCTCTGCGTTCTCTCCCTTGTTTCCTCCTGCAACACCCAGTATCTCAAGCGCTTCCTTCTGTGTCGCCAGCCCCGTCCCCCCGCCCACCGTCCCGACCATGAGATTAGGAAGGTACACGCTCACATATACATCTTCATTTCTTCCGTTTTCCTTTCTTACGACTTCCATCGTCGTTATGCCAAGCGCTCCCTCGGCGACGTGCCCGGGATCCTGTCCAGTCGCAAGAAACAGCGCCGCGACAACGTTGGCGTATTGGGCGTTGAATCCCACCGACCCGCTCATGGCTGAACCGATCATACATTTAGCTAACCACACGTCAAAGATTTTCTGTGCAGAGGTTTTAAGAGTATGGCGAAGCACTGACGAAGGAAGTGTTACCTCAGCCCATACTTTGAACCCTCGCCCCTCAATCACATTGAGCCAGGATGGTTTTTTATCAACGTCAAAGTTTCCGGCTAAACTAACACAGCGCGCTCGGGTCTTTCGTTCAATTGTTCGAACAATTGAACTCGTGGCGATGGTTGCCATATTCATCCCCATGGCATCCTGGGTATCAAAGACGAAGCGGACAAAGCAGTACCTTCCTACTCCCCGGGCGAGAAATTTTTTGAGGGTTACGTGCGCTGAGGTCTTTTGGGCAATCTTTTGAAGCAGTTCGAAATGCTCCTCAAGAAAGTTGTTCAGTCGATCGTTTTGGGCTAGGTTGGCCAGCTTAAATACCACACCCCGGGTGGCTCCCACCCGGTAGCTGTCCACCACCGCCCCACCACTCTCGGTTATTGCTTTACACCCGCGGTTAACCGACGCCACCAGCGCCCCTTCGGTGGTAGCCAAAGGAATAAAATAACTTTTAACTTTTACCTTTAAACTTTTGACTTGTAATGGGCCGGCGACTCCCATGGGAATCTGCGCCACGCCGATCATGTTCTCGCAGTTACGGGAGGCGGCAACCGACTCGTCAAGGGTGAAGGAGCCGGTGTTTTTTAAATCGACTTGTAACTCCTTTTCCAAAGCCTCTCTTCTTTCCTTAACGGTCTTCATGTCGCGTAGCTTCATGGTTTCATGGCTACATTGCTCCATGGTTACATTGAGTTTTTGACAATGAAACAATGTGGCAATGGAACAATGTTGTACTAAAGGAACGGCACTTTAAAGATCCCCCACCGGTACATGAGCCAGCTGTAGGCAGCAAGGACCGGCGCGGTGAGCCCCCACACGGCGACAATCCGCGGGAGATCGAGCTTCATACCGAAACGGAGCGTAAGGTACCCAAGGATAACTTTCCAATAAAACAGGGTCGCAGAAAACACAAGATAGAGCGTGCTAAACGCCACCCCAAGGGCACGCTCTGTCCGGGGCGGAGGCAGGACCACGTAGAGGAGCGATGTTGCCAGAAACCACGCAGTCGTCGGAACGAGCGTATACGCCCACGTAAGCGCGAGAGAAGTCGCTCCCCCTCTTCCGCCAAATAGCCGCGAAATCAAAGAGAGCATAGCGACAGCAATAAGATAGCCAAGAGCTGCACCGGCGGACAAAAGAACAAACTGCTTCGTCAGAAGGAACGGCCGGAATGCCGCAGTTTTGACGATTGAGGCGAGCGCAAAGTAGGCTGCCAACATAGCACCAATGTAGACAAGCTCCCAGAGACTCCCTCGATCAACAATCCTGCGGTACGTTTCGTACGGCCGTACCACAAGGCCGATTATATTTCGGCAAAAAGAAACCCCGGCGATGAGAAGGTGGTCAACCATACAGTAGCGCGTGGTAAGATATTAGTCGGAGCTGAAGGCTAAAACCCGCGCTGGAGGATGGTCACAAGCAGGGTGATTGCCGACCCAACGAGGAGGTACAACCCGACGACGGTAACCAGGCTTACCAGAACCAGAAGCGGCCACGGCATGACCTTGAGCCGGCGGGCTAGCTCCTTATAAAACGGCGTCAGCGGCCCGAGTGTCTGGGGCGGAAGGTCGGTGACCTCCTCCCAGCGTTTTACGAACTTTTGATATGTTGTTGTCATGTTGATAAAAAAAGCTCCACGAAGGCCTTCCGTGCGCGGAAGAGCCGAGATTCGGCGCTTTTGAACGTGATGGACAGTTTTTTCGCAATATCCTCGACCGAGAAGTCTTCCAGGTACTTAAGTGTCAGAACGTTGCGGTAGATGGGGAGGAGGCGAGCTAAAACATGGCGAATTTTTTCTTTGAGTATCATCACGTCAAACTCCTCTTCCGGGCTCACGATCGGCGAAACCAGTGATTCAAGCTGGGGGAACTGAGAAAACACCACGTGCTTGATCTTCTTCTTGCGGTAGAAATCGACAATCTTGTGCTGGCAGATGGAAAACAGAAACGTCTTGATGCTCGCGTTCCCGTGGAAATCGCGGATTGCCTCAAGAAACCCAAACAGCGTGTCTTGAAGAATTTCTTCGACGTCGTTGGGATTCTGTACCTTCGCGAGGAGAAGTCGCCGGAGAAGCGGCGTATATGTTCTGTAAAAAGCCGCTAGTGCCTGCCGGTCGCGCCGGAGTATGTTTCGAACGAGCTCGTCATCCTTCATGGAGGAGGTAGTGGAGACTATACCACGGGGAGGGCTCGTTGACAACCGCCCTGCCCCTCACATACACTGATCGTATGGATGGCGTCAATCTCGGCGATCCGTTGGTCTTTTCTCCTGCTACATCTTTCCCCACATTTGGGGATTTTGTTGGAATCGTCATAAAGAACGCGTTTGTCGTCGCGGGACTGTTAAGCTTTATCATATTGATTTTGGGCGGTTTCCGACTTATAGTAGCTGGTGGAGACACGAAGAAGCTTGATCAGGCAAGGGGAGCAGTCAGCGGTGCTGTTACTGGTTTGATTCTTGTGGTCTCATCGTACTGGATTGTACAGATAGTTGAAGCGATTACCGGTCTCCCACTATTATCACCCAAGTAGCTATATGGACAAGAATGTTTCGGACTTATTTGGTACGATCACAAATCCGCTGAATCGCTACGGCGGCCTTGACGAAGACGGGCTTATCTTATTCCTCACAAACATACTTCGCTTGGTGTTCGTCGCTGCGGGCGTGTACGCTTTCCTCAACATCATCGTTGCCGGCTTCCAGTTCATGAACGCAGACGGTGATAGCAAGGCCATTGCTACTGCCTGGAAACGCATCTGGCAATCGCTCGTGGGGCTCGTTCTCATTACTGGGTCGTTTGCTCTCGCTGCTGTTTTTGGCTATCTCATATTTGGCGACGCGGGCTTTATCCTCCGACCGCGCGTCTTTGGCCCGGGAGGAGAGTAAAGCATATGGCAACACCAACTGGAACACCGATCGGAGAAATTTCAGGACCAGGGCTCGGACCGTTTGGGACAATTACGAAAGAACTCGCCTCTGGTGAAGCCGGCGGTGTTACCGGCCTCCAAAAAGTCTCAAACATCATCTCGGGCATTATCGGCATCTTAACAGTCGCCGCAGGTATTTGGTTCATGATCCAGTTTCTCATCGGGTCCTTCTACTGGATCACCTCTGGTGGAGATAAAGGGAAGCTTCAAGAAGCGAAAAACAGAATCACGCACGCGTTTATCGGCCTCATTATCGTCATTGCCGGCTGGTCGATTATCGCCCTCATGGGTAAATTCTTCAATTTTGATATCCTCCTTTCTGAGCCAAGAACGATTATCCGAGGTCTCTACCCTGGAGGAGGTCAGTAACATGGAACGAGCGCTCGCGGTGATTCGAAACCCCATTCTTCCACCCTCCCTTGGCGGCGGCACCGCGCCATCGGTTGAATCGGGTGGCAAGGGGGTGGGGCTTCTTATCGGGAACATCATTGGTGGGCTTTTTATCTTTGGGTTTATCATTGCTTTTTTCTACCTTCTCACGGGCGCGTTCTTCTGGATTACGAGTGGCGGCGATAAGAACGGGTTGGAAAGTGCAAGAAACCGCATCATTCACTCCCTTGTTGGGCTTTTAATCCTCGCATCTGCCTGGGCGATGTTCTCACTGGTTGGGAAGTTTTTCGGTATAGATCTGCGGAACCTGCCGATCCCATCAATTAAATAAACCCCTATTGACAAGGCTCCTCTTGTTGCACAACAATGAATGGTAGCGTATAATCATTTTGTTTCACGAGGAGGACTCTATGCATAAAGTGCTCGCACAGGCGAAAATTGAAATCAAGCAACCGTCTTCCATCAGAATCACTGAAATCGGACAACTCATTAGCGCGGTTGTCGGCACTCTTCTCATCGTTGCAGCCCTGTTGGCGTTCCTCTACCTCATTCTCGGAGGCATCAAGTGGATTACAAGCGGCGGAGACAAAGCCGGCATGGAAGAAGCGCGCAATAAAATCACCCACGCAATCGTCGGACTTATTATCGTCGGCGCTGCCTGGGCCATCATGACGCTCATTCAAAACTTCCTCGGCGTCACGATCATTGGCGGAACCATTGAGTTTCCAAAGCCTTTTTTATAGGCAAAAACACTAAGGGACGTAAAAATCCTCGACGACAGCCGGGGATTTTTGTTTTTCAGGAAATACCGTATACTCTACGTACCATGATTCTCCCGCTTCTTTCCGTCATCCGGGCCGCGCCCCTCACGGATACGATCGAGGACGTTCCAACAATTCTCTCGTTCGAGTCGCTCTTCCGCAATATTGTTGGTGCCGTCGTTGCACTCTCTGGGATTGCGATTTTCATCATGCTCCTCGTCGGGGGCTTTACGTACCTCTTCTCCGGGGGTGACCAAAAAAAGCTCGAGCAAGCCCGTGGCACTATCACCAATGCTGTCGGCGGGCTTGTCATTATCGTCGCAGCCTACCTCATCCTTCAGACCATCAAGGCGTTCACCGGCGTTGACGTCACAATCTTTCGCATTCCTCGGTAACCCTACGGCGTGATTGACGCAGGTGCGATTCGTAGCGCATAATACAAAGCGATACCATGAAAAAACACTTTGTTCGTCTTAGTGCGTTCCTCCTCACGCTTCTTGTTGCGATCGGTCTCCTTTCTCGTCCGACAATTGTTCGTGCCCAAGGCGCTCCTCCTAATTCTATTCAGAGCTGGTTTTCTCACACGGCGGCTAGCTTTATTCAAGATCTAGAAGCTGCACGCGCCGGCGGCATTGTGAAAGAAGCTGCAGACAGTTCAAGCATCATTAATCCGCAGCTTGTCCTTGCGTGCGAAATTCTCGGGTGCACCAATGATCTCACGCACCCGTTTGGGTACCAGCGGAGTCTCCTTGCGTTCGTCGACCGAACGGTTATTGCGATGTACGCAACACCGGTTGCGAGCACCCAGCTTTTCCTCGTTGACCTTGGAAAAAGCATCGGTCTCCTCCACCCGGCATACGCGCAGGGCGTCGGGTTCTCCGGACTTGAGCCGCTCCTTCCTATATGGAAGGCGTTTCGCAATATCGCTTACATCCTCCTTGCCATCATCCTCATCGCAGTCGGCTTCATGGTGATGCTGCGGAAGAAGATCGATCCGAAAACGGTGGTCACGGTACAAAATTCCCTTCCGCGCATCGTCGTTGCCCTTATTCTCATCACCTTCTCCTACGCAATCGTCGGACTCATGATTGACCTCATGTACCTCTCCATGCTGTTTCTCATCACGATACTGGTCAACGCAAGCGGCGGGCTTCTCGGGAGTGATACTGCGGCAAAATACCTCGGCGGAGGATTCTGGAGTGCAGTTGGCGCGCTCTTTTCCGGAGGTATCCGCGCATTTGATGACTTTATCGCGCTTATTCCGAAGGGTGTGAGCGCAACAATTACGATTGTCCCTGGACTTCTCGCTGGCCTCTTTAGCGGAGGAAAACTGAGCGGCTTCATCACTGGCCTTGCTGCAGCACCCGCACTTTTTTTGCTTCTCATCGCCCTCGTCGTTCTCTTTGGCATAGTGCGGCTCCTGTTCATGCTCATCGACGCCTACATCCATATCATTATCGCGCTTTTGACTGCGCCTATTCAACTTCTGTTTGATGCGATCCCGGGGGTCAACGCCTTTGGCGCGTGGTTCCGAAACCTCCTCTCCCGTCTCATCGTATTCCCGGTGACTGCCGCCATGCTCCTCATCGGCACGATTCTCACGCGCTATGAAAAAAATCCTGTCGGTATCCCTGGATTCGGGTCACAAAGCCCGGCGCTCTGGGGTCCGCCGTTTCTGACGAGCGATTCCGGCGTCCACGGCATGGCCGGGTTCATCGGCCTTGGCATCCTCCTTTCGATCCCGATGATTGTCGCTGGGATTCAAAAAACACTCAAGGGCGAATCGATTATTCCCGGAGGCCCCGGCGCCATCTTCGGCCCAGCCGGTGCAGCATTCGGACAGCTTCTTCAGGTCGGCTACTATGGAACATTTATTACAAGCGCCTTCCGTCACAAGCAAGCAGAGAAGTCAGCCTACCAGCAGGTGCGCGAGGGAGCATCAAAAGGCATTGGGGTGCTCACAGGCGGCGGTGGAACGGGCGGTGGCGGACACTAACACCATATTGACGTTAATGGCCGCCCTTTTTCTCTTCTTCTGCAATCGCTTTTTCCGCAGCCACCGCAATCGTCGCAGCCACAAGGACCCACCAATATTTGCGTGCCATTGCAAGCATTCGCCAGTTGAGCGTGGTTTTGAATTCCTTCCGCAGGTCATGGGCAAGCTCAGGTTTATCCGTGAACAACCCCATGTCCTCCATGGTATTGATGACCTCTTGAATCTTAAACTCGTCCCACGCATTACCTTCAGAACCGGTGTAGCGGACTGAATACGAAATCGCCTGAGCGATCGAGTGCGGCCAGTGAGAGACCCGTTTTTCGGCGATGTTGTGCCACCTGCCATTGGTTAGTTTATTGAGAAGTTTATTGTCCTTCCAGTCCCGAGCATCAATTTCGTGGGCGTGCTTCATAAGCGTAGAAAGCCCGGGGACCCAACCAACGCTCCGCAGTGACCGGTGGCGGTTGAACTCGATGAACACCCGCGCGAGCTCCTTCATGACCGGTTCAGAAACTGGCGTGCCTACGTAGTTATTGATCGCGGCGCGAATTTTATAGAAGTGCTTAATCGTCTCTACCGGATCATTCGGCGACATAAGACTCGCTTCTGACATAAAGGCGAGGATCCCATCCCTCGTCTCCATTTGATTGCCGATATCGCGAATCCTGCGGTGCATCGCAATCGAACCAAGTTGGAAAAAGTTTACGTCTTTCCAGTTAAAATCTGTTAGAGACAATGTGAGGGGCAATGCTTCGTTCGCGATCGCTTCGAGTATTGATTTATACTGGATGCCTTCGATCTTCGTATCTCTTCTTTTTGTAAGCTCTTCCTGCATGTCAACGAGTACGCCGCGGAGTGCCTCAAACCTTCCTTCAGGAACGCCTCTTGTTCGTAAAAATGGCACGATAACTGCGTCGAAATCTTCCTTTTTTGCAAGATCCATCTTCGCGAGGCTAAACCTCTTATCATCGTACAGCTTCACCTCGGCAAGTGAAAGAGCGCCTTGAAACGACCCCCATTCTTCCTTTGTAATTCCTCGTTTTTCAAGAATCCTACCCGTATCGTCGCGAAGAAGAGAGAGGAACTTCGATGGATTCCGGCGCATCATGCGCTCGAGAATACCCATCCTTCTGCCAGGACTTTTTTCTACTAGAAACTGAATGCTAAGCGCCTGATTTTCAAGCTGGGCTCCGTCGGGAAGTTTCTGCATCTCGAGGACTTTATTCCGAACTTGCTCTGCCGCGCCTTTGTCTATCCTCCAGGCGCTCCCGTCCATTTGGCCGCCGCCTGAGAGGAATCCCGGTCCCAGAAGTTCGGTGAAGGAGATGCCGGTATTTTGCTCGGCAAACTCCATAACCTCCATGGCATAGCGCACCTCGGGATGCTTCTCTGTTTTGAATCGCTCCTTCCACTCTTTGGTCTGGGTGACTTTAAAGCCTCTCGGCGCTTCCTGTTTCTTCGTCATTCTGAGGTTTCTCCGGAGTATTCCGCGGGCGGTTTTGCCCATCTCGCCACCGATATTAAACCTATGCGCGAATGCTTCTGGGTTAAAGATCCGAACCAAATCCTCAAACGCCGGCGCGCGCATGACGTCTTTTCCAGACGGCGCCGCAAACTCCGGGTACTCGTAGCGGGCTGGAGTAGACATGAAGGCGCTGATTGCCGCCATGCGACCGCTTCCGATCATGGCAGTTCGTGCCGCCCAGATAGCCATCCGAACCTTCCATTCTGGAGGATCCCCGTTTTCTCCCATTACCTCCCCCTTCATTTTACCCTCTGTTTTGAGATACTCGAGCAACCGCTCTCGAACTTCGATATCAATAGGCGACAGTCCGCGGGTTGCAATGAGTTCCTTGGTGTAACTCTCGTCCAGAGTCGCCTTCCGACGGCTGTAGAGTGTGTAGAGCTTGTTTGCACGCTCGAGCTCCTCCTGCTCAATCTCAGTAAGCGTCCCTCCTTTGTTGAGTTTTTCCACAAGTGCATCTCTGTATGCTCGTGTTTTTTCAAGAACAAGATACACCTCTGTGTAGCTGAGGACATCATCGTCCCAGAGGGAAACTCCTTCTGCCGCAAGATCCCGCTTTGCCTCAATCTCAAGCATCATTCTCTGCTCTTCGGTTGTCAGGGTGCCGTACGTGGTTTCTCCCGGCGTGGCGCCGGGAACTTCCTCTGCGTGTTTCTCTCGTAGAATCTTGAGTAAGTCCTCGCGGCTTATACGCCTCTTTTCATAGAGGGCTTTATTGGGGTTTTCTATAGCCTTTTTCCCGACTTTTTTCTCCGGTGGAGCTTTGCCGAAGAGCGGATTGTCTACCTCCTCCTTCAAAAATCGTATAGCCTCTTGGTACTTGCCTTGCCTTTCGGCAAGCGTTTCGGCAACCACGTGTTCGTAGAGGCTCGCCGCGTAGTTTGAAAATTCGTAGTTTTTATAGAGGTGGTCAAGATCAGCTCCCGTGAGGAGCGCCATTGCTTTGAGCCGGTCCTTGACGTCGCCGGGGTTGTAGAGAAGCCCTTTGACTGCGTATTCGTAGGTACCGCGACCATCCCAGTGCTTCTGGTAGAGCTCGTTGACTAGGTTGTACTCTGCGCCGTACTTCCACCGCAGGTACCGCTTAAACTCTTCAAACTTCTGCATCTGTGGCAGGTCCGGGTGCGATTGCTCCTTTCCCAACCGGTAAATTTCGTCAATGAAGTTAAAGTACCAATCTGCCTCTCCGTCCGACCCGTTTCGTATGTTTCTCACCTCATCCTCACCGAAATAATCTGAAAAAATATAATCTTCTTTTCCGATTCTCTCTGCCCGTTCGCGTTCAGCCTTCGGCGCTTGGCTGGCAATGTCGTCCCATCGGACGACGCGCTCCCCGAAGCGCTGTTTCCGACTACTTTCAAGCTGTGTCACGGAAGCATGCGCAGAAATTTCTTGGAGTATCTTGAGGCGCTTTCCTATTTCTTCCCGTACTATTGGGTCCTCGAACTGCTTCGCGCCGAGCTCCCGGATGCTTTGGATGTAGTGTTCAAGCTCTTTGGGATTCTGCGCTGCCTGCGCATCAAGGGTAAGCTCGCGTTTAATCTGCTGTATGCGGCCTCCGACCTCTGTGTCTTTCAATGGATCGATCTTATCGGCATACAGATTGTCAATCAGACCATCAAGACGGACTATGGGGGTGTCTAAAATTTCGTGGAATTCTGCTCTCAGCGTCGGCTGGTGTTCTGTGATTCTACGCAGGTACCGCGCAGCTTCCCTCCCTGCGGGGCTATGAATTTTTTCGTCTTCAATAATTGCCTTGAGTTTCTCCCCGACGCGGCGTAGGTACGCGGGGTCTACAAGGCGTGCCTCGTCAGCAGAAGCCATCTCTTCAACTGCCTCAAAAACGCGGAGGTTCCTTGGCTTCTCGCCGCCTAAAATTTTTCTCGCTGCTTCTGACGAACTTTCTGCAAGTTTCTTTGTAAGTTCCTCAAGTCTATCCGCAGGGATGTCGTGTTTCTCGGTTTTTCTCTTTGGCTTCTTGGCTTCCTCTTCTCCCCCCGGAGGTTTCTCGGGCTCTTTGGGTACTTCTGCCCCGGGCACCGCGGCATCTGCCGGCGGCTTCTCCGACGGAGGACCTCCAGCTCCGCCCCCAGCTTTTCCTCCCAGTGCACCCGGTCCTTTGAGTACTTCTTCACCAGCCATAGAAAAATCGCGCCACTGTGACGCTCTCCTGACTATTCTACTGCCACGAAATGCCGGGCGCAAGCACAGAATACTAGTTGTCGTCAGCCTGTATTACATCACTTTAGAATCCCCGCCTAGGGGAGAAATGGGAGATGGTGTTTGAAGCTGTTCTTTTTTACCCACGCTTTAACTTTCTCAACTACCCCATATGGGATTCTCTTCATGACAATCTCCTTCGTGGACTTTCTCTTATCGTAAAGAAGAAAAAGGATTTCATCGGCTTGCGCGTAGCTAAAGCCAAAGTCGCCTTCATCGGTCTGGCCCTCCCAGAGCCCGGCTGTGGGAGTCTTCTCTACAATTACTTCCGGAACACCTAGATACCGTGCCAGTTGGTACACCTGGGTTTTGTAGAGCCCTCTCAGCGGTTCTACGTCGCTTGCCTCATCGCCAAAGCGGGTGTAATAACCGAGCATATGCTCACTTTTATTCTCTGTACCGATAACCAGCGCGTGGCGCTTCTTTGCCTGATCAAAAAGGAGGGTCATCCGCACCCGGGCCATGATGTTTCCCCGCCGAACTCGATCCATCGCAGGATCGCGACTCACCATCGGGTCAACGAAAGGCGCAATGTTAACCATAACAGCGTTTTCTACTGGAATCTCTAAAGACGTGATCACCGCCTGCGCGTCCTCCAAACCCTGTGGATTGAGGCCTTTATACGGAAGAAGCACGGGGCAGACGTTTCCCTTTCCGAGCGCACGAACGGCAAGCGCACAGGCCGTTGCCGAGTCGACGCCACCAGAGAGCGCAATCACCGCGCGAGAAAAACCCTCTTTCTCAAAAGAAGACGATAAAAAAGAAACGAGTTCGAGCATCGTTTTTTTGGTATCAACCTCCAGTAATTTCTTCATAGCTTTTCAATCTGGAATTTACGTGTAGAGTCCGTGTTTCTCGATATACGCCGCTACGTCTTTCGGCACGAACTGGTCGACGGAAAATCCCCTAGCAACGCGCTCGCGGATCTTTGTGGAGGAGATGTCGGTTGTCATAAGAAGCTCGTGGGTGAGAAGCGTCATGTTGGGGTACAGGGGCTTATTGGGATAGCCCTGCCGCGGAAACACAACGAAGGGAAGCTTCTTAACAAGCTCCTCCCAGTGGCCCCACTCATGAAATCGCGGCAGCCAGTCGCTCCCGATGACGAATCGGTATTCGTGTTCTTTCGGCAGATACGGAAGAAGGCTGATGGTACTCCCGTCAAGTTTGTGATCTATCTCGATCGTCGAGACGCGCGCGCGCGGAAGCGAAAGGAGCCTGACCATTGCTCGGCGATGGGAAGTCTCCGCGACTCCTGGTTTCGGCGGGTTCTGGCCGTAGCTTGGGAGAAACCACAGTTCGTCAGCGTCAGAGAAATCGAGAACTTGCCGTGCGATGAGGACGTGGCCCAGGTGCGGTGGGTTAAAGACCCCCCCAAAAAGAGCTAGTTTCATACGTTGCCTATTATAATTCGTGAAAAGAAAAATTGGTAGTTTTCACGATTCTGATGCGCTTTTTTATACTTGATGCCAGCGGTATAACCTTCTACAATACTTTCTGCGGCTCTCAGTGTATACTTTGCTATCAACGAATGATGAACACGCGACCTATGGAGCAACACCCAGTACCACAAAATGTCACAACGTTCCAGTTTCGCCTTGTTGGCGACATGACCATCAAGCAGTTTGGGTATCTTGCCGCCGGGGCGATCCTCGCATTCGTAAGTTACAAGTTGCCGCTTCCTTTATTCTTTACGTGGCCGCTGACGAGCTTCTTTACCTTTTTAGGCATTGGATTTGCCTTTGTCCCGATCGAAGAGCGACCGATGGACGTCTGGGTTTTTTCATTTCTCCGAAGTGTCTACAGTCCCACGCAGTACGTGTGGCAACCGCGGCCGGTAGCCCACGTACAGGAACCTCCGAAACCTCCGAACGGTAACGGCCGTAAACAGGCCTATCCTTCCCCTGTGTCAAAAGAAGCCTCACTGATGTCAAAGCTTTTTGATGCCTTTGGCATGCCCGCGCGTAAGCCCGAAACTTCCCCACGCGTTCTGCCGACCCAACAAAAACAGGAGGTCCCCTCGCCTGCCGAGCTTGCGGCTCTTGCCGGTCGCATATCCCAGCTTCAGCATGAGGTTGAAACAAAACATAAAACAGAAGATCGGCTCCTTGAGCTTCAATCGCAGCTCACCGCTCTGCTTGCCGACAAGAAGCGGCTTGAGGACAGACTCATGTCTCTCGGGCACGCGCAAAGCGCACAAACATCACCGTTATCAAAACCAGCCCCTACCTTACCGGTAAACACTCCGGGTGCGACAGTCAAGGTTATTGGTCCGGCACAAGCGCCGCGTATTGGCATACCAAAACTTACAACTGTGCCAAACGTGCCTTCTGGCATCATCAAAGACAATCAGGGGAACTTTCTCCCCGGAGTCATTGTGACAATTCGGGATGCGGAGGGGATTCCTCTTCGGGCGCTCAAGACGAATAAACTCGGACAGTTTGCAGCATCCACTCCACTCACCAACGGAACCTACACTGTAGAGGTTGAGGATCCGCGCGCTCGCTATGTCTTTGACCGCGCGCAGATACCGCTCTCTGGCGCGGTCGTGCCCGCGCTTGAAATAACAGCAATAAGCCAGAAAGAAATTTCCCGGCAAAAACTTGCACAGCAAATATTCGGCGACCAAAACATATAGCCCATGACAGACCCAGTCGCTCCCATAAAAGATTCTACGCAAATGTTTACAGAAATTGAGGACGTGAAAGACGGCGTCATCCTTTTCATAGATGGTTCAGCTGCAATGATTGTGTCTGTCTCTGCGGTAAACTTTGGCCTGCTCTCAGAGAGAGAGCAGGACGCGATTATCTATGCATACGCCGGGTTTCTAAATTCCCTCTCGTTCCCAATCCAGATCCTTGTTCGCACCCAGCAGAAAGACGTCACGGCATACCTTCGCTCCCTTGAGGAGCAACAAGAACGGCAGAAAAATCCGAAGCTTGTGGGGAGTATCAAGGCGTACCGCGCTTTCATCGCAACAACCGTGAAGGAAAAAGACGTGCTTGATAAAAAATTCTACATCGTGATTCCTTTTTCTAACCTTGAACTCGGCGCTGCGCCGTCACTTCTCTTTGGCACGACGAAGAAACGCGGCCTTCCCTACCCGAAACCGTATATCTGGGAAAAGGCAAAAACGGCTCTCTCTCCCAAGAGAGACCACGTCATTCGGATTCTCGCGCGCGTCGGGCTTCGCTCGACGGCTATGACGGACGAGCTCATCGTCCGACTCTTTTTTGGCATATACAACCCAGGGAGCCCAGCACCCGTCCTTCCTTTAGATACCATCCAGCCGCACAAGCTCGTGTCGGGCGCACCGACTATGCTGCCGTAGAAGAACGCCCTGCCTATGAACCTTTCGTCAATGATTCAACAATTTCTCCGGCCCCCTGCCGCCGATCCTACGATACAAACGCCGCCCGGGCGACTCATGACACCGACTGATATTGTTGCACCGCCAGCAATTGAGGTGGACTTCGATCACCTTAAAATCGGCGAGTGGCACTATCGAACCCTCTTTGTGGCGGGGTATCCTCGATTTGTCAGCTCAAATTGGCTTGAACCACTCATCTCCTTTGGTCATACGCTCGATATTTCAATGTTTATCTACCCTGCTCGCTCAGGGGAAATCCTCGACAACCTCAAGCGGAAAGTCGGCGAGATGGAAGCGACAATTCAGTCTGATCTCAAACGCGGCAAAACCATAGAACCGTCGGTTCAAATTGCACTCGAGGACGCCCTCACACTGCAACAGGACCTCGCCAAAGGAGCGCAGCGCTTCTTTCAATTCGGCCTCTACATTACCATCCCAGCAAAAACAAAAGAAGATCTCGACAAGACAACGAAGCAGATAGAGGCTACTCTCGGATCCCTCCTTGTCGTAAGCAAGAAAGCGACGCTACAAATGGAAGAAGGCTTCAAAACGACGCTTCCGATTGGAAAAGACCGGCTCCTCGTGACGCGGAATATGGATACGACCTCCCTTGCGGCCACCTTCCCTTTCACGACCTCAGAGCTCTCCGCCAACGAGGGCATCCTTTACGGCATTAACACCGGCAACGACAGCCTCATTGTGTTTGACCGCTTCTCTTTGGAAAACGCCAACGCGGTCGTCTTCGGCAAATCGGGCTCGGGAAAATCGTACCTGATCAAGCTGGAAATTATGCGCAGCCTCATGTTTGATACCGACGTCATTGTGATCGACCCTGAAAATGAGTATGAAGCGCTGACCTACGCCCTTGGCGGCGAGTATGTTCGCTTTCATTTCGGGGCGGCCACAAAAATCAACCCGTTTGATCTCGCCATTCTGACAGGAAAAACGCGAGACGACGAAAACGAGCTCAACCAAAAAATACTCTCTCTCCACGGCTTCTTTCGCGTTGTCATGGGCGCGCTTACCCCGACAGAGGACGCTCTCCTCGATCGCGCACTCGTGCTTTCATATAAACAGAAAGGGATGACCCCTGATCCTACGACGCAAAAGGCTGAGCCGCCCCTCATGGAAGATCTCTACAAGGTGCTCGTCGGCATGGAAGATCCCGTCGCACGATCTCTCGCAGACCGGATCGAAAAGTTTGTCAAAGGAAGCTTGGTTGGCATTTTTGACGAGCAGACAAACATAGAGATACGAAATCAGCTCACTGTTTTCTCTATTCGGGATCTTGAAAATGAGCTCCGCCCCATTGCGATGCACCTAATACTCGATTTTATATCGAACAAAATTCGGCGTGACACCAAAACGCGGCTCCTTGTCGTTGACGAGGCGTGGTACCTCATGAAATTTCCAGACTCTGCACAGTTTCTGAACTCAATCGCAAAGCGAGCGAGAAAATATTTCCTGGGCCTGACAACCATTACACAGGATGTCGAGGATTTTCTCGCGGTCGATCTTGGAAAAACGATTATTCAAAACAGCAGTCTTCAAATTCTCCTCAAACAGTCGCCTGCGGCAATCGACACGGTCGCAAATCTTTTCTACCTGTCAGAGGGAGAGAAAAGGCTCCTCTTGTCTGCGGGCGTCGGCCAGGGCCTCTTTTTTGCCGGTCCAGCCCACGCATCGATGCGCGTCGTTGCAAGCCCGGAGGAACACGCGCTGGCTACCACCCATCCGAAAGACATCTATGAGAATGCGGGGCCGGGAGGAAGGGATATCCCCCATCTCCCAGAGCAACGCCCAGGCGTATCTACCAATCGGCCGGTATTCACTGTTGAGCCAGTGCAGAAAGAGACCCCCTCGTCCGATGTGTAATTTGTCACGCTAAACACGTATGGAAGCGGAATCACTGCTCCTTCTTGATTTTCTTGAACGCATAGTCCAAGAGCTAGCGAAGGAGAAGGGCGTCCCGGTAAGCGCAGCCCGGGCATATATCGAGAGCCAACAGTACCCGTTTCTCCGTCAGTTTCTGTCCGCGAGAAAGGAGGGGCTGATCCAGTCATTTCTCGCGGGGGACCGCGCGTTTACCAATGCGCTTCTTCGGCTTCTCCGCGAGGCGCGCATGAGCGTCCGTGAGCAACTAACGGCATTCCAAAAAGAAAAACCAGATACGCCACTTTCACCCCAAGAGGTCGTCCAGAGGGCCCTCTACTGGCAGGAGGCTCAGAAAACTATCGCCCACGCGCAAGAAAACTACCTTCTCGCTGCGCGCGGAAAGCGTAGGCAGCGCGTTCACGATCTTATAGCCCGATGGGTGTCCGAACAAAAAAACGAAACCCTCTCATCTTCCCTCCCCGACCTTATTCGTCAAGCAGACAGCGCGCTCGGGAAGCAGAATCAATACGGCGATGTTCTCTACACGGTAAGCTCGCTCCTTCGCGCGCGTAAAGAAACGCAACCGTTCTTTGAGAAAAATCCAGATCTTTTAAGAGATATCGCCCTCCGGGTTCCTCCGCCTCGTGAAGAAACCCAGCTTGCCAAATCAGCCTCTATGCTTCAGCTGTCTCTTGGTGCGGCTCTTGTTTCCTCTCCGCTCCTCACCAGGGCGGATTACCTTGCCGGGCTTCTAGTCCAAGGCGTCGACGTCAGTCGGACTCTCTCCATTGTGAGAGTTCTCGAAGCGCTCGACTCTCCGTTACCGCTTGATGAGCTCCTCTCCTGCGGCCGCGTGTTTCGGTCTCTCTCAAAAAGCCCAATCCAGAAAACCTTTGCGCCACTTGCTGATTCTGTTTTCCTCCGACTGCCGAGAGGGACCAGGCGCGCTATCCTCGAGAAGGTGGTTGGTCGGTCGCTTGAACACGCGCTCGATTACCTTCAGCGATCGCTCGGCGCTGCCATTATCAACACCCCGGCATACCAGTCGCTTCTTGTCACACAAAACACTCTCTTGGGCGGCCCTCCTCTCTCGCTTGCCCTGTCCGGATTCTCCAAGTTTACGGGTGACATTTTTACGACAATCTTTCGTGGACCAAACGAGGCTGCCATTCTGTATTTTGAGGCGTCTCGAAGATCTATCGGTCAAGGAAGTCCGCTGGGCCTCTCGCCTCTTCTCTCCGGCTCCCTTGCACTCTCTTTCCCAACCCTCTATAAAACGTACTTCGATCCTGTATCTGGTCGGTGGGCAGTCGGAACGCAATCGTCTCTTCGGAGGATCGCTGCTTTTGGCTCGGGCGCAGCTTCGCGCGCAGGGCGTGGCTTGTTCGGTTTCGCATCCCGCATCCTCGGCACAGGGCTCCTTGCGATCGGCGCACTCCTCCAAGCTGGGTTTGGCGGTCTCATTAGCGCTCTCTCCGGGGGCAAAGTCTCACTCTCTCTTCGTCAAGCCATTCACGGAATTTTTCCTCCAACAAAGCTTACAGATGACCTTCCGAAGCTTATCTCGGTATCAACGACGATCGCCATAGTCCTTCTTTTTGTCCTCCCGACATTTTTTAACCCCTCGTTTACTTCCTGGCTCAGCAAAACGAGCGCACTCCTGGTGAGTCTTGCGAGCCCAGAGGCACAGGGGGGGCCAGTCCCAAAATACCCCCAGGCACCCTGTGTTCCAACGAGCCAGGGATTGTGCAGGTGGCCAACCGCTGGATGCATCTCTCAGGGACCATACAGCCCGTGGCCAGGATCCCATAGAGGAGGAGCTGCCAACGCGATCGACATCTCGGCCTCAAGCGGAACGACGGTCACCTCAACAATACAAGGGCGCGTCGAGGCGGTCTATGCTCGGTGTTTTGATAACTCAGGATACCGAGGGAACACCTGTGGCGGCGGCTACGGCAACTATGTTGTCGTCATATCGAGCGATGGAACTATCCGACTCCTCTACGGTCACCTCTCGCGCCGAGGACTCCCGAGGCCCGGTGCGCTCGTCTCTCTCGGAGCCCCCCTTGGAAACGTTGATCAAACTGGCAATTCGAGCGGGCCACACCTTCACTACCAACTCGACAGCGCACAACACATAAACAGCAGGCTCCCGTTCCCGGTTCCCTCTTGTATCGGAAAGGCCCTTTGTGATGCAGCCATCCGTCTCCAATCGAAAGGAAAATACACATGCAACGTAAAACCATAGTACTATTTCTCTTTCTCATCGTCCTCGTCTCGGCGATTGTCGGTGAGTACCTTTCTCGAAAAACAGTAGGCACGAAGCCGCCATCTCAGGAGGAACAACGCTCTCTTCCTCGGCCTGTATCGACGGAAGATTTCGTGCCGACAGCGCCTCGCGACGTTACCTTCTCTCCCCTTCCTCAACCACAACAGCCCCCACGGGAATACACGACCTTTCACGCCTCCTTCTCTTATAGTCCTGTCGCGCTTACGGAAAGGCTCGCGTCGGACATGGGCCTTGCGCTAACCCAAGCTCAAGACGAGGGGGGCCTCAGATTCAGGCAGTGGGAGTCAACTCCCACCTCTCTCTCGCTCATGATCGATGGTGGAATCGCTTCTCTTTCGCTGCAGAACGAGGCAACGGGTGCAGGGGCCACGTCAGTAAGCGTCGAGCAGGCGTTCCAATACTTCCTCGTTCGATTTCTCCCTCCAGTTGCTCACGTGCCCAAGGCACTCATAAAAAGGGAGGAAACCCCGGAGGGCTTTCTTTTCCTTGCCTACCAGTTTCTTATCCGGGACGCGCCGATGCTTCTTGCCAACTATGATCCCGTGTCGCTCGCGGTCCAGCTAGACGGGAGCGGAGCCGTGCGATCGCTCTCTCTTGTTTTTCCTCCGGACCAAACGGTAGCACAGGAGCAAAGGCTGTCTCTGACGCCCCAAGAGATCGAAGGTGGCCTCAACGACAATCGCGGGCTCCTCATCTACTCGCTTGATTCGGAAGATAACCCGTACGGATCAACGCCCGTCTTCAACCATGTCTCGGTGCGGGGAACGACACTCGCCTACCTCCTTAATCCCGACGCAAAGCTCCTTCTTCCTGTTTACCTCATCGATGGTGTTGGCGAATCTGAAGAAAAATTACAAGTCGTCCGCTACCTTATCCGGGCAACACACTAGGGCCTTTTAAAAACTTCCTCCACAAGGCCAAAAGCTTTGCGGGTGAGGTGGGTAGGGGCAAAGCCCAAAGCCCCTAGGGGAAGGGCCGCGAGAGCAAGGGGGCTACGGTGATTTCTATGTTTGGACGCGAACAGGCATGATTATGTGGAGAAAAGAGGCGTCTTTCACTGGTTTAAAAACACCCGGGTTCAGCGACCCAGTCATCTCAAAAAGAAATTCCTCGTCTGAAAAATTCGCAAGAAAATCAAGAAGAAACCTGCTGTTAAATGCAATCTCCCCTCCTTCTCCATCAATCTTTGCAGACATCGTCGCGCTCCCCCCTCCAACGAGGGGCGCGTTTGCGCTGACCGTAAGCTTCTGTCCCTCAAGCGCGAGGCGGACAATGTTTGCGTTGTCGCGGGCAAACACCGAAGCAGACCTGGTTGCCCTTGTAAACGACTCCCTGTCCAAAAGGGCGCGCGTCGTAAAGCTCTTTGGAATAATTTTTTCGTACTTTGGAAACTCGCCGTCGAGAAGCCTCGTGGTAAGACGTGTGTCCCCTATCGTAAATTCAAGCTGGTTGTCTTTTGCAAATACGGCGTGGGCTTCTTTTTCTTCTTTCTCTTCCTGAGCAACGCGGATGAGCTCTTGAAGAGCGCGGGCTGGAATCACCATGTCGGGAATGGTTTTCGTGGAAACTTCAACCCGTCCGACAGAGAGCCTGTACCCGTCAGTTGCAGCAAGAATAAGGGCGTCTTTTTCCCCGTGCAGCTTGGCACCGGTTAGTATTGGTCTCCCCTCGTCTGTTGCCGCAGCGAACGCCACTCGTGAAAGCGCTCCCACAAAGACGTCTTTATCGAGCGTGATTTCTGTTCCTCTGCCTGCCGGGGGAACTGGTGGGAACTCTGTTGCTGGAAGTGTTGGGAAAGCAGCAGTAAACCCTTCGCATTCAAGCCGAAACTCCTCTTTTATCAACGACACGTGCACGGTTCCGGCTGGAAGAGACGACACAAATTCACTGAGCGTCTTTGCCGGAACACACACGTCCCCTTCTTTTTCTACTTTCGCCCCTATCCACGTAGATTCTGTCGTTTCTAGGTTTGTTGCGGTTATGTAAACACCGTCTTTCGTTGCCTGAAGGAGAAAGTTTTGAACGACCGGAAGCTGGGGGCGGGAGGGGATTGTCCTCCCTGTTCTTGTTATTGCCCGAAGGAAATTTTCTTGTAAGAGAGAGGCTTTCATGTGTATATACCTAGTTGTAGTAGAAGAGGCCAGCGTGGAGAAGTGTATTGCTTTTTGTTCCGGGTGTCAACGGCGGAGGTTTTGAGGTTTTTAGAGAGGGGAAAAAGGTGGGTTTTTATGTGGAAAAGGATGTGGATAAAAAGGAAAAAATTGTGGAAAAGTGGATAACCCCAGTTTTTATGTCCACAGCTGTTGTTTTATCCCCTCAACGGCGTTCCTGAGGTTTTCGTTTGTTGCTAATTCTGCAGTAATTGTTTCAACGCCGTGCATAATGGTCGTGTGGTCTCTCCCCCCGAGAAGCCCCCCGATATCATCGAGGGTCATCCCGAGCTCGGTTTTACAAAGATACATAAACACCTGTCGCGGCCGGGCAATGGGCCGGTCTCTCTTTGGTCCCTTCATGGTTGTTGTTTTAAGACCAAAAACACTTGCAACGGCGGTTAAAACCTCGTGGGCATCAACGCGGCGCGCCCTGTTGGCTGGATCACGTACCGCCACCCCTTTTGTGTTGAGCAGGATGGACACAAGGTGCTCGTCAATGTTTTGGCCTCGCGCCGCTGATTCGGTGCTGAGTCGGCGCAGAAAGCCCTCAATCGCGCGCGTGTCAGTAATGTTTGCTGCGATGAGCCGTGCGGCGCCTGGGGGGACAGAGAGGCCGAGTGCTTTTGATTTGATGTTAATAATTGCAGCGCGTAGCTCAAAATCCGGGGGGGAAATGTCGGCGGCTAAGCCTCCTTCAAAGCGAGAGCGCAGGCGATCTTCAAGCTTGCTTATTTCTGACGGCGAGCGATCAGATGTGAGAATAATTTGGCCTCCTTCACGGAGAACAGCGTTAAACGTGTGAAAAAACTCTTCCTGGGCGGTTTGCTTACCGGCGATGAATTGAACGTCGTCAACCATGAGCAGCCGCGCGCTTCGATATTTCTGTTTAAACAGGCGTGCAGATTTTGTTTGAATTGCCTCAATAATCTCGTTTAAAAATTCCTCTCCCATACAGTAGACGATCCGGGTAGACTGCCGTTTTTCGAGAAGCGCATTTGCAACCGCCTGCATGAGGTGTGTTTTTCCCACACCAACGCCCCCGTAGAGAAACAGCGGGTTGTAAGCGGTACCCGGGCTTTTTGCTACGGCTGTAGCAGCAGCGTACGCGAGTTGGTTGGTTGTGGAGACGGCAAAATTGTCAAACGTGAGGTTTTCCTGTAAGTGGAGCCGGCGAGCGGCCGAGGATATCTCCTCTTGAGGAGAGCGGATGGCCGTTTCAAAAAGGGGACCAGGAGGTTTTTGGGAAGCGTCGTCTTTTTTTGGAGAGACGATAAAAAGCAAGCTTGTATTTTGTTTCGTTCGGGCATCAAGAAGGGTCTTAACGAGGCCGTAGTAGCGAGTTTCAACAAGCGTTCGCATGAGAGGGCTTGTACAACCAATGGTCGCCACACGAGACGCAAGCGAGATAAGTCTTGTGTGGGCAAAGTGGGTTTGATAGGTGGGTTTGGTTACCGACAGCTCAATTTCTGCCAAAACCGCTTTCCATAATTGGTGCAGGTCCATAGGTAAACTAGTAAGGCAGGGAGTTGGGGTGGGGATAAACCGTCCACATAGTAGATAAGATATCCACACCTGTCAAGGGGCGACCGACCAGCAGGAGATACTTCATCACCCCCATATACATCTTTTTCATATGGCTTCTTTTTGGCGTGTTTGCTGTTGTCCATAATTGTATTGGCCTATTTTATCCTTGTCAGTTTTGATACGGCTTGAGAAGGGAGTATAGTCCCCCCGCTCTATGGTAAAAGCGATTATTTTTGACCTTGACGGCGTCATTGTTTTATCTGATCAGGGGCAATTTACGGTGCTCCAACGGGTATTTCGTCAGAAAGGATTACCTCTTCCAAAAAGCAAGTTCCCCCAGCTCATCGGCCGCACAACACACAAATTTTTGGAGAAACTCAAGCCGCGACCCACAAAGCCGCTCGTTGAGGAAATTTATGAATCATACACCAAGGAATTTAAGGGACATCTTTTGAAATACATTAAACCCGTACCTCCTACAATTAAATTCATAGCTGGTTACAAAGGAGCACCGAAGGTAGCACCTGCCTCCATGAGTTTGATGAAAACGATTGCGGAAGTAACTCGCCATCTCAAAATTTTTAAAAAATTCGACCGTATTGTTTCTCGTGATGAGATCACCAAGCACAAACCAGATCCGGAAATTTATCTTCGTACGGCGAAAAAATTGGGGGTGAAACCGAGCGAACGTGCGGTGGTTGAGGATTCAGTGGTTGGGGTCCAAGCTGCTCGCCGAGCTAGCATGCAGTGCTACGTATTCTTAAATGGCATAAATAAGCGTTCACAATTTTCCCGGTTGAAGGTGAGCGGGTTTATTCGAACGCTCTCCGATTACAAACGAATTCTATAACTTTTTCCGTCTTGGCCTGACGGGCTGTGGTTTATTGAGTTTCTTAAGCGGCTTGCTGAAAAGTTTGGTATTTTTCAACCCCTGCTTTGCTGCCGAGCGCGACAGGCGCCCGCTCGTCATCTTTCACCGCCCTATAAAATATTTCGCCACTTTCCGGGTGTGCTTGAGGACATGAGGAAGGACTTTTGGTGCGCAGGCAATATGGCCGGATTCGGTAAAGAGCGGATAGTCGCGACCAAGGAAGTCCGTCACGACTCCACCCGCCTCTCTTATGATATGGATTCCTGCGGCAAAATCCCAAACTGAGGGATAGATCGCAAGCATCCCTTGAAAATTCCCTTTTGCAACCTGGCCGAGCATGTACGCTTCACCGGCGGACATATGAAGGAATCTCACTTCGAGCGAGAGAGGCGGCGCGAGCTTAAACATGGCAAGTTTGCGCTTGCGGATGCTCTGATCAAAGCCGATGATGCTCTTTTCCCACGGCAAATCTTTAACACGGATTGGTTTTTTGCCGGCAAACGCGCCTTTGCCCTTTTCCGCCCAGAGGATTTCTTTTGTGTCAGCCATGTATAAAGCACCGGAAACTACCTCGCCGTCTACAGCGTACGCGACCGAGACGGTATAAAACGGCAGGCCGGCAGCAAAGGAGATCGTGCCATCAATCGGATCGACGATCCAGAGGCGCGCATGTTTCTTGGGGTCGATTGTGGGGCTGGTTTCTTCCGAGAGGATAGCGTCGGCGGGGAAGGAGCGGTGGATGATCTGGATAATGAGTTTTTCTGATCGGATGTCTACTTCGGTAACGATGTCAGGGTGGACACCCTCCTCCTTCACCGTTTCCCTGTGGGGTCGGCGGATTGCCGAAGCGAGGTATTTCCCTGTCTGACTGGCTGCTTCAGTCGCCACCTGCGTTGGTTTGAGCATAAGGGATTCCTCAATACTACCAAAATTCCCTCTGTCTTGTTGCACTCGTCCTTTTTTGTGTATACTAAGGCCATGCCCAAACGCACGTATCAGCCCCAAAAGTTAAAGCGCCAAAGGAAACACGGTTTTCGTGCCCGCATGAGTACCAGAAACGGCCGCAAGGTGCTTAAGCGCCGAAGATTTAGCGGTCGTCAGCGGCTGACTGTTTAGTTCATGCTCCCCAAGCCCTACCGACTTCCGGCTCCTGGTATAAGAAATGTTTTACTTAGCACGCTTCGTGTCGCGGATAGAACCACGCAGTTGATTTATGTGCGCAACAGCCGTGCCGTTTCCCGCTTTGCGATCATTGCTTCAGCGAAAGCAGACAAACGAGCCGCTGGCCGCAACCGCATCAAGCGTCTTGTTCGCGAATCCATACGGCTGCTTCTCCCTCGCCTAACGCCCGGGTGGGATACGGTCATTGTGGCGAGACAGCCGTTCGGCGATGTGAGTCAACCGCACGTGCAAAGAAACCTCGAAGAACTCCTTCGCCGTGCGCACCTTTTTCACAATGGAACAAGGGAACAATGAAACACTTCATCCTTGCCGCTATCCGCTTCTACCAGCGCCACCTCTCGTTTGAAAGCGGGATCCTGAAGTTCCTATTCCTCACGGACCGCGCGTGCCGGTATTCGCCAACATGCAGCGAGTATATGTATCAGGCGGTCAGCCGCTATGGTATAATGACCGGATTGTGGCTGGGGACCAAGCGTGTTCTCCGCTGTCACCCATGGGCGGCTGGCGGCCATGACCCCGTGCCAGCGAGGTAAACCATGCAGCAACTCTTTTTCCAATTTATCCTCATGATCTACCACACGGTCGCGTTCCAAAACCTGGGCACTACCATTATTGTCCTTGCGGCGCTTTCGCGGATACTTCTCTACCCGGTCATCAAGCAGCAACTGGCCTTGAGTAAAAAGATGGCCGACATTAAACCCCACCTCGACGCAGTGAAAGAGAGACACAAAGGAGACAAAGCGAAGCTCCAACGGGCGCAGATGGAGCTTTTTAAACAGCACGGCGTCAACCCGGCCGCGGGGTGTCTGCCGAGCATCGTTCAGATTGTGGTGCTCTTTGGTCTTCTTGGCGCGATCAATCAGATTCTTACGAAAGGGGTAAACATCAACACGGTTTTCTGGGTGTGGGACATGGCGAAACCCGATGCGATACGGATTGCCGGCTCTCCGATACTGCTTCCGGGGGTTCTCGTTATGCTAGCGGCCGCGACGCAGTATATCCAGATGAAAATGATGATGCCTACCGCCCCGAAAGTTCGAAAAGAAGACAAGCCGGCCGAGAGAAAAGAAAAAAAAGACTTCCAGGAAAGTTTTGCCGACGCGCAAAGTTCAACGATGTGGATGTTTCCGCTCATGTTTCTGCTCTTTGGTACGCAGTGGCCGTCGGGGCTTGCGCTCTACTGGTCGGTCAGCAGTGTCCTTGCCATAGTTCAGCAGTACCAGGTTTCTGGACCCGGCGGGCTGGAGCCCGTAGTGCACTTCTTGAAAAACAAGAAGGCGGACGTATAATGTGGACTAATTCTATGGAAGCGGCGGAGACAGCAAAGAGTTTAACCCAGGACCTTCTCGCCCGACTGGCTATCGACGCGAGCGTCGATAGCACGATGGACGAAACCGGCGCACTGCGTGTCCACATTGAGACAGAAGAAACAGGTCTTCTTATCGGCACCCACGGCAGGACCCTTGAGAGTTTTCAGATTCTCCTCGCCATCATGGTGTCGAAAGAGATCGGGAGTTGGGTGAAGGTCTATGTCAACGTCGGTGATTACCGCGAGAAGCGAGAAGAGGCGCTCATGCACGTGGCCCAGCGAGCTGCCGAGCGCGCGCTTGCGCTCGGCAGACCCGTTGAGCTGACCCGCCTCTCCCCGTCCGAGCGGCGCGTCATCCACCTCACGCTTTCCGGCGATGACCGGGTAGCGACAGAGTCAGTTGGTGAAGGCGACGGACGCGTCCTCATCGTCAAGCCGAAGGCGCTATAATAGCGCTAGTGATGTACCACCGTTTCTTTTTTGCGTTACTCCTAATTTTTCTGCCGACCCAACTGGGTCTTCACTTCTGGCCCGACTGGGCGATGGTATTGGGGAGAAGAGTGGACTACCTCGCGCCCACAATATTTTTGACTGACCTTCTTGTTTTTTTGACCGTCGGATGTTGGTTGGCATCGAGGGTTGTCCAGTGGGTGCGAGGAAATCCCAAATCCCAAATCCCAATTTCCAAACAAATCCTAAAGATCAAAAGTCAAATGTTTCAAACAAAACGCCTGTGGTTGGTGGGAGTGACAGCATCGGTAGTTATGAATGTGTTTATTGCAACAAATCCGCCGGTTGCGATGTATACATTGGTGAAAGTTTCGGAGCTTCTGATGGTTGGGTGGTATATTGTGAAGACGAAGCCGAACTTTTCGCTTGTCGCTTTTTGCTTATCGCTCGGGGTTTTGTATTCATCGCTTCTTGCCATTGCGCAGTTTGCGCTGCAGCATTCCGTCGGCGGGGCATTCTGGTTTTTGGGTGAGCGGACGTTTTCGGCGGATACTCCGGGCATTGCGCACATTCCCCTTTCTTGGTCATTGAGGCCCTACGCCACCTTCCCTCACCCGAATGTGCTCGGCGGATATCTCGCGGCAACACTGCCGCTCATAACCGCTCAATTGTTGCACTGTCACATTGCCACAGTGTCAAAAAATAGGAAAGAAAAAAATCCTAGGTGGCAGAAAATCTACTACGGCTTAGTTGTGCTTTTCGGAATGGCAGCGCTCATGTTGTCTTTTAGTCGGAGTGCGATCGTGGTTGGAGCACTCGCAACCGTGGCAACGGTTGCGAATTTCAAATTTCAAATTTCAAATTTCAAATTGTTGCCAACTATTTTTCTTGTGGGTTTTTTTGCCGCCCTCCTTATCACCTATCACCTATCACGTATCACTCCCAACGAAGAATCTGTTGTGGTTCGTCAACAGCTCAACGCAGCTGCCATAAAACTTTGGTCTAGCTCCCCCCTTTTTGGCGTCGGGCTAGGAAACTTCTTGGTGCGGTTGCCGGACGTTCTCCCATCTCGCGAGGTGTACTTTCTTCAGCCCGTGCACAATATCTACCTCCTGGTTCTATCGGAAACAGGGAGTGTGGGTTTAGCGCTTTTTTTTCTGTTAGTCTGGCGTAGCACGAGGAAATCTGTTCATTCTCCTTGTATCACTTTTCTTCTCCTCGGTCTCGTCGACCACTACCCGCTCACCCTCCAGCAGGGACAGCTGCTGTTCACCGTTCTCCTTGCCCTCTCGTATACCCCTCGTTCTTCTCTGCCCCCTAGTCTCAAACTCTCTCATGCTACAATGACGCCATGATGGTAGAAACGATCCTTGGAAGCCCCATTCGCCGTCTCATCGTACGCAACACAATTGCCCAGCTTGGCACAAAACTCGTCAGCGCCGGGGCAGTATTTTTTATCAGCATACTTGTTGCCAGCCGCGCCGGCGCCTCGGGCTACGGAGATTTCACAAAAATTACGACCTACGCGTCGTTCTTTTTTTTGGCAGCAGATTTTGGTCTCAATGCGGTGATGCTTCAGAAAAAAGATACTCGGGCGTGGTGGCAGACTCTTTTTACGGTCCGCACAGCGGGCAGCGTGTTTCTTGTTGGCGGTGCCATTCTCCTTCTCGGACTTTTTCCCAGAGGGACAACCGATGGCTATACTCCCCTTGTTCGGACAGGTATTGCCCTTTTCGCCCCGACGATTTTTTTCCAGTCCCTTCTCACTACCGCAAACGCGGCGTTTCAACGAGAGCTTCGCTACGACTACGCAACAGCCGCCGTGAGTGTCGGCGCTGTTGTCTCGATACTTCTTGCGTTCTTTCTCATGAGACAGACAGCCGTACCGGCCGCTTTTGCCGGAAGCCTCTCGATCCTCGCGGGAAGTTTTGTTATGGCAACTGTCAGTATCGCCATCGCGCGGAGGCTTGTCGGAACACTGCGGTTTTCTTGGAACTGGCGGCAGATGCGCGAGCTCATTGCCTCTTCGACGCCTCTTGGAATCACGCTCCTTTTTACGATTGTTCTCTCTCATGCAGATAGCGTCATTCTGACCTTGTTTCGCGCGACAAACGAGGTCGGCATCTACGGGCTTGCGTACAAAGTATTTGAGGTGCCGCTCGTGATCCCGACGTTTGTCATGAACGCCACGTATCCGCTCCTTCTCAAAGCGCGGAGCGACCGTCGCCGGATGCTAAGAATTTTGCGTCAAACGGCTCTTTTTTTGGGCGCAGGGTCCGTTCTTGCCGCCGTCGCTACGTGGTTTGGTGCTCCCCTTTTGCCGCTCATCCGCGGAGATTTTTCTGCGAGTATTCGTCCCCTTCGGATTCTCTCGCTGTCTTTTCCTCTCTTTTTTATCTCGGCTGTCGCGATGTGGGGGGTTATTGCTCTTCAAAAGCAGGCAGCACTCCTCTGGATTTACGGCGCGGCGATGGCGGCGAACGTCGTTCTCAATCTTCTCTTCGTTTCGAAGTTTGGATACCTCGCTTCAGCGTGGATTACTCTTGTAACAGAGGCCATTGTGCTGGTTGCGCTGCTGGGGCGTCTTTTAAAAACAAAACAAACATGAACATTGTGGTTCATACCGATGGTGGCGCTCGGGGAAACCCCGGCCCTGCCGCAGTCGGCGTGGTCATAGAACTATCACATACGGTCATTGAATTTGGGAAAAGGATCGGGGAGGCGACGAACAATGTCGCCGAGTATACCGCGGTGATTGAGGCCTTACGACACATCAAAGATGAAAGACCACGTAGTGATTTAAACCCGAAAGAAAAAATCGAGATTGATTTTTATGTAGACTCCAACCTCGTGGTGCAACAACTCAATGGGCGATTTAAGGTAAAGGACCCAACACTGCGGGAGCTTTTAGTAAAGGTTCGTTTGCTTGAGGCGGAGATAGGGGGAGAGGTGCGATACGCTGTCGTCTCCCGAGAGGAAAATAGCCGCGCGGACTTCCTCGTTAACCAAGCCCTCGACGACAAAAGTTACTAGTTTTTTGGTTACATAGTTACGTACCAGGCGGTCATTCACCGGCTCACGAGGCGTGTTAGGGGAAGCGCGAGGTGTAATAATCAAAAATCCGTTGTTTTCGGCCAGCCTTTCTGCCATAATACAATCACGCAAACGCCGCGTTTGTGCGACGAGACATCCTCTGTATGTCGCCTGCTGAACACCAACTTGTCCGCGACACATCTGAAGACTTTCCGGTGGTACTTCTTGAGGCAGAGGACGAAACGGAGACGCATATCCTTCGGGAATTTCTTTCGGCTCACGGGTGTGAGGTGGTTACGCGCGCCGTCGACAAAAAACCAGTCAGGTATCATATCGTCTGCGGTACGTATCACTTCGTGAATAAAATTTTTTCTGCCACCTCCGCCTCTTCAGAAAAAGAATTTGCAATTATCTACGGGGGGGCGCCGGAAGACGGGTATCTCTTTCCTGACCGCAAAACAAAAATAGTATTGATTGATCCACAACCACTTACGCCGGGTCTCGCCAGAGATATTTTTGAGTTTTTCTTTACCGGAAAAGGAAAAATTCATAACTCCCGAAAACATCACACGTTTGACATGAAGCAGTTTAGACAGCCAGAACAGGCAAAACGTGAGGAGGAGACCCCCGATGAAACTCGCGTCGAACTCCTCCTCAACGAACTATACAACAAGAAAAAAAAACAGGCACCTCTCCCCTTTTTAAAACCGAACCTCCGCGTCCTTGCGGTTGGACTTGCGATTTTTCTTCCGCTCTTGTACCTCGGTCTCTTGGGTATCGGGATTGGCTCGTACGCCGCGAGCGCTCGCCTTCTTGTGTCTGGGAAAGTGCGGCTGGGAGCGACCTTTCTCGCAATGGGTAACGGGGGAGTTGCCGGAGCGCGGTGGCTTCTTGGCGCAGCATCCTTCGTATCCCCCCCGAGCTTCTTCGACGGGTTTGTGAAGAATCAAGAGAGGGTGCTTGTTTTTCTTCGCCGTATCGGCGAGACAGAGAACCGCGCGATTGCGCTCTTTTCACTGTCGCAAGAGGGGCTTGCGGGCTTCGTCTCTCCGAAGCAAACGACGACCAACCCCGTACCGACGGTTGCCCGGATGAACGCTCTCCGGTCGGAAGTTGACGCGATGTATACAGAGCTTTCTCTCCTCCAGGGAGACCTTGACGGCCTACTTAGAGATCGACCATTTCCGATTTCCATAGGCCCACTAGGCAAGGCGCTTGTTGATTTCAAACGCCAGGCCTCAATTGTGCGCCAGGGAGTAGAGACCGCGAATCACCTCCTTGGGTTGTATCCGCATGTTGCTGGGGTGCGTGAGGGTCAGGAGTACCTTGTACTTTTTCAAAACAGCATGGAGCTCCGGCCCACCGGTGGATTTATCGGCAGCCTCATGGCGGTGCGTTTGGTGGATGGGGTTATCGGTGAAATGAAGATAGAGGATGTCTACGTCGTTGACGGACAGCTTCGGGGGCACGTTGACCCGCCGCAAGCGATCCGAGAACTCTTGGGTCAAGAACATTGGTATCTCAGGGATAGCAACTGGGACCCAGACTTTTCGGAAAGCGGGAGAATGGCTGCATGGTTTTACAAAAAAGAGACAGATCGCGACACGAGCGGCGTCATCGGTATAAGCCTGCCGCTCATCCTGCGCCTTCTTCGGTTTACCGGACCGATCGAACTCGTTGACTACGGTGATCGAATTTCAGCAGACAATTTTTTTGCAAAGTCAGTCGTGTATACCAACAAGGATTTTTTTCCTGGGTCGACGCAAAAGAAAGATTTTTTAGGAAGTTTAGCAACCGCGCTCCTCGATCGCATCACTCATTTGAAGGAAGACGAGTCAATTCAGCTCTTACGGGAGCTCATGAGTGGACTTGCGTCTCGGGATATCCAGTTGTATTTCCAAGACCAAAATCTCCAAGCGCTCGTTACTCGCTACGGGTGGTCGGGGAGTCTGCCGACTGCTGAGACGGTATGTCAGGGTGACGGTGCGCGGTGCTATCCAGATTTCGTTTCTGTCGTTGAGGCGAATCTGGGCGTCAATAAAGCAAACTATTTTGTATCGAGAAACGTTCTCGATACGGTTTCTATCTCTGCCGCCGGCGATGTTTCACGTCAGCTCGTCCTGTCATACAAGAATGATGCGGCCGTAGACGCAGGCATTACCGGAGGTTTGTACAAAGTATACACACGAGTCTATTTGCCGAACGACGCGAGAAGGATTCAGGTACAGGTCGATAACTTCACTCTTCCCTTTCGAGACACGCGAAAAAAGGAACCATCACCCTTGCCATACGCTGAGCTTTCGGCTGTCAGCGGAGAGTCTGTTGCTGTCGGCGTTGCATTCGAGGTCCAGCCGCAGGCGGAGCGCGCCATTGACGTCACGTACGAACGGGGCCGCCCCTTGTTCTCCGAGGAGCGCGATTCGACGTACCGCCTTTTTATAAGGAGACAAGCCGGATTTATGAACACATCATGGAGAACGGTCCTTCGCTACCCGATATTTTGGAAGGTGGAGTCGTTGGGAGGAAGCGCAGGAGGGGCCATACACGAACAGAACGCGTTCCTTGCAAAAGACGCGCAACGCACGTACAATACAACTCTTGAGCGCGACGCAACAATCGCGCTTACATTTGTTAAGCCATGAAAAAACACACGCTCAAAGCAGAGAAACGCTCTGTCGTTGGTCGAAAAGTGAAACAGCTGCGCGCTGGTGGTCAGGTGCCGGCAACCGTTTACGGGAAGAAAGTATCCAGCACGTCAGTGTCGGTACAAGCCTCTGATTTTGCAAAAGTTTACGGCGAGGCAGGAGAAACTGGTTTGGTAGAGCTTTCCGTTGCCGGCGATGTCCGCCCGGTCCTTATCCACAGCGTGCAGAAACACCCAGTCCATGGGAACATCCTCCATGTAGAATTTTTTCAGGTTGACCTCAAAGAAAAGGTGCGCGCTAAAGTGCCGATAGAATTCATTGGTGAGTCTCCGGCTGTGGTTAATAAGCAGGGCGTCCTCTTGACCCTCCTCACAGAACTTGAGGTAGAAGCCTTCCCGACTGACCTCCCAGAAAAATTTTTTCTTGACGTATCAACACTTGCCGCCGTTAACCAAGAGTTCAAGGTGGCTGACGCGAAGGTACCATCAGGAGTAACACTCGTGACCGACGTGAGCCTTCCCGTTGTGAAAGTTGGAGCGCTGGTCAGCAAAGAGGCGGAAGAACAGGCAGCGGTAGAAGCTGCTGCGGCGGCAGCAGCCACCCCGGCCGAGGGGGAGGTAGCTCCCGCAGGAGGAGAAGCGCCAGCAGAAGGAGCGAAGAATGAAGGAAAAGCAGAGGAAGCAAAGAAAGAAGAGCAGGAACAAAAACAAGGTTAAAGAGAAAGCTCCTTAAGAAGCGACAGTGCGAGCGCATCATCCGACCCGAGTTGTACGGCTTGAGTAAGGTACTGTCTTGCTTCGGATAGCTTCCCTAGCTGGTAGGCGGCAGCTCCTGCCCGAACGTAGCCAGGTACGTACGTTGGTTTCTCCCGAACGACAGACTCCCAGTATTCATACGCCTTGGCGATTTGGAGCGGCTCACGCTCCCATTGAGTAAGCAACTCAAATGGAGGAGCTGACGCGCCAAGGACAGGCTGATCAGTCAATGACTCCACGCGCGACAAGCCCTCCTCTGCGAGGAGAAGTTCTCGCCTGGCAAGATAGAGAAGTCCTTTCTGAAAGAGGGTAGCGGCGTATTCGACGTGGGGCTCCCTCGCGTACGGTTCGCGAAGCACACCCATCCGTTTGGCCATGAACGGATCAACGGAGGAAGAGCGTACGCGGACGTTGATCGCGATGAGGAGCGCGAGGCAGAGCCAGAGGATAAGTCTTCCAAGGTTGGATACGCGCTTGTTTGAAAGGAGTGCGGAGAAAATTCGGGGATACTGCGGGAATTCTAGCTTCATCCTATGATATAGTGTAGGAAGCTATGACAGGAAGCGCAAGAGGTGAATCTGTTGAGGCGCGAAAAGCAAGGACACGGAAGGTAATTGAATGTCTCAAGAGGGAATACCCACGAGCGAGAATCATACTCCGCTACGGCAATCCCTGGGAGCTTCTGGTGGCAGTCGTCCTTTCCGCCCAGTGCACCGATAGCGTGGTTAACCGCGTTACGGAGAAGCTGTTTGCCACATACAAAACCCTTGAAGACTACGTGAATGCGCAACCACACGAATTTGAGCAAGACATTAAGTCCACAGGCTTCTTTCGCAGTAAAGCCAAGAACATTCTCGCCGCGGCAAAGCTTGTCAAAGGAAAATTCGGCGGCAAAGTGCCTCAAACAATGCTTGAGCTCGTCACTCTTCCTGGCGTGGCGCGTAAAACCGCCAACATCATCCTCGGCAACGCCTTTGGCGTGGTCGAGGGGATTGCGGTTGACACCCACGTCCTGCGCCTCAGTCAGCGCCTGCGATTGGTCGATCTTGGTACGATTGGGGGGAAGAAACTCATTGTTTTTAAAAGGGGCCCCCTGCAAAAGAATCCTGATTTCACCAAAGACGCCGATCCGGTCAAAATAGAACAGCAGCTTATGGATGTCGTTCCCCGAATTGACTGGTTTAAGCTCACCTACCTCCTTATCGACCACGGCCGGGCAGTGTGTCGCGCCCAAAATCCCAACTGCGCCTCATGTGTCCTCAACAGGCTCTGTCCCGCTTCGCGGGTGTAGCATATGTGGATACCTCTTGCTTTGACGACCGCGGTAGTCACCTCGATCAATTGGGTGATCTTTAAGCACCTGACGCGCCGGACGCACTATACCATCGTTGCCCTGGGGCAGATGATCGCAGCCTTGCCGTTTCAGGCGCTTATTGTTTTTTTTTGGTATCGACCGATGGCGCTTGAGCCGATGTTCTGGGTAGGAATGCTCGGGAGTGGACTCCTCAATATTGTGACAACAATTCTTTCTTTTAAGACCTTAATTATGGAAGATATCTCGTTCCTCGCGCCGATTGCGGCGTTCAATCCGCTCCTTGTCACCTTCGTTTCCAGCCTCACCCTCAAGGAGTATCCGAGTGTTACCGGGATAGTGGGGATAGTACTTATTGGGCTTGGGGCGTCTCTGCTTGGTCGAGAAGGGAAAGAGCGGCCCCATGTTTCTCTTCTTCGGCTGTTTGGCAGAAAGAGCGTCCGGTATATGCTTGTCGTCTACGCATCTGGGCGCTGACGCCTACATTGGAAAAGCTCGCGCTCGCCAACTCAGTTCCGCCAAACCCACCTCTTCTCTCCTTGGGAAGCGGGAGCATCATCCTTTTCGGGCTGCTTCCGGTGGTTGCAAGGAGAACCAGGAGCCAAGTTTCCAAGCTTTGGAGTATTGCGCCGGTTGTGCTTGTTACTGGCCTTCTTGCGACACTCTCCCAAATTGCCGCCTTCACCGCGTTCACCTTGACCAACGTCGGCTACGCGACCGCGGTGTTTAAGCTGAATATGCTCTTTACCATTCTCCTTGCGCACGCGTTCCTCAAGGAGAGAGTTACGGCCCGACTTCCCGCTACGATTTTCATGTTCACTGGCGTTCTCCTTCTTGCCGCGTGAGCCTCTACCATGTCAGATGTGGGGTCTCACCTGGCCGTAGCAACGACGTTTCTTCGAAGAAGGAGCATTGCGACGAAAGCCCAGTTCGCACAGACAAGGTACACAGGATAGAGAGCTGTGACGAGTGATACTTTCTCCAAAGCAAAAAAGGCGATAAGAAACTTGAGACCGCTTATTGCATAGGTGATGAGTGTCTCCTCGTGGGGTTTGACGTACGATTTGCGGAAGGTTGGAAAAAACCCAAGCGCATCAACAAGGGTAATGAGGATGACGGAGAGAAGCGGACCTTTGGTGAGAAACCAGAGCGCAAGGGCACTACCGGCACCAATCAAGCTCCACCAGTCGGAGCGAGTAATCGTTCGTTCACCCCGGGAAGTCCCAAGGAAAAATATTGCGGTGCAGGCAATAGCGGTGAACCCGGTCACCCATGCGCCGGAACCAGCACCCCCAGACAGCTGACCGAAGAATCCTATGGTTGTGATGGCAGCCCACACGAGCCAGGAGAACGCGTGGGGTTTCGTGCGGCCGGCAAAAACGTCGCGGAAGTAGGGGATGTAGGAAAAGAGGGCAATCACTGTTGCGAGCGAGCCGAAGAACACCTTAAGGTTCATACGCGTACGCTCTATCTTACCACCCGCGCTCGGAGAAGAATACTCCTTTTTGGTACGCCTCAATTGCGGCGCGAATATAGAGGACAGTGTCTCGTGGGAGTTGGCTCAATGGGAACCATCGCAAGTCGTCGCACTTTTCCGGCTCGCAGATAGAAGGCGTTCCGTTCCACGACGATACATGGAAGAAAAAATCCATGCGGATGTCAAACTCTTTTCGGTGCATGACGTGGACAAGGGTTAGGCTCGAGGGCTTGAGAGAAAGGCCTACCTCCTCCCGCACCTCGCGGCATAAAGAGTCGGTCAGCGACTCATCCTCCTCAACGTGTCCTGCCGGCAGGCTGTACATGCCGTCCGCGTAGCCGGTGTTTCTGCGCCGGGCGAGAAGAATCTTCTTGTTCTTGATGAAGAAAGGGTAGCAGGAGGCAATCATTTTGAATCGAGCTCGAGGGTTTCTCATGTGTCTGTTTATACCACAAAGAGAGTTTTGGAGGCGAGGCGTTTGCACAAATGCCTAAAATGGTGGAAAATAGGCATTATGGAGGACGTGTTCCTGCGGCTGCCGTTTGCCGGCGATTACCCAATAAGCCTGGGTTTCGGAAGTAGCCCGAGCGACTCAACCCTTGGCCAGAAGTTCCAGGAATGGGGCATCGCCGGCCACCACGGGATTGACTTCGCCCTGCCGGTGGGCACACCGATTCTCGCTTCTGATTTTGGTACAGTGTTGCAAGTTGGTGACGATGGAGACTGGGGGATCTCAATCAGGCTTTCCCACTCGTGGGGGGAGAGTATCTTCGGCCACCTGTCACAAGCTCTGGTTGCTACAGGGCAGGCGGTTGCCAAAGGAGAGCTTCTCGGATACTCCGGGCAGACTGGCGCCGCGGTCGGTCCGCACCTCCACTTTGGCATCCGGCCGGAGAGCTATGACCTAAACAACGGCTACCTCGGCTATGTAGATCCGACGCCATTTTTTAGTCAATCACAAGAGGCGATAGGCTCGCCAGTTACCCAAGCGGCCGAGGAGGGAGGAGTAGCGCCGGTGGGCCTCGGCGAGGGATCAGGCGACAGACTTAGACGCCTCCGAAATCGAGCGCTTGAAGTGCGTAGAGAGAAGCGGGAGGAGATTCTTTCCGAAATAGTCGAGCTTGCGCGTGAGAATCCGGTCACAAGCGGAATGCTTCAGAAGACGTTTCGTATCTCGCGACAAACCGCGACCAACTACCTTGCCGCGCTTGTGGGAGAAGGACGCCTTGTCCGAAGTGGGAAAAATCGAGGGGCGCGCTACAACGCCCCGAAATCGTAGACAAAGAGCACCAATTGCCCACAGGCGTGAAGTGTGGTATCCTTCGGCCTATGCCGAAAACAAAACGGTCAAAGAAGTCAAAAGCGCTCCGCGTCAAACTTCCACCAACTGCTCCTGAGGGCGTGATGCCAAGCTTTCAGAATGCCCCCAAAACAAAGTCCTGGAAAGTCCCAGTCTTCCTCGTGGTGCTTCTCGTTCTCCTTGTTGCGGCGCGAAAAGGGTGGATCGTTTCCGCAGTTGTCAACGGCCGGCCGATCTTTAGCTGGCAGCTCAATAACGTCCTCGTGTCGCGCTTTGGCAAACAGACGCTTGAGGGCATGGTTGGCGAAACACTCATCGTTCAGGAAGCGCGAAAAGCCGGTGTCCGCGTCATTCAGGCGGATATTGACGCGAAAGCGAGCGAGTTTACCCAGAGCCTCGGCTCGGGAGTCAACCTCGACGACCTCCTGCGGCTCCAGGGGATGACGAAAGAAGACTTTGAAAATCAAATCCTCGTGCAGCTCACCATTGAAAAGCTCCTCAGCCGTGATCTCGTTATTACCGAGAGCGACATAGACACCTTCATCGCCACCAACCGTGCGCGTTTAACGGCAACGACAGAAGCCGCACTTCGCGACGAAGCGCGCCAGACAATCACCGCAGACTTCGTCGGCGAAAAGATCCAGACGTGGTTCACCGAGCTCAAAGCCAAAGCCAAAATCCTCAGATTGCTGTGAAGACCTGTCCTTCGGAAAGACTCAGGACTTCGGAATGCTTACGCATTCCTCCGGCACTGACGTACAATGTACACCATGTCTGCATGGCGTAGACTGCTCGATAAGCCTGAGCTTTGGGAGCGCTACTTTATCCGGGAAAAGGTTGTTAAGGCGATCCGCTCCTTTTTTGACGAGGGCGGTTTCCGTGAAGTAGAGACGCCGCTTCTTATTTCTCACCCGCCGGCAGAAAGCTACCTTGATGTGTTTGAAACAACGCTGTTTGACCGGAATCGCAAACCGACGAAGGCCTACCTCTCAACCTCTCCGGAAGTTTCACTCAAGAAACTCATGGTTGCAGGGCTCGGCAACTGCTACAGTCTCACCAAAAGCTTTCGCAACATGGAGATCTACGGGAAGCTCCATAACCCGGAATTCACCATCCTCGAATGGTACCGCGTTGGTGTCGACTATAAAAAAATCATGTCCGACTGCGAGAAGCTGCTCAATCGGATCGCCCGCTCTCTTTCTCAACCTGGGTTTGTCCTTGAATACCAAGGGCGGCGGGTGGACCTTACCCCTCCATGGGAACGGTTGACGGTGGCCGAGGCATGTGCCACATGGGCGCACGTAGACCTTGAAGAATTTTTTGACATAGACGCTGCCCGACGAATTGCCAAGGGGAAAGGCTATAACGTCGAGGCGAAGACCACGTGGGGAGAACTCTTTCATCAAATATTTCTCAACGAAGTCGAGCCAAAGTTGGGGAGGGGACGGCCTACCATTCTGTACGAGTTTCCGGGATCCATGGCGGCTCTGGCGCGAAAGAAACCTTCTGACCCGCGTTTCGCCGAGCGCTTCGAGTTTTACATCGAGGGCTTGGAGCTGGGCGACTGCTACAGCGAGCTCACCGACGCGAGAGAACAAGAGGAGCGGTTCAAAAAAGAGCTTGCCGAAGTAAAAAGACTAGGCAAGACAGCCTACGATTTTGATCACGACTTTATCGAAGCGCTCAAAGTCGGGTTGCCAGAGTGTAGCGGGATAGCTGTGGGCGTTGACCGGCTGGTGATGCTCTTTGCCGATGTTACCGACATTGCCGATACCCTGTTTTTTCCGGCAAAGGAGTTGTTTAGCAACAAGAAGAACGATGGTACGTAAGGAATGCTTTGTAGGCCAAGAGGAACGCGACAAAAAGAAGCGCTGATCCGAGAATCACTGCGGCAAAATATCCGGCAGAAAGGTTTACCAGCACATCAGCAACCGTCTGAAAAAAAGGAGTGGATCTATACGAACCATTATGCGATAATACAGGTGTCCCGTGCGGGATATTTTTATTGTTATGGCAACGATTACTACAGCAAATTTCAGAAAAGGCATATGTATTGAGTTTAAAGATGAGCCGCACCAGATACTGGAGATGCAATTTGTGAATCCCGGGAAGGGCTCTGCCTTTATCCGCACTCGCCTCAAGTCTCTCAAAACCGGCCGGGTGCAGGAGTTTACCTTCAAGTCCGGCGAGTCAGTCGAGGAGGTGCCGGTTGTGACCCGCGAGATGCAGTACCTCTACCAAGAAGGGGACACGTACGTGTTTATGGACAACCGGACCTATGAGCAGTATGGACTTGTGGAAGGCCTACTCGAGGATTACGCACAGTACCTCAAACCGAACGACACGTATCAAATTCTGCTTCACGGTGAAGAAGCTGTCGGCATCCGCTTCCCCAAAAAAGTCCGCCTGGCGGTCACCGAGGCCGAGGAGGGCAGCCGCGGCGATACGGTTTCTGGAGCCACCAAGATCGTGACCATTGAAACAGGCCTCAAGGTAACCGTGCCCTTGTTTATCAAAAAGGGAGAGGTGATAGCAATCGACACCGAAACCGGCGAGTACCTAGAGAGAGCGTAGAACCCCCAAGCGACAAAGACACGCCATAGCGTGGATTTGTCGCTTTCGTGGATGCGGTGGTTGTGGGCACGAGATTGTATAATTGGCTGGATGCGCAAGCTCCTTACTTTTTTGGCAATCTTTCTTGTTGGTTTTGGGACAAGTCAACTCATTTCTTTCTTCCGTACCCCCGGAATCAGGCTGTTAAACAAATCGGTGGAGGTTACCAAAGAAGCAACCGCAACCAGCGTGCTCACCGATAAAGCACGTGAAGAAGCTCGTGTAAGCCGCGTCATTGATGGGGATACGATCGAGCTTGAGGGTGGACGCAAGGTTCGCTACATCGGCATTGATACGCCCGAGGTGGTGGATCCGCGAAAACCTGTTGAGTGCTTTGGGAAAGAGGCGAAAGAAGAGAATAGACGACTGGTAGACGGGAGGACAGTAAAACTTGAAAAGGACGTATCCGAGATTGATCGCTACGGACGGTTACTTCGATATATCTACATTGGCGATGTGATGATCAATGAAGCACTAGTTCGAAATGGTTTTGCCCACGCGTCGAGCTACCCGCCGGACGTGAAGAACCAAGAGCGACTCTTTGCTGCCGAGCGAGAAGCGCGGGAGAATAATCGCGGGTTGTGGGGAGGATGTACTTCTTCAACAATACAACAATTTAACAATGTAACAATTTCACCAACAGTAGTAGGCGGTAGTTCATCAGATTGTAGTATCAAGGGTAATATTAGCTCAAAGGGAGAAAAGATCTACCACCTTCCCGGCTGCGGATCGTATAACAAGACGGCAATCGATGAATCCAAAGGCGAACGCTGGTTTTGCATAGAGGGCGAAGCCCTCTCCGCCGGCTGGCGCAAAGCCAAAAACTGCCCGTAGTGACACTAATGAGAGTTGACAGTTATGAGGTGCGGGTGAAAGAATAAAAACATGGACGACCCACTGCACACAGAAAAGAACGTTACGCAGGGACAATTGCAGCCAAGCCCACAAGAGCAAACGCCAGAGGGCATAGCGATTGAGGAAACGCCGATCGTCGAAGACGCTCCGCCAGCCCCGATTGAATCGGGGCCAGGACGCCCGCGCAAAGGATCGTTCATAGCATTCATCGAGACACTTCTCATTCTCGGTATTCTTTTTACGTTCGGCGTGTGGATTGGCATGGTATTGCCGGATTACCTCTCGCGTTTTACGACAGAAGAAGCAGTTCCTCCACCACCACGCGCGAGCGTGACAGTAGCCCCGACACCGACGCCAGAGCCGCCCCAATGGAAAATTTACCGGGTCATAAGCGGTACAACGAAACTCCCGGTTGAGGGAATTTCCTACCAGTTGCCATCGAGCATGCTCGAGCCTGTCTGTGATGGAGCAAGTTGCGCGTCGCAGGGCACGTACCTTCCCGGCGGCAGCCGCCTTACCGTTGCGGCGCGTGGGAGCGGCCAGCTTCTCCCTGACTATCGCGGTCGGGTTGTAAGCGACCTTCGCGGTCAGGCCTTCACCGTAGGCCAGAGGCTCGTTTCCGGCAGGCCGGCTGTTGAGTTCTCAGGCGATTTTAGCGGCGCGACGGTGAGCGGGTACAGCTTCTCAAAGATGCGGGGCGTCATGGTAGAACTGAACGAGAACGCGTCGGTGGAGATCAATCATTTTACGCCGCTTGGCGTCACGGCGAACTTCGTTGCGGATGAGGTGCTCTTTGATGAAATTCTCGCTAAAGTCGTTGTCACAACCGTGGGTCCCGTGATTCCAGCAGGCACGAGCGAAAAAGGGATCGAGCCATCAACGCCCTCCGGCTCATCGGAGTCACTTCGCTAATGAAGTCGTCGCCGGCCACGAGGAGACGATGAGGGGGTCAGTGTGTTGGCGCGGCAAGCTGCTCCAGAGTTCTTCCGTTAGAAAGGGCATAAACGGGTGGAGGAGTTTGAGGATTGTTAAGAATACGTGCCGAAGAACCGCCAGAGCTTGCACGTCTCCCTCTTTAAATCTATCTTTGTTTTTTTCCAGATGGACGTCGGCGAGGGTATGCCAGGTAAAGTCGTAGATTTTTTGCGCCGCGTCAGAGAAGTGGTAACTCTCCATGTCCTTCGTCACTCCACTAGCGAGCATGTTGAGCTCTGAAATTATTCTTTTATCGTTTGGATTTTTTAGCGTTTTATGCATCTTTTCATCATACATTTGAGTTTTGACATTTGAGTTTTGAGCTCGCAGATTCATCTCGATGAATCTGCCAATGTTCCAGAGTTTATTGGCAAAATTCCTCATCCCTCGGATTTTATCTTCCGATAGCGACTGGTCGTTGCCCGCGGCAGTGCCGTAGACGAGCGCAATCCGGAGCGCATCGGCGCCGTATTTATCGATCATCTCCAGGGGATTGACCACATTGCCTTTGCTTTTGCTCATTTTCTGTCCCTTGGCATCGCGGACAAGTCCATGAAGATAAACCGTTCGGAATGGCACATCGCCAGTCATGTAGAGGCCGAGCATGATCATCCGGCACACCCACCAGGGGAGGATATCGTACCCTGTCTCCATGACGGAGGTGGGATAGAAGTAATCAAAATCCGTCCCCGTGGTTTTGGTTCTCAAATTTGAAATTTGAAATTTGAAATTTTCAATTTGTTTGGAATTTGGTGCTTGGGATTTGGGATTTCCACTTTGCGCAAGCAAAGTGGCATACGGCCACTGGCCGGAAGAGAACCACGTATCGAACGTATCAGGGTCTTGCTCGAGGTTGGTGCCGCCACACGCCGGACATTTTTCCGGTTTTTCGTCTTCCGTCACGATCCAGTCAGATTGTTTCACTGCATCGTTGTTCCATTGATTGGTCGGATTGGTTCCATTGGTCGGATTCGAGCAATTGAGGCATTTCCATGCCGGGATCCTGATGCCCCAGACGATCTGCCGGCTGATGTTCCAGTCATGAAAGTCGGTCAGCCAGCGGATGGCGTGTTTTTCAAATCGCTTGGGGACAAAGGAAGTTTTTTTGTCTTTGATGGCCGCAATTGCGGCATCCGCCAGCGGCCGGACCTTGATGTACCATTGGGGAAGGGGAAGAGGTTCAAGGACCGTGCCGCACCTGTAACAGGTAGCCACACTATGCACGTAGTTTTGATCAACATGGTCCATGAGGTCTCGGGAAGCAAGATCGCTAGCCACTTTTTCTCGGGCTTCTGGGACCTTGAGACCCGCGTAGGGACCGGTCTCTTTCGTAAGACGGCCATCGAACCCGATGATTTGTTTTAAGGGAAGATCGTGGCGCTTGGCAATTTCGAAATCTTTCATGTCGTGGGCCGGAGTCACCTTGGCGACACCGGTTCCAAATTTCGGGTCAATTGCGTTATCGGCGACCACCTTAATAGTGAACGTTCCGATGAGGCCTTCTACTTCAACTTCCTTTCCCACCCACTTTTTATAGCGTTTGTCTTTCGGGTTAACGGCCACCGCCGTATCGCCGAATTTGGTCTCGGGCCGCACGGTAGCCAGAACAAACGGGCCGTACTTCAGGTAGTAGAGCGGATCGGTGCGCTCCGCGTGCTTCACCTCCAGATCCGAGAAGCCAGTGCCGCAGCGCGTGCAGTAATTTACCAAGCGGAGCCCCCGGTAGACGAGCCTGTCGTCGTAGAGCTTTTTAAATGTTTGGTAGACAATCGAAACAACCAGAGGATCAAGGGTAAACGTGAAGCGGCTCCAGTCGAGAGAAAAACCTAAGCGTCGAAGTTGGTTTTCCATCATGCCGCGGTTCTCGGCCACGAAGTTCCAGATCATCTGGTACAGCTCTTCGCGGGAGTAGTCGAAGCGGCTTTTTCCTTCTTTGGCCAACTGTTTTTCAAAGACATACTGGGTTTCAAAGCCGGCATGGTCAGTGCCCGGAAGCCACAAGGTCGGGTCTCCAATCATGCGATGGTAGCGGATCATGATGTCCTCGACCACATACATCGCGTGGCCCAGGTGCAAGTCGGCGTTGGCGTTGGGAGGCGGAAGGAGAATGGTGAAGGGAGCAGGTGGTGAGCCCTCTGGAACTTTGGGCTCAAAGTACCCCCCACTCTCCCACATTTTATAGATAGATTCTTCGACAGCTTTGGGGTCGTACACTTTGTCCATGAAGCTATTGTATGTCAGTTGAGGAGGCAGGGGCAAGCCGGAAGCCGTTCCCCATGTGGGGCGCAAGAAATCTCGCACTTACAGCTCGTCGAGTTTGACGCTGCTTGTTTGTTTTCCTTTTACATACTCGAGATACTTTTCGGTAGTGGAGAGGCGCTTGTGGCCGACGAGCTTGGATATTGTTGTGATGGGAGTGCCGGCCATGAGGTGATGGGCGATGAAGGTGTGACGGAGGTCATTGACCTTGGCGCCCTCGATGCCGGCGACCCGAAAGTAGCGGTCGATTGCGGTTCTGATATTGCGGATCAAAAGCGGCCGGCCGGTTTTGGTGATAAACAGCGCGCCGTTTTTCGCTTGTCCGCCAGCCGGCGGATTACCTCGGGTCGAAAGGTAGCGGGCGATCGCTTCCTTGGCTGCTTTGTTGAGCGGCACGCTCCGCTCTGGGTGGCCCTCCTGGACAGCGACGTGAAGCTCACTGTCGCCGATATCACGAAGCGTCAGGTTCGCTAGTTCCCCGATGCGGATGCCGGTTTGGAGGAAAAGCTCGACAATCGCATACATCCGGCCGTCTCCCCGGCAGGCGTCCCGCAGCGCGCGGTACTCAAGTTTAGAAAGAATCCGCGGTGGCTTGACTTCGTACTTGGGGTGCTCGATTTCCATCGCCGGATCCACCGTGGCTTCGCCGGAAGCCTTGAGGAAGCGGTAGAAGGTTTTCATCGAGTTAATCTTTCGCGAAATCGTCTTGGGTGTGTAGTTGTCTGCGGCAAGTTTTTTGAGGAATGCCTCAAGTTCTTCGCGGGTTACCTCGGCTATAGTCTTCTTCCCCATGTTGGTGAGGAAGGACATGAGTTGTTCGATATCTTTGCTGTATGCTACGATGGTTGCGGCGGCGCGCCGGCGACTCCCGAGGTAATCGACAAAGGAGGTGTGCGCGGTTTTCAGGTCAACTGCCATAGACAAGAGCCTATAATATCATAGAAGAAAACAGAGCACAAGCCTATGATTTTTTTCCGCCACCCCCTTTTCCGTCTCGTCGTCACGCTCGTGAGCCTGACCCTTATTGTGAACCTTTCCCGTTCCATCTATTCGCTCTGGAAAAAGCGTGACATTGTCCGTCAGCGGGAGGAGGTTCTCGGGAAGCTCAAAGCCGACAGCGAGGAGCTCGAGCGCAAACTGACCGAGGCACAGAGCCCGGAGTACGTCGAGAAAATCGCCCGTGAGAAGCTCGGGCTTGCGAAAGAAGGAGAGACCATAGTGCTGGTGCCGAATGACAAATCTACAAATCTACAAATGACAAATGGGGAAGATAAAATACAAGAAAACGAACCGAATTGGAAGAAGTGGTGGAAGTTATTTTTTTGAGCACGCCTCGCTCAAAACAAGACATGTGTTTGCACTGAGGCCTTCTTAGGCCGAAGTGCCAGCGGCAGGGATCGAACCTGCTGCCAATGCCTTATGAAGGCACTGCTCTACCAGTGAGCTACGCTGGCGTACGCTTCATTGTACGAGAGTTGAGGCTAAAAGGCAATTCTGGTATACTAGGCATGTTTTGTAGCGCGGGGTAGTGTACAGTTGCACAGGAGGCTCATAATCTCCTAGGCTGGGTGCGACCCCCAGCCCCGCAACTGAGGCTATTAAACAAAAAGAACTCACCATGTAGTGAGTTCTTTTTGTTCCAGCCTCATGAGGACGGTGTCCCGATGATATGAGCGAAGCGAATTTGATATCGGGACATAATGTCCTCATCGAATTATAATAACCCCAATGTATTATGTCTACATTCTCCAATCACTTAAGAAAAACAATTGGCTGTATAAAGGTTCTACTTCCGACCTCAAAAAACGATTTAAAGAACATAATTCCTTGAAAAACTTTTCTACAGCTCCTTATGCTCCATTCAGGCTCATTTATTACGAAGCATATCTGTTAAAATCTGACGCAGAAGCAAGAGAACGATATCTCAAAACAAGCATGGGAATGCGGGTAATCAAAAAGCAATTAGCTATTTATTTTCAAACAATGAAGTCGGAATGAACGAAGTGAATTAAATAACTTCACTGATTTCTTGTCCTTCGGCGAGCTCAGGATAAATAGCCCCTGCAACCGAGAGAGTTTAGACTGATTGAGTAATCTAATTACACAATTATTACCATAAAAATACGCATTTTACCTTATTTTGTGAGAACGATTGGGTAACATAGGAGCGGCTACTCTTGGGTTGCAAGCAAAAAAATATAAGGAGCTACTGGCGTTTTGATGTAACAACTCTATCACCATGTAGCTCGTGTAAATGAAAGACTACACGTAGGCTTGTTAATTCTGGTTCTCCGTCGACCACAGCACAATCTTGAAACAATCCTTTGATGTAGCCTTTGGTAAAAATACTCCACTTCCGACCGAGCTCGTGCTTGAGAGTCAAACGCCAATACCCGTTCCCTTTGTCTTGAAACGAGACTCGATAGACCTTAAAATGTTTATCCTTTAAGTGTTCAAGATAAAAACGAAGATCAGTAAACTGAACTGCTGACCGTCCAAATGGGCGAAGAAACATTGGCGGCGCCTTTCTCCCTACTTGGAACCCTTCATTCTCAAATTCTCTATCTGGCACATGCTTAAACAAAACATCAACTGTGGTTCTGGGGAGTGTAACGAGGCCATAGGAAACTGTTTCAATTGCGTAGCCAACCTCGACATAGGGTTGTAGAACTCGATGAACCAGCGCTGAAAGATTTTCTCGTTTTTTCTTCGCAATTTTTGCCATCGCGGCAATGAGATCGCTACTAGCGGGAAGTGCCTTTGGGATCGCATAGTTACGATCACTAGATGGCATCGAGCGTTTAACCTTTTTTTTCATGAATGCTCCTTAATTAATTGTTAAACATAGTAATAATAAAGAAGTTTTGTGTGAAAAGTCAATTTTTTGAGGATTTTGTATATTCAAGGCAAAGCTTCAATAAATATCGGTTCAAATTTTTCGGTTGTCTTTAGATACCAGGTTCTAAGTTTTTGGAGGCCTCGCCCTTCGTCCGTCAGCTGACGGATCAGGGTAAACAACCAACTAACTTTAGCCCGTAAATACGGGCTATTTTATATTTTATCTTCGTCTGGATAAGTCATAATGAATATAACAAAATGGGATTATGGCTTTGGAATGGGCACCAGATGAGAATACAGGTGCCGTTCTATATCATTGGGATGTTTCGGAGGAAGTAGAGGATACAAGCATCCCTCAACGCTCGTTATATTAAATTGATTTTCAAAGTATGGCACGACATCGAGGACACAGCCTTTACTCCATCCGTACCTTCTGTAGACTTGTTCGCCTGCAAAGCAAACTGTCTCTACACCAAATTGTTCCAAGGCCCTGATTGTTCTTAAGATATGTTGTTCCCGTAAGCCATCTGGTGTGAACATACCTTTTGAGCCTTCCTTCTGTGTTGATAGTAACGAGGGGAGAACTATAACCCGTAGAAGGAATCCTGTTTCGTTGAAAATCCCGATCTTGGACAGCAATTAAGGCGGGCTCTCGACTCTGAGATAGTGCAGTTATCAAATTACGGGTATTTTTCCAATACACGGGATAGCTGCCTTCTACAGGATTAACATATCCGCTTTGTAGGTATCCCTGGTCGGCGAGATAGCCGAAATGCACCACAACAAAGAGTCTTCCGGTATTATTGCATCGATTCAGAGGAGGTAGCATAGGAAATTCAGGGGGATGGACACCCGTAGCGCCAAGGGCTAAATCTTCGACGTGTTGTCTCATTTCCCCACCGGTTAAAAGTTGGTCTAGTACTGCGAGCGCCAAGATACTTATCACTGCAGTTTCCAAAAATTCCCTTCAAGATAGGCTGTTATTGCCTTTTTCTTTGTCGCTGCTCATATGCTCCAGCCGAATTATATTACGTACTCATGTACGTGCAAAATGAATAGGCGTGAAAATGATTAAACTATGGTCATCTGATGGCGTCTCTAGTCAGAAAATAGGTTCTGATTTCCTGTAGTCCCCGCGACAAGAGTTGACAGATGTGGTATACTATGTGGCACAAGTGAATAAAAGCGTTGATGAGGTGTGGATGGAACCTCGGAGCTGACCCTAATCAGGTACGGAGGCAAAACCGTAAAAAGATTGTCAACGAATATTGCGTTTTTGCAAAGTTCGTCAAGAATGAGGCTAAGGCTGACCGACCTCTGGTCGGTTTTTTAGTGGTTGCTTAACGAATCATTGAGTTTAGCAAACACTATCCCGCTGAAGCGCTCTTCGAGCCGTGTACGAATAGTACCCAAAAGGCGAGAAGGAAGCTTGTGTGGGATGTGGCTTTAGCAAAGCAAGGTGGCACCGCCTTTGGAAGGCCCTTGTAAGTTTTCCAGTTATTATCCCGATTAAATCGGGACCAACTGGATGATTTGCAAGGGCTTTTTTTGATG
>CAYNJY010000005.1:0-23023 GCA_964397755.1 uncultured Gammaproteobacteria bacterium
GGTCAGACTTGCGGCGGCTGTCTCGGCCTTTCTTCTGCGCCGATGAGTAGGAAACAGTGCCCAAGGACACGAGGATCCCGATAATCGCAATCACGATGAGAAGCTCAAGAAGGGAGAAGCCGGTAGCAATACTTTTCACACTGAACGCTTTACGCTTTACGCTTACTGAATGTAAAAAAAACTTTTCCATAACGAAACCCACTGCCGCTCAAAGAGTAAAGCGAGCGCAGTGCCCGTGATCATGAATGGACCGAAGGCAATTTTGCTTTTGAGCGTTTTTCTTCCGCTTAAAATTAGTATGACACCGACCGCTGCCCCGGTCAAGAACGCGAGATAAAGAGCAAAAACGATCAAAGGATATCCGAGGAAGAATCCGAGGAGAAAGCCGAGCTTGACATCGCCAAGCCCCATGCCGCGGCCACGGGTCAGAAGAAAGAGGAGTAAAAAAAAGACAGAAGCACCGAGCGCGGGAAGAAGAGTGTATGGTATACGGTGTATGGTGTATGGCATGAAGAAGAATCTTAGTACAACAGCAATAACTCCGGTCATCACCATGCTGTCGGGGATGATGTGATATTTAAGGTCGGATACGAAGATGACAAGAAGGCTGGAATAAAAGAGAGACGCTGAGACAGTAAGAAGAAGAGATGGTGAGAGTGAAAATACAGACAAAAGACCCACCCCAGAGATGAGTTCTACCAATGGGTACTGGATCGAAAGATGCTTGCCGCAGCGAAGGCAGCGGCCGGCTTGAACAACGTAGGAGACGACCGGAATAAGCTCGAACCAACGCAGGCGCTTGCCACAGTAATCGCAGTGCGATCGGGTCCAAAGAACCGATTCCCCCTTCGGCAGACGGTCAATGAGGACGTTGAGAAACGACCCAACGCACAAACCAAAAAGGAAGACGAGGGACACCGTCATACCGCCGAGAAGAGTATCACTGGATGCACCAGTAGCAGGTCGTGGCGCCGCCATTGCCCTTACAGTCTGTCGAAGGATTGGCGACGAGTGTTCCGTCTTGGTTGAACTTCGTATTGGGGTCCGCAAGGAACGATTTGGATGTTGGCAGGTAGCAGACCGCTACGGTATTGTTCACCTGGCTGCCGCTAACAAAAATCTTTGTGAGGTTTTTCGACTGAATGGTCGTAAAGTCGCTTTTGAGTTCACCGGCATTGACCATATTGGTAATCGAAACGGTCAGCGGAGCAGTCAGCAAATCTGTCTTATTCGGATCGGCCGGGCAGTTTGTGCCATCCGGACACCATGGCATATTGTTTTTCACCGAGTAGTATCGAATCACAGCAGTCTGAACCTGATTGACGAGGTCGCGCGTTCCCGTATCTGTCCCTTTTTTGAGCTGTTCAAAAGGATCAAGTGCGCCGATGAGCCCCACCGCCAAAGCACCCAACAGAGCAATGACGATGAGAAGTTCGATGAGGGTGAAACCTTTTTCCATCCAGTGTTTCATGTGGTCTCTATCTGGTGTAACATCTCCTGCAGCCCCTTGTCAAGTACCTCATTTAAACTGACTCGTCAAGCTGTAAATAGGGGTAATCACCGAGATCACGATAAATCCAACGCCGACGCCCAGAATCACCATGATGATCGGCTCGATTGCCGTGGTTAAACCCTTGACGAGTTGACTGGATTCTGACTCAAAGTACGTCGAGACCTTCATGAGCGTGTCGTCAAGCTTTCCTGTTTCTTCCCCGACCTTTATCATCTGTCCCACGATCGGGGGGAACATGTTGTACTGACTGAATGTTTCGCCAAGAGGAAATCCTTTTTCTACCTTTTTTGCTATGTCTCCGATTGCGTTCCTAAACAGCACATTTCCCAATGAATCTTTGAGGATTCGAAGACCGTCAAGCAGATGGATGCCGGAGGCAGTAAGCATTGCGAGCGTCCGGGTAAACTCCACCATCGTCACTTTCTTCTGCAGTTCGCCGAAAAGCGGAAGCCGAAGAAGCGTTGTGTCAACAAGAAGTTCTCCAAGGGGTGTTGTGCGCCATTTTCGAAACGCAGCAGCTCCTCCCACAGCGAAGAGAATCATGAGCCACCAAAACTTCACGAAAACATTCGAAACAGAGATAAGCAGCTGGGTCGTTGCAGGGAGCGAAACTCCGAAATCTTTATAGAGGTCTGTCATTTTGGGAACCACAACGGTCATCATGACACCGACGACCACGGTCATTCCGATCAGGATGATGACCGGATAGATCATCGCGCCTTGGACTTTGCTTCGAAACTCCCGCTGGGACTCGAGGCTGTCTGCAAGCCGGGTAAGGACGGCCTCCAGCTGCCCGGATGATTCACCCGCTCGAATGAGTGCGACGTAGATAGCGGAGAAATACTTCGGGTACTTTGACAGCGAATCCGCGAGGTTGCCGCCGCCGATAATTTGATTTTCGATATCCAAAAGGACCGCGGCAAAGGTGGAGTTGGTCGTTTGACTCCGGAGAATCGTCAAGGACTCCGGAAGAGACAGGCCTGCAACGACCATCGTCGCAAGCTGGCGGGTAAAGTTGACTATTTCCCCGAATCCGACTTTTTTCAGCTTCGCTATGGCTGACGATTGGACCGTCGACTCCTGAGATTCTCGAAGCACAATGACCAGAAACCCCTTCTCGTGGAGAAGCTTGCTTGCACTGCTTTCGTTCGGCGCTTCAACAATGCCGGTTACGATTTTCCCTGACTGATCGCGCGCTTTGTAGCGAAAGTGTGCCATACGAGTCGCTTCATCGTTTCAGCAGTCTCGTGAGTTCTTCCGGGCGTATAGCATAGGATGACGCAACCTGCGCGTTCACTTTTCCCTCGGCAACCGCCTTGACAAGCGCGCCTTCAAGCGTCGTCATCCCAAACTGAGAAGACGTTTGGATGACGTTGTCGATCTGGTGTGTCTTGCCGTCGCGGATGACTGAGGCGACAGCCGGGGTTCGTGTAAGAATCTCAACCACAGGAATTCGTCCACCAGACGTCGCCGGAACAAGCCGCATCGACAAGATTGCCTCCAGCACCATGGAAAGCTGCAACCTCACCTGTGTCTGCTGGTTTTCAGGAAATACATCGACGATTCGATCCACAGTCTGGGCTGCCGAGTTTGTGTGAAGCGTCGCAAACACAAGATGACCTGTCTCTGCGATGGTGAGCGCAGATGAGATCGTTTCAAAGTCGCGCATCTCGCCGACGAGGACGACGTCCGGATCTTCCCGGAGTACCGAACGAAGCGCCACATTCCACGAGTGGGTGTCACCGTGCATTTCTCGCTGAGAAATAATCGCTTGCCCTGGCGGATAGGTGAACTCTATCGGGTCTTCGATGGTCACGATGTGTGCGGACCGGCTTTCGTTCATACGTTGAATCATCGCGGCTAAGGTCGTTGATTTCCCCTGACCGGTCGGGCCGGTAACGAGCACCAATCCCTGACGAAGCTTCACCAAATCTCCACAGATATCAGGGAGAGCGAGTTCTGAGAGGCTTTTCAGCTTGCTTGGGATTAGACGAAAGGATGCGGCGAGAGTTCCTTGCTGGGTGTAGACGTTCACGCGAAATCTTCCGCTCGGTGCCGTCACGGAAAAATCAAGCTCCTTGTTTGTTTCGACGACTTCCTTCTGAGTGGAGGAGAGGATCGATTCGATGAGGGCTTTGGCGGCGTCCGCAGTGAGGGCAACTTCGTTTTCTATAGGTGAAAGCACCCCAGAGACGCGAATCACCGGCGGGGAGCCGGCAAGAATATGGAGGTCAGATGCTCCAAGTCTTGCGGCTTCTGAAAAGAATGCGTGTAAATCCATAGGTTAGTCTTGTGCGACGCGAAGGACTTCTTCTATCGTCGTAATTGCCTCGAGCGCCTTGAGGTACCCATCCTGTTTCATCGTGATCATGCCCTCTGAAACAGCTTGCTGTTCGATCTCTTTCATCGGCGAACGGCTCAGAATCAGTTTACTGATTGCGTCCGACACGGGGAATACCTCGAAAACTCCGATACGGCCACGGTAGCCCGACCCGCCACAGCTTTCGCAGGGTTTGCCGTTCACCGTTCCCTTCCCCCGATAGAGCACGATTTTCTTATCAGCCGGCAAAAGCTGAGCCAGGACCTTTCGAAAATCCTCTTTGACCGCTTCGTCCGGTTCGTACTCTTCTTTACACCCCGGGCAGATCTTCCGTGCGATCCTTTGGCCGACAACCGCATTCAGCGCCGAGGCAACCAGGAACGGCTCCGCACCCAAATCGAGCAATCGCGGGATGGCTCCTGCCGCATTATTGGTGTGCAGCGTCGAAAACACTAAATGACCGGTGAGTGCCGCCTGTACCGCAAGCTCCGTGGTCTCCTGGTCGCGGATCTCACCGACGAGAATGATATTGGGGTCTTGGCGCAAAAATGACCGCAGCCCCGTTGCGAAGGTAAGTCCTGCCTGGGGGTTAATCTGCACCTGATTGACACCTGAAATCTGATACTCGACCGGATCCTCAAGCGTCATAATATTTACCCGCGCGTTATTGAGGATCGCAAGAACTGCGTAGAGGGTTGTGGTTTTCCCGGACCCCGTCGGTCCGGTAACGAGGATAATGCCGTGGGGCCGCCTAAAATGTACCTCCAGATTCTTGAGCGCGAATCCCCGCAGCCCGAGATCGGGGAGCGTGGGAATCCCTCCGGATTTCTTAAGAAGCCGCATGACGACTTTTTCTCCGTGAACCGTCGGAAGTGTCGAGACACGAAGGTCAACTTCCTGGTCGCCCATTTTGAAATTGAATCGGCCGTCTTGCGGTATCCGCTTCTCATCAATTTTCATATCTCCCAAAATTTTGATGCGTGAGATCACTGCCTCCTGAAGCTTCTTCGGCAACATGAGGCGCTCTTGGAGTATTCCGTCAACGCGGTAGCGCACGCGGGTGTCTCCCAGCTGCGGCTCGATGTGGATGTCTGACGCTCGAATACGGAGTGCCTGCTCGAGCATCGCAGAAACGATTTGCGCAATCGGCGCTTCGCGGATGACCTCTCCGAGCTTGCCAGCCTCGTACGTCTTAACCGCTGAGGGCGCGGTTTCTTTCAGAGCCGCCGTCACGTCGGCACCAAGATTCTGATTGTAGATCTCCTCAATCGCGGTCAAGATATCGTTTTTGAGAGCCATGTAGGGGCGAATCGATTTTCCTGACTTTTTCTCAAGAAATTCAATGACCTGAAAATCAAGCGGATCGATCATGGCCACGAGGAGGTCGCCCTTCTTGCTGTCAAATTGAAAGGGCGCAAGCGTATACCGACGCGCAACCGGCTCAGGGACGTAGTCCACCACGTCCGGAGAAATTGCCCGTCCGGCGAGTGTGACAAAGGGGATGCCGAGCGTCTCGGCCCGGGCTATAGCGATATCCTCATCGCTTGCAAGTTTTTTCCGAAGCAGGAGCTCTTCTATTTCTTCACCACTTCCGAGCGACTCAACACGGACTGACTGCGCCTGATCGGAAGACAATTTTTTGTCGGTAACGAGTACTGTTAGGATATCTTGGGCAGCGGAAGGCATACGGGCAAAAGTTCAAAGTTCAAAAACTAAATATGTGGGCAGCAAGATCTATTATTGAGTCTTTTGTATTATAATGCAACAGGTACCGAGAGCGCTTTCTAACCAGCGAAGCCTGCCTACCGGCAGGCAGGTAACCACTTAAGAAAGTAACTAACTATTTTATGGATTCCTATCTCATCGTTGGCGGAACGCGGGAGGACCGCAATGAGAGCGCCACATCGCTTCTTGCGGATTGGAAGGTGGCTCCCTTCGACGTGGTTTCTCTTACCTCCGACACTCCATCAATTGGGATCATGCAGGTGAGAGAATTTGAACGTCAGCTTGCACTTGCGCCTGTCTCTTCTCCTTTTCATGTCGGGCTCATCGCGGAGGCCGAACGCCTGACCGTTCCTGCCCAGCACGCCATGCTGAAAACACTCGAAGAGCCGCCTGTTCATGGACGGATCATTATAGAAGAAGGAAATCCTTCCGTACTGTTGCCAACAATCCTTTCTCGGTGTCACATCATTCGTCTCGATGAAGTACGACGTCATACGACCCAAGACATCGAACGCTGCCGGGAGAAGCTCTCGGCGTTGGTTTCTTCTCCCGTCGGAAAAAAGATGCTCCTTGTTGAAGAAGTTGCGCAATCAAAAGAGTTAGCGCTTTCATTTGTCGACTGTGCCATAGCCGCTACTCGAGAAATCTTGAAGGTTCAGTACCAGAACGGAAGACAGCATGAAGCATTCACAAAACCGCAGGATCTTATCCGAAGACTGCTCACTGCTCGCTTACAGCTCATCAACAACGCACACCCGAAACTTATCCTCGACAACCTCTTCATCCTCCTCTGACAAGGCGAGACCCTGTCAGTCAATGGCAAGTTTTCCTACTACCGCTCGCGGGTCATCTGTGAAGTCCTCAACAAAGCTTTCGTAAGAAAGAAAGTCAGCAAAACTTGTACGTCTAGCAGTTCGAAAAAACTCAAGCACTGGCTCAGGATGAAGCCAGATTGCCTTTTTCCTTCCTAAAAAATGAGCGTAGCTCGAGTAGGGATAGGCTACCGCCTTGACAGGGCGAGACCCTGTCAGCAGCTCTAATGGGTTAAGGTGAATATATCGTGTAAGGTGAAGTAAATAAGTATCGGTATCGACAAGCGCTGCCTTATATGGCCCCTGAAAAAGCGTGCCGACCCGTTTATATTTTTTGTTGAAATACATCGAATAACTCGTACACAGCGCCTGAATGAATTTTGCCATACCATGAGGATGCGATTGCCATACCAATAGGTGAAAATGATTGGGTATGAGGCAGTATGCTAAGAGTGACACTTCACCAAAGAAAGACTTCAATGGCCTAACTCTGACAAGGCGAGACCCTGTCGTTTCTTCGATCGGATGGGGAGATTTTGCCCCTGACTCGGGCGAAAGGTATGACTTAAGAAAACTGAGAAATACTCGATAATCCTGGTCGTCGATAAATATGTCACGCTTCTCTACGCCGCGGTTGTATGCATGGTAATAACCGTTTGCTACATATGTCTTTACTTGGTTTGGAGAAGGCATTGCATAGTTAATAATGCATGACAAGGCGAGACCCTGTCAATATGCGAGATTTGAACTATCTCTTAATTTAGCCTATAATGTTATATCCACTATGGAAAAGCGAGTGGAAGGATTTCCTCAAGGAATGCGTGAAGCGGGAACAGAGATGGAGGGGCAACGCCGCCCGATGGCAGTGCGTGATCGAATTCTCTCTTTTTTCAAAAGCCGGGCGCCGAAGGCGCACGAAAAGCGACTCGTGCGAGCGTTTGACCGCCTGACAGAAAATCTCCAGGGCAAAGAGAGGGAACTGGTCGCACGGCTTCGCAAACCCGTCTCGGTCGCAGCGAAAGCTGCCGGCTTTATGCAAACTTACGTGGAGGCGATGCTCGCCGCAACTGCCCTCGTCGGCGCCACCGGCTTCCTCCTCAAGCGCTTCCGCCGCGGCACGAAACCAACTAATCCGACAGGACTGTTGAGTCCGGGTGAGACTACTCCCGACACAGCTCGGACGGCAACGGTTGCGGCAACGACTGTCTTTGAGTCTCTTCGCGCCCAACTGCTCAAACAAGTAGAAGAAACTGGTACGACAGAGCCAAGCGTTACCCTCTCAACCGCTGACGTGCAAGCGGTTATTAAGAGAATGCACTTGCCAATGCGGTCTTTGTTAAAAAAACCAGGAGAGGTGAGTATAAAAGAGACAAGCGAACATGAACTCGTTCTTCTTGTTAAAGACGTTCATGCAGTCACTGACAGAGGAGCAGTAGTAAAATTTTCCGTAGCTTTGAAAAATGGCCCTGACGGTAATTTGGCTCTGGTAGAAAACCCATATGTTTTCGTTTATGGAGGAAAAAATTCTGCAGTGGAACAAGGCTTCTTAGATAGCCTAAGTTCTTGGCCCACTACGAAAGTAAGAACTACCATACGTAGGCTTCTTGCTCTGCAGGGTTTGTTTCCAACGGATATGAAAATTCTGCCTGATGGCTTAAACGTTACGTTCGAAAAGGCCAGGTAACCCAACGCACAGCAGCTTCCTCCTAAGGCCAAGGAATCGTATAGACAAGGACTTTCGCGTAGTGTAAAATGGGATTACATTGTCCCGGCACACTGCCGGGACTCCCATTATGCCTGCGATGGTTAAATCCTCAAGCTCCTACACCGCTCGTCACATCGTTGTCCTTGAGGGACTCGACCCAGTCCGCAAACGGCCGGCCATGTACATCGGGACGACCTCACTCCCCGGCGTCCACCATTGTCTGAACGAGATTATCGACAACAGCATCGATGAAGCCCTCGCGGGATTTGCCAAAAACGTCTGGGTGACCATCCACAAAGACGACAGCGTCACGGTACGCGATGACGGTCGGGGCATCCCGGTTGATAAAGTTGCCAAATACAAAGTGTCGGCGCTCGAGCTCGTCATGACCAAGCTCCATGCCGGCGGGAAGTTCGGCGGAAAGGTATACAAAATTTCCGGAGGTCTTCACGGTGTCGGCGCCTCGGTCGTCAACGCGCTCTCCGAGTGGCTGAAGGTCGAAGTGCACCGCGATGGCAAGGCCTGGAGCCAGGAGTATAAACGGGGGAAGCCGACTTCGCCGGTCAAAGTGATCGGACAGGCGTCTGATGCGGGGACGACCGTTTCCTTCTTTCCAGATAGGGAGGTATTTAAGGAAGGGATAAACCTCAACTTCGATACCGTCAAAAAGCAGGTCCGCGACCGTGCGTACCTGATTGCGGCTCTTTCATTTCACCTTTTCGACGAACGAAGTGGCGATCAGACGCGTTACTATTTCGATGGCGGCATCAAATCCTTGGTCAAGGCGATAAACCGCAATAAAACCGTCCTCCACGATCCGATCTACGTCACGAAAACCAACGGAGACACGTCGGTTGAAGTAGCCATCCAATATAATGACGGCTTTTCCGAAACCGTCGAGTCGTTTGTCAACGTCATCCCAACGCCGGAAGGCGGCGCGCACCTGACAGGCTTTCGCATGGCCCTCACGCGGGGAGTCAATGACTACGCGAAAAAAATTGGCGCGATCAAAAACGGTGACGAGGGCATCACCGGCGACGATACGCGCGAGGGGCTCACGGCAATCGTCTACATGAAGATGCCGTCACAAATACTCCAGTTTGAAGGACAGACAAAAGGAAAGCTCGGCAATGCCGAGGTTCAGCCGTTCGTCCAGACCGCCGTCAAAGAAGGGCTCGATACCTACTTCGAAGAAAACCCTTCTAGTGGCCGAAGGATCCTTGAGAAAGTATTTCTCGCCGCCAAAGCCAGGCTCGCCGCCAAAGCCGCCAAAGACGCAATTATTCGAAAAGGCGCCCTTGAAGGCGCCAGTCTTCCCGGAAAACTCGCCGACTGCCAGGAGAAGGATCCGGCTGTTTCGGAATTATTCATAGTGGAAGGAGACAGTGCCGGCGGGAGCGCCAAGCAGGGACGGGACCGAAAATTTCAAGCGATCCTCCCGCTTCGGGGGAAAGTGCTCAACACCGAGCGCGCCCGGCTTGATAAAATCGTCGAGTTTGAGGAACTCAAGGCGCTGATTATCGCCCTCGGCATGGGGATCGGCGAAACTATCAATATGGCCAAACTCCGCTACCACCGCGTGATTATCATGACCGACGCCGACGTGGACGGCCAACACATTATGACCTTGCTTCTCACATTCTTTTACCGCCACCTCCCGTATATCGTCCAAAGCGGACACCTTTATATCGCCCAGCCGCCGCTCTATAAGATAAGTATTGGAAAAAACGTCTATTACGCGTACTCTGACGAAGAGCGCGATACGATACTCAAGGAGCGCGCCGCGGAGGTAAAAACAGGGCCGAATATTCAGCGGTATAAAGGCTTGGGAGAGATGAATCCGGATCAGCTTTGGGAAACAACCATGAATCCGGTCAATCGAATTCTCCGACAAGTGACGATCGCCGATACCGCCGCAGCTGACCAAATGTTTTCGATGCTCATGGGCGATGAAGTGCCGCCGCGCAAGCGCTTCATCCAAACCCATGCGAAGTCAGCCACCTTGGACATATAATGAAGGATATGAAAGGAGGAGAGAGATATGAATCCTATTAATCTTGCTCTTTGGGGCGGCGCGCTCTCTGTTCTCTATGGACTCTACCTGACCGGAAAGATTATGCGCCTTCCGAAAGGAACGGCAGACATGAACGCGATTTCCGATGCGATTGCCGAAGGCGCGTCGGCCTTCATCAAGCGCGAATACAGCGCCATCACGCTCATCTCGGTTGTTATCATCGCCGTCTTATGGATGACCCTGGGGGTATCTTCTGCAATCGCCTTTGCGATTGGAGCATTCTGTTCCGCCCTTGCAGGCGCAATCGGCATGAGTGTCGCAGTCCGGGCAAACGTCCGAACCAGCCAAGCGGCGAAACAAGGCCTAGATAGTGCGTTCTCGGTTGCGTTCGCTGGGGGCTCGGTCACCGGGTTCATAGTTGCCGGACTGGCACTCATCGCTGTTTCCGCAACGTACCTTTTTGTTATTGGTAGCGGGGAAAGCCTGCAGCCGCTCGTTGCCTTGGGTTTCGGAGGGTCGCTTATTTCCGTGTTCGCCCGACTCGGCGGAGGAATCTATACCAAAGGCGCGGATGTGGGCACTGACATGGTCGGAAAAATTGAGAAGGGGATTCCGGAAGATGATCCGCGAAATCCGGGCGTGATCGCTGACTTGGTGGGGGACAATGTCGGCGACGATGCCGGCATGGCCGCGGACCTGTTTGAAACGTACGTCGTGACCGCTATTGCGACCATGCTGCTTGGTAAATCGTACCTGCCGCAGTTTTCAGGCGCCGTTGTCTATCCGCTGATCTTGGGAACAGCCGGAATCCTCGCCGCGATTGCCGGCACGTTTTTCGTGAAATTAGGCCGGTCCAAGGCGATTATGCCAGCGCTCTACAAAGGGCTCATCGCCAGCAGCATCCTCTCGGGTGGCCTCTTTTATTTCGCGACCCAGTCGTACATGGCGGAAAACGGCCTGTACCAGACGCTCAATCTCTATTTGGCTACGCTGGTTGGGATTCTCGTCACACTGGGAATGGTTGTCATAACCGAATTCTATACATCAAAAGGGTTTGCTTCGGTGAAGCGCATTGCCGAGGCTTCCAATACCGGCCACGGCACGAATATCATCGCAGGGCTCGCTGTCTCGATGAAGGCGACATTCGCTCCGGTCATTCTCATTGCGGCAGCGATGCTCGCGGCACATTCCCTCGCTGGACTCTATGGGATTGCTCTCGCGGCCATGGGCATGCTGTCGCTGACGGGGATCATCATTGCCATCGACGCCTTCGGACCGATCACGGATAACGCCGGCGGCATTGCCGAGATGACCAAGCAACCGGAGAAGGTTCGCGACGTCACCGATACGCTTGATGCCGTCGGCAATACGACCAAAGCGGTGACCAAAGGCTATGCCATTGCCTCAGCTGGGCTTGCGGCGCTCGTCCTTTTTGCAAGTTACACCCAAGAGCTTGGACAGCGCGTATCTCTCGGGTACCGGCTCAATGATCCCTATGTACTCGCCGGGTTGTTCATCGGTGCTGCCTTGCCGTACGTGTTTGGCGCACTGGCGATGGAAGCCGTGGGGAAGGCTGCGGGCGCTGTCGTCGTTGAGGTACGGAGGCAGTTTGATTCGATCAAGGGCATTATGGAAGGCGATGCCCGGCCAGAGTACGGAGCGGCTGTTGATATCGTCACCCGCGCGGCGCTGCGGGAGATGATGCTCCCTGCAGTTATCCCCGTTGCGGCGCCGATACTCGTTGGCTTCTCCCTCGGCCCAGACGCACTCGGAGGGCTCCTCATGGGTACGATCATCACGGGTCTATTCGTTGCTCTCTCCATGACGACGGGTGGCGCGGCCTGGGATAACGCCAAAAAATATATCGAGGCCGGCCACTTCGGCGGCAAAGGATCACCGGCACACCAGGCAGCAGTGACCGGCGATACCGTCGGCGACCCCTACAAGGATACCGCCGGCCCGGCGATCAACCCCATGATCAAAGTCACCAATATCGTCGCACTTCTTATTGCTGGATTTTTGAGATAAATCAATCGTGCCGAGGTCGCACGCACATACTCACCCGAGCAAACTTGAAAGTTTTATGAATATCGGAAAAGTTCAACCAACGGAAATAACCGCCGAGATGAGCACGTCCTACTTGGACTATGCCATGAGCGTGATTGTCGCGCGCGCTTTGCCTGATGTGCGTGATGGGTTAAAGCCCGTGCACCGCCGGATCCTTTTTGCCATGCACCAGATGGGGCTCTCCCATACCTCCCGCTACACCAAAAGCGCCAAAGTCGTCGGAGAAGTCCTAGGAAAGTTCCACCCGCACGGCGATGCGCCGGTTTACGAAGCGCTCGTTCGGCTCGCGCAAGCTTTCTCCATGCGCTACCCTCTGATCGATGGGCAGGGCAACTTCGGTTCGATTGACGGTGATCCGCCGGCTGCCATGCGCTACACCGAAGTACGGCTCGCTGCTATTGCGTCTGAAGTGCTCTTTGATATCGAAAAAGAAACCGTTCCCTTCATGCCGAACTTTGACAACACGATCAAGGAACCCACGTACTTGCCGGCCAAACTGCCCAATTTGCTCCTCATGGGTTCGGAGGGCATTGCCGTCGGGATGGCGACGAAGATTCCGCCACACAACCTAAACGAGCTAGTTGATGCGATCGTGTTTATGATTGAAAAAGTGAGAATAGAGATACGTTATACGCGACAAGTGATAAGCAAAACAAATCAGTCAACTGTCGATACTTCTCTCTTCTCCTTCAATGTTTCCCTCGAGGACCTCATGCAATGTGTCCAGGGCCCGGACTTCCCGACGGCTGGGGCCATCTACGATATTTCAGAAATTAAAAATGCCTATGCTACCGGACGCGGTAAGATCGTCATGCGAGGACGTGCGGAAGTCGAGGAAATCGGCCAGGGCAAAAGCGCGATAGCCATTACCGAACTTCCGTACCAAGTCAATAAAGCCCAGCTCGTTGCCAAAATTGCGGATCTCGTCAAGGACAAAAAAATAGACGGGATAAGCGATTTGCGGGACGAATCAGACCGGCGTGGCATCCGGGTGGTCGTTGAGCTCAAGCGGGATGCCCAACCACATAAGGTACTCAACAACCTCTACAAACACACCGAGCTCCAATCGACCTTCCCGGTCAACGTCGTCGCCCTCGTCGATGGGACGCCCAAGACGCTGACCCTCAAGGAGATTCTCGAAGAGTACGTCAAGCACCGGCACACCGTCGTACGCCGGAGAAGTGAATTTGAACTCAAAGAGGCCAAAGCGCGTGAGCATATCCTCGAAGGCCTCACGATCGCGGTTGATCATATCGACGAGGTTATTGCGATCATTAAGAGGAGCCACGACGCCGAGGAGGCCAAAGGCAAGCTCAAAAGCCGCTTCAAACTGAGTGATATCCAGGCAACGGCGATACTCGACATGCAGCTTCGCCGGCTGGCCGCTCTTGAACGGCAGAAAATCGAGGATGAACTGGCGATGATCCGCGAAACCATCAGCTACCTCGAAGATCTTCTTTCCCACCCTGAAAAAATTCTCAAAGTCATTAAAAACGAACTACTCAAACTCAAAGAACGCTACGGAGACAGCCGAAAAACCCGCGTTTTCAAAAGCAAAGTCGGGCAGCTTTCAGACGAACAGCTCATAGCCAATGAAAACGCCATCGTCGCCATGAGCGAGGAGGGCTACATCAAACGAATGCCGCGAACGACGTTTAAGACGCAGGAGAGGGGAGGCAAGGGCGTCATCGGCATGGCGACGAAAGAGGAGGACGCGATTGACCGGCTGGTGTCTGTCCAAACCCACGACAACATGCTCTTTTTCACGAACCGCGGCAAGGTCTATCAGGTGCGCGTTTGGGATATCCCGGAAGGGAGCCGCCAGAGCAAAGGGCAAGCGGTCGTCAACCTCATCAACATCGAGCAGACCGAAAAAGTTACCTCTGTCCTTGCCTACAGCCTGAAACGAAGCGAACAGAAAGAAAAGGGTCTCGCGTTTATCCTCATGGCGACGAAAAAGGGGACGGTGAAAAAAACAAGACTTTCCGAGTACGAAAACATCCGAAGGAACGGCTTAGTCGCAATCAAGCTTGAGCCGGGCGATGAGCTCGCATGGGCAAAACTCACCAGCGGGCAGGACGACATACTCCTCGTTACCCATGATGGAAAATCAATTCGCTTTGGTGAATCGGAGGTTCGTCACACCGGCCGGGACACCATGGGCGTACGGGGAATACTTCTCAAAGGCGCAAACTTTGTCGTACGCGTGGACGTTATAAATAAGGAAGCGAGAAAAGCAGACTTCCTCACCATCATGGAGAAGGGGATCGGTAAGAAAACGCCGGTCTCCGGCTTTCCTCGCCAGAGGCGGGGCGGACAGGGAGTCAAAGTCGCGGTCGTGAAAGACAAAACCGGCAAAGTCGCCGTTTCCCAACTCGTACCGGCCGGATGCGAGAGTGTCGTCCTCACCTCTACCCACGGCCAGGTCGTCAAGCTTCCTATTTCCTCCGTTCCCCGGCTCAGCCGGGCCACCAGCGGCGTCATCCTGATGCGCTTTACCGATAAGAAAGATACAATAGCCGCAGCCACGTGTTTAACAAAGTGACGAGCCATGGTCATTAAACCTGACCCCAAAAAAAATTCAAACCGCTCCCGAAGGATGGGTGTGGGACTACCCGATACCCTCCGATGATGTTGGCATTTCCTACCAAGAATACCATGGCAGGGGACCGGAGAAGGGGTGGTGGGTCAACACCGTCTGCTGGGAGGCGTACATCGTCACCAGCGGCATTGCCACAGTATATATTGACGATCAGGTTTTCAATATCAAAAAGGGTGATGTCATCGTGGAAGAATAAGGTACTCCCCAATTTTGGTATACTGATTTCATGGTTGTCGACGGAAAAGGCATTGCCGAGGGCATACTCGCTGGACTTTCCTTCGAGGTTGCCAAACTCAAACATCGGGGGGTCACGCCAACGCTCGCAGTAATCCTCGTCGGCGATAATCCCGCGTCGGCTGCCTACATCAGGCAAAAGCAGAAAGCAGCCGAGCGGATCGGCGCCAAACTCATCCTCTCCCAACTGTCAGCCACTGTAGATATTCAAGATATCAATTTAACAATTCAACAATTTAACAATGATAATAATGTTCACGGCCTCATCGTCCAGCGGCCGCTCCCAAAGGCCCTCGGCGACGACACTACAGTACTACATAGTGTTGTAGTGGCAAAGGATGTGGATGGATTTGTGCCGGGCTCGCCGTTTGAGGTACCAGTCGCGATAGCGGTCGGGGAGATGCTTCGCAATGTCACATGTCACATATCAAATATCAAATATGAAGAACTGAAGGAAAAAAAATTCATCAATTGGCTGAAATCAAAAAATATTGTCGTTATTGGAAAAGGGGAAACGGCAGGGAAACCGATCGCCGCTTACCTCCAGAAACTAAATTGTACGATATCTATAATTCATTCGCAAACTCCACATCCAACAGAAATAATGCGGCAGGCAGATATCATCATAAGTTGCGTGGGGAAGAAGCGCGTCGTGACAGCTTCCGCCATCAAGCCCAGCGTAATCCTTGTTAGCGTCGGTCTCTGGCGAGATCGTGAAGGAAAACTCCGCGGCGATTACGACGAAGAGGAAGTTGGAAGGATCGCCTCCTTCTATACGCCCACGCCTGGCGGCGTTGGCCCAGTCAATGTGGCCTGTCTTATGCAAAACCTGCTCAAGGCCGCTCAGGGTCAGTGAGAACTACATTACTATAGGTCTTGATTGCTCCGACCACTACCTCTACAATTATCTTTCACCAACGCCCCGCTCAAACATTTCTTTTCTCGCGAAGTATGGGAAGATCAAAAGTCACGACTATGTATCAGCCATCGGATGAGCCAGCCTGCGGACCGGCTGCTATCAAACACGCCCTGGCGATCCTAGGCAAGCGAGCATCGTTCACAAAACTCCGGGAAATGTGCAAGGTCACACGAAACGGCACGTCAACACACGAAATGATTCGAGCCGTTCATCGTCTTGGACTCCCGGCACTCCTTGTAAAAAGTGCAACGCTTCGGCACATTCAGAGCGCGCTACGATACTCGCCGAATAAAATGCGGGCGGTCATGGTGAGCTATCTTTACGAACTTGATGAGAACGAACAGCCGCACCCGGAATCCGGCCACTGGGCCACCGTTTCAAGCTTCCTTGCCAGTAAAAGCCGCATTGTTCTCTTTGACAGCTGCAGCGGGCGAAAAAAATCGTACCAGTGGAGCGAATTTCGGGACCGTTGGACTGATTATGATTACCAGCGAAGGAGACTTAGGGCGCGCGGACGGCGATTTCAGCTTATTCGCCGCTGGCAGCCGCAGCTTCTCCTGATCGTCGCAAAGCGGGCAGATGACCTCCCGCATTTTCAAATACCAACTGCCCGCGTCTTTCTCCCCGGCCAGGGTCAGACCTCGATTTGAGCGTTGCAACGCTCTGGCGGCGTACAATATTCCTTCTCTGTTAGCCTCGAAGCAACCTCCCTATGGTACCTGGATAGCCCGTCAGGACAAGAAAATCAACCCGTTCGACGGTATGAGCTCAGGGTTGATACTGAGTGCCGTCGAATGTATCAAGGTCTGACCCTGGTTAGCGGCGGTGAAAGCGCTCGTGGATTTGGCGGAGCTGGGGATTGGTCACATGCGTGTAAATTTGCGTTGTTGAGACGTTTTTGTGTCCCAGAAGCTCCTGAATCGCCCGCAGGTCAGCGCCGCTGGAGAGAAGGTCTGTAGCGAAACTATGGCGCAGTCCATGCGGGGTAATTTTTATCGGCAGCCTGGCTTTTCGCACGTACTTTTCAACCATCCGCTGGACGCTCCGTGCCGTGAGCCTTAAGCTCTGGCCAGTTCTATCTCCTTCAGCCGGTTTCTTCCCGCTGTAGCGGATAAAAAGCGGCTGCAGGGCGTCTTTGCGAGAGGCGATATAGCGTTTGAGCCATTCGGCAGCGGTTTCTGAGAGGAATACCACCCGCGCCCGACGTCCTTTACCGATGACCCCAAACTCGCGGCGATCAAGGTTGACCTGACCACGATTGAGGCTTACAAGTTCCGAGACCCGCAGTCCGGTCGAGAATAATACCTCAAAAATAGCCTTATCGCGCAGGCCCTCAGGTTTTGAGATTTCGGGCATATTGAGGAGCCGCTCCACTGCCTCGCGCTCAAGAAACTTGATCGACCGGCTTTCCGCCTTGGGTAGATCTATCTGGTCAGGAGCCATCGCCGTAATCCCGCGCTTCCCCAGGTACTTGAGAAAACTCCGGAGTGCTATGAGGTGGTAGTTTTGTGTAATGCGCTTGAGGCTTAAGTTTCGCTCATCGGTAAAACGCGAGAGGTAGAGCCGGTATTGGCGAATATTTTCTGCGGTTACATCAGAATTTTTCACAGATTTCACGGATGGAGTGGGGGATTGGCCAGTCAAGAAGCCCAGAAACCGATTTAGATAATGCCGATAGTTGCGGATTGTGAGCTTACTCACATTGCGCTCAATTTCGAGGTATTCTAGGAAATCGGTAATAAGCTGGTGTAGATTCATAATTAGGCAAGATTTTACGATGATGCTGGCGTCGTAACAATCTTGCCGGGATTGTGACGTTTCATGCAAACGTCCTCACAATCCATGATGTGCGACGTCAGTTCATTTGTCAAGACTCTCCCTGTGCTAGAATAAAACCCATGACACCTTTTCAGCAAAAACAGCTTTCTCTAATGCGCCAAATGGAGGTTCAATCACTCACCGGATCCACCAAGTCAACCGTCGTTCCAATCCTCGCTGATTACGGAAACGACCAGCAACTCTCCTTAACGACTGTAGCGTTTTTGTCGTCTGAAGTGGCTCGCACGATACACGAAAAAATCATTGAACCACTTTCTTCCCTGGAACCGGATTTCTATTACTATCAAGATACATCAATGCATCTAACAATCAATAATATCCGGGTTATCAGTAATCCGCCACAGTACAGTCAAAAAGATATCGCAACCGCACAGCGATTGCTTTCGGAACTCATTCCGCAGTATCGTCCATTTCGCATTGCGTTTACAGGCGTCCTTCGTATGCCAACGAGTCTCTCTGTTATCGCTCTCGTAACTCCTGAATACGATCGATTCGTGCGCGTTCTCCGGCGTAAACTTTTCGATAGAGGCATCCCGGATGATAAACAATACTTTACCGACGAAATGATTTTCGGTAATACCACGGTGTGCCGGTTTACTCACCAGCCGTCGCAGAAATTTATTTCTGAAGTCTCTCGTCATCGATCCGCCCATTTTGGCGACATGGACATCACAGAGGTTTCGCTTATTGAAACAAATGCCGGCTGCCATCCGTCGAAAACTCATATTTTTGATACGTACCGGTTTCGGCAAACCGCCAAATAGGTTCGCTTCATTTTTAAGCCCCTGTAGTGACCTAGAATGGATTATTTATCTAATGGACTACCAGATGATCATCTCTGTGGTGGGAGACACGTGGATGTGAATATCAATTTATTTTTCAAAACTCGTTTGGCGACGGTTTCAGAAACGTCGCAACAACGAGTGCATACTTTTGTGTACGTACACACGTACGTCGCAAAAGTATTAATGTGCGACCTTATACGTTTTCCCCCTGCCGGGTGGCTTGGACGTCATTTCGCAAAGAAGAAACTTCAAGGTGTCTGACAACCACCGTGATATATCCTGAGGGGAGGAGGAAGGCTCCTCTCCAAACTGGAGAGCACGAAGTCAGCTTCTCAGTGCGCGCACAGTGTCTGACACGAGATACCTCACATACGCGAGGAGGAGCGATGTGCTGCGCGACCGGCTTTCGGGTTTCTTTTTAATATAATTATTTAGAGCGTTACAGAGCTCCAAATACATAATTTTAAGGCTATCGCAACCCTGCTTCGTGTTTCGTGCGCTACCATACGTGTTCTACTTTCGTTCGGGAGCGTACAAGCGCTTCTAAGAGGACACTGCTCGCCCTATCATGTGCTTTAAGGGTTCGTTCATTCGGGTTTATTTAGCCTATCCTGACAATCCAAAGTCTCGTTTTTGAGGCTAAAATCAACGACTATTCTATTGCCTATTAATTTCAATTTGGAGCGTAGCAACAATCCAAACTTCTATTTTTACGCACACATTCTGTACTCAAGGGAGAGTGGACGAGAGAAGAACAAGAGAGAAAGGAACTCGCGTTGCTTCGTGAAATACTAAGCCAATATCCGTGAAAATAATTATCCACACTTCGCCACGTCGAGACGTCGGGGCTCAGTGCAAGCACAAGCTCTTCTATACCCTATAGTTTTCCTCCCTTATGAAGTATCAAACTATATCAAGCAGTGCAAAGCACCCTACTCCCCTGCCCTAGAGATTCCCCCTCCATCTCGTCGTAAGGAGTACAACTATAAGGACAAATACCGTTACGAAAAAAAATTCAATAACTGTTTTTTTATACAGCCGTTTACTCAGGTACTGTTGCGCCATACCCTCAAGACTGTACAGCATGGTCGTGAGGAGAAGCGCTCGCATCGTCGAGGGAATAGGCCAAAATGAGAATATCCACCCCACCTGCGCAAGAACAAGCACCACGATCGCTGTGAGTTCGCTGACTTCGCGACTGGGCTTTTGACCCAGATCCATGGACCACAGCGACTGAAACACGAGCGGGTAGGCAATGACCACGACGAGCATCGTGTTTGCAAACGGACCGAGACGGTATGCCAGAACGGTCTGTGTCAGGAGAAAAAACGAAAGCAGGGTGAGGAGAAATCCAACCGTGTGCGCAGCGCGCAGCAGTCCAATGGTACGGTTTGCCGCAACATTGTAGATGTTCTCGGTGAGAAGGAGTCCGTACATCCCCATTGCGTACAAGATCGCGATGGGCAGCCGCGTGAGCCAACGGGTTGGAAGGAGGAAGTAAAAGAGAGCAACTGCGGCCGTAAACAATGTGGGGAGGGTCAGAATGGTCACCCACTCTACCCCGCCAAGGTCTTCACGGAGCGCGACCGCGGCAAGGCCATAGGTCAGGAGAGAAAGCCCAATGACCATGGGATAGCGAAGATCGGATGACGGGGCGAGCTGTGTCAAGAGAAGTCCAACGGTAAGGAAAGCGGTCACAAGGACGAACGACTGCCGTTTTGAAAATCTGATATGCCGAGCCCACCGTTTGAGGCTTCGTTCTGTTTTGGCAAAGAGAAGGCGCATATCGTTAGGCTAGACTGGTGTAGACGCGTTGTACGTCGTCGAGCGATTCGAGCTCATGCGTGAGATCCGCGATCCTGCGTTCTTCTTCTTCGGATACTGCTTGTGTGGTTCGTGGCATCATAATAATTTCCTCATTATCGACGTTCACCCTCTTCACAGAAAGGTAAGCTTTTACCTCATGTAACAGATGAGGTTTGGTAAAGATTTCAAAATTATCCCCCTGCTCGACGACATCATCGGCACCGGCATCGAGTGCCATCTCGACCATTGTATCAAACGTCTGTCCACTCTTCGGTACGAGGAGGACACCAGCACGGAAAAAGAGATAGGAAACCGCTCCGGGAGAAGCGAGCGTGCCGGATGAGAGCTCCAGGATCGATTTGATCGATGCAACCGTGCGCTGCCTGTTGTCTGTTGCTACCTCAATGAGGAGTGGAACGCCACCGGGGCCGAATGCTTCGTAGACGATAGAATCGACCTTTTCTGCCCCTTCCCCCGCTGCCCGGCCGATCGCCCGCTCAATCGTTTCTTTAGGCATGTTTACTTCACGGGCTCTTTCGATAGCCAGACGCAAGCGGTAGTTTTTCTCAGGATCAATGAGGCCCCCTCCCTCGCGCACAGCGATCGTGATCGCGCGGCTTGCCTTGGTAAACGCCTGAGACTTTGCCGCGTCGGAGCCGGTTTTCTGATGCTTGATTTTGGACCACTTGGAATGACCAGACATGAAAAGGGAAACGGTAAACGGCAAACGGAAAACTTTTCAGTTTACATTTTACCGTTTACCGTTGTATTCTATCCCCTCCCTTGACTTTTCTCAAGGAAAAACGATACACTGTGCGCCATGGTCAAGGCCACAACTGCTCCCTCAACTGACGCAGCCATCAGTGCAGCACTCTCCCGCGACTGGAAAAGGGCAATCGACGTAAATGCTAGTATTCTCAAGAGAGATAAAAAAAACATCGATGCTTTAAAACGCCTCGGTTTCGCTCTCCTTATGTCTGGGAAACTCGCCGAGGCGAAGAAAACATTTCAGAAAGTGACTCGGGTTGATCCGTATAACCAGATCGCGCTCAAAAACCTACGCAAGCTCGCGACTGTCCGACAAAAAGATATAACAAGAGCGAGCACGTCACAGATGTCGCCGATGCTGTTTCTCGAAGAACCCGGAAAAACAAAACTCGTTGATTGTGTGCACTTGGCTCCGCTGCCGGTCCTCTCGTCGCTGTGCCCAGGGAATGAGGTGGTCTTGAAAACGAAAAACTACACGGTGGAGCTCCGTTCAGCAGGAAACGCGTATCTCGGTGCGCTTCCTGACGATCTTTCATTTAAACTTCTGAAACTCATCGCGGCTGGCAATCGCTACCAAGTGGTCGTGCGGTCTGTGAAGAAAAACGTTCTCACGGTGATTATTCGAGAAGTGAGCCGAGGCAAGCGATTTTCCCACCAACCGTCGTTTGCAACGGGTACGAACTACCTTCCCTACAGCCGCGAAGCGTCTCGTTCCGACGACACTCCGGACGTGACACCAACCGGTGAAGAAGACGACCAGAAAGAAAAAGAAGAGGTTTAAGGGTTCCTTGGTTCGAAGGTTCGCGCGTACCCCTGTCCGACGCGCAGCACTATATCTGCTCGCTCTGGATGCTCACCACGAACTTCCTGGCAGCGAAAAGTATCACGGATAAGTCGTGCCGTCTTGCTTGTCAAACTCGCTTTTGTGCCTGTCGCGCTGCAACGTTCAAGCGCAGTCGGATCATTCCCGACGGTAACGACCACCGCACCCAGATGGGAAAGTGTGCGTGCAGCCCGTTCGGCTAGGCCCGGTATGGACGTTGTGTTATACACGGCAACGCTGAGTCCTTCCGCCCGGACATCTGGATCTTCAAACTCATGCCCAATTACGCCGTCTATGGCCTCTCGATCGACACGGAGTTGAAACGTTTCCCGATCACCCTCTGACTCGGGGGGTATAACAGCCGCAATAGCAAGGCTCCGTAATTCCGAACCAGAGGCCTTCTGTGCCGTGAGAAAGGCGCGCGACGACAGGTTCGTTTCGTAGTTTCGCCAAAGAAAGTGAAGCAGACTTCTCGAAGTGAGGTACCGGTCGACCGCTTCGCGAGGGTTTCCGAAGGTCGGAATGTCACCAATCTTTGGCCCTATGTACCACGAAATGGGAAGGCCTACCGCCTCAGAGACGCTCAGGCGCAAGAGGTCTCCACCGAGCTTCTCAATACTCCCAAGCTTCCAGAGGGCAGAGAGGCTGTAGCTCCCGTATCCGTAGACCGCATCAATGGTAGTCTCTGTTGGGAGCGCGAGGGCAGTGGCGGCCTCATCGCCTTGCCGAAACGACCAAATCACCATAGGCTCGCCGACGAGAAGAATCGTGAGTCGGGCCGGAAGTCTACTCAAAAGCCACGCAGCGAGGAAAAACGCTCCGATGGGGAAAAACGTGGCGAAGAGAAATAACGCGCTCCGGCGTTTCTGTTGATGGACGCGTGGAAGAGCTCTCCTCATCTCACCATTCTTTCTTGCCCTTTTTGATGATCTCTACCTGAGGCATCTGCCACCCAGTGGTTGAGAGCTGCTTCTGGGCCTTCTTTTCCAGCTCGCTTTTCTTGTATTTCTTCTTGTCTCCCTTGTAGAACCCGCTGTAGTTAGCCATACTCTTCCCTATTGTAGAACTACGTTCTTTTTAATTCAACCCGC
>CAYNJY010000005.1:23123-43287 GCA_964397755.1 uncultured Gammaproteobacteria bacterium
ACCCAACCCCGTGCTCGATTTTGAGGCGGCTGACTTTGCCCGTGATCTCCTCTTCGGGCACACCGTAGTCTGTGAGGAGCCGCGACGCGATTGAGATGGCTGCCTCAAACTCCGGCTGGATGACAGCGTGGACGCCGAGTGCCTTCAGGTGTTTCTGATCCTCCTCGTGGTGCGTCCGGCAGATGATTTTTATCCGTCGGTTAAGGGAGAGCGCGTGGCCGATGACGAGCTCCTGCGTATGGCGGTCAGGAATCGCAACCACCAAGGCGCGGGCCCGGTCTACCTGCGCGAAGTCAAGGACATCCTTATCCCCCGGGTCTCCGTAGAGGACCCCGATCCCCTTCTCCGCCAGCTGGCGGACCGTCGCGTGGTTATAGTCAACGACGAGAAAAGGAATTCCTGCCATCTCCAGCGCCCTTCCGATATACTTTCCGACGCGGCCGAAGCCGCAGATGACGACGTGGTTTTCAATGGGTAATCCCTCCGGAGTAAGAACGGGCTCCTCCCGATCGGCAAAGAGCTTGGGAAATCTCCCCATGAGGCGACTCGCCACAGCAAAGAGAGACGCGCTCTGTGTCATAAGCGGCGAGCTTATGCAAATGGTGAGAAACGTCACGGCGGTAAGAAGAAGCGCGTCGCTGTCGGTTAGCGCGCCGAGCGCCGTACCTTCGCGGCCGATGATAAAGCCGAATTCGCTCACCTGCGTCAGGGAGAGGGCCACAAAAAATGCCGCTTTCCGATGGTAACTCAGAAAACGCATGAGAAGGAGTATGAGGACGAACTTTCCGACCATAACCGTGGCAGTAAGCCCCGCGATGAGCTTCCACGCGCTCAGGAGAAAGCCGAGCGGCAGGACCATCCCGAGCGACACGAAAAACACGACCGCAAACAGGTCTCGAAGTGGTCGAACTTCGGCAAACACCGCGTGGTTTTGACTCGTTTCGGCAACGAGAAGCCCAGCGATGAATGCGCCGAGGGGGGCTGACAGCCCGAACGCGTACGTCACCATCGCAGTGACAAACACGAGGCCGATGGTCGAAAGGAGAAATAGTTCGCGGCTTTTGAGTTTCACGACCGCCGCAAGAAGTTTCGGGACGCCGTGCCGACCGAGGTACAAGACAACCGCAAGAATAACGCCGGCTTTGAGAAGGCTTCCTGCCATGATCCCGATCGTTGAAAGAACGCTCCCGTCTCCTTGGCTTACCCTACTAATAGATGTGAGAAACACCATGAGGGGAATCACCGCCAGATCCTGAACCACAAGCCAGCCGGTTGCCGCTTCTCCCGGAACCGTATCAATCTCGCCGCGCTCGGAAAGAATTTTGAGAACAACCGCGGTTGACGAGAGGGCCGAAGCCGAGGCGATAAAGAGCGACGGGATAAACGGAAGACCGAGAGAGAGGAGAAAACCTAAAAAGAGGAGCAAACTTCCGACGACTTGGAGTGCCGCTGCCCACGAAACGGTACCGAGGATTTTGCGCAGCCTATGGAACGAAAACTCGACCCCCAGGGTAAACAGAAGCAACGTGACTCCGGCATCGGCAACGACGGATACGAGGCTATGATCAACGAACCGGGGCAGGAGGTTTCCGACAATGATGCCGCCAGCGATGTAACCCAAGATAAGTGGCTGCTTCAAGCGCCAGGCAATGGCCCCACCGCCGAGCGCCGCGGCGAGAATAAGGAGAAGAGTAGTGATGAGTGAAAACGATGCTGGTGTCACAAATTAGTCGGATGTGTAGATTTGTAGATTATGCTACTCATATCATCCGGTATCGGGGCTTCGACCGCAAGAGGGGTGCCGCTCACCGGATGGCGGAAGGAAATCTTCCACGCGTGGAGCATCACCCGCGGCGCCCACGTGCGATCGGCTCGAGACACTTTGCGCCCGGCGTAGAGATAGTCTCCGACAATGGAGTGATTGATGTACTTAAGGTGGACCCGAATCTGGTGCGTGCGTCCGGTTTCGGGATAGAGTTCCACCAACGAAAGCAGTAAATTCCGGGAATCCTTTGGATTCCCGGAATTGTGTGGAGCAGGAAACGTTGAACGAACAGTATATTTCGTCACCGCTTCTCTCCCTCCCGGGACGATGCCGAATCGTTTTCGATTCCAAGGAAGTCTCCCCACGGGTGCTCTGATCTCTCCTTCGGGAGGTACAAGTTTTCCGTGTACAATCGCCAGATACACCTTTTTAACAAGCCGTTCCTTAAACTGCCGCTGGAGATTGGCAAACGAGTCAGCCGTCTTAGCGATGAGTAAACAGCCAGATGTTTCCTTATCCAGCCGGTGCACTATCCCGCTGCGGTCGAAAAAATCACAATAACCAATGCTCAATGACCAATGAGAAGGATCAATGCTCTTCTGGATATTGTGATTTGCCTGCCCTGAGCCGATTCGGTCTGAGCTCACGGTCGAATGACTTGTCGAATGGGGGATTTGGGATTTGAAGTGGGCCTCCGCCCAATCTTGAACCGTTGTTCCCTTCACCGACTGCGCTCGGTTGACGACCACACCCGGAGGTTTATTGACAACGAAAAGGCTTCCGTCCTCATAGAGTATTGGAATATCCATGAAGTCAATTAGCACATGGAGTTATTTCTTCTTCTTTGCTTCGCAGGTGAGGCACAAGGTAGCCGTGGGCACAACCGCGAGGCGATCGGTATCGATCATCTCTGCGCAGCTCGTACAGAACCCGTAAGACCTATCGGCTAACCGTAAGAGCGCTCTCTCGATCGATTCTTTTTGTCTCGTAAGCTCCTCGATAATCGCCGAGAAGCGATCGTGACTTGCTTCCTCGCTTGCTTCGGTGTCTGAGGCAGCATTGTCATTCACCCGACCCGGGTCTGAAAACGGATCCTGCGCACGCAGCTCATCGATTCGGCCCGCGACTCTCTTTTTTTCTTCCCCGAGCGCTTGCTGAATCTCAGTGAGAACCTCGCTTGGAAATTTTTTCATACAGAGTACTCCATCCTTGGGATACAACCGCCCGGACGTTTCGAACGTACGGCCGGAGAACTTCCCTGCCTCCGCCTCGAACGTAAAGAGCGCCCACTGACTGCGCAAAAAGTATCACGAGCGCCCATTGGTTGACGCTCACATTCCAAAAGTATACACGAGATTCCTTAAGAAGTTCAAGAAGAAACATCCCGATACTATAGAGGAGAAAAAACCACACGCCGACGAGGCCATACGACCATTGTTCCCGATCCGCGCGCTTGTCGATCGTTCGCATAAGAATGACAAGAAAAAGAAGAAAAATCATCTCGTATATCTGAACAGGATGACGACGGCCGACGTGGCCCGCATAGCGGATCGCCCATGAGAGTGACGAGATCGTACCGACTTCTGTGCCGTCAAGAAGCGACCCAACTTTCCCGACGATAAGCCCCGCGGGGAGACTTATGGCAAATGCGTCAAGGATATGTCCGAAGCGCACTTTCAGTCGACGCGCTCCGTACATCATGGTGAGAAGAGCGCCGAACAACGCTCCGAACCATGAAAGTCCCGGCTGCACCCAGATGGTAATGATCCGAAGGAAACTCCCGGAAAACAGCTCCCAGTGCAACGCAACAAACACGAGCCGGGCTGCCACAAACGCCATGATTGTTCCATAGAACATGAGGTCAAAGACGCCCTCTTCACTCGTGCTCTCGTCACGAAGCTTCCGCCAAAAGAGAAAGGACGCAAGCGACCACGCCATGACAAGAAACACGCTCAGGCTATAGAGATGAAACGAACCGATCGAAAGAAGTATGGGTAGCATAGGATGAAGATTTAAGATTTACGTAGTACTGAAAGTTTATTATACCTCATTCGGTAGATGCCGTAGATGAGAATCACCAGTCCCAAAAGAAGTATTACCTTCCCGACTCCTATTCTGTCTGCCAAAACCCCGCCCGCGACCACCGGTAAAATCCCGACGCCGCCGACAGCAGTCGCAAGAAGCCCGTAGACTTTCCCCCGCATCTCTTCTTCTGCCTGCCGCTGGAGCGTCGTATTGGACGGTACGTCAAGAAAGCTATTGGAAACGCCGAGGAGAAAAAATAACGCAACCACTATCGGCAGAAGTACCGCTGGCGAGGAGAGACCAAAGAGGTGAAGATGGGCAAGACGGACCGTAATCGCAATGAAACAAAGGAGAATGCCTGCAGAAAGTATGCCGATCCGGGTAAGCTGCTCGGGCACTACACGGGGGCCGGAGCTACCGACCCAGAGGGCGCCGACGATGATCCCAATGACGACCGGGCCGATGATCACGACAGAAGCATCCCGAACGTCGATCCGAAGAAGCGTGTCGGCAAATCCCGGGCCGAGGGTGCCGAGAACGGCGATCACGACCTGCGTCGCGGTGAGAAGGACAAGGGCATCAAAAAGAACTTCCGTTTTTTTAACGTACCGGATGCTTTCCGACAGCCCTGAGGCGATGCGTCCGAAGAGGTAGCGGAGGCTATGGGAGGCAATCTTTCGAAGCGACGCGATGCCCTCGCCCTGCGCGGGAATGCGCCGGACATTCAGCGCAGCAAGAACGAATAAGCTTGACACAACGACGAGCGACCCGCGCGGGCCGAAAATTCTCAGGACGGGGCCCGCGAGAACAAAACCAATTGCCATGCTGCCGTAGTAGGTAAACGAAAAAAGACTGTTAGCGGTCACAAGAAGATTTTTGGGCACGAGCTTGGGGATCGTCGGCGCCTCCGCCGGCACGTAGAACTGGTTGATGAGCGCATGGCAAAACAGAAACAGGTACACGAGCGTCGTGTTTTCGCTGAAAAAAATGAGGCTGGCCGCAAGGATCGCGCGGCTAATGTCACACACTATGAGAACGATCCGCCGGTCCAGCCGGTCGACGATGACCCCGCTTATAAGGCCAAAAAGCACCGCGGGGATGCCGTACGCGAGGAAGATCCCGGAGACGGCTGTGTTACTTTTTGTGTTTTGGTAGACCACAAGCGCAAGGAGAAAGAGGAGTGTGTTGAGGGCAAACATCGAGCATATCTGCGCAAACCAGAGTGCTCGGAACGGTCGGATGGCAAGAACGTCGCGTACTGACATAGTTGCGTCTGTCGCAATCATAGCATACAATTCTTCTATGACGGCAACCGCACATGCCCTCGTCGCCGGGGCTCTGGCGTCAAAATTCGGTGCGACACCGCTTTCCGCAACGCTTGCTTTCCTTAGCCACTACATGATGGACAGCATCCCTCACTGGGATTTTGGCACCAACTGGCGAAATAGGCCGAAACGCTACACCGCACTTTTTGCAGTTGGAGAAACCATTGCCGCCATAGCCCTCTCCTACGTCTTCTTTGGGAAACTGCTTCCGTTCCCCCACTGGGCGATCACCGTTTCTGCCGCGCTTCTGCCTGACTGGGCGGAGGTTCCGTGGTATACTTTCTTTGCCCGGCAGGATAAGCACGCCCCCGCAAAACACGCCACTCTCGCTGAGCACATCGCCTTTCGTCTCTATAAACTCCAGAATGTCTTTCACACCAAAACCCATCTGCCGCTGGGGATCGCCACGCAAGTCATAACCGTTGTCTTCTTCCTCCTCCTTCTCAAAAATCCCTAAACAAACGCGGGGGGGGTGACGCTTCTAACTGTGTTTGGCGCTGCTCGTGAAACGGAAGCGGCCGAGGTGGAGAGCCGGCGCAAGCGTGGGGCTGCCTTCATCGGTGCCGACAAGCTGGAGGTCTTTGCCGATTCCCCTGATGTCTTTGAACGCCTCAATCACGCTTTCTGTGTAGCGGAGGTTGCGGACACGGCCGACGATTTTGCCCTTTTCAATAAGGAACGTGCCGTCGCGCGTCATGCCGGTTACGATAAGCTTCTTGTGGTGGATGACCCTCGTGTACCAGAAGCGAGTAACCAGGAGCCCCTTCTTGACGTTTTTGATCATCTCCTCCACGCTCAGTTTTCCCGGCTTGAGGACCATGTGGGTCGGCACCGGGCCCCAGGTGTTGGGAGCAAGAAGCGCATGACCGGTGTTTTTGGCTTTGTGTTTGCCCGCGTGGTAGGAATCGTAGACGACGTTTTTGAGAACCCCTCGGTCAACGAGCGTGAGCTTTCGCTTCGGGACCCCTTCGTAGTCGAACCCAATCGGGTAACCCGCTCGGTGCAAGGGGTCATCCATAATTGTCAATGACTCGTGAAAAACCCTCTTACCCAAGTTCCCCTGAAAGAAACTGACGTCCTCGTGGTAGATGCGGGCGTTGGGCCCGAGCCACGCAAAAAAGTCAAGGAGCTCGCCCACTGCGGCAGGCTCAAGGACCACCTCGTACTCGCCGGGTTCAACGTCAACGAGCTCACCGTGCGTTGCCTTCAAAACTGTTTGCCTGGCGATCGCCTTCTCATCGATATGAGCTCCTCCTTTGGCGCTTGCACTTGCAAAACCACTCCCCTTCTCTCCAGTCAAAATGGTGGAGAGGCCGCTATTCATCCCTTTGTGATAAGCGGAAACACCGTTGGTGTTCGCGACGAGCGTCTCACCGATCGTTTCCGAGAATGCACCCGAGGCGGAGAGTTTTTCCCTTTTGGCTTCGGCAATAATGTGGGTAATTTTTCTGGCTCTGCCGAGTGCCCCCACGTGTTTTGCCGAGCGATAATGAGCAAGGGTACTCGTATAGGTTGCTTTCTTTGGCAGACTCACAAAATGCGGGTCCTTTTTTTGAAATGAGAGGAGGGCGATGGCGCGCTTGACTGTTTCTTTTATCCCAATCTCATCAAGCTGGTTGCATCTCGCGACACTGATGCGTTTTTTCCAGACGATGCGGAGATGCACCAGGCTGTCGGAAAGAACCACCGACTGGTGGATCATGGTATTGGCAAAGCGGGTGAGCTCGCTCACGCCGTTCCAGAGGACAACTTCCGCCTCATCGGCGCCTAAACGCTTGGCCTCGGAAAGACCGAGTTTGGCAAGCGTTTGCAGTTGTTGTTTTCCAGCCATATAGTTTTTCGTGTTACGAGTCATTTTTTAAGGACCCCCACCTTTACTTTTTTGAACCTCGCCGGTGCGGCACCGTGACCGGTGTGCATGAGCTGGCTTGGCTGGCCTTTGCCGCAGTTGGGCGTCCCCCAGACAGTCCAGTATTTCCTGCCGCAGATGGCGTCGCAGCTGCCCCAAAACACCGGGGTGATGCCATGGTAGGTCGCGTTTTTGAGCATCCGGCCGAGTTTGCCGTTTTTGATCTCCCAGGCAATCTCGGTGCCGAACTGAAAATTGAGCCGTTTGTCATCAATGCTCCAGCTTTTGTTCGTCGAAAAGAAAATACCTCTCTTCGTCTCGGCAATCAGCACATCGGGATCCCACGCTCTGCCTGAGCCTTGCGAGGAATCCCCCGGCTCAAGGTTGATGTTGGTCATCCGGATCATGGGAAGGTGCCCCCAGCCGTCGGAGCGCACCGTGCCGCCGCTGCCCAGTTTGTAGCCTTTGACTTTTTTTTGCAGGATTTTGGCGACCTCGCGCGAGGTCTGGTAGTCCACAAAAATTCCGTTCTTTATGAGGTAGCGTCGCTCTCCCGGCACGCCCTCGTCGTCATAGCCGAAGGTACCGAGGCCGAGGGGCACGGTGGCGTCGGCCGTGAGATTCACAATATTTGAGCCGTAGCGGAAATGGCCGAGCTTGTCCGGCGTCAAAAACGTCGTCCCGGCATAGGAGGCCTCCCAGCCGAGCGCCCGGTCGCCTTCGGTCGCGTGGCCACAACTCTCATGAATTTGGAGCGCGAGCTGATTGCCGTCAAGGATGATATCCATGTCGCCGGAAGGACACTCGTCGGCTGAAAGAAGGGCTACTGCTTCCTCAGCGATTCTTTGCCCGTTTTCCACCAGCCCCATGATCCTGACGTTCTCAAAACCTCCGGTCACAAACTGGCCGCGGAACGAATTGGGGTAGGAGCGGTTTTGTACCTCGCCTCCCTCAACGGCCGTCGCTTCAATCCCAGCACCGCATTCAACCAGCGTCTGGACTATCCACGCGCCCTCGGTTGAAGCAAACAGTTTTTTCTGCTTCCAACCGGTATAGTAAGCTTGGCTGATCCGCAAGCCCTTTACCCGGCGCTGGGCGCTGTCGGCAGAGAGAAGGAGCTTGACTTTCTCATCGTGCGAGACGGCAAACGGGTCTTCTTTATGCGGTGTCACGTACTGCCCTTTAAGAGCTTTTTCTTTGGTCAAGACTACCCCGTCACCCAAAATTTTTGCAGCAGCGTTTGCAAGCTCTACCGCTTGGCGCACGGTTTTTTGGATCGCCTCGGGGGTCAACACGTTACTTGCCGCAAAGCCCCAGCGGCCATTTTTGACGACGCGGATGCCGTAGCCCATGGAGACAGTACTCTCCATCGCCTCGACCACCCCGTCTTTGGTCGCGATGTGCTCCTGCTGGTACTCCCCGACCTTTATATCGCCATAGTTGACGCGGGAAAGCTCCAGAGCATTGAGTGCGGCGTTTGCAAGATCCTCAAAGTCCATAAGAGGTTATCAAGATTTTAACTCCTAACTCCACTAACTCCACCTCCGGTGTGTTGTAGCTTCGACACACGTGGTAATTTATACATCCTCTTCCTTTTCTATAAGCAGATGCTTCACATGCTCGAGCTTCTTGGCGTAATCCGCATGGTCAAAAACAAACGCCTCGTATGGTTGTTTTGATGAAAACTGATCCAAAACAAGACCGGGAGAAAGATATGGGATGGTGAGTTTTCCCAGATACACAGGGAGTGACGACCACGGATACGAACGGAGATCCTCTTTCCTGACGACGGACGAAGTATACGGATTCAGATGAATGTAGCGCGATACATGCAAAAGCTGCTCGTTGGTTTCTATCCGCACTGCTTTAAACTCTCCCTGAAACAGCGGACCTGGTCGATGATGTTTGGTGTTGATAAATTTCGTGTAGCTGTTGGCGGCGTGGCGTAAAAAGGTCGTTATGCCGTTATCATGTGTTTGCCGCACAATCATGTGGAAATGATTTGGCATAAAGACGAAGCAAACTATATCAACAAGTTTTTCTAACTTTTGTTCATGACGGACGATCCAAATCTCTCGCTCCTCCATTGAGAGCTCCAAAAAATACGACAGCTTGAGAGGCGGCTTGTGCAAGCGGTAATAGCGGATAGTAAGCATCATGCGCTCATAATCTCGTTTGGCAAAAAACGTCGGTTGACGAGCAACACCGCGATTATAGACATGATAGATGTTGCCAGTCACCAGAGGAGTCGTACGGATGGGCATGCGTCTATGTTAGCAAGTATATACCACAGGTGTCAATCGTGGAACACACCGGAGGTGGTTTTGATGGTTTTGATGTTTTGAGGTGGTTTTGATGTCATAAAATTTCAAAATCGCAAGGGATATGTCCTCGAAAATAAAAAAGTGCGCGGTAGCGCGCAAAATGTCTGGGCGGCGCTTTGCGCCGCCCCGTCATGTCGCAATGTGGTGCCAGAGGTGGGACTCGAACCCACACGGTCTGTTAGGACCATTAGTTTTTGAGACTAACCTGTATACCAATTTCAGCACTCTGGCAGCACGCTTCATTATATCATGGGAAAATGTTTTAGGAGGCTTCTTGCGCTCGTTTCTTCTCGACCGAGTAGAAACGGATGCGGTCACCGCGGAAGATGAGGTCGATCTCCGCAAGCGGGCCGTTTCGGTGCTTCGAAATCCGCAGCCTGGTCGGTATTTGCTCGCCCCACGCCGTCTGGTCCTGCTCCTCCCGGTAAAGAAACATTACTACATCCGCATCCTGCTCAATCGACCCTGACTCGCGCAGGTCAGACAGCTCTGGTATCTTGGTTCCGCGTGCCTCAACCGCTCGCGAAAGCTGGGAGCAGGCAAGAACCGGGAGCCGCAGTTCGCGCGCAAGATTTTTCAGGCTCTGGGAGATAAGCGATACCTCCTGCACACGGTTATCAAACTTCCGCCCCGAATCGGCAAGCTGGAGGTAATCAACGATGATAAGCTTGACGCCGCGCTCAACCTGGAGCCGCCGGGCTTTGGTGCGCATCTCAATAATGTTCATCCCCGGCGTATCGTCCACAAAAATCGGGGCTTCAGCCAGCTCTCCCATCGCTTCAGAGAGTTTCGTAAAATCATCATCGGAGAGCTTTCCGGTCTTAAGCCGCCACGCGTCAATGTCTGCTTGCGAAACGAGGAGTCGGTCCACCAACTCCTCTTTACTCATCTCGAGCGAGAAAATGCCGACCGGAATCTTCTCGCGCACGGCGACGTACTGGGCGATATTGAGGACCATTGCCGTTTTTCCCGTACCGGGACGGGCGGCAAGGATGAGGAGATTTGAATCCTGCATGCCCGCGAGGCGAAGGTCTAGTTCGGGAAAGCCAGTGGTTACCCCTCGGAGTCCCCCGGCTTTTTTATGGAGCTCGTCAAGCCGGTCAAAGGAAGAGGCTAGCGCGTCTTTGATCGCAATAAAATCGCGTCGTGTCGCGGCTTGCGAAATGGCAAAAATTTCAGCCTCCGCGTCGTTGACGATTGTTTGCGCATCTCCTTCAGCCTTAAATGCCATCTCGCTAATTTTTGCCGCTGCCGCAATGAGCTCCCGTTTCGTACACTGCTCTTTAATGAGCCTACCGTACTGCTCCGCGTGCGCGCTGGTCGGTACCACATTGAGGAGTTCGGATAGGTAGGAGGCGCCGCCAACGTCTTTGAGTGTGCCGTTTTTTTTGAGCTTCGCCGTCACGGTAACGAGGTCGATCGGCTCGTGGCTCTCGTAAAGCTCCATCATCGCTTCGAAGACCATGCCATGGCCGTTTTTGTAGAAGTGCTTCGGCCGCAAAAACTCCGCGACATCGACCATCGCGTCTTTGTCAATGAGGATCGCGCCCAAGACCGACTGCTCGGCTACGTCATCGTGCGGAGGAACCTTGAGTGAAACCATATTATTCCAGGACCACTACGTGTAGTTCAGTCGGAAGCTTATCTCGGCTTATGGAAAGCTTTGACACAGGCACTACTTCTTCCTTCCCCATCTCTTTCGTGAAGGCCGCGACGGGCATGAGCGTACCAAAAACTTGTTGATTGAGTGCTGGGCGATGGTAGTGCATCGGGATGACGATTTTGGGATCAAGTCCATTGATTACCGAAACGGCTTGGTTCGCATCAATCGTGTAGACGCCGCCGACGGGAACAAGGAGCACATCAACGCCATCAAGCGCATCAACCTGTTGGGTAGTCAAGGCGTGACCGAGGTCGCCAAGATGGGTCACGACGACGCCGTCTATTTCGATCCGGTAGATGGTGTTTTTTCCACGCTTTGAACCATTTACGTCGTCATGAAACGAGGGTATTCCGACAATAGATACACCTTGGATTTCGTACTCTCCCGGGCCGCGCACGACGTACGGTGAACCGGAGACAGCGGGAACATTATTATGATCATCATGTTCGTGGGAAACCGTCACAATGGTCGCTTCTGTTTTTGGAAATTTAAGTCCGACCATGGAACTACTAAACGGATCTGTCACAACTGAGGCGCTCTTTCCGCGAAATCGAAAGGATGATAACCCAAGAGGTGTAACGTCCATAGTACTTGCAATTTATAACAGATTCGCCTATGCTAAGCAACGCCCTCCTCCGCTAAAGCTACGGAGGGCAAGGCCCCTGCCCGCTACATAAGTTCCATACCGTCCTATGAACCGTGACGCAATCCTTGCTACACTCATTGGCTTCGGCGTGGGGCTGTTTATCATGGTGGTCATCCTCTTTGGCCCGAGCCTTGTCAAGAAGTTTCCGGCCGTCTCTTTGCCAAAGCTATCCATCCCAAAGATCACAAGAAGCCAACCCACCCCCACGCCCACCCCCGGACCGAAACCGCTCACTATCCAAAGTCCGCTCCCGGACTCTTTAGAATCAAAAGCCAAAATCGTTGTTTCGGGAACGACCCAACCCGATAGTCTTGTCGTCGTTGAAGGGCCTTCAGATGAGGCCGTCGTCAAAACCAACGGCGAAGGAAAATTTGCCGGCGAGGTGACGCTTTCAGAGGGGAAAAACGAACTGATCGTCACAAGCTACGCAAACCAGAAGGCAGAAAGAAAAACCGTGACCGTGTTTTATACGCCGGAAGAGTTTTAGATATGAAAAAGAACGCACTATTCCTGCTTCTATCATTGATGGTGGTGCTTCAGGCAGGCAGAGCGTTTGCCGCGGAAGCAACGCCCACTGCCACACCCGCTACGGGCAAAACAAAACAGATTGAAGACCTCAAGGAGCGGCTGGCAACCAAAGTTGCCGAACTGGCCGATATCCAACGCAAAGCAGTGTTTGGAACTGTCACGTCGGTCTCTCTCACCACCATTGTACTTGGGACAGAGACCAAAGATGTGAAGGTCGAGGTGACGGACGAGATGAAAGTTATTCAAGTACTCAAGGGAAAACGGACAACACTGACTCCCGAGAATATTGAAAAGGGCGACGTCGTCACCGTCTTTGGTTCCTACGACACGACGCTTGAGCTTCTGAAGGCCAACGTCGTCTTTCTCCAGGAAGCCTTTGGGGAGCACGTCGCGGGCACGGTGACCGATATTAACCGGACCGCTTTCACCCTTACCGTCACGACACCGGAAGGCAAGGCCTTTGTTGTCGATATCGAGAAGAGCACGAAAACCACGCTGTGGGACACGGCGCAGGGAGTCACCAAAGGAGGCTTCACCAAAGTGAACGTCGGCGACAGCGTCCATGTGGTGGGCACGCCGGTTCCTAAAAAGGAAAACCGCGTGAGCGCATCCCGCATTCTTGATATCGGCAACGTGACCGGCGCGTCGACAGCAAAACCCACGCCCTAACTCACCGCACTGTCCGACGTCGTATCCGTATGGTATGATACGTGTATGCGAACGCAAAAGCCGCATTTTCCTACCGATACCCCCTCCTCCTATCCTGATCCAAAAACCAAAGAATTATACCGAGCAATTCTTAAGGTAAGGACCGTGGAGGAAGCGGCAAAGTTTTTCCGCGATCTTCTGACGATGGCGGAGATAACGGAGTTTGCAAACCGCTGGCAAGCCGTCAAGATGCTTATTCAAGGCAAATCCTACACCGAGATCGCCACCAAACTGGGCATGTCTACCACTACCGTCACCCGTGTGGCCCACTGGCTCAAAAACGGCTTGGGAGGATATCGCACACTCTCCAACCGCATGTTCCCCACATAGATTCTTACTCTCTCCGTATCTTATTTTTTGGACACGTGTCTGTCCAAGAAGCATGTTTTTTAAGAAGCATGCTGTAGTGGCGACCCGCTCTTCCCTTCTTCTACCAGCCGGCGGAAGGTGAGGTTTTAAAAAAGGAATACGCCCCTCTTGACAAGAATCTATTAACATGTTAATATGCTAATATATGAATACAGAAAGCTTCTCTTTCCCTTCATTGACAAACGCTCTGTCGAGCGTTTCTTCTCGTGCTCCTCTTCTCCATCATAGCCACCACTAATCGCCTACGCGTGGTTGAGGCTAGTTTTTCCCATCGCTCCCATCTCTCATACAAAACCTGCTTCTACCATTCGTAGGTAATGTTTCTACGAATGAAGGAGGTTCCATGACATCAAATACTGTTGTTCTAACTGGAAAAAACTTAACCATTGAGGAAGTTAATGCCGTCGCACGCAACTACGTGGTTGTCCGTATCGATCCGGAGGCACTTCGGCGCTGTCTTTGCGGCTATAAAATTTTGAAAGAAAAAATTGATAAAAAGATAAAAATTTACGGCGTCACCACTGGTTTTGGAGAATTTTCTCAGGTGTTTATAGAACCGCAAAAGGCGGCGGCGTTACAACTAAATCTTATCAGAAGCCACAGCACCGGTGTCGGTAATCCGGCAAAAGAGGACGCCGTGCGAGCCACGATGCTGTGCCGAGCAAATTATTTGGCTTCGGGAATGTCTGGGGGCAGACCTGTACTTCTGGAATCTCTCGTTTCCATGCTCAACAAGCGGGTGACCCCACTCATTTTAGAGCAGGGATCGGTCGGCTCCAGCGGTGACCTTGCTCCTCTTGCCATGATGGTGCTTCCCATGATCGGCGAAGGAGAGGCGTTTTACAAAGGGGTAAGAATGCCTGGTAAAAATGCAATGCAAGAAGCAGGGATACCCCTCATAGCACTCCAGGCAAAAGAGGGACTTGCCCTGATCAACGGTGATACCTTCATGGTAGGACTTGGAGCTCTGGAACTTTCCGATGCACTCCAAATTGCTAAAGTATCAGAGATAGCCTGCGCAATGACGATGGAATCTATTGAAGTCGTCCTCCAGGCATTAGATGACAAAATTGCCCGAGCGAGACGATTCGATGGCCAGATTGTCGCTGCAACAAATCTTCGGAAACTATTAAATGGCAGCGAAATACTCAAAGGCCCACCATCACGTGTTCAGGATGCCTATTCAATCCGTTGCGCTCCAGTAATACTGGGAGCGGGTCGTGAAGCCCTTATGTGGATTAAAAGGCAAATTGAAACGGAAATGAACGCAGCACAAGATAATCCGTTGGTTTTTATTAAGTCCAATGAAGTGCTATCTGGTGGAAATTTTCATGGTCAACCGATTTGTATGCCACTTGAGACAATGGCACAGGCAATCGCAGAATACGCAAATGCATCCGAAATTCGCCAGGAACGCATGAATAATCCATATTACAGTAAGATCCTGCCGGCTTTCCTCATCGAGTCCGGCGGGCTCAATAGCGGCTTCATGATGCCGCAGTATGCCTCGGCAGCACTTGTGAACGAGAACAAAATCCTTTGCTACCCTGGAATTGTTGATTCTATCCCCGTTTCGGCTGGGCAGGAGGACGATTGTTCGATGGGCACTAATGCGGCCTTAAAAATCCAACGAATCATTCGCAATACCCAGTATGTTCTCGCCATCGAACTCATGCTTGGAGCTCAAGCACTCGATTTCAAGAACGGAAAGAAACCCGGCAAAGGGGTGAGAACGGCCTACGAGCGCATCCGTATGCGCGTCCCTTATATAAAAGAAGATAGCGTCATGTACCAGTATGTCGAAGAAATTAAGGAGCTTATTCGCACCGGTACGTTGCGAACGGCAGTGGAGCAAGCCATTGGACCGCTAGCCGAACCGAAACCGTATGAATTACCAAACGGATAACAAACTCTCTATGGGAGAAGGCGGTACACCGCTTGTCCGGCTCTACAACCTCGAGAATGTGCTTGACTGGCGGGGGCAGTTGTGGGCAAAGGCAGAATACCAAAATCCAACGGGGTCGTTCAAAGACCGCGGAAGTATTGTGGAGATCACCGAGGCAGTTCGCCAGAAAAAGCGTGGAGTCGTGTGCGCGTCAACCGGCAACATGGCCGCAAGCCTTGCCGCGTACGCGGCGCGGGCAAAACTAACGTGCGTGGTCGTCTTGCCAGAATCCACCCCAGAAGCCAAACTCAAACAGGCAACAATGTGTGACGCCCGTCTTATCAAGGTATCTGGCTCATACGATGATTGTGTAGCGGAGGCAAAGAAGCAGGCACAGAAGGAACGTCTTTTTCTCTGTGATAACGGCGAGCTTCGTCGGATCGGACAGCAATCAGTAGGTAGAGAACTAGCCAAATCAAATATTCGTTTTGATGCATTCATCGCACCTGTGGGAGTTGGAACTCTAGGCTGCGCGGTAGCGGAGGGCTTTTCCTCCTGCGGTCAGTATCCTCAATTTATTGGTGTGCAAGGGTCCGGCGCAGATCCCATTGCACGAGCGTGGCAAACCAACAGTTCAATTGTTCGAATAATTGAACCAAAAACCGTCGCTTCTGCCATGTGCGTCGGTGACCCACGCGATGGCGAACGTACACTTTCATGGATGAGGAAAACCAATGGAGCAATGTTTTCTATAAGTGATGAGGAAATCATTGATGCCCAGACGCTCCTTGCAAAAAAGGAAGGAATTTTCGCCGAAAAGTCAGCCGCAGCAACAGTCGCAGTTTTGCAGAAAATTTCGCGCAACTACCAAATCATCGCCATCATCTTGACAGGAAATGGACTCAAAGAAAATGAACACAGGAAGGACACTGACGAGGCTTGATTATGAAAACATATCGAAATCCACTCGAGCTCATCGGCAACACGCCTCTTTTGCAACTTTCGCGCATTATACCGGAAGGGTGGGCGAGAGTATTTATGAAGCTTGAAATGTTTAATTTGACTGGTTCGGTGAAAGACAGGTCTGCGCTGGGAATGATTGAAGCAGCAGAACGAGATGGTGTGCTCAAAAGGGGTTCTACTATTGTGGAATCCACATCTGGCAATTTGGGAATTTCCCTTGCGGCTATTTCTGCGTATAAAAAGTACAACGTGATCTGCATCGTGGATCCCAAAATTGAAGTAAACACGCTTGGAGCCATAAAGGCCTATGGAGCACAAATAGTCATAGTGGATACTCCGGATAAAGAAGGTGGGTATCAAAAACCGAGAATTGCGAAAGTCAAAGAATTGCTAGGAAAAATTCCGAATGCAGTTAATTTGGATCAGTACAATAACCCAAATAACCCGACCTATCATTTCATCACCGATCCAACCAACATCCGGTACTTCACCGGATTCGTCGTCGTGGCGCCGGTGGGACAGTAAGGCGTATATGGTATTCGGACCGAGGATTTGGTACTCTTGAAGGAGGACGGTATTGAACTCCTGTCGCAATCGCCAAAAGAACTTACGATTTTATCATATTAACGCATTAATATATTGACGTGTTAACACGTCAATATATTGCACCTCCCTGCAATTTGTGCTACAATAATTTTTGTATGAACAAACAAACAAGCAGGATAAGCGTTCATCACTACGACGGCCCACGGGACGGCGGGTGTTGCATGCTGTAAAAAAGAGTTTATATGCACGAACCCGCCAACCGGCGGGTTTTTTTGTGGGAAAAAATATATGAATATACCTAACATTTACGCACAAAAACGTACGAAAGCCTCTATAGACCTAAGCCTGAGTGAAAATCCGCTCGGGTGCTCCCCTCGTGCAATAAAGACGCTTCGGACAGTAAACGTATCTGATATAAGTCAGTACCCAGATACGCGAGACCTCATAAACACTATTGCCCGGAAGTGGAACGTGGAGCCTGAGAATGTGCTTCTTGGTTGCGGCTCTGAACAGATCATTAAACTTGTTGCACAAACGTTTCTCATCCCGGGAGATCGGGCAATCATACAAAATGGTTCCTTTGCTGTTTTCCTAAAGGAGTGCCTGCTGGAACGTGCAGAGTGTAAACTTGCCGAGGTTTCTGAATTTAAAAACTTTAAAAACGCAAAAGTAGCCTTTCTCTGTAATCCAAACAATCCTACCGGTGAGTGTATTCCTCAGCGTTCGGTAAAACGCATCGTTCAAGCTCTTCCAACGACAGTCGTTGTCGTTGATGAAGCCAACGGTGAATTTATGAACGATTCTTTTATTCCTCAGGCCGTCAAAACTAAGAATAGTTTGGTTTTGCGCACACTTTCTAAAGTGATCGGCCTTGCTGGCATCCGACTGGGTTTTGCCATAGGCTCAAAAACCGTAATCGCAAAATTGAGTCAAGCTCAACAGCCATTCCCCGTTTCGTCACTTTCGTGCAAAATGGCAAAAGTGGCGCTTCTCGATGATGCTTTTGTCGCTAGAACGAAAAAATTTATCCAAAAGGAACGAATATTTCTTCAAAAAGAGCTAACGAACAGAGGTTTGCAATGTTCCAGATCAATAACTAATAATCTCCTCATCACCACTCCTCGCGCCGAGCTCTTCATAACTGCGCTTCAACAACTGGATGTTGCGGTCGTCGACGCAAAATTTTTTCCTGGTCTCGCAACACCTGGCTTTCGTATATCAATTAAAGACAGAGCAACCAACCGATTGTTTTTACAAAAGATTGATAAAGCTCTTTCTTGTCTCCCTGGTGGAAAGTTGTTACGATCAAAAGAGACTCTATGATAAAAGCGCAAACCCTCAAAGGATTTCGAGATTTTTTACCCGCTGATGTGATCAAGCGGCAGTATGTTATTTGCAAAATTATAGAAGTATTCGAGCGCTTCGGTTTCGATCCTCTGGAAACCCCGGCGCTTGAATACGCCGAGACGCTCCTGGGGAAATACGGCGAGGAGGCTGACAAGCTTCTCTACATCTTCGAGGATCGGGGTGGCCGAAAGGTGGGTCTTCGCTACGACCAAACCGTGCCGCTTGCCCGGGTTATGGCGCAATATGAAGGAGCTCTTCCCCTTCCCTTTAAGCGCTACCAGATCCAACCGGTGTGGCGGGCAGAGAATCCTCAGCGCGGCCGCTACCGCGAGTTTCTCCAGTGCGACGCCGATAGTATTGGAACCGAAAGTCCTCTTGCCGATGCGGAAGTGATCGCCCTCGCGGTCGGCATCTACAAAAATCTTGGCTTCTCCTCTTTCGGGATTCTTCTAAATGATCGGGCGGTTTTTGGAAAAACTCCCCTCTCTGCCATCACCATCCTTGATAAGCTCCCCAAAATCGGACCAGAGGCAGTAACGAAGGAGCTGCGGAAAAAAGGGTTTGACCCAGGCCTCCTTGATACGGTCAAGCAAAGCCAACCCACCAGCCGCCTTAAGGAAATAATCGCGGCTCTAAAAAAGCTAGGGGTTGAGCCAAAACAAATTATCTATGCGCCCACCCTGGCCCGCGGCCTTGACTACTATACGTCAACGATTTTCGAAGTGGTGATCGACGGCTACGAGGCAGGCTCGGTCTGCGGAGGAGGGCGCTATGACGGACTGATTGGGAGTTTCACCGGAAACGAAACGCCGGCAGTGGGCTTTGCCATTGGCTTTGACCGGACCCTCGAGGCGATGGAGCAATTCGGACTTCTCCCGTCATCTTCAACCGGAACCCAAGCCTTGGTTACTGTTTTTTCGCCAGAGCTTTTGGGGGCTTCGCTTAACGTAACCAGCACATTGAGATCCGAAGGTATCAATACAGAAATTTACCTTAAAGACGAAACGAAGCTCGATAAACAGCTCAAGTACGCCGACCGTAAAGGTATACCCTATGTGATCATCCAAGGACCGGAGGAAGTGAGCCGCGGCGTCGTAAAACTCAAAGACATGAAGGCAAAAACACAGGAAGAACTGAGGATTGATGAGGTTATCCAAAAACTGAAACGCTAATGTTGAAAAGGCCTCGCCTTGCATCCCTGCAAGGCGAGGCCTTTTCTAAAAACCTGCCCATGAACCATCGCTTGACTGCCTACCTCCTGATGCTCGTCGTTTCAATAACCTGGGGCGTCGCCGCTCCGGTGATCAAGTTTACCCTCTCCTACTTCCCGCCCCTTATCTTCCTCACCTACCGGTTTGCCATAAGTTCGCTCGTGGCACTCGCCTATTTTGGAACGGGTCGCAACCACCTGCCGAGAAAACCGGGCAACTGGTGGCACATCGGCCTCTATAGCTTTTTCGCCGTCACGCTGGGGCTCGGCATCCTGTTCCTCGGCGCGGACAAGACGACGTCCCTCTCTGTGGGACTGCTGTCAACTGTCGCTCCGATTATGATCGTTGCCGCAGGCGCTTTGTTTCTCCGCGAGCGCGTCACGCTGAGAGAGAAAGTCGGTATAACGATCGCGCTCCTCGGAACCCTTGTCACCGTCTCTGCGCCGCTTTTCTCCGACCACGGCGGACTTAACTGGGGATCACTTGAGGGAAATCTCCTCGTTGTTTTATCGATGGTATTTGATGTCGCCGCGGGAATCCTTGCCAAGGTCATTGTCCGCGAGCACACCAAGCCCGCGACGCTTACCCACCTTTCCTTTGTCGTTGGCCTTCTCACAATCGGCCCGCTTGCATTCTTCTTTCACGGAGGAAAAACGGTTGTTGCCTCAATTGTCGCCGCTCCTGTCGCCGGCCACATGGGTGTCCTCTACATGGCACTCCTGTCCGGCACGTTGGCCTATACCCTGCGTAACCGCGCAATCAAAACCATTGAAGTCGGCGAGGCGGCTCTCTTTGCCTACCTCTACCCTCTCTGGGCAGCACCACTTGCAGTCTTGTGGCTTGGAGAAAAAATCACGACACCATTTCTCGTCGGCGGACTCATCATTGCCCTCGGGGTGGTGATCGCCGAGCACAAAAAGCATCAGTTGAGGAAAAAACTCCGAAGAAGACACCGGAAGAGGACACTATAACCACAGGTGTCGAGTCTGCGCCACACCGGAGGTGGAATA
>CAYNJY010000005.1:43387-69340 GCA_964397755.1 uncultured Gammaproteobacteria bacterium
AGTCTGCGCCACACCGGAGGTGGAATACTCGCATTTGAACTCACCTTCTCGGATGAAAAGATAAGACCGATTCTACTCTCTCCCTGCAAAAGTCAATTTTTATGCTATACTTACCGCATATGAAATCTGACATTCATCCCCAGTGGTACCCGGAAGCAGCGGTTTCATGCGCGTGCGGGAACACGTTCACCGTGGGGGCGACCAAGTCCGAAATCAAGGTGGAAATCTGCTCCAAATGCCACCCGTTCTTCACCGGCGAGATGAAGTATGTCGATACCTTGGGCCGGGTCGAGCGCTTCCAGCAGAAACAGAAGAAAGCTCAAGTCAACGCCTCGGCGCTTGCCGACAAGAAGAAAAAAAAGAAAGAGAAGGAAGAAGCCGCCGCCCGCGCCCCGAAGTCACTTAAAGAAATGCTCATGGGACTCAAGTAGTAGCTTAGAAGCTTAGTTATTAGAAGTTTAGAAAAACTAAGCAACTAAGCCTCTAAACTTCAAGCTTCTTAATGTATGAATCCTGACATTGCTATCATGGAGTTTCGTCCAGGTCCCGGTGGTGAGGAAGCCAAAATCTGGGCGGCCGACCTTATGCGCATGTACACGCGCTACGCGAATATTCTCGGCTGGAAAGTGGAGCTGCTTGACGAAACAATCATCCGCATCAAGGGAAAAGCCGCCTTCAACAAACTTGCCTACGAAGCCGGCACCCACCGCGTCCAGCGGATTCCGGCAACCGAACGCTACGGCCGGATCCACACCTCAACGGCCACGGTCGCTGTATTGCCCGAGATACCTGAGGCTGAAGTTTCTATTCGGCCGGAAGAGCTCGAGTGGGAGTTTTTCCGCAGCGGCGGCAAGGGCGGCCAGAATGTCAATAAGGTGAGCTCTGCTTGCCGGATCCGGCATAAACCAACCGGCATCGTGGTCTCGGCCCAGACCGAGCGCGATCAGTACCAGAATCGTCAGGTAGCACTCTCTCTTCTTCGGGCTAAACTTTGGGAACTTGAGGAATTAAAAAGTGCGCAAGCGTTAAGCGATCAGCGAAGTGTTATCGGCCGCGGCATGCGGGCGGAAAAAATCCGCACGTATAACTACCCACAAAACCGCGTCACCGACCACAGAATCGGCAAATCGTGGCACAATCTCGAGGATATCATCGATGGTAAACTCCACAAAGTTACTGACGCACTCACCCAAACCTCCTCGTAATCTCTTTCGCATTGCAGAAATCATTTCCGGTTGGTAGAATGGCCCTAACTCTTGCCCACTCGGGTATGGTTCACAAAGCGAACACATGAGGCAGTCATCTCTCCTTAAACTCGACCATTTTTTTGCTGAAGCCAGTGGCAAGATTATTAAGAATCCTCAAGTAGACGTCCTGCGTCGCGCCTCCCTCAAATCCGGGGAAACCAGCCTCGCCCGGCACAATCAACTGGTGTCGGTTACCCCCGAAGGAGAACGGGGAAGAAGTCCGGCAGACACGTATTTTGTGGATCGACCAGATGATCCAAACAGAGATGAAGTCAACTGGGGTCCTCCAAACTTTCAGACACTTAGTCTAGACATATTTGAGGATCTCCTTGCTACAGCACTGAAGACACTGAAAGAATCTCCCTCCATCTACCACGCAGAAAAAACAGTCAATGCCGATCGTCGTTTTACCCACTGGATCTCGCTTTTAACCGACAGACCACTCACCGCGCTTTTTGCCAGAAACATGTTTCGCAAACCCACCGGCGACTCTGGCAGTGTCTTTAAAAATGGAAAGCCCCACACCCTCATTGTCTTGCCAAAGGCAAAGTTTGATCGCCGAGACGTGGGACTGCCGGCTATTGAAGGCAAAGATCCCGCACAGAGCTTTATCATCGCAACCGACATGCCACGCAAGGTCACCCTCGTTTTGGGCTTTGGCTACTTGGGACCGGTGAAAAAAGCAGTATTTACCCAAATGAGCTATGAATTGCCTCCCCATGGAGTGCTGCCCATGCACTGCTCCGCTAACGTGGGTAAGGGCGGTGATGTAGCACTCTTTTTTGGTCTCTCGGGCACAGGCAAAACAACCCTTTCCAACGATCCAGAACGATTCATGATCGGCGATGATGAACACGGGTGGAGCGATTCCGGGGTCTTTAATATCGAGGGCGGCCAGTATCCCAAAATTGTGGGGCTGGATCCGGATCGGGAACCCATGCTCTACCGCGCGTTATTTGACATCAGAAGCCCACACACCTCTCCCGTTATCCTTGAAAATGTTTCAATGGATGAGGAGGGTGATGTCGACGTCCATAACACAGAACTTACAGAAAATTCCCGCGGCTCATTTCCCCTCACCCCGGAGTTTGTGCCAAACCTAATCGCCTCAGGCAATGGTGGTCATCCGAAGCATATTTTCTTCATAACCACGGATCTGGCTGGCGTGTTGCCACCCCTTGCTAAACTCACCACCGATCAGGCACTCCTGTGGTTTCTTTTGGGTCCCACGAGCCGTGTCGCCGGCACCGAAAAAGGAACCAAAGAACCCAAACCTGTGTTTTCCCGCTTTTTCGGCGATCCGTTCATGCCGCTTCTGCCGGAAACGTACCTTGGGCTCTTTGAGCAAAAACTTACCACGCATAAACCAACGGTTTGGCTTATCAACACAGGCTGGATTAATGGTCCGTACGGGCAGGGGAAACGCATACCCCTCGCCTATACCCGCGCACTCATAACAGAGGCGATTTCCGGAGCTTTGGAAGACGGATCCTGGCGCACTGAACCATACATGGGCATTACTGTCCTTACGAGCGCGAGTGGCGTGCCAGATGAAATTCTTGATCCAAAAGCAGGGTGGAAAGACAACAATGCCTATGATACGCAGGCACGGACGTTCGTCGGCCAATTTATTGAGGCGTTCTACAGAGCTCAACCAGGAAGATTTCAAAAGAAATTGGAACAAGTACTGCCGAAGCGTCCGTAATTTAGTCTTCTTGACTGCCGAGGGTAACCGTCAGGGATAGTTCGCGGCCGTCTCTCCAGACAGTGAGGGTCACCGTATCGCCGACCTTCTTCCTGCTTATCCCTTTGGCAAGGTCGTTGCCCTCGGTAATCCGTACACCATCGATTTTAGTGATGATATCTTCCGGCTTAATTCCGGCTTTCTCTGCCGGGCTGCCGGAAACGACGTCAACCACGTAGGCGCCTTCGGGAACTTCGTTGAGGACGGAGAGCGCTCGCGTCACCATGCGATACTGAACGCCCAAGAACGGACGGTTGAATTGGCCGGTGGCGTTAAAGTTGACAAGGGCATCGCGGACGACGTTAATGGGAATCGCAAAGCCAATGTTTTCTCCTCCAGAAGCAACGGCGGTATTGACACCGATCACTTGACCGCTGGAGTTGAGGAGCGGGCCGCCGGAGTTTCCCGGGTTGATCGCCGCGTCGGTTTGGATCACGTTGTCAAGCTTCTCAACGTACCCTTCAAACGGGCTGCCTGCCGTAATACCCCGGCCGACACCGGAGATCACTCCCTTCGTCACGGTATGGCGAAACTCGCCAAGTGCCGTCCCGATGGCAATTGCCATTTGCCCGACTTTTATGTTGTCCGAATCGCCCATGTCAACAGGCTTGAGTCCGCCGGCTGGCGGATTGATCTTGACGATGGCCACGTCGTTTGTCGGATCGCGGTAGATTTTCACGACATCGTGCGAGGTGCCGTCTTTGGTGATCACGCGGTACGTGGCGTCCGGGTCGGAAACCACGTGCTTGTTGGAAACGATAAGCCCGTCGCTTGAGACGATGAAGCCGCTCCCTATATCCTGCTCGAGTTTCTGGGTTCTGCCTGGCTGGCGGCGGAACGGGCCGAAGGGGTCAAAGGGGTCAAATTCAAAAATGTCTCCAGTTCTGCGGGTTTTTGATATACCAACCGTGACGACCGACGGCGACACCTTCTCAACCACATCGATGACCACTGATTCTTCAGCTACGACCCGGACTTTTTCGCCGCTGGGCGCTAGTGTCTGTGGAACTGCCGGTAGTTTGAAAGCGCGGTTTAAAAAGACCCAGTTGAACCTGAAAGCCCCCGAGCTGACAATGCCGCCCAACACTAATGCTAGTACCGCTATCAACAGGAGTAGTTTCTTCGCGTTCATAACGTTTTGAACTTGGAATTTAGTGCTTAGGATTTCTGCTTCTATTTTAGAAGCAGTTCTATCGCTTTGGCAAGCTGGGCGTCGCGGCTAGCTTCCGGCGGATCGTCAAGCTTTATCTCGACATTTGGTGCTACGCCAACTTTGCTGATTGAGTCGCCTTTGGGGAGGAGCCACTTGCCCGTCGTGATGTGGAGCCCCGCGCCCTCAGACAGATCAAACGGCGTCTGAACCGAGCCTTTGCCAAACGTCACTTCCCCAACTATGACCGCGCGCTTGTAGTCTTTAAGCGCACCGGCCACAATCTCAGCAGCTGAGGCGCTGCCTTTATTGACAAGGACCACCATAGGAATGTCAAAAAGTGTTCCTTTTCTATTGACACGAAAGTCCTCCTTCGTCCCGTCGCTATTGACTTGGGAAACGACAACGCCGCTTCGCAGAAACTCACTCGCGATAAACACCGACCCGTCAAGGTACCCGCCGGGATTGTTGCGAAGATCGAATACGAGCCCCTTGAGTAAGCCATTGGCACGCTGGGCTGCCACGATTTCAGCCACTGCCTTACCCCAGTCTTCATTCGTGTGTTCACCGAAGCGGGAGAGCCGGAGGTAGGCGACTTTCCCTGGAAGTTTCACAAGGTCAGGGAATGAGGCGATTTCGTCAATGTCGGATGCCTTCTTCACCCACGTCTCTACCGACGGCACGGTGATCGTACCTCTAATAATGGCGATCTCGGACGGCTTGGCGGCATTCTCGTGCAGGATGCTTAAGCGCACTTCGGTCCCTTTCGGACCGCGGATTTTCGTCACTGCCTGCGGCACGGTCCAGCCTGCAGTGTCCTCATCATTGACCTTCAGGATGTAGTCGCCCGGACGAATCCCTGCTTCCGCAGCCGGGGTTCCCTTAAGCGGCGCGACGACGATAACCCGTCCGTCTTTGATCCCAAGCTGCGCGCCGATTCCTTCAAACTCGCCCCCCAAGTCTTCTTTGAACTCCTTGTTTTCTTTGGGTGGCAAAAACGCTGTGTATGGATCGCCAAGAGATGAAACCATGCCGGTGATCGCGCCGTAGACCATTTTCTTGGCGTCAAGCGCTGCGGGCTCGATGTAGTTCCTCCGAAGCCTTTCCCAGACGTCCCAGAAGAGAGCCAAATCAAGGGTGCTCGTCGCGGGCGGATTTGGGTTAACCAGAGATGTATACCTGCCGGAGAGAGCAGGGAGCGTTCGTTTTTCGCCAAGTCTATAGCCGGCGGCGAATATAAGGATGAGGATCGCGAGGGCGAGAACGGAGTTTCTTATTTTCGAAAACGGCAGGCTCTTCATACCACGCTAGGCTCGTACCACGAACGGCAGAAGCGCGACGTGACGCGCGCGCTTGATTGCAAGCGTAACTCGTCTCTGGTGTTTGCTGCAAAGCCCTGTCTGCGATTTTGCTAAGATTTTTCCGCGTTCCGTCAGGTACTTGTAGAGCACACTCGCTTCTTTATGCTCCGGTTCGGTCTTGGTGTTGCAGAAACTACAGTTTTTCTGTACTGGCCTGGGTTTTCGTATCGTTCTACTTGTTCGTTTCATATGTTAAAAGGGTATATCGTCGGGATTGACGTCTCCCGTCATCTGTTTCGGAAGCTCAACGGAAGCTTCATCTTTCTTCTCGTCAGTCGCTTGCTTTTTCTTTCCACTCGCGCCAGAGTCGTCAGTCGGGGTCGGTGCCGGGCCTTGGGCCTTCGTGTCGGCCGGCATGGCTTCAATCTCTTCCCCGCCGACTGAGACGGGTCGTTTTGAATCAAGGAGGATCATATCTTCAATCACTATCTCGGTTGAGCTTCGCTGCGAGCCGTCCTGCTGCTGCCATGTAGATGTCCGAAGTCGTCCCTCAACGAATACCTTCCGCCCTTTGGTCAGAAGCTGGCTACAAAGTTCCGCAAGCTTGTTCCACGAAACCACCCGGTGAAACTCTGTCTCTTCTTTGCGCTCACCGGATTCTGTGGTCCACGAGCGGTTCGTCGCAATTCCAATGGTGCAGACAGCCGCGCCGCTCGGCGTATAGCGAAGCTCCGGATCGCGCGTTAAATTCCCGATGAGCATAACTTTATTGAGACTTCGTGCGGACATAGTCTGTACCCCCCTCTTTCTTTTACTCTTTTTTCGTCAAAAGAAATCGGAGAACCTGCTCGCTCTGCCGTGACCGTTTTTCCAATTCTGCCACAGACAGGCCGTTTCCTTCAAGTTTCACGAGGAAATAGTGTCCTTCTGTCTGATTTTGTATGGGGTATGCGAGAGGCTTTTTCCCTAAAGAAGTATGCTCGCTGACGCTCACTGTATCACCAACAAGTTTTTGCACAAGTTCCAGCCGTTGCGTTTCGTTGTCCGCTTCAAAATCTGAACGGACCACAAGCATGAGCTCATACGTTCGCTTCATGGCTGTCATAATAGCACGGATAGAGTAAGTGTGACAAGTGAGAAATGAAGGCTACGAGCCGACTCTACATTCGATAACATCCCCATCCCGTACGACGTAGTCCCTTCCTTCAAGCCGAATTTTCCCTTGCTCCCGCGCGTGCATCCAACTGCCAAGAGACAGAAGCTCGTCAACCGAAATCACCTCGGCTTTGATAAAATGCACGGCGAAATCAGTGTGAACCACGGCGGAGGCCCCGAGGGCGGTTTCTCCGGACCGAAGGGCCCATGCGCGCGTCTCCCGGCCGCCTTTAATGGTATAGAAGGTGATAAAACCCAAGAGCTTATACGCTTCCTTCACAAGCTTCTCTAGTCCACTCTCACCGAGGCCCACCGAGGCAAGGAGCTCTCGGCGCTCCTCCTGAGAAAGGTCGGAGAGTTCCTCCTCAAGCTTGGCAGCAACCGCTAGAACCGGCGCGGGAGCGGCTGCCTCCTTCATGTTGCTCACGAGCAGAGAGCTCTGACCCAGCTCCTTTTCTCCGACATTGACGACATAGAGCGTCGGCTTCCCGGTGATGCCACCAAAAGTCAGCTCCTTATTCACGATGTCAATATCTTCTTTCATCTGATTGGGTACGCTTGCCTGCTCCGAGGGGTGCGGGTGGGGAACATGTTCGTCAATGAACGCCCGCACCACGTGCACGACCGCGTCAACTTCGCGGATTTTGGCAAGGAACTGATTGCCCAAACCCTCACCCTGTGAGGCGCCCTGGACGAGGCCGGCAATATCAATGAACGTCACCGTCGCGGGCGTGGTTTTCTCTGGTTTCACGAGGTCAGAAAGCTTGGCGAGTTTTACATCCGGCACTGCGACGACGGCTTCGTGAGGCTCGATCGTGGTAAACGGATACGCCGCGGTCGGACTCAACCGCCGCGCCGCCAGCGCATTAAACAGCGTGGATTTGCCAGCGTTAGGAAGTCCAACGATGCCGACTCGTACGTTCATATGGAGACGAGAAACAAACGATCTAAATAGGACTGCGCAGTCCCGTAGTTGCGACACCGTGACGCGTGGATGTAGACCACGGGAACGGCGAGCATACTACTGGGGCCAGCGTTAGGAAGTCCAACGATGCCAACAGTCAAGCTCATGTACGAATTGTATCATGGGAAAAGACGCGAGGGTAGGTTTCCTTTGGCTTGTCTCAACAGTCTATCTAAATTCAAAGCTTAGTTTTAAATTTACTGAGTTGGTAATGCCTATTTTGGAGCCAAAATAGGCATATACTACCCACCAGCGTGGTTGTACCCAAATTCACACTCAAGCTTCTTCAGCAACGCGCCAACATTGGTCTTCTGAAGCATCTGCCGGAGCTTCGCGTCACGATAGGACTTCCCTGTCGGCACGACCAGGGTCAGACCTCGATTTGGTTGTCTGGACAATCTAGTCAGATACCATAGCGCGCTCTCCTTTCTTATCTAGACGTTCTTTAGATAACACCTATGGTATCTAGCTAGCGCGTTCTAACAGGAAAATCAAGGTCTGACCCTCTACTTTTTCTGCGCGGCAAGGTGTTTGTTTGAGGTTTTGATTTCGGCGTGGACGTAATAGAGCGCCGCTAGGATGGCAACCGAAAGATAAACGGTCCAGATAGGCAGATCGTAGTAGTCGGTACAGGGCGCACCGGTAATAGGTAAAAACACCGTGCAGATCCCCTTGTACGCTGCGCTGTCGAGGTTGAGAAGGTCGACCGCGCCGACAACCACGAAGAGCGCGAGGAGAAAAAACGACAGCGAGTGTTGGGCAACCAATCGCGATCCGCGCATACTTCTTTATCTTACCACATGTCGCCTCGGAAAAAGTCAAGAGGTTGGTCCCTCACCCCACGCCGCACTAATTGCCTATTTTTTTCTAAAATAGACTATACGCTCAATGTTAAACCACGATCCCCTTTCTTGACAGGAATATAGCTAACGTGGAACAATGGGAGCATGAAGAAGAAAGCGCCGGCGAGTTTCTTTCTTTTTGCGGCAAGCGTCGGATTCATCGTCGTTGCCCTCTTTACCACCTTTCTTATTAATACCAACAAAGAAAGCCCGGCTGATATCCGCGCGAAAGCAGGAGTCTTGGCAACGCTCAAGTACGAAGGCCTGGTCGTGTCGGTCGACGATGTCAACGGGACAGTTACGATAGACAGCTTGACGTTGAGTGACGAGAGCCGAAGCGGTGCAAAAAAGAACCTCGGCCGCTGGGTCGTCACTGCTCCGCCGCAATTTAACCTAGTTTCCGCCTCCACCGGGACCAAGGTCAAGCTCACTATAGACCCGAAAACATTTGATATAGCAAGGAAGACCCTTACCGCAAAAGAAATAACGCGATAATCAAGTGATCAAATACGGGTATCCGCTCCGAACCGCTCGTATCTCCCCACCTGATCCGAAGATGTGCGCTGCCCCCAAACCCAAAACCTCGATGCTTCTTTTCTCTGGGTTAACGACGCAGGCGGTTTGTTCGTCGATGCCGAGAATCGTGGTGTCAGCCGGAAGCATCAGCCGCAATGTTTCAAACCGCTCCTTTCCCATGTAGCAGCGCCTCGTGTCGAAGTCCTCGCCTTCGGTGTTGTTCCAGTGCGGAATAATAGCAATACGAAACCCATACCCTCCGAGTACATCCAGACCTTTGATCCAATGCGGATCCTCACCAACTTTAAAAATCTCATACACCGGAAGTGCGTACGTCCCAATCGCGATTGCGGTTGCCGACCCGAGGCTCAGTACCGTACCCTTTCGGTTTGCCTCGATAAGATTTCTGTACGCTCGCGTGCCCTCGAGATGCCGGATGAGGTAGCTTGGCGAACCGGCGCCGCAGTAGAGGTAGTTTTGATCTAGGATTGCATCAACGATCTGCGGATCATCGGTACTCTGGGAACCGTCCCTCCGCCAAGCGCGGATGCGAGTGACGGCAGGTTTGAAATTTTTTAACCGTGCTTTGAAAAAATCTTCCATGCGCTCAGGCCAGCTAGAGACTGCGTTCACCTCGTAGCCGGTTGGTGTCTCGAGGATACCGATGCGGACAGGAGCAGCGAGGCCCGCTCGCGCCATGACGTCTTCATGGATTTTTCTGCCTGTGGGCGACATCTCTCCGGAGCCAAAAAGGACGATGAGGCCAAGAGCTCCACGCTCAAGGCCCGGCCTTGAGCTCACAGCTCGGGAGTCAAAATGGTCTTTTTTTTTACGCGGTAGCCTGTCGGCGTATCCTCCACCATGTACCCTTTTGCCTCAATTGTTTTCCTCACTTCATCCGCATCAGCAAACTTCTGTTCCTTCCGTAGCGCTTCCCTCCTATCGAGAAGTTCTTGTATATCTTCTGGAATTGAAGCCGTTTGCCGTTTGCCGTTTGCCGTTTGCCGTATCTGCAACCCCAATACCTCATCAAAATCCATAAGAAGATCGTATTTGTCCTGCGAGGGAATGTTGGACTTGACGACCTCCCACGCTACTGCCAAGGCCTGGGGCGTGTTGAGATCGTTAGTCAATGCATCATCAAATTCTTGTCGGTACGCACTAACCTTCTTGAGTTTTTCTTGCGATAATGCCGTTCTCTTCAAATTTGAAATTTGAAATTTGAAATTTGAAATTTGCGAACGCAGCTCTTCAAGACTTCTTTGTGCGTTCGCGAGGGCTTCCCATGTAAAATTAAGCTGCGAGCGGTAGTGGGCTGTCATATAAAAATAACGAAGCGCCAACGGATCGAAGTTCTTCAACTGGACATCGTCAATCGTGATGTAGTTGCCGATACTTTTACTCATTTTCTCGCTACTAACAACGAGAAAGTTGTGGTGCACCCAGAAGCGCACGAAGGGGCGACCGGTGGCTGCCTCGCTCTGGGCGATTTCATTCGGATGATGAATCGGCAGGTGGTCTATGCCGCCGGTGTGGATATCAATGGTTTCACCTAAATACTTCATCGCCATCGCCGAACATTCGATGTGCCAGCCGGGGAAACCGTCACCCCACGGGCTGTCCCAGTGCATCGTGTGGCTAGCGAATCTGCCGACACGCTTAAACCAAAGGGCGAAATCCGCCGGGTGCTTCTTGTGTTCTCCAGATTTGACATTCCTGCGCACGGCAACCTTTTTCTCGCTAAGTTTTTGGCCAAAAAGCGATACGTACTTTGGGAACTTCCTGATATCAAAATACACCGCCTCGGGAGTGTCGTAGGCGACGCCCTTCTTCATGAGTGTTTGAATGAGCTCGATTTGTTCGGCAATATGCTCTGTTGCGCGGCAGACGATCGTCGGCCGAAGAATATTAAGTTTGTCCATCGAGTCGTAGAAGTGTTTGGTAAAAAACTCCGCCACTTCCCACACCGTTTTCCCGGCTTTCTTGGCTCCCTTTTCAAGTTTATCTTCTCCCTCATCACTATCGGAGACTAGGTGACCAACGTCAGTGACGTTCTGAACGTGAGTAACCTCGTACCCAAATCGTGTGAGCACTCGTCGGAGAATATCATCGCCGACATATTTCCTGCCATGGCCGATATGGGCGTAGTCATAGACCGTCATGCCGCAGGTATAGAGCCCGACCTTCGGCGGCTGAACGGGCTTAAAATCCTCGACCCTTTTTGTGAAGGAATTATAGAGCCTGAGCATGATTCGTATTATCGCACATCCGCAGGCACTGTGTAGCGGTAGAGGTCGTTTACCGTTTGCCACTGGGCATCGCTGATTGAAACGAGTTTGCTCTTTTTCACATACACGCAGGTTGGTTTGCCGCTTGAGGTGAGCCGAACATAGTTCCCCACTTCGTCGGTCGGCAATGATTGTTGATCGTTGCTGTCGCCTTGGCACTTTCCGTAATAGAAATCAGGCGGATTATTTTGGAACATCTCCAGGCGCGCTTCTCGGTACCGTGCAATCTGGGGCATAAATGACGTATACCAACTAAAACGGTACGGCGAGAGACGCTGGGCTTGCCAGTAGATAAGGTCGTCCCATTCATCGAGAAACAGCGTATCTCCTGGGTTCGATAAAGTTTTTATCACGTCTCCGATGACGTGGACGTGACCGTAATTTGTCGTAAACTCTGTCTGCCGATCCACGCGTTCCCAGAGGTACGACTGATGTGAAGCGATGGCATAGACTGCGATCCCAACAAAACAAGCCGAGAGTCCCGATGCCAACACCTTCCTCTTCTCTTGCCAAAGGTGAGACAGCTCAAAAAGAACCACCGCTATGAGAAGAGCGTACCACTGGATATGGTGAAACTGCGCGTAGTAGAGCTTCCCCGGCACTCCCGGCCGGATGTTCGCAAGTCCCAGAACGAAAACGGAAAGGAGGACACTGCTCCAACGGCGATTCGTTCCTCGATACCAAAGGACGATGAGAAAAATGACGGAAAGCCCGGCTTCTATGGTATGAAAAAGATTCCACTCGCCAGAACCAAAGAGGAGAAAGAGTGGGTAGAAAAAAACAGTGATAAGCCCTTCCCCAAAAAGATTCTGCCCCCCGATTTCCGAAGCGGCAACAACCTGCCGATTGACGGTTACGACATTGTACCAATAATCCGCGATGCGAAAACGCGCAATGCTTGCAGTGGAAAGAGCAAGAAAAAGTAAGAGTGCTGCCTTTGCCCACGCATGGTTTCGATTGCGCCAAAGGAGAACAGCGAGGAGAAACAGTGCGAGCGGCACGTAGGGCTCGCGGGCAAAAACCACGAACCATGACGCGGCCGCTGCAACGAGGAACTCCATGCGATACACTTTTTTGTTGCCGCGTGACAGCCATTCAAGCCCCACGAGATAGACAAGCGGATAGACGATCAGCGATTCGGCGAGAAACCGGTCGCCAAAGATAAATCCTTTCGTCGTCTCATAGAGGAGTGAAAAGGCAAAGCCGACCAGTCCGAAGCGAAGAGTGAGAAACACGTTTGCGGCAAGCGAGGCGTAAATCATAAACATCCGGTGTCGATAGATAAGGAGGTAGATCGAGTCCGGCTTGTTCAGATATTGGACCACGGCAGAGAGGTACGCCATGAGCGGCTGGTGATTGAAAAAGATTTCGGAATAAAGTTTTTTCCCCGATCCGATGAAGTAGCCGGCGACGTAGTTAAAGCAGTCGTCAAAGCACCCGAATGCCCCGACGCGATCGCGATAGATGCTCCGAAGAAATACCCAGAGAACCAAAAGGGGCACGAGGAGCAAGACGTGAAGTTTTGAAATCTGCATCATGGTCAGTCTTGCCGAACGTTTCGGCTCATCTCGGCTGACGCGCGCTTGGCTTTGATGCCGTAGAGATCGCCCCGCGGCCGCCTGCGACCGGTATTGGGAAGCTGCTGCTTGGCTGACTGCGCTTGCTGCTGGGCTTGTTGCTGGTTTTTTTGTTCGACCTCCGCCTGGATCCGCTCCCAAACAGACGGCTCTTTGGGTTTTGGTCGGACGCCGGCGATATATTCAAGGGCGGCTCGCGCGATCTCTCGTTTCGCTTTCTCGCCCTTTGCTTCGCCAAAAGCATCCAGAGGGGTTTTCTCTGTAGGCTTTCCGGCGGTCTGGGATCCTTGAATTTTCTTGCTCGATGACCCTCCAAGGCTTTCCAGTGCTTTTCCGGCAACGTCACCAGGAATTTTGGCCGTCTCTGTGACGACCTTTTTGCCAATTTCACCGAGCTCTTCGGTTACGTGCCCGAGGATACTTGTCATAGGAATCCGAGCTGTCGCTTTGCTTCCTCGCTCATCCTCTCTGTATTCCATGGCGGCTCGAAGGTCAGCTCGACATCCACACGCGTGACGCCTTTGAGCTTGCCGACTTCTGTCTTTATGGGATCGGAAATGAGATTAAAGAGCGGACAGCCGATGGTCGTGAGCGTCATAAGAATTGTGACCGACCCAGTCTTTTCGTCGATCGATACGTCGTAGATAAGTCCGAGGTCCCACAGCGACACGCCGATCTCCGGATCGGGAATCTGCTTAAGAACTTTCTCCACTTGCTGTTTGGTAACCATATGGATAAATCCAAATGACAAATTTCAAATGTCAAATCAAACTCAAAGTTCAAAATCCAAAATTTCCATTGGGCATTGGAAATTTGACATTTGACATTGGTTTTATCAGTATTCCCTCCTCCCCTCCAGCGCACTCGTTAATGTAATCACGTCCGCGTACTCAATATCCGCCCCAACCGGCAATCCATGAGCTAACCTTGTTAATTTTATTTCTTTTGAGATTTGAGATTTGAGATTTGAGATTTGTTTTTGGATATACATGGCCGTCGCCTCCCCTTCCATCGTCGGATTTGTGGCAAGGATGACTTCCTTAATAGGAGCTTGCCCTGAGCTTTGCCGAAGGGTGATACGTTTCAGAAGGTCGGCGATATAGATTTCATCGGGCCCGATATTATTTAAGGGGTCAATAGCACCATGCAAGACATGGTAAAGCCCGTTGTATTTGCCGGTCCTTTCGATAGACAGAACATCCGTCGGTTGCTCGAGCACACAAATCATGGTCTGATTCCTCCCCGGATTACTGCAAATGCTACAGGGATCCGCTTCGGCCACGTTTTTACAGAGCGAGCAGAGAACGGTATTGCTTTTCAAGCCCGTGAGGTGACCGGCAAAGCTAGCCAGTTCCTCCTGCGGCACGTGGAGGAGATAAAACGCAAGCCGCTGCGCCGTTTTGGGGCCGATACCGGGGAGGCGCTCGAAAGACTCAATCAGGCGAGATAGAGCTTTGGGAAGAAGGGACATACCTCATTATAGACAGTAAGACGGCAAGACTGTAAGACAGTAAGAATAAGAATAGCGAAGTCAACTATCTTACGTTCTTATCGTCTAACTGTCTTACCGTCTCATTATCTTACTGTCTTCTGGATAGCCTCCGCAAGGAGTGGTGCGACGGAGATAACGGTGAGCTTATCGAACCGTTTTTCTGGGGGAATTGCAATCGTGTCGGTCACCACGACCCGGTCAATCGCACTTTTCTCGAGGGACGTACTCGCCTCGCCGGCCAGCACCGCATGGGTTGCGAGAAAATAAATATGCCCTGCTCCGTTTTTTTTCAGGAACTCACTGGTTTTGATCGCGGTCGCACCGGTATTGATGATGTCGTCATAAATGACCACATCACGACCCTTCACCGACTCGGAGATTCCTGTGACCGTCACCTGCCCGCTTGCCCGGTCCCGCTGTTTTTCCAAATAGACAATCGGGAGATCCGCGGATCGTGCGAACCTTTCGGATCGGGCTTTCCCGCCCATGTCCGGCGAGGCAACAATCATCGTGTCTTTTTTCCCTTGTGCGAGAAGTTCTTGGGCGAAAAGATGGTGCGTTGAAATCTCGGCAAGAGGAATATGAAAATACGGGATGATGCTTTCTGAATGAAGCTCTACCGTTATGACTGCATCAAACCCTGCGGCCTCGATAAATGTGGCAACGAGCTGGGCGGATATTGCTTCGCCTTTGCGAAAGCCTTTGTCCTGTTTGCTATACCCCATCCACGGCATGACAGCCGTAACGTGGGCGGCTTTGAGCCCTTTGAGTGCCTGCCCCATGAGGCAAAGCTCCACGAGGAATTGATCTGCAACGATCGAGAGCGACTGGATGACAAAGACATGTTTTCCTTCGACGTCCTCTTTAATCCACACGCGACATTCATTGTCGGTAAAACGTGTGATTTCGATGTTCCCGAGGGAAGTTTTGAGGTGTTGCGCTACAGAGCGTGCAAGCGGTTCATTAGAGGTTCCGGACAAAAGCATGGGCGGCTGCATGGAATGATTGTACGCGCTTGTGTGCAGATTTTCAACGACACGTCAGTTGAGTCCCAGGAACGCACCGATTGCGGGGTCTTTGAGGGAACGGACAATCAGATCCGGCTTCTCGTCTTTGGGGATTTCACTGTTTCTCTGGCCCGTTAAAATCAAAATAATGTTTGCTCCGATTGCTTTGGCACATCGCACATCATGAATAGTGTCGCCAATGATAGTAATCTGCCGTGGTGCAAAATCTTTTTTGAAAAATATCTTACCCTTGGGAAATGCCAAACCTGCAAGCTCAATCCGATTTTTGGCTTCTTCGCCAAAAAGCCCGAAACGGAAAAACGTATCGAGTCCTGCACGCTTTAACTTCCACCACGCAATGGCCTCCACATTTCCGGTAATGACCCCGAGGGAGATATCCTCACGCTGCTCTAGCCGACCGAGGAGCTCCTGAGCGCCTTCCGCCTCTTCATAGAGGGGATTATGTAAGTTAAAATATTCCGATGCATGGATACTAAAGAGTGGAAACTTTTCTTCATAGACAGCTCGGGTGATCCCCCTATCCTTCACCAGCTCCCAAATCGTCGCTCTGTCAATAAAACCGTTATACCGCATATACTCGTCGACACTCATATTCAGTTTTATCCCGAACATCTTTTTTACCGCATAGGCGAATCTGTCTAGGGAAACTTGGGAATCTCCAATGTGGTGCGTGAGCGTGCCGTCGATATCAAAGAGAAGTAATTTCATCCTCGGAGTTTGTAAGCTTGCAGAGCCTTCTCAAGTAGCGCGAGACACCGAGTGAGGGCCTTGGTATTAAGGACATAGGCGATACGGACTTCGTTTTTCCCAAGGCCGGCCGTTGCATAAAATCCAGAAGCAGGTGCAAGCATCACGGTTTCAGCTTGTCCTGAGCTTGCCGAAGGATCGCGAAAATCTGTCAGAAGCCACCTGCAGAAATCTTCGCTGTCGGCAACCGGGAGTCCGGCGATTATGTAAAACGCGCCTTCCGGCTTGGGAATGACGACTCCTGAAATTTTTTTGAGTCCTGCATACAAAAGTTTGCGGCGTGCGTCAAACTCGTCATGGGTTGTTCGCAGCCATGAGGCTGGCACCCGGGTCAAGGCTGCGGCAATTGCCTGATCTACAAGTCCCGCTCCGAGCCGCGCCTGACCAAGTTTAGCAACCCCAGCAATAATTTCAGAGTTCAAGGAAACAATCACCCCCACGCGGATGCCGCACAGCATGTAGCGCTTGGACATGCTGTCAAGGACAATGGCTTGCTGGGGAATCGCCTTCATATAGGAAAACAAAGAGGTTTGTTTTCGGCCGTCATAGGTGTACTCGCGGTAAACCTCATCTGCTAAAAGAAAAAGATTATGTTTTTTGGCAAGCCCAACGAGCATATCTATCTCCTCTTTGGTATAGACGGTACCGGTGGGGTTACCGGGGCTGCAGTACAAAATAGCCCGCGTTTTTTTGGTAATCCGCTTTTCAATTTCTTTTTGTGACGGAAGGTGAAAACCGCTGTCTATCGTTGTTCTAACCGGAACCAACCGCACTCCGGTGTTGACGGCATATGAGTTATAGTTTGCGTAAAACGGCTCAAAGACCAATACTTCCTCGCCCGGGTTTGCCACGGCAAAAAGCGCCCAGGCAATGGCTTCCGACCCTCCGGTGGTGGTTTGGATGTGCGGTATTTCAATAAAGGGAAAGCCAATTTTGTGGTAGTAACGCGTGAGTGCTTCCAAAAATGCGGGATCTCCCTGCGAAAGACTGTAGCCGATGGTTGGCAACTTCCAGTTACGAAGTACATCGGTCATGACAGCCGGCGTTTCAATATCCGGATCGCCGATGTTAAGATGATAAACCTTGACTCCCTGCTGTTTGGCTTTCAATGCTAAGGGGACTAGCTTACGGATAGGAGAAGCGGGAACCCCAAGCAGACGATCAGAAACCTTTACTACGAACGTTCTCATCCGTACCATTCTATCAAATCTATGCGGGTGATGACACCTAGGGGCGTTCCGCGAAAATCAATAACGACGACAAAGTTTTCTTGGATTAAAAGAGAGCTCACCCGATCGACAGATTCGTCTTGAGTCACCGTCGTCACCTGCGGGTCGATGAGCGCGGCGATGTGGCTCATTGGGCCGATGGTTTTTTCATACAGACCCGTGAGGAGCGAGCGCTCGGTTACCTTGCCGACGAGTTTCCTCTTGGCGATCACTGGCACTTGTGAGACATCCTGTTTGCGCATGATCGCGATCGCATCCCGGACCGTGTCGGTCGGCCGAAGCAATATGAGCTTTGCAAACTTCTTCTGGCTCAACACATCGCCGATGGTCCCCTCGCGGCCGGCTACCGGCAGGAATCCGTTGTCGCGCATCCAATCATCGTTGTACATTTTCGTAAGGTATGACTTGCCGCTATCAGGAAGAAGTACCACGACGAGGCCCTTTTTGACTCTGGAACAGACTTTTTGCGCGGCGTAGAGGGCCATGCCTGAGGAGCCGCCCACCAGTATCCCCTCCTCGCGCGCAAGCTGCCGGGCGGTCAGGAAACACTCGTGGTCTCCCACCTGAATTACCTCGTCGACGAAGGAAAAATCTATGGTCGATGGGATAAAGTCTTCCCCGACACCCTCAACTTTATATGTCTTTGTGACTTTGGGAAACTTGCCTTTCCGAAAATACTCGTAGAATACCGACCCCACCGGATCAACGCCGATAACTTTGATCTTCGGATTTTTCTTCTTGAGAAACTTGCCTACTCCGGTAATGGTGCCGCCGGTCCCCATACCGCAGACGAAGTGGGTAATTTTTCCTTCCGTCTCGTCCCATATTTCCGGTCCGGTCGTTTGATAGTGCGCTTCGGGATTGGCGGGGTTGTGGTACTGGTCAGGTTTATAGGAGCCGGGAGTTTCCTTCACCAGCCGATCAGAGACCTTGTAGTAGCTTCGCTCATCCTCCGCAAGCACCGCTGTTGGCGTGATGACAACTTTAGCGCCAAAGGCACGAAGGAGATTTCGCTTCTCGTCGCTCATTTTGTCCGGCATCACAAAAATCATGTTGTAACCCCGGATTGCCGCAACCATGGCGAGGCCTGTGCCGGTGTTGCCGCTGGTTGGCTCGACAATCGTGCCGCCGGGCTTGAGCTTGCCCATTTTTTCCGCCCGGTCAATCATCGCGGCCCCGATCCGATCTTTCACCGAGCCGCCGGGATTCATGAATTCAAGCTTGGCAAGGAGGGTGACGCGGGGATTGGAATGGAGCTTGTGAATGCGCACCAGTGGGGTATTTCCAATGAGGTCCAGTATGGAGGAGTACATACGCTGTTATGTCCCTTCTTGCCAGCTCGTTAAGTATTTCTTCTGTTCTCGGGTGAGGCGGTCGAGTTTGACCCCCATTGCCGCGAGCTTGAGCCGTGCAATCTCGCTGTCCATCTTGCGCGAGATCGTATAGACTTTGACTTTCACGCGGTCCTTGTTCTTCACAAAAAACTCAGCCGCAAGAGCCTGGTTGGCAAAGCTCATATCCATAACATCCGCCGGATGTCCTTCGGCCGCAGCCAGGTTAATAAGGCGGCCTTCCCCAAGGATATATATCCTTTTCCCTTTTTCCGTTTTCCTTTTTCCGTCAATAATGTATTCGTCAACAAACGGCCGGATTCTGCGTTTGGCTTTTGCTTTTTTTGCTAGATCCGCCACAGCGATTTCCACATCAAAGTGTCCGGAGTTTGCAAGCACCGCGCCGTCTTTCATAACGAGCATGTGCTCGAGGGAGATGACATTCTTGTCGCCGGTGACCGTCACAAAAATGTCGCCAACCTTCGCCGCATCGCGGATACGCATCGCCCTAAACCCATCCATCACCGCCTCAAGAGCCTTGATGGGATTGACTTCGCAAATAACCACCTGCGCCCCCATCCCGCGCGCTCGGTTTGACAGCCCCCGGCCGCACCAACCGTAACCGCAGATAACAAAGGTCTTGCCAGCTAGAAGCATATTGGTTGCGCGCATGATGCCGTCGAGTGTCGACTGGCCAGTGCCGTAGCGGTTGTCAAACAAATGCTTCGTGTCGCTGTCGTTGACGGCAAAAACCGGGATTTTCAGAGCTTTGTCTTTCTCCATCGCGCGCAGCCGAATAATACCGGTGGTCGTTTCTTCATTGGAGCCAATGACTTCTGAGATTTGTTTTTTCCGTTCAGTGTGAAGAAGAGTGACAAGGTCCGCGCCATCGTCCATTGTGATCTGCGGGTGAGTATCCAAAACGGCGTTAAGGTGCTTGTAATACGTCTTGGTATCCTCGCCTTTTATGGCGAAGGTCTTCATGCCATAGTCCTTTACCAGCGATGCCGCAACATCATCTTGGGTTGACAATGGATTACTGGCACAGAGAGCTACATCTGCTCCTCCGGCTTTCAGCACCAAGACGAGATTCGCAGTTTCTGATGTCACGTGCAGACACGCGCCGAGCCGAATCCCCTTGAGTGGTTTTTCTTTAGCAAAGCGCTTGCCGATAAGTTTGAGGACCGGCATCGATTGCCCCGCCCACTCTATTTTTAGTTTTCCTTGATCCGCAAGTGATGTATCCCTTATATCGCAAGAAACCATATAGTTTCCTTTCGATTTGAACATTTATATTTTGAATTTATTTAGGATTTGGTGCTTTGGATTTGGAATGTTCATCTGTTAGGGGCAAGTACATTTTCACTTCCCCAATGTATTTTTCCTTGTATAAAATCGCTCCAGGAATGACGCCGACTTTTTTAAAACCGAGTTTTTCGTACACGTGGAGCGCCCGGTCATTGCCTTCAAAGCAGTTGAGCGTGAGCAATCGTAACCCAAGATGCCTTCCTTCGTCAATAAGGGCTCGCAAAAGCTCTGTGCCGATACCTTCCTCACGGTACTGCTTTGCTAGAGAAATACCGATCTCAGCCCCATGAGACCGGCGCAATTTCCCACGCCGAAGTTCGGCATTGCCTGCGTGCTTCCCGTTCACCTCAACCACCAAGTGTACTTTTTCTTTTTTCTCCATCTGTTCGATTCCTTCACGCAGCCATTTCTCTTCTTCCTCCCTCGTTATTGGCTTCCCGGAAAGATCAACAAAGGTGTCCTCCGCAATGAGCGCGTTCGCGTACGCGAGCATATCTTCAAGGTCTTCCTCTTTCGGATATCGAAACACCACACTGTTTCCCTTCTTACTTTGAAATGTTTTTCTAACTTTCCCAAACTCCATAGGGATCTAAATCTTTAGCGGCTGATGATAATTTTCTTCGTATCGTTTTGCAAGCTCTTTCTTGGTAAAGTGGTGTGTGACGGTCCCGTATTTTTCAACCGTATAGACCGCGGCCACCGACCCCATCTGGCCACAGACGACTAGTTCATCGGTAGTCAAAACAGGCCCCTTCTGACTCACCTGCGAGGTGCGAATACGTTCACCTCGGAGGTGTTGCGCGGCGAATGTTAAATACCCCGCGAGGAATCCTGCCCGGTACGCGTCCCCCGCGCCCGTCGGGTCGCTGGTGTTCTTGGGTTTCGCCGGCCGGATATGAATAGCCTCTCTGCGTGTTTCAATAATCGAGCCCTTGCTTCCAAGCGTCGTGATGAGTATCGGCACCATCGCAACAAGCTCCTCATGAGACACCTCGACCTTCTGTTCGATGAGCGCAACTTCATAGTCGTTCCCTATAAGAATCTCGGCCTTTTCAATTCCCTTTTGCAGTTCATCGGCGGTAAAGTTATCAATCTGAAACGCCGGGTCATACATGTATCCGAGTGTTTGCTGCCTGCATTCTGCGACGTATTTTTTCATCGCTTCGGGCTCCGTCGGAGACAAGACAACGAAATCAATAGAGTTTCTCGATCGCTTCTTTGGAAAGAGAGAGAGCTTCTTGGCGTATTTGATTGCTCCCATATAGTAGGAGCCGATCTGATTATCGTCTTGATCTGTGAGGACAAAGCTACACCCGCATGGTTCATCTTTGTACACCGGTATGGAAACAGCCGAGAGTCCGTGAGAGCGCAGGAATGTAGCAATCGGTGCAAAATCATTCCCGGCAGGTGCAAGTATCTGGGGGTCTAAACCGAGGAGTTTGAGCGTATAGGCGATGTTTACCGCTGTGCCACCGAACTGTTTATTGAGTTTATCGGCGAGAAACCCGAGAGAAATTTTATGAATCTTATCTGGCATGATCCGGTCGACGAACCGGCCGGGGAAATCCATAATGTAGTCATAGCCGAGAGAGCCAGTGACGATGACGTGATGCACTTTGAACTTTACAATGTAAACTTTAAACTTAAAAAAGGGAATAAAGTTTCAAGTTTAAAGTTTTACGTTTGAATTGTTTACTGCAGGTTCATCTCTTTGGATAGCTCGGAGAGTTTGCCTGCTGCAGCCTGTTGGGAGTGTTTGATTGCGTCGTTGATCGCCTGCCGGATTGTCTCGTTGGGCGCGCCGTCAATCTCAACCACCTTCACGTTCTGATTGCCGGTAATGACAAGCCGCACGTTGCCGTTTATCACCTCGAACTCCTCCTGCTCAAGCTGCTGCTGGATCTGCGCGGCGTGCTTCCGCATTGCGTTGAGATCTCCGAGTGCTTTGAATGGGTTCATCATAGGGTACAGTTTGCCTTATTTCTTCCCCAATACGACTTCCACCTTCACCGTTTCTCCAAATAACTTTTTGAGAACTTGTGCAAGAATGTGGCCTGTCTTTGGTTCCGACAACTTCTCCTGATGGAACGGGTAGAAGGCTTCAATCGTTACTATACCATCTCCGACCGCCTTGGGTCTAGAGGATCGAAGGACGCCAGCGACCGAGTGGTTGAACGGCTTGGTCGCGGCGATAAAATCCTGCCAGTTCTCGGTTAATTTTTCCAGTGTTAACGTACCCGACCAACCTTGACTCGAGGCATCCTTGTCTTCTTTGTGTCCTTCCTTAGGTGATACGTGAGACGTGACACGTAAGATGTTAGTCGGAGTAGAAGTACCTGTATCTTTTTTTTCTTCTCGTATCACGTTTTTTTCGCAGTACTCTACCACTGCCATTTCTAGAGGCAATTCGGGAATCGGCGATATCTTAAGCTCTCCGTACGCGGCTGTGAGGCGACGGATCAGATGAGTAAGCTCTTCTTTACTCCATCGGTCAACTGGTGTGCCAATAACCGCCGCCACAAGTTTTTCATGAAGCATCGACACAATATCGATGATGAACACGCGGAAATCAGTACCACCAGCGCCAAGCTCCTCTATCACATCGAGCGCTGCCTTCGTATCTTTTTCCGCAAGAGCCGAAAGAAACGACTCTTTCGTTTTCTCATCACTCACGCTCAGGACAGACCGAGCAAGGTCGGCCGTAATTCTCCGTTTGAGAAGAGTTGTCTGCTCAAGAACTTTCACTGCGTCGCGAAACGATCCCTCTGCGCGTCCGGCAATAAAAAGGAGCGCTTCTTTTTCTACATTGATCTTTTCTTTCTTCACGATGCGGCGTAACGCGTGGAGAAGCGCATCCACGGTTGCCCGAGAAAAGTCTACCCTGACGCATCGAGATTGAATTGTTCCTGGGACTTTTTGCGCCTCTGTCGTTGCGAGCACAAAGACCACGTGTGCCGGGGGTTCCTCGAGCGTCTTAAGAAGCGCGTTAAACGCTTCTGCCGTGAGCATGTGCACTTCGTCGATAATATAAATTTTGTATTGAGACGATGCCGGCGCAAGGCCGATCCGCTCTCGCAGGACACGGATGTCATCGATACCACGATTGCTCGCTGCGTCGATTTCAAGAATGTCGAGGTTTCTCCCCTCCGCAATTGCATGGCACTGGTCACATGTTCCGCATGGACCTTCTTTGGTCGGCTTCGTGCAGTTAAAGAGTTTGGCAACGAGGCGCGCCGCGGTGGTTTTCCCTGTTCCTTTCGGGCCAGTAAATAAAAACGCGTGCGGAAGGTCTTCTTTTTTCTTGTTGAGGAGCGAAAGGAGCTTCTCCCGAACGACCGGATTGTCAACTTCGTCGATTACTTGCGGCCGGTATTTTCTGTAAAAAGACATAGTGTATCATTCTTTATGGTGATTCCCAAGGAGGTGCTCGAGCCCATGGAGGACGAGCTCAACAATTGTATCGTCGACGAGTCTATTCTTCTCCGCAGCTTCCATCACCGCCTGCGGGTATGAGACGATGATGTCGCCAAGCCGCAAAACTCCGTCGGGTGAATCAACGAACGCGCCAAACGACGTTGGATCATTTAAGGGGAATGACAAAACGTCTGTGGTCTCGTCTACTTTCCGATAGGTACGGTTAAGCCCCCGCATTCTGCGATCACCAACAATGGCAACACTCACTTCGGTCTCGCTCGTGAGTCGCCCTTCAAGCGCCTTGACGATAGCGGCCTTTACTTTCTTTCGGTCGACGGGAAAATGGGATTCGGTTTGGAATAAGACGGAAATCATTGTTTTCAACAATATAACAATAGATCAATATAACAATCCGTAGTTATTTGGAAGATATCAACTGTTTAAGAACACCAGCAACGCGTCCACCATCTGCTTTACCCGCAACTCTTGCCATCGCCTGACCCATGAGCTTGCCAAAGTTCGCTTCCCCACTTTTGGCAACCGGCTCAAGAAGTTTTTGCAGCTCTTTATCCGACATTTCCAATGGGAGGTACGTCTCAAGAACCGCAAGCTGCGCTCGTTCCCTGTCAGCAAGTTCTTTCCGGCCGCCTTTCTCAAATGCTTCAATCGACTCTTTATGCGTCTTTACTTGTTTTCGCAAAACCGACGTCACGTCGCTGTCGGAAAGTTTCTGCTCTACCTCGTTCCTGTATTTGGCAATGCCGTCATTCGCCACAGCAGCCAGAAGGAACCGGATGGTTTCGACCTTCACCCTGTCCCCGGCTTTCATGGCTGTAGTCAGATCGTGTTTTAGAGTATCTCGAAGCATGGTTACGATCGCCGTGACGAACGGCGCAGCCTCCTCGCGAGCTCATACTTTTTCTCTTTGCGCTTTTCTGCGGGCTTGACATAGAACTCGCGCTTTCGCAGATCCTGTAAAATGCCTTCGGACAACACCTTTCGCGTAAATTTGCGGATGAGCGAATCAGACGTATCTCCGGGTTGGGCTTTCACAAATACCATTGGCAAACACCTCCTCTTAGACCCGCCGCTCAACCGCTTTTTGCGCCGTGTACGAATAGTACCCAAAAGGCGCAAAGGAAGGTTAGGCGGGTAACGACATTCTACTCCATCTTCTCCCTTATTCTCTGTGCTACTTTCTTCACGTCTTCCTGAGATTTTTTGCCGGGAAGCGTTTGCATTATACCACCACCATCACCCGGAAAACGAGGCAGGAGATGGACATGCATATGATGCATGCCCGTGGGCTCTCCGTGGTTGATGCCGATTGACAGAATGGTCGTACCAAACTCCTGCTCAAGCGCACGGGCGACTTTTTGCACGGTTGCAAATATGGCACCGAGCTCTTCTGTGACATAGCCCGTGATTTTTTCCTCATGCCGCTTGTGCATGACCAATACGTGTCCATCAGTTGCAGGAAACACGTCCAAGAAGGCACGCGTCGCCTTATCCTCGTACACGGTATAGGAGGGAGTCTCCCCGGCATTAATTTTGCAAAAAATACAATCCATAGTTAGCTGTCAGCTTTCAGACAATCTGAATGCTGACGACTGAATGCCTAGGAACATATCTCTTCTATTAATTTTATAATTTGCGTGAGCGTCTTTTTGGTTGGCCGCATGTCTGGATTTTTGCTGCTGCCGTTGAGGACCATGTTGCGGCTCGCGTGGAGAAACCACGTTGCCTCGGGCTCTCCACTGCGTAACCTATTATACACTGGCGTGAGATCTATGTCGTCCCTCGGATGAGACTTGATGCGCAGATACCCTTTCTTCGAATCCTTTCGGACGACCACGACGTACCCAATTTTCTGGCCGAGCGAGATCGCCTCGTCATTCACGGTTTCAATGCCGATTCCCTTTCCCCAGCGCGTAACAAATTCTACGCCGTGATCCTTGAGTTCCTTCTCCGCCCACACTTTATTCTGGAAGTTTTTATAAATCGCATCAAGCGACTGCATGCCGAGCTCGACAACAGTAATCGGGTTGTCCGCATGTAAAAGCCTCCAGCCGTCAATTTGACTTGACATTGAAAAATCCCAAAAGTCCGCCGTGGGATTAGGAAAGTAAACTTCGCGAAAGTGGTCAATCTCGTTGACGACCGCAAGCATCCGCTCAAGGGCCGCGTCCTGACCGCGAGTCTTCGTTATCTTTTCATAGACAAGGAGCGCTGCACAGGTATCGGCGTCGGTCTGGTGGTGGTCAAATTTTCCAAATCCCGTGTCGACGTGGAGTATCTGGGGATCGGCATCCGGGTCTTTTCCTTCAAGCGTTTTACCTGCAGGAACAAACGCAAACGTTGCCTCTTCCCAACCCGGCAAGAACGTCTTAATGAGCCAAATCGAGGTTATCGCATCCAGATCCGGCCCAATGTGGGTGACAATGGTCTTCATACAAAACAACCACCGCAGTATAGCGCAATAACTCCATTTGACACAAGCACCCGCTCTAGCCTCAAGGCCGGGCCTTGAACTCACAGCTCTTATCAATTAGTATTAGCAGTAAACCATGCCTGCACGATATCCAATCTTTACAAATCAGGGGTATTACCACGTCTATAA
>CAYNJY010000006.1:0-63145 GCA_964397755.1 uncultured Gammaproteobacteria bacterium
TGTGCTCTCGGGGAGACTCGAACTCCCACGCCCTTACGGGCATAGCTCCTCAAGCTATTGCGTATGCCAATTCCGCCACGAGAGCGTGCTTGAACCGTATTTTTGCGAAGCAATTCTGTTTGGGTTTTTCCTTCGGAAATTGTATCACAGGAAAACCTCTGCGGTACATTCTCACTTGCGAAGCCATGCACCGACTGGTGCGTGGCTGCCGGGCTAGGATTCGAACCTAGAATAAAGGCTCCAAAGACCTCTGTGATACCGTTTCACCACCCGGCACTTCGCCGGAAAAAATACGGCAGTTGACTTGATTTTACTAAAAAACCCTGAAAATTAAAAGGTCACCTCTCCTGGGGTGTCTGCCTTCTTTGGAGCTTTCGTTTTCGTAGGTTTTGGTTTGGCGGCTTTTGATTCTCCCGCTTTCGGTTGCTCGATTCGTTGAAGCTCAGTGTTTGGGATAAGAGCGCGGATTAGTTTGTCCAATTTGGCATTCATACTATTCAATTGTTCTACTAGACCACCTTCAGGTCGACGGTCTTCAAATCTAGGCCTATTGTAGTTTTTTCTATCGCTTCCTCGTGAATCACCATCATTTCTTTTAGTTTCAAAGCAGGTACTGCAATAGATTGGCCTATCGCCGCTGGGGCGAAATGGAACTTCACAAGCCTTTCCACACTGCGTACACGTTGCGCTATGCATGGGTCTATTGCCACTATCTCTGCCTCCACCACCACTACCTCGTCCACCAAATCTGCTTCTGCCTCCTGTTCCTCGCCTGCTATATTGATTATAGTCACTCATAGTATCAATTGTATTCGCTTCAGGGGTTAATAGCAAGAAAACACGACAATCAGACACGCTCTACAACCCGACGGGTTGAGGGCGAGGCTTTGAGCTCCTTTTATCAAAATGCACGAACTTATTTTATCAAAAATCGCTGACAAATCATAGGGTCGGCGGCTACGGCGAGGAAAAGGCCCCACAAAATTGCTTTGCAATTAGCGGGGTAAAGGTTTAAGGGGAAAAGGAATCCTTCGATTTAACTCAGGACAGGTCGCCTCAGCCGCCCCCGGCTGGAGTTTACCCTGAGCGAAGTCGAGGGGCTCGCCCCGTCAACTCGGACATGGGAGCGGCGGACGGGAATTGAACCCGCTACCTTCTCCTTGGCAAGGAGACATTCTACCGGTGAACTACCGCCGCTTCTCGCTTACGCTCGAAGTAAAGTTGCTAATCAATCCCTGTTTCCTTTTTTGATTCATGTCTTTATGACCACCTCACGCTTTCTTGCCATACCCCAACTTTGAAGAGTTTCATAGTATACCAAATTAACCGGCAACCTTCCTTTTGTAAATGTTGATAATCCATTCTTGTGTTCCCCTATTCTTCTTGTAAGATTATTTGTTATACCAGTTTAAAATGTTCCGTCCGCGCAAGCCAAAATATAAACATATACAGCCATAAACAATATCCACTCGTTGTAAAAGTGGCTTGCTTCGAACGTACGTGAGAAGTGCCGAGACTAGGAGTTGCACCCAGATAACGTGTTTTTCAGACACGCGCCTTGACTACCTCGGCCATCTCGGCAGATTCGACGCTAGAACGGATCTCAAGGTAAAGGAATGAATGGTGGCCGCTGAGGGCCTCGAACCCCCGACCTTTGCGATGTAAACGCAACGCTCTAGCCAGCTGAGCTAAGCGGCCGTTCTTGTATTGTACTAAACATGGGCTTCCGGAGACAATACCTCTGGAGAGGTCAGCGTGGTCAAGGTCTGATCCTGATTTGGGAGCTACTTTCGTTTGACCGTAAAGGATTTCGGGTAGTAGAGGAACACCGCCGGCGCGTCGTCAACGAGGCGGCGCTGAAATTCCGCGTAAATAGCCTTCCGCTTCTCACTGTCAAGCTCTCGGCGGCCATCCTCAAGGAGCTTATCAACGCGCGTGTTCACGTAGCCGGTGATGTTGGTTTGTTTCTGTGTGGAATGCCAAAACGGGTACTGGTCAGGATCGGGTGGTAGATCCAGCGCGGCAAGAAGTACCTGGTACTCAGACGGAATAGTATTTTCAACTTTCACTTCTGTGTTGATTCCGAGACCTTTCCAGCTCGCTGCAATGAGTTGTGCAACATCAAGATAGCGAGCAAACGTGGTAATGGTGAGTGTCGTTGAGGGGAGATCGACTTTTACTTGCGACAGCAGTTTTTTTGACTGACTTTGGTTATAGTCATAACGCTTCAGTCGATCGCTATACGCCCAGGACTTTTTGCTTATCGGTGATGTGGCGCGTTCGTACGGAAGTTCTGGAACGGCATACGCGAGTGCCTGCCGCACGGATTTTTCTTTGAAGAGTGGCAGCATCTGGTTAAAAAAGAGGCTTACCACTCTCTGGTACATTACTTCCTCGGTGACACGCTCCATAGGCAAGTGTGTAAGCAAGCTCTGTTTGCTGTCGGTCTCCAAGATGTTAATTTCTCCCAGTCGAAAGCCATCCGCGGCCAAGGCCTCGGTACGGTAGAAACGGAACTCTTTTTGATGGAGTGATGATTGAACAACTGGAACGAGTTTGAGATACGAAACACGGTCTCCTTTCAGCGTGATTTTTTGTACACTATACGGTCCGATGCCCCGGAGCCCAGAGAGAAAAATAGGTTTGCTCAGCAGTACCGGGAGTGGAGCGTATGGAGCTTCAAGCTCAAAGCGGAGTGTGCGCGCATCGAGTACGGTAGTCCTGACGTTTTGAATACGGTAGTTGATGTCGTTGGCCTCAACCCGATTGCCCTTATGCCACACGTATGAGCTGCCAATGTGGAACGTGAACACGCGTCCACTCTCCGTTGCCTCCCACGATGTAGCAAGATGAGGCCGTGGCACACCGCTTTCGTCCAGCATGGTGAGACCAGCACTCAGGAGCGTTTGGATTTGAGCAGGAAGGCTTGACGGGGTAAATTCTCCAACTATTCCTATTCGGTCAACGGGTGCAAAAAAACTCTCTATGACTGGGAACAGACGCCAGAAAACGAAAGAGATGAGTACGCCAGTCGTAAATCCGGCCAGAAAAAGCTTTGTGTATTTCTGTGACAACTCTTTGAAGATAAGAAGTACAAGACGGGCACGGCGATTGAACATACGCGTGAAACTACGGTATCAACACGTTGGCTATAGACGTTGCGAGAAAGAGGATTGCAAGCACGATCGTTGCGCCAAATACCGCGCGCTCCGCTCCTCTCTTTGTCCGATAGTGTGTGAAGTCTCCGAACCCACTCCCCAACCCACCTTTGCTTCTCTGAAGGAGGATGAGCAAGGAGAGAAGAAGAGCTATGGCGATATGGAGAATGAGAATTATTCCCTTCATGGTTGGCCTCTTTTTGTCAGAATCCGTACGAGCGCTGACGCGAGTGTACTACTCTCGTGGCGAATAAGACTGCGGACCAGACGGTCACTTTGAGCTTTTTGATAGATCGAGCGGGATGCGAGATCTGATCGAACGACATGGTAGTAGGCTACTTTTGGAAGATCGTCAAGCACCGGATGCTCCTGATGCTTCTCGTAATGGGCAAGTGCTTTTGGCGGCAGCTTGGAATTATTCACAAGAACAACGTCAATAGATTTTCCGAGGTAACGCTCAAGGACAGCGACATGAGCACGTGCGCTGAATCCGAGCGTCTGACCGTACTTCGTCATGAGATTCATGACATACACAACAGTTGCCCTCGTTTGCTTAAGTGACTCCGGTATTCCGTGGACGAGAAGATTTGGTATGACGCTCGTGTATAAGTCTCCTGGACCCAAAACGACCATATGGGCGTTCTTAATCGCCCGTAGTGCGTAGGGGTTAGGCTGAGCTTCGGGACGGAGATAGACTCGCTTTATGCGCAGCGTCCCCTCGTGCGATGGTTCATCGATTAGGTGCTCCTCTCTTAACACACGACCGTCCTCATACTCGGCAAACAGATTAGTACCAGTGAAAGAGACCGGTATGACAGCCCCCTTGATTCGAAGCACTTTGCCAGTTTGGGAAATAGCTTCTTTTTGTGACCCTAGGATGTCTGCAAGGGCCGCCATGAATAAGTTGCCGAAAGTCATCCCAGAGATACCTTTTCCCTTTTCGAACCGGTACATAAAGAGCCGCCTCAGAAGCCCCACATCGCCATTTTCATCGGCGAGCGCAACGAAGCACTGACGGATATCAGACGTTGGAAGTAGGCCGAATTCGTCTCTGATCCTTTTATTACTTCCCCCAGAATCAGCCATGGTCACGATAGAAGACAGGCGGTATGGGTAGTGCTTTAACCCCCGGAGCACAACAAATGTCCCTGTCCCGCCACCAATGCAGACGATCGAAGGCCTCATTGTATCGTTTTGTTGATTCATGTAGGGTAGTTAACTATCAGTCAACGAGCGGAGTGCATCGAGCATAAACGTCATGGTAAGGGACGTCGCGATAAGTGAGAGCATGTAGGAAAAGTGTATCGGAGGAAGAACAAACCCTGCCCAACGTGTTTCGGGGAATAACCATGGGCGTATCTGGACGGATGGTACTAACATTGTCAGCATGTAGATGACAATAACGTTTACAATCCAGGAGCCGAGACCAAAGGTGAGAAGATTGATTGGTATAAAGAGGATTTTTAAAATCGGCTTGGCTATAAGCGACAACATACTGAGTGTGAATCCCGCCCAGAGAACTGTTTGCCACGATCCCTGTATAACGAACGGCGGAAAAACTTGGCTGAGAAACCATACGCTGACGACATGAAACATGAATACGCGAAGGATGTATCTCACCTCGACGATGGTAACAGAAGGAATAGGCATGGTCAAACGACGCGGAGAAGCTCACCCACCTCATTGTTTCGGAGGTGTCGGTGATAACGGATGGCGAAGCGGTGCGCCTCGTCGCGGATCCGCCGTAGAAGTGAAAGAGCCGGGCGATCGAGGTCAAGCCGAATTGTTTTCGTCCCTCCCTCCTCTGAGAAAACGACAATCTCTTCCAGGCGTTTCGCAAGGCCGATGATGGGAAGAGATAGAGAAGCCTGATCAAGTGTCCTTCTGGCGCCAGACAATTGCGGCTTCCCGCCATCAACCAGGATTAGATCAGGCATCGGCCACTCGTGATGTGAGAGTCGCCTCTCAAGAACTTGCTGAAGCATGGCGACATCGTTTGAACGCGAATCACCGCGAATTCTGAAACGTCGGTACTGCGACGTATCAATTACTCCATCGACAAGCACGCTCATCGAACCGGTGGCGTAGTGTCCGAGGATAGTGGAGACATCAAAACACTCAATGCGCCGAAGGTGAACAGGAGCCTTTATATATGGTTTGAGGACCATAGAGAGATCGTCCCGTTCTGTTTCTGAGGCATCGTAGAGCGTGGTGTCCCGTGATAGGTAGACCATAGGGTCATAATGTTTTGAAAGAAGCGAGTCGAGTGCACGAATACGGTTTCGGACTTCAAGGGCGGCTTCATATTCCTGCTTTCGGGCATGAGCGTTCATTTCACGCTCAAGGAGCCTACGCACGGAAGCTAGCTTTCCACCCAGAATGTCTCTGACGCGATAGATGTTGTGACGGTACGTGCGAACGAGGCCCTGTCGGGCGCTATTATGCGGAAGTTTTGCGATATAGGAGGGACACGGCGAGCACAGACCAACGTGCGTGTAGAAACATGGGAGCCCACTAATCCGTTTCTGCGTGCAAAATGGGATGATTCGGCGGATAGACCGAAGGAGCATGCGAAGCATTCTTCCTGACTGGAATGGTCCGAAGACTGCATCGTGTTTTTTACCATCGTTTTTTGCAAGGTCTGTTTTTCTCATCGTGAGAATACGCGGCAGTTCTTCAGAAATCGTGAGGAGCGCGTAGAGCGGACTCTTATCATCTTTCGCAACCGTATTATATTTCGGTTGGTACCTATGTATGAGTGCTGTTTCTAACAAAATAGCGTCAACCTCGCTTGTCGTTTGTATCGTTTCCGTAGATACTATGTGTGAAATCATGATGCGAATTTTTGAAGTGAGATCGTCCCGTTTATACGCGTACGTTCGAATGCGATGACGTAAGTTTCGCGCTTTGCCGATGTATAATATCGTCTTATCGCGAGCGCGAAATACGTAAACCCCGGGGTTTTGAGGAATTCTTGAAATATCAACTCCTAGAGTCATATGCGACGAATGCGAATCACAAGAAGCAATCCAGTCCAAACAATCAACGCAAGTAGCACTGGCAAGATGTAAAAGAGGAGAGTCGGCCGAAGCACAATGGTATGTTGGTATGTCTTTCCGTTCACGTTTACGCGGACTTCGCCATTTCCTTTTTTCAGCGAGGGAAACGTCGACGTTTGAATTGCTACGTCAATTGCTCCGTATGGGGGCAGAACGTCTACCGTTGCATTTTTTAGGATTGAAAACGGAGAGCCTTCGACGCGTACGGTAACCGGTGCTATGCTTACAGAACCAGTATTCTCAATTCTCACAATTCCTTTAAGTACGCCTCCGGCATCTACGGCGTCGGGGAGCCTAAATGTTGCAACCAAAGCTTCCTCTCTCTGCTTTGGAACGGCGGAGAGAAACGAAACCTCTATATCTTTTGTCTGTTTTTCGCCCCTGTTGTAAAACCCCGCGGGATACGGTGTCTGGCTATCTATCCCGTGAATCGCAAACACTATGTGATTAAAATCTAGCTTATCAAAATAGTTTACTCCGCCGGTTGTGTTTCCCCACGTCGGATCAACAGGAATCCATCTCTTTGATTCACGATCAAAGTATTCTGGCCATGCGTGCAGAACATCAGTAACGAGCGAGAGGGGACGAAGCTTTGTGTTCGTGGTATGGGCATAACCGACAAGCTCCCGCGCTGGAATTCCCGCGGCGCGCGCGATTGCGATGAAAAGATCGGTAAACTCCATACATACCGCCGCCTTTGGTTGTTTGAGTGCCTCCGATGCTCCCTTACGAGTAGGATTTTCATTAATGCGCGAGTAGTCGTAAGAAAGCGTGTTGACAACATACGCGTAAATCTCCCGTGGCGTTTTGAATTGTTTTGCAATTTCAACGATTGCTGGATCGTTTGTATTCCAAAACGCTGTCGGCGCAAGGTACGGGGAAAAATCGCTTGGGAGCTTTGGAGAATCGAGTCGAGGCTCAAGATACGTTTCCACGAAGATGTCTGCAACGACGTCTATCGTTTGTGTCGGCTGAAGCAGATATCGTGCGATCCAATTCCCATCGGTGTCGACGTACACGGTCTGCGGCTTGGGGGACAAGTTCTCAATCGTAACCTTCTGGTATGTCGTATCCGGAGGCAGAGCGATTTCCGCTGTACGTGCAGAAAACGATGGGTTTACCAAAAAATAGGAGAGAGCAAGATCAAACACCTGCCTGCTCCCATAGGCCGCAGAGATTCCTCCTTTAGTCATTTGCTCCCTGGTCCACGTTCGCCCGAGCGCTGGTGGCGGCGTCAGATACGCGTTCGGACCAAAAGAGGGAGGCACTTGGAGCGTTGCGTTATAATCGCCAATGTCGGTATCCTCGCGAACTCCGGGGATAGTGATCTCCCAGATTGCACCATTTCGGATCGCAATTTCGCTATTTTCAAACCGGAGGGTAAAGCGAAGCTTTTTTCCTATACCGACAACGTGCTCGTTGAATGTAAGGAGTATTTCTGTTCGACCATCTTTTACCGTTACCGTAGGTGTCAGAACCCCAGCTCCGTCTGAAGCAATAACATTTTTGATTTTGTCGCTGTCGAGGATAACAGAATACTTCTGTGGATAGATATTCGTCAGTTTGTTCGTCAGGATTACTTCTTGGGTAACAATGGTTGTTCCCGTTGGCGAAACCGCGTACGCGACATCGTAATCCGCCTGAAACTCGCCGGAAGCTTCCAGATGGGAAAGAGGAAGAAGGAGGTAGAGAAGGATACAAAGAAGCGCGCGGCGCATGATAAGGTCTATTGTAGTATGTTTCGCAGGAACTGTCCTGTGTATGAGGAGGAAATGCGACTAACGTCTTGTGGTGTTCCCTCACCGACTACCCTCCCACCCGCTTCCCCTCCCTCCGGACCAAGGTCAATAATCCAGTCGGCGTTTTTAATAACGTCAAGATTATGTTCGATGACAATGACAGTGTTTCCGGCTTTGACCAACCGGTGAAGTACAGTCAGGAGTTTCTCTAGGTCGGCAAAATGAAGACCTGTTGTCGGCTCATCGAGTATGTAGAGAGTCCGGCCGGTACCGCGTCGTCCGAGTTCTGTTGCTAGTTTTACCCGTTGGGCTTCTCCACCGGAAAGTGTTGTAGCCGGTTGTCCGAGTCGGATATAACCGAGGCCTACGTCACGCAGCGTTTCGAGTTTTCCTCGTACGCGTGGGTGGGTGTAAAAAAGTTCACAACCTTCAATGACGGTGAGGTCGAGAACCTGCGCAATATTTTCGCCTTGGTATGCTACCTCGAGCGTTTCACTGTTATACCTTGCCCCCGCACAGACCTCGCACGTCACGTAGACATCGGCAAGAAACTGCATTTCAATTTTCCTCTGCCCCTGCCCCTCACACGCCTCACAGCGACCACCCTTCACATTAAAGGAAAACCGGCCGGCTTTGTATCCTCGTCTTCGTGAATCAGCAAGGTCGGCAAATATCTCTCGAATAAAAGAAAAAACACCTGTATATGTTGCGGGATTACTTCTTGGTGTGCGGCCAATCGGCGACTGGTCAATGAGGATGACCTTATCAAGCGCCTCTACCCCAAAAATTTTTTTAAATGCCCCCGGACGGGTTTTAGAGAAAGGATTGAAATGCCGCACCAAGGCTGGACACAGCGTTTCCACCACCAAGGACGATTTCCCAGACCCCGAAACTCCGGTAATACAAATGAAACGGCCTAACGGTATTGTTACATTAATGTTTTTGAGATTATTATGACTGACTCCTTCAATGCCCAATGAAGAGGTGGGCTGTATTGGAAGTGTGTGGGTATTTGATGCGATGGTGCGTTTCCCCGTAAGGAATTCTCCGGTTATGGAACGGCTATTTTTTTTGATATCACTAAGAGTTCCTCGCGCAACCACAGATCCACCGTATTTTCCTGCCCCGGGTCCAAAATCGACAATCCAGTCAGTAGATTCCATCATTTCGCGATCATGCTCGACGACGATTATGGTGTTGCCCAAATCCCGTAGTCGTTTGAGCGTATGAATGAGTCGTTGGTTATCCCGCTGATGGAGGCCGATAGAAGGCTCATCCAAAACATACAGAACTCCCGTGAGTCCTGAGCCGATTTGGGAAGCGAGCCGTATGCGCTGGGCCTCCCCTCCTGCAAGCGTTTGGGCGCTACGAGAAAGCGTGAGATACTCCAGTCCCACACTGACAAGAAATCCCAGCCTGCTTTCAATTTCTTTGACAATTGGTGCGGCAATAGTTTTTTCTGTTGGGCTCAGCTTGGAATTTGCGCCGAGGTCCTTGATCCAAGACAGCGAATCGACTATGGAAAGTTCCGTCACATCCGCAATCGAAAAGCCGTCTATGGTCACCGTAAGACTTTCATCTTTGAGTCTCCTCCCTTTGCATTTGTTGCATATTTCTTCCCGCATGTACTTTTCTATTTCCGCTCGAAGAAATTCAGACTCGGTTTCTCCATACCTACGCGACAGTTCTGGAATAACACCGCTAAACGATTCTTGGATTGAAGTCATCTCTCCAAAACGATTTGTGCCTACCACCCGATGGAGAGTCTCGCCCGTACCATAGAGGAGCACGCGTCGTTGTTTGGCGGTAAGAAGCTTCAGCGGTTGTCGCAGATCAATACCATATTTTTTGGCGACGGTTGCAATAACCCGGCTATACCACGTGTCATGGAAAAACATTTTCGCAAAGGGAAGCAGTCCTCCCTCGCTGATTGAAAGATTGGGATTAATGACCAGTTCCGGATCCGCAGTGAGAATTGTCCCAATGCCGCTACACGCAGGGCATGCTCCATGTGGGGAATTAAACGAAAATGAACGTGGTTCAACTTCTGGTAAAGAAATGTTGTCTACCGGGCAGCTGAATTTTTCTGAAAAAATATGATCTTCGACATGCTTGGGCTTTTCAGGTATCCCAAAGCCCTGGTCACGAATCTCGCCAACAGTTACGAGGCCATCAGAAAGAGCACGTGACTGTTCGACGGCATCGGCGATGCGTGAACGCAGTATTGCACCTTTCTCTTTTTTGGTGGCTTGTCGGTCAACACTGAGCGAGTCAACGACCACGTCAATGGTGTGTTTGTTGGTCTTAATAAGAAGCATGTCTTCGTCAACACTCATAAATCTTGTATCTACTCGCACATGGTTGTAGCCTTTGGCGCGCAGGTTATCAAACAAACCGCTAAATTCTCCTTTGCGATCGCGAACAACCGACGCCATAATGAGAAACCTCACCTGTTTGCGACCGTCTTCAAATTTCTTGTCAATAAAATTAACAATTGCTCGTACTATCTGGTCTTGTGACTGCCGGGAAACTTCGCGGCCGCAGATCGGGCAGTGCGGATGACCGACCCGGGCAAAGGCAAGCCGCAGGTAATCATATATTTCCGTGACCGTTCCGACTGTTGAGCGAGGGTTATGAGAAGTCGATTTTTGATCAATAGAGATCGCTGGCGAAAGTCCCTCGATGGTATCTACATCAGGTTTGTCCATGACTCCGAGAAATTGTCGTGCGTAAGAGGAGAGCGACTCCACGTAGCGTCTCTGTCCTTCTGCATAAATTGTGTCGAATGCGAGGGATGATTTTCCCGAACCCGATACGCCGGTGAAGACTATAAGAGTATTTTTCGGTAGCTCGAGTGAAATATTTTTTAGGTTGTGTTGACGGGCTCCTTTGATACGTATCGTATTCATAAACAACACAAAAATCCCCTCAGATGATTCTGGGGCCACTGCGTAGTATAACCCACCTTACCTCGATGTCTCAAGCAGACGGATCAGGTCTCGGATTCTGGCCGCACGTTCAAAATTCATGTCCCTACTCGCACGGTGCATGTTTTTTACGAGTTCCCGAAGTTTTCTTTTTTTATCATACGGCGTGAGAGATTCAATCATGTTTTCCAAAAGCGGCGCATCGGGCGACGGACTAGCCTCCGGTGTTACTTCGACCAGTCGTTCTCTAAAAGGTTTCCCAATACTCTTCGGACTGATGTGGTGTAGCGTATTGTAGCTGATCTGTGCAGCACGTCGGCGATCGACCTCGGCAGTTGCCTCTCGTATCGCCTCTGTCACGCTGTCCGCATAGAGAATCACGTGTCCTCTGACATGGCGAGCCGCTCGTCCCATGGTTTGAATAAGGCTCACGCGACTTCGAAGAAACCCTTCTTTATCTGCATCAAGAACTGCGACCATTGACACTTCAGGAAGATCAAGACCTTCTCTGAGAAGGTTTACGCCAACGAGGACGTCATACGTGCCTTTGCGAAGATCTGCCAGAATATCGGATCTCTTTATCGTTTCAATGTCAGCGTGAAGGTAATGAACATTAATGCCTTGCTCCCGCAAGTATTCGGCTACATCCTCTGCCATACGCTTGGTAACGGTCGTGACGAGTACTCGCTCATGACGCGCGACTCGATGGGTAATTTTCTTCAACAAATCCGCTATCTGACCTTTCGTACGACGGATTTCTACCTGTGGATCAACGAGTCCCGTCGGTCGGAGGAGCTGTTCGGTTACCGGTCCTCGAGAACGTTCCCAGTCAGCCGGTGTTGCAGACACATAGATCGTTTGGGGTATGCTTCGCAAAAATTCGTCGAACGTAAGCGGACGGTTATCCAGGGCAGCCGGGAGCCGGAAGCCAAAGTCGACAAGCGTTTGTTTTCGAGACCGGTCGCCACTCCACATCCCGCGTATTTGCGGAAGGCTCATGTGGGACTCATCGATTATCAAAAGCCAGTTTGCACGAGCTGCTTCTTCAAAATAATCAAATAACGTATACGGCGGCTCACCAGGCCTTCTCCCATCAAAGTAACGCGAGTAGTTTTCGATGCCACTAACGTAACCAACTTCCTGTATCATCTCAAGATCGTAATTGACCCGCTCGCGGATGCGCTGCGCTTCAAGAAGCTTGCCCTGTTTCATAAAGTAGCTCGTGCGCTCTTCGAGGTCGCTTCGTACCTGCCGAAACACATCGCGGTACGTCGCCGGGTCTGTCATGTAATGCTTCGCAGGGTAAATCATGATTTCCTCGAGCCGTTCCTGTATGCGACCGGTCAGCGTGTCTATTCGTTCTATCGAATGAATGAAACCGTTTGAGAGAACAAAGCGTATGCCACTGTCATCGTATGCTGGAAAAAGGTCAAGTGATTCGCCACGAATCCTAAATGTACCCCTCGCGAATCCGTAGTCATCGCGTTTATACTGGAGATCAACAAGCCTGTCGACAATGCTCTGCCGCTCTTCGCGCATACCGCGCTTTGCTTCAATCACGAAGTGGACGTACTGCCTCGGAGATCCAATGTTGTAAATGCACGATACAGAAGCGACGATTATGGTATCGCGCCGACTAAGGACATTTCTCGTTGCTGCAAGACGTAGCGTATCAAGTTCTTCATTAATTTCCGTCTCTTTTTCTATGTACGTATTTGTTTGGGGAACGTATGCTTCGGGTTGATAGTAATCGTAGTAGGAAACAAAATACGAGACAGCATTGTTGGGAAAGAATGCTCGAAATTCCTGATACAATTGTGCAGCAAGCGTTTTGTTGTGGGATATGATGAGCGTTGGGCGCCGTAGCTGGGCAATTACATTGGCCATTGTGAAGGTTTTTCCGCTCCCTGTGACACCAAGAAGTACCTGTTCCTTCTCACCAGACTGTATGTGTCGTACAAGGTTTTCTATCGCCTGGCGCTGATTTTCGGTTGGACGAAACGCTGATTGTAACGTAAATGCTTTCATAGGTCCGTTCGGTTTGATTTTAAAATTGATACCATTATACTGTATTTGAGGTTCTTGACAATTCGGTAATTATTTGAAATACTGGCTATAAATATACGTTACATCATTTTGAATCATGCCACCAATACTCTATCCGCGCGAACGTCAGCTTCTTGATTTTATTATGCAGTTTATTCAGCGTTACGGCTATGCCCCGACGCTGAAGGAGATCGGCGAGGCGTTGCACATTTCCTCTCCGGCGACGGTTCACGAACATATCGACAGACTTCGACAGAAGGGCTACGTAAAAAAGCTAGACGGCACCGCTCGAGGATTGGAAGTTGTCGCGGATAAATTTCGACCAACCGGCATGGAGGCACCGGTGGAACTACCAGTGTTGGGATGTATCGCTGCCGGCTCTCCCCTGGAACCGTATATAGACCCAAATTTTTATGTGTCAGTCTCACCAGGCATGGTTTCATCCAATAAACCACACTATATTCTTCAGGTGAAAGGAACATCGATGATCGACGACGGCATTATTGAGGGCGACTACGTGGTCATCCAACACCAGCAGGATGCGCAAAATGGTGATATCGTGGTTGCACTTCTTCCGAACGGCCTAGCGACGCTTAAGCGGATTTACTTTGAGAAAGAGCGTATCAAGCTCGCACCAGCAAATTCCCAGATGGCGCCCATCTTCACCACACACGTCAAGATACAGGGAAAGGTTGTAGGGCTCATCCGCAAGTACGTCTAAGTCTTTCTTCTCATAACGGCTTTTACCCAACGAAGAAGAACGTGGAACACGATAGGGAGCACCGACCCGATCACGATGAGAAGAATGACAAATTCGTAATGGGTTTTGATCCACGGGATATTTCCCAGGAAGTAGCCGAGTGTTGAAATTCCAACAGCCCAGAGCACGCCACCGACAAAATTATAAAGGAGGAACGTCTGGTAGTGCATTTTTGCAACGCCGGCAACGATTGGGGCGAATGTCCGAACAAACGGAACAAATCGGGCAAGGACGATAGTTTTCCCCCCATTTTTCTCGTAAAAGCGCTGCGCCTCAAGAAGGTGATGGCGCTTAAAGAGGAGCGAGTCTTTCTTCTCAAAAAGCTTTTCCCCGACTTTGTGTCCGAACCAGTAGCCGACGTTATCTCCGAGGATGGCCGCACTGAAGGTCACGATAAGGAGGATAGGGTAAGAGAGGAGTCCCTGCGATGCAAGGACGCCGGCGGTAAAAAGCAGGCTGTCACCGGGTAAAAAAAAGCCAAAGAAGAGTCCTGACTCGGCAAACAGAACAGCAAAAACGCCAATGAGCCCAAGGGTCTTAATAAGAAGTTCCGGCTCCAAGAGTACCTTCAGTTGTTCCATAGCAGAAAAAATGCCGGCATCGAGCATTCTGCCGGTGTATAATCGATTGTATGGGAACGCTCTTTATCGTGTCAACACCGATCGGAAACCTCGAGGATATTACCATCCGGGCTATCAAAACCCTCTTCTCTGTGGATTTTATCGCCTGCGAAGATACTCGCAGAACCGGAACACTCCTTCAGGAACTCAAAAAACGCTTCACAAACCGAAAGAAATGCACATTGGTGCGATATAACAATCATACAGAAAATCAACAGACTCCGTTGCTTATTTCGCGATTAACGCAGGGAAAAAATGTTGCACTCGTCTCAGACGCGGGGACGCCCCTCATTTCCGACCCCGGCTACGAACTCGTCAGCGAAGCCCTTACGCGTGGTATCAAGGTGATAAGTATTCCCGGCCCCACTGCCGCAATCGCAGCACTTACCGTCTCCGGTTTGCCCACCAATCACGTTCTCTTCCTCGGTTACCCGCCAGACAAACAATCCCACCGCATCAAGCTGTTCCAAAATTTACTACAGATGAATCGATTCATGTATAGTACCTACATTTACTATTGCGCGCCGCATAAGCTCAAACAGACGTTGGGGGACATGAAAGAAGTGCTCGGAGATATTGACATTGTCGTTGCTCGGGAGCTTACCAAGGTTCACGAAGAAGTCTGGCGGGGAACGATCTCTGGAGCGCAAAAAGTGTTTTCTCTTCCCAAGGGTGAATTTGTTCTTCTCTTCCAAATTTTCTAACGCTATACATTCAATCCTCCTTCGCGGGCAATCCGAGGTCTATCAGCCCTCGGAGCTTCAATATTCTTCAAGTGTGCTCGTATCTCCGATAGGAAGACCCATTTCTCTGGCCTTCAGGATCCGGCGCATGATTTTGCCTGAACGTGTTTTGGGGAGACGGTCGATGAACTCGATTTCGCGGGGGTAGGCATGGCCGGCGAGGTGTTTTTTTACGTATAGAGCGAGTTCTTCTTTAAGTTTCTCTTCCTCTTTCACCATCCGAGGAGTCGAGGTCGTTGCCACGCCACCTCGGAGATGTTTTGAGGCTACCTTTTCCCTGTAGCTTTTTTCCAATACCACAAATGCTTTAATTATTTCTCCCCGCATGGGATCGGGCTTGCCGATAACGCCAGCTTCAATGACGCTAGGATGCTCGACAAGGGCTGATTCGACCTCAAACGGTCCAACACGCTCTCCGGCGGTTTTGATAACGTCGTCTGCCCTTCCAATGAACCAAAAATAGCCATCACGATCTCGATAGGCTCGATCACCAGAGATATACCAACCATTCAAGAAGTAGCTTTGATATTTATGGGGCCGTCGCCAGATAGTTTTCATCATGGACGGCCACGGAGGTTTAAGAGCAAGGTTGCCTTCCAGGCCGGGTTCAAGTTCTTTGCCAAAATCATTCACTATGGCAGCAACCACACCCGGAACTGGTTTGCCCATGGAGCCGATCTTAATATCCATGCAGGGGAAGTTGGCGATACAAATAGCGCCGGTTTCCGTCTGCCACCACGTGTCGTGAAATGCTAAACCAAAGACGCGGATGCCCCATCTGATCGCCTCCGGGTTGAGTGGTTCCCCGACCGAACAGAGGTGACGGAGGTTTGAAAGGTCGAACTGTCTCGGAAGCTTGTCGCCGGAAGCCATGAGCATGCGAATCGCCGTCGGGGCGGTATACCAAACACTGACTTTATACTTCTCAAGTATGTTGTACCACTTGGTGGGATCAAACCGGGCTGCATAGACGACCGCCGAAACTCCGGCAGCCCAACTGCCCAGAATCTCGTAGGCAATACCCGTCACCCACCCCGGATCAGCGGTACACCAGTAGGTGTCTTCGTCATGAAGATCCAGTACCCATTTTGCTGTCGCGTACTCCTGGAGGATTGCCCGGTGACTGTGGACGACTCCCTTTGGTTTTCCCGTCGTTCCCGAGGTATAGAGCATGAAGGCGTAGTCATCGGGGTCCATGTGACTGACAGAAAGCTCGTCGCTCGCTTGAGCGAATGATTTCTTAAAACCGTCGCTGTCAACCATCAGGATATGTTCAAGCTCAGGCAATTGTCGCCGAATCTTTGCTATCCGGGTGGCTAATTCTTTATTGGTGATGACCACCTTGGCGCCACAATTTCCCAGCCTGTCGGCAAGCGCCTGCTCTTGGAAGGCTGAGAAAAGGGTTCCGGCGATGGCGCCGAGCTTCAGGATTCCCAAAAAAGAAAAGTAGAGCTCGGGAACGCGAGGGAGGAAAATAAAAACACGGTCTCCCCGACCGACGCCAAAGGCTTTGAGAATGTTGGCGACTTTGTTGGAGGCTAAAGCAAGTTCGGTAAAGGTATATTTCTGGCTTGTTCCTTCTTCGCCCTCCCAAAAGAGGGCTACTTTATTCGCGCGCCAGGTATCTAGATGCCGGTCGCAGGCGTTATAGGCAGCGTTGATCCCTCCGTTTAACCAGTCTAGTTCCTTGCTGATGTGTCGCCAATTGAAGGAACCGTAGGCTGATTCATAGTCATCTAGGTTTGGAGGTACCTTGAATTTCTTTGAGGTCTTACGGTAAGTCTTAACCCTCATTGTGAGCTTACTTTTTGGCCTTGCGAACGACGAACTTTTTTTCGAGGCGTTTCAGGTTTTCGATGACGCCGGTATACTCCAGTTCATCCATTCCCGCCATCGAGGGACCGTGAAATCCCTGCATGCGCATTTCCAAGGTCTTCTTCGATGCGCGAGTCCGTATGAGGTCCCAAAAGGGTTGGTCAAAAAGGTCAACTGCCTCAGTCAGCTTCCCGTCACGGACGCAGTAGCCCGCAGCAGACACGATCGCGGGCCCATCAAAGTAGGAAATGATGGAGCCTTGCTTGACCGGCATCACGGCCACGTGGTGCGATCCGCGGTTATCACCGAGCGTAAAGTGCGCCAGCGCCCACGGTGAGAGAATCTCCCCAGTTGAGGGGAACTGCTTTTGAGTTCGGACGATAGCCACCGGATCATCTTTTCCGACGTACTTACCTGCTATATTATGAAGTCTGCTGGTTGAGACGGTAGCGGCAATTGAGTGTGTGGCGTTATCAGTGACACTCTCGATTACATAATGATTTGGGTCCCGCAGTAAGGTGCAGAGATCGTAATAATCCTCGGGAACCTTGAGTGCTATAACTTTGTCTGACTCAGTATAATTTACATCCATGACCGTATAGGTAAACCCAGCGCACATATCCGGAGCCAGGAGAAGCCCGGCATTGTAATATGGGTTGGCAAAACCTTCAAAAATCGGAAAATTAAACATGCCCGGTCCGCATTTGTCAGCGGCGAAAAAGACAAACGGCTCTGCCGGCCGCTCCTCAAATTCCATCTCACACGATCCTGGCCCCATGCCGCGCACATTGCCGGAAAATGCATCTTTGAGAAGATCCTGTCCCGCCCCGTAGAGGCCTTGGGATTTAGCAACCTTAGTTGTTTCAATAAAGGTATCCCACGCGAGTTTGTGAATATCAGGGTGGTCAACGCCACGTTTGTGAGACATGAGAAGCGCGATGTCGTCGCCCGTATACGATATCCTACCATCGAGTAAAAGGCCTTTTTTGACCGCTTTTTGCAGCATCTCGCGAGCCTTGGCAAGCATAGCCTCGCTCGGTCTGTTATGTCCGCCAACTGAACCTGTATCTGCCTTAATGACGGAAAGAGTAACGTTCATACCAGTAAATTTGTGCCGGTCATTTCTTGTGGAATGGGGAGTTTCTGGAACGAGAGGACCGTGGGTGCGACATCAGCGAGAGTGCCCCTTGGCAAAATCATTGGTCGAGATTCAAACATACGGTTGATAAAGAGAAACGGTACCGCAAACGTTGAATGCTCGGTGTCCATCGAACCGTCCGGCCCGAGCATCTCTTCAACATTACCATGATCTGCGGTTATAATGCAAGTTCCACCTATGGCAAGGACAGCTGGTACGATGGTACCGAGGTGCTGGTCGGTTACTTCACACGCGCGGATTGCGGCGGCGATGTTGCCGGTATGCCCCACCATGTCGGGATTGGCGAAGTTAACCAGGATAAACGAATACACCCGGGCACCCAGGCGATCAACAAGGTGCTGGGTAAGCTCGAATGATGACATTTCGGGCGCGAGGTCATACGTAGCCACCTTTGGCGAAGGGATGATGATGTGGTCTTCTCCCGGAAACGGATCTTCCCTAAGTCCGTTAAAGTAGTACCCCACGAAACGCTCTTTCTCGCTTTCCGATGCACGCAGCTGTCGGTGGCGATTATCGGCGTACACTTTCCCGAGTGGATTCAGCACGAGCTGAGGGGGAAAGGCAACCGTACACGGCAGGTGGCGCTCGTACTCTGTCATCGTCACGAAAAATAGGTTCGGCAAAACGATGTGCCTTTTAAATGGTTTCTGCCGCGTGTCCGGCTCAACCACGTGCTTGTGATAGTACTTCACGCTATAGGGATCGTAGGAGTAGGATGCGCCCTGACTTTCAAAGTCGGCAAGGACGAAGGCCCGAGTGAGCTGCCTCGGCCTGTCTATGCGAAAGTTTATAAAAATCACGGAATCGTGATTGGATATACGGGGCAGCGGCTTTCCTAACGAATCAAGGAGAATCGTCGGCTCGATGAACTCGTCTGTTTGGCCTTTTCTGTATGCCTGCTCAATAGCGGCTTTTGAGTCTCGAGCAGTTAGTGTCCCGCTCACTTCGGTGAGCGCTTGGTAGGCCCTCTTTGTCCGTTCCCACCGCCTGTCTCGATCCATGGCGTAGTAGCGGCCTATGATCGTCGCGATTGATCCTACCTTATTCATCTCCACAAACGTTTCTACCTCGCTCACAAATCGGGCTGCTGACTTGGGAGGTGCATCGCGGCCATCGGTAAAAAGATGAAGCAACACCGGGGGTTTAGTAGTCATTCGGGACAAAAGCGTAAGGAGCGCGTACAGGTGGTTTCGGCTGGCATGAACCCCGGCGTCGCTGACTACTCCCATAATATGCAAACGGGACGAGTGGCTATTGACGTAGTTAACGGCCCCAAGGAATGCTTCATTTTGAGCAAACGATCCATCGCTAACTGCCATATTGATGCGCGGGAGGTCCTGGTAGACCACACGGCCGGCTCCAAGGTTTATATGGCCGGTTTCGGTATTTCCATCCTCTCCCTGAGGCAACCCCACAGATTCACCCGAGGCAGAAAGCTCGGCATGGGGATAGGAGTTCCAAAGACGCTGAAAGTTGGGAAGTTTCGCCAAGCGTATGGCGTTGCCCGGCCCAGGAGGTGCGAGGCCCCAGCCGTCAAGGATAATAAGGACTACTGGCTTCATTATTGGTGAAGAAGTTCAGACTCAATTTGGAGAAGCCTATTGTACTTCTCGACGCGTTCGCCCCGAGCCGGAGCGCCGAATTTTACATATTCCGATTGGACGGCAACAGCCAGATCAGCGATAAATGCGTCGTTCGTCTCCCCGCTCCTATGGGAAACGACGCAGGCGACACCATGCTCCTTTGCCATCTTACAGACGGTCAGGAACTCTGAAAGTGTGCCGATCTGGTTTGGTTTAAGGAGTATGCCGTTGCAAGCCTTCTCGGTCATGGACCGGGTTAGTCGCTCAGGGTTGGTTGCCAAAAGATCATCACCGATAATAATGACTTCCCGGCCTAGAACGGCAGTTAACTCTTTCCAGCTCTCCCAATCATCCTCATCGAGCGGATCCTCAAGGAGCAGAAGCCGATATTTCTTGTGCAGATCCTTGAGGTATTCGATGAGTTCTTTCGCGCTGTAGGGATTTGCTCGGTCAATAAGTTGGTACCCCCGGTCGGTTTTAAACTGACCACCGGCAACATCAAGACCCAAAAAAATATCGACGCCCAGCTTATACGAGGTTTGATGAATGACATCGACAATTATCTCAACCGCGTCAAGATTGGTAAAGAGATTTGGGGCATATCCGCCCTCGTCGCCGATTGAGGTGATGGCGTTTCGGTGTACTAGTTCTTTTTTGAGCAGGTGGTAGAGCTCAACCACCATTTGCAGACCCACGTGGTACGGCTTGTTGGTCGCGGGAACAACCTGAAACTCTTGAATGTTGAGGTTCCCGGCGCCGTGCTTGCCGCCGTTAATAAGGTTAAAGGTGGGTGTGGGTATGCGCGCCAAGGGAGTTTTATAGAGCGTGTTAAAGAGCGTGTTGAGATATCGGTAGAGAGGGAGGCGCTGGGCCGTTGCGGCGGCGGCGGCGCAGGCGAGTGACGCACTAAGGATCGCGTTTGCCCCGAGCCGGGCTTTGTCCGGCGTCGCGTCAAGCTCTTTTAAGATAGTATCGATAGCAGATTGATCGGCTGCATCCTTTCCTTTTAGAGCGGCTTGAATGCCGGCGTTTACGTTACCGACTGCCTTGAGGACGCCCAAACCCCCGAATCGGGACGGATCATTATCGCGAAGCTCCACTGCCTCGTATTTTCCCAGCGATGCTCCGGCAGGCACCGATGCGGTGCCCCGATAGCCGCTTCCCAGAATCGCCGTCGTCTCAACCGTCGGATTGCCTCTGGAATCAAGTATTTCGCGCGCGTTGACACTGTAAACTCTTGTATCTGTCATGTCGTTTTCTTCTTGGTAACAAATCTTCTCTCCGCCTCGTAGACGGTCTCACGGACGTCACCCGCGACGTCTGCGTTTATTGATATACTCGTGATTCCCCATCGTACCAGTTTTTCAACCAGTTCGGGATAGTCGGACGGCGCCTGGCCACACATTGACGAGGTGACGCCGCGAGCGTTACACGCTTTTATAACCCGTTCAAACGCCCACAGAACCGCGGGATCCATTTCGCTAAAGCGCGCTGCAACGTCGCTGTTATCCCGGTCGACGCCGAGAATGAGCATCGTCAGATCATTTGAGCCGAACGAGATCCCGTCGATACCCACATCAAGGTATTGGTCTATGAGGATGACGTTCGTTGGTATCTCGACCATTAGCCAAAACTTAAACGAGGGCGAACGAAAGAGCCCACGTGCGGCAGTGAGCTTTTTCACCTCCAAAAGCTCCTGGGGAGATCGAACAAAAGGGATCATCAGGTAAAGATTTTTAAGACCCATCTTGTTACGAACAACTTTGATCGCTTCGAGCTCGAGCTCAAAAACCCGAGGGTCAGCTATGTAACGCGCGGCGCCGCGGAAGCCGAGCATGGGGTTTTCCTCCTGCGGCTCAAACTGGGCTCCCCCCTTGAGGTTCCGAAATTCGTTGGTGCGAAAGTCGGTCGCGCGGTACACGACGTACCTCGGGTTAAACGCTTTGCAAATTGCGGCCATGCCGTGGGCCAGTTCACTGATAAACAATTTTTCTTTCTTGTCCTGAATAAACTTTTTCGGGTGGACGCCGATATGAGAAATGATAAACTCAGCGCGCATGAGGCCCACGCCGTCGACATTGAGTTTCCCCACTACAGTAGCGCGCGAAGGGTCAGCGAGATTGACGAGGACCTTTGTAGCGGTTTTGAGTTTCTGACCGGCATATTTCGAAGTCGTAACACTCTCGGTTCTCACACTCTCGGCGATAGAACCCTTATACAGCTCACCTACTGCGCCATTCACCGTTATCACCATGCCGTCTCGAAGAGTCTTTAAAACATCTGCTACGCCAACCACCGCAGGGATACCCATTTCGCGTGACACAATAGCCGCATGTGAAGTTCTGCCACCTCGCTGGGTAACGATGGCAACCGCCTTTTTCATGGCCGGCACAAAGTCCGGGTTGGTCATGTCCGCAACCAATATGTCGCCGCTTTGCACTTTATGAAGTTCCTTCACAGAGTACAAAATCTTGACAGGCCCTGCGGCAACTCCCGGGCTTGCCGGATCGCCCTTGAGGAATACCTCGTGTTTGGGGGAACGGAGCGCAGTCGCACCGAGCTGTTTCCCAACTGTTGTGACAGGTCGTGTCTGAACCAGATAAACTTTCCCTTTTTCTATTGCCCATTCGGCATCCTGCGGGAAGAAGTAGTGCTTTTCAAGTTTAACGCCGAGCGTGGCAAGGAGAAGAATTTGCTTGTCGCTCAGCTTCTGTTTTGATGCGATGTTTTTCGCTACACGCAGCATGACGTTCCGCACGCCGTCCTTCTTCATCAGTTTTTCTTGCTCGTGTACCTGCTTGTCTTCAATAGTGTTTTTCCCCTTGTCAACCACGTAGTGATCGGGGGTAACCTGACCCTGGACGATTGTTTCACCCAAACCGTACACCGCTTCAATAATGATGCGGGATTTGTCATTGGTCACCGGATCGATGGTAAAGAGGACTCCGGAAAGATCCGACTGCACCATGCGTTGTACCGGCACCGCGATGCCCACTTTCAGATGGTCGAAGCGGTTGGTTGCGCGGTAAAAAATCGCTCGGGCGGTGAACAATGATGCCCAAGCTTCACGGACTTTCTCAATGAGATTAGCCTCACCTCGGACGTTGAGAAAAGTGGCTTGTTGACCGGCAAATGAGGCTGTCGGTAGATCTTCGGCGGTTGCCGATGAACGGACGGCTACGAGTGCATGTTTTAGGAATCTTCCACCGAGTTTGTCGTACGCTCGAATAATCTCGAGTGCCAGTGGTTTAGGGAAATGAGAACGGCGAATAAGATTTTCAATGGTTTTTGAGGCACGCTCGAGTGCTTTTGCGTTATTGACGTCGAGGGAACTAAGCGTATCGCGGATTTTGTCTCGAATGCCGGCTTCGTCCAAGAAATGAAAGTAGGCCGCGGCAGTCACGATAAACCCGGGAGGCACCGGGAAGCCGGCTCTCGTCATTTCACCGAGGTTTGCTCCTTTTCCGCCGACCGTATCAATATCGTTCTTATCGACGTCGCGAAACCAAACAATATACGCGTTATTCATCGCCGGGTATGAGCTTCTTCTACTCAAAAGCACCTGGGCATACAGATAGTATGAGTAACTTCACAGTGAAATTGCAAGAGGGTAATACAAAGATAAGGATCGCATCCTTCCGATCTTACGTCTTAGTAGCCAGTTCTGCTTTAAAGTAATCTACCCATGGGATTTTACTTGGGTCCGCGTCATAGAGCATGGCCATGTAAAAGTTGACGTATGCACCGAATTGGATGCATTCAAGAGCCTGGGCTACTGTATCTTTTGCTGTGGTTTGGTATTCTTCAACAGAGACACCTTGCTTGCTCACCACGTCTTTTGTGATCATGACGCGCTTGGTAATACGTGGTGAATAATCCGTCGACGTTAAGAAGAGAAATTTTAACACGTCTTTATTTAGCGCCGGATTGGTCAAGCCCTCCATGAGGTGATGATTAAGTTCGGGAATCATATGATAAGCGGCAAATGTTTTTGCTGATTCATGAAGTTGATTGCGTATGACACGACCAACTTGAGCGAGAAATTCTGCGGAGACAATGACGGGTATTTTTTCTTTCCAGCCAAGCGCTAATTGTTTTGCTTTGTTTTTTTCAGTTGGAACTGAAACACCGAAACTTTCATTGCCTTTCGCCAACACAGAAACCACTTCTGCGACTGTTTTTTGAGGGACCTGCAGTAATCCAAGCGAGTTACATAAGGCTATGTGTCCAAATACAGAGTATCCCGTACCAAGACGGGGCTGACGAGAGGGATTGTACCTTGGTTCAAAAATATACGCGGGAACTCCGGCAGTCTTTAACATTTCACCTAATCTGCCACCTACGGTTAACCCAGTGACCAGTGCTTTTTTGTCCAAAGCCTCCTGGGCGCATGCTAGCGTCTCTTCTGTGCTTCCGGAATAACTTGCGAGAATAACCAATGTTTTATCGTTGGTGTATGGTGGCAGATGATAATCATTAATAATTTCAAATGGCACCGGCATGACATCAGCAAAAAGTGACTTCACAACATAGGCGCCAAGGGCTGAGCCCCCCATGCCGGAAAAGACTATCGAGGTCACCTGTCGGTAGGAATCAGGAAATTGGATCTTAGGCACTTCCTCCCATGCCTGCTGACATTGACCTCCCAACTGCTCTATAGAACCAACAACACCAACAGTATCCAACTTTTTCATCGCGGTAACATCATCAAGATTTGTCATAATTCCCTCTTTCTGATTATATCCAATAATTGATCGTGTATGTAGCCATTACTTGCAAGAAACCCTTTCTTCATATCATGAGGAACTATCTGACTTCCATCCAAATGTGTTACTTGTCCGCCAGCCTCCCGTACGAGGAGAATTCCGGAAGCCACATCGTGCCACGCGTTTGGTAACTCTGCCGGAATAATATGAGCGTCCAAAATACCGCTCGCTACATACCCGAGTGCTTTGGCATCATCCCAACCGGGACGGAGTCTGTAGCAAGTAAATGTCAATTCCTGCAACAGAGGAAAATGTTTTTCTATTCGGGACCGCGCAAATTGTGAGGAGCCGACGGGGAGATGGTATCCGACGTGGGATATCTTTACGTCTTTTGTTATCGAAACGCGGATATTTTCACTATCTTTTTTAGCACCTTGCCCTGACGCTGCGCTATATAATTCGTCTAAGCCGGCACGCTTAATCACACCAACTACGAGTTTTCTATTGTGTTCAACTGCTATCAGGCAGTTGTATTCTTTGACACCTCGGGCGTACTCTTTTGTCCCGTCCAAGGGATCAATAATCCATAAGTATTCAGAGTGTTTATCAGTTAGCCCTCCTTCTTCACCCATGACGCTATGATCGGGATATTTCTTTTGGATGTACGAACGAATAAGTTTTTCGGAGGCGAGATCGGCAGTCATCGCAAAGTCTCCGATATCTTTTTTTACCACAACAATAGCTTTTTTTTGATAACGGTTCAGAAGTTCTCCCACGCGCTGTGCTATATATTCTGCGTCTTTTTGAAGTTGTTGGTAAAATGTAACGCTCATTTGAGTGAGTCTGTGTTGACTCCTTTCGTAAAATCTACGTCGCTGTATCGGTGTAAAATTTCACCCACTTGCCTTTGAAGCAGATCATATTGCGCTTGTACCTTTGCTTCAAATTTGACGGTCAAATACGGACCGTTTTGGGAGGCGCGGACGATGAGCATTTCATTCTCGGTATCCATACGGACGCCGTCAATCTCTGTGTACCGAGCACGTGGGTAGAGCGCCTTGATGTCACGGCCTATTTTTTCGCTGACAAGCTGGAACTTCACTACATCGGGACAACCAACCTTGATCTCCGGACTTGAAACATATGTGGGCAACTCAGACATCACGTGTTTAAGCGACTTGTTTACCCGTGACAGGTATGCAAGAAGCCGAAGGGAGCCGAGCGCGCCATCATCGTGTCCATAAAAATTATCGAGAAAAAAGAAGTGACCAGAGAGTTCACCCCCAAAGGCAGCTCGTTCTTCCCGCACCTTAGCTTTAATGAACGAGTGGCCGGTTTTCCACATGATAGGCGTCCCTCCATGTGAACGGATCACAGTATCAACCTGCTTGGAACAGAGGGTGTTGTAGACAATGCGAGCGCCGGGTAGAAAATCCAAAATATCGATAGAACAAATGGAAACGAACACGTCATTCCAAATAAGCGAACCATCTCCATCAACAATGCCGACCCGGTCGCCATCACAATCATAGGAAAAACCTATATCAGCCTTTTCCGAAATCACTCGTTTTGCCAACCTCTCCTGAACGATGCGTTCCGTTGGATCGGGTGTTCCGACGGGAAAATTTCCATCCGGCTTGGTATTCTGTTCAATAACATCGCATCCTGCCTGACGAAAGATGAGGGGAAGGAAGGCACCCGGTGTCGCAGCACAACCTTCGACAACAATTTTAAATTTTTTAATCGGGCCGACGCGGCGAAAAAGATCTGTAAGATACATGGGGAAAACATCTTTCTCCATGCATGTTCCGCTTGGTTCGCCCGCAATAAATTTTGCAGATTTGACCAATTCTCTCAGCTCGATAATATCCTCGGTCAGCATGGTTTCCGAATAACCGCTGCCGAACTTGAAGCCGTTATACTCTTTGGGATTATGAGAAGCGGTGATCATCACCATTCCGCGAGTACGGAAGTAATATTGCGCGAAGTAGGCAATCTGCGAGAGCGTCATGCCGATGTCGTAGACGGTAATTCCTGATTGGGTAAGGCCTTTCACCATCGCATCGCGAAACGCCGGACTTGAGAGCCGGCAGTCGTAGCCGACGACGCAGTCGTCGATGCGGCGCTGAAGAAGCCATGTGGCATAGCCTCGGGCGAGGAGTTCAACTCGCTCTGGGTCAAGCTCTGAACCTACGAGTCCTCGTAGGTCGTAGCCACGAAAAACATGATCTGGTATTTGGGAAACCATGGGAGCTTAGAGATCAATAACAAACTGTTCCAGTTGTTGGGCAAGTGTGAAGGGTGAGGAGCCGGTTTTGACGGAGATATCGATGGAAATGAGGTTCTTGTGCATAGCGAGAAGTTTTTCCATCGTAAAGAATCGGGCTTGGCCTGTCAAGCGCGATAGCTGCCAGTCGGCAAGTCCAGGCGGCGTTGTCCCGTCTCTGGCCATCATAAGCTGGCGTACGCGGCGAACGAGAAGCGTAAAGAGGAGCTCCGCTTCATCGCTCGTTTTCTGAAGAAGCTCAAGGAGTCCCCTCGCGTGGTTAGGTCGCAGGCTGTCAAGGAACGCGAAGATCACTGGGGGCGCTTTAAACCTGAGAACTTTCACACGTGCGCCGAAAAGTTCGAGAGCTCCTTTGTCAATCTCATTCTCTTCGTACAGAATAATGTCCGTCTCGCGCGGTGCCGCGAGTATCGCCTGAATAAGCGCTTGGCGGGCCTTCTGTTTTTTCTTGAGCGTCGCACAGGCATTTTCAAGAATAACGAGTGTCTCCTTTCCGAAGAACGATTGGGATTCGGACGCCTGGATAAACATGGTCAAATCTGGAACTTTTCCACGTACCTCACGTATCTCTTTCGCTCGTGCTTCGCTTTTGAGCTTGGTAAGGTGTGCGCGTGATGCCTCGGTGTTGTTCCCGTGAATCAACGTTATCATGTGAGACTGAGACAACTTACTTTATGGTCTTTTTATACATTAAGAAAAGTGTTTCTACCGTGCGGTGATTGATCTTTTTGTGCAGCCCCCGGTGAGGGACGAGCGCCCCGGAGAAGTTTTTAGGTACGTGCATGAGCTCGTGGATAATAACACGCACTTTATCATCATGAGTAAGCGTATCAAAGTGTTGGGATAGCACTTCTACGACATAGTGGGCGGGTTTCTGGAGAGCCAGTTGCCAGATTTTAGGGAAGCTCCAAATTCTGGCTCGAGCACGACTCGTTGCTTTGAAACTGCGAACGCAAACAATACGCGACCGTTTGACGTAGGGAAATGGTGTGTGACGCAGGACGTCTCGAACGAGACGATCAACGTCAGGAGCTCGCTGAATGTCCATAGGCTGAAAGAATTTTTTTTGCCTCAATCAGAAGCGGAATATTCGTTTTCGGATAGCCAATGCTCGCTCGAGCTTTCGCGATAGTTACCCAACGAAAAGCACTGATCCCTTCGGCTTTCAGAACCTTTGGCTTCTTCCTGCCGCGCATGTTGAAGAGAAAGTACCGCACTGTTTTCCGGATACGCCCCCGTCGGTAGAAGTAGTAACGAACGGTTGGAAGGGGAGCAACCATATCGACGTTAATAATCCCGACTTCTTCGCGGATTTCTCGTACCGCGGTTTGCCCCGGATCTTCGGGATGTTCGATGATGCCTTTGGGAAATGTCCAATGGTTCTTCCTGTCACGAATGAGGAGAACCTGCCAAACGCCGTTCTTCTTTCGCACAATCACCCCACCGGCTGATTCTTCAGTCATTTTTTCGTAACGAGGTATAACACGTCGCCTTCCTTCACCGCGTGATCGACTTTTACCCCGCACGATTCACCGACCGGTACCTCACGTACTTGCTTGTGCTCTATTTGAAGCGATGCTACGGTTTGGGTAAACTCTTTATCATGACCTGATATCTTCACGGTGTCGCCGACTTTTAACGGCTGGCTCATGACTTCAACAACCGCAACCTCAAGCTTGTCGTAGTAGTGACTTACTTTGCCGATTTGAATATCCAAAGTTCGTTCACCTCCTTCACCCGTCGAAGTCCAACTCCCAATTATTGAGATTTATTGTAATACTTCTTTCCCTTAATTGTATCAGGAAGCAAGCTCTCTGTGGTATATGCGCGGTAGCCTTTCCCATAACCGAGATCTTTCATACGTTTCGTCGGAGCATTCCGGATCGTAAGCGGAATTGGAAGGTTCGCATACTTCCTTACGTCATCGAGCGCGGCAAAATAGCCCTCGTAGGCGCTTCTATCTTTCTTGGCATTTGCAAGGTACACCGTGCCGTACGCCAAGCATATCTGAGCTTCGGGGTAGCCAATCTTATGACACGCGTCAAACACGCTGTTTGAGACAACAAGCGCCGTCGGTTGAGCAACGCCGATATCTTCAGCGGCAAAGACAACCATCCGGCGGGCGATGAAGAGCGGATCCTCGCCCGCCTCGACCATACGCGCGAGGTAATAAAGCGCCGCGTCCACGTTGCTAGCACGCATACTCTTAATGTACGCGCTGATCGTATTGTAGTGCTCTTCGCCAGTTCGGTCATACTGGAGCGTTTTTTTTTGTGCGGCTTCTTCGATACGCGCAACGGTTAGCGTGACAGGGCGAGACCCTGTCAGCTGTGCAGCGATTTCAAGAATATTGAGTAGTACCCGTGCGTCGCCGTTGGCAGTCTCTTTAAGGAAAACCCGAGCATCCGGATCAATGGTTCGCTTGAGATACACAAGTCCTCGGTCAATAATACCGTTCAGCGCGCCTTCGTCGAGCGGTTTGAAGACCAACACACGGCACCGCGACAGAAGTGGCGCAATAACCTCGAACGATGGGTTTTCGGTGGTTGCGCCGACGAAGATGACCGTGCCACGCTCGACATGAGGGAGCAGCGAATCCTGCTGGGATTTGTTAAAACGGTGTATTTCATCGAGGAAAAAGATCGTAGACTGTCTGTTTTGCTCGTGGCGATCCTTTGCTTTTTTGATGATCAAACGCACATCGGCAAGAGTCGTGTTCACAGCAGATTGAGAGACAAAATAGGTGTCGGTCATCTGCGCAAGGATATGCGCAAGCGTGGTTTTTCCGCTTCCGGGCGGGCCCCAGAAAATCATCGACGGAAGGAAACCAGAGGAGAGAAGCATTCGTATAATTCCGCTTCTCCCGACGAGATGATCTTGGCCGACAACGTCATCGAGAGACTGCGGTCTAAGGATATCTGCGAGTGGTCGGCTGGATGAACCCATCGGAGCTCATTGTACCACCGTTTCCCACGGTAATCCATCGCGGCCGAAGTGGCCGTAGCGAGCAGTTTCCCGGTAAATGGGCCGCTGCAGGTTCAGCGTATCAATAATCCCGCGGACAGAAAGATCAAGGAGTCCCCATGCGAAATCTTCTACCGTTTTTATCCGTTTTTTTTCCGTACCGAAACACTCGAGGCTCTTTGCAAGAGGCTCCCGGTGCCCGATGACATAGGCAACACTGACTTCGCAGCGCTTTGCAAAACCGTGCGCAACAATATTCTTTGCGATGTAGCGACACGCGTAGGCTGCGCTTCGATCGACTTTAGTCGGGTCTTTGCCGCTAAAGCACCCGCCGCCGTGCCGCGCCATCGCGCCGTATGTGTCTACGATGATTTTACGTCCTGTTACTCCGGTATCAGAAGCTGGGCCGCCAATTTCCCACTTACCGGTGCCGTTAACCACGACAGCATCAGAGGCTGGCAATCGAAAGTGATAACGACTAAGCACAGGTTGGACAACATGACGGATGAGATAGTTCTTTACGTTGACGTTGCTGTACTTCGGATCATGGGGGACCGCGAGAACTACGTGCTCCACCGCGTGTGGCTTTCCGTTTTCGTAGATAACCTTCACCTCGCTCTTGCCGTCGGGACGCAGACATGGTATTACCTTTGACTCCCGTGCTTTATCCATTTCTTCAACAAGCCGGTGCGCAAGAATAATCGGTATAGGCATAAGCTCGGGCGTTTCACTGCAGGCATAGCCGAACATCATCCCCTGATCTCCCGCGCCGCCGGTATCAACACCGGCCGCGATGTCGGGAGATTGTTCATGGATGTAGATGGAAATGGGAGACTTGTCCCAAAAATTGTACGCTTTCTTCGAGTAGCCAAGCGACCGTATGACGCCACGAGCGATTGATTCGTAGGGAATTGGTTTCGGACAGGTGACTTCTCCTGCCATGACGACCCGGTTTTTCGTGACGAGTGTCTCGACTGCAACACGTGATTTTGGGTATATTGCAAGCGCCGCATCAACGATAGCATCTGATATTTGATCACAGACCTTGTCGGGATGACCTGCTGCCACCGATTCTGACGTAAAGTGCGTAGCATTCATATACAAAAAAGCTCTCCCGAAGGAGAGCGGTTTTCCCTCCTGGGCATATCATTCCCGTCAGCTGGCGGGCTAGTTGTGGCACCCTGAGCGAGCGAAGGGTTGCCGGGTGGATCAGCAAGCTAGATCCCTCCCCGCCACTCTGAATATCTTCGATCTTTTTACACTACCCCATGTCGCCTCTTCTTGTCAAGTGAAGCCCCTTGACGCTGCCAAACGCAATCCGGTCAAGCACTTTCTGCTCCATGTGGAGCATCCGGGCAGGGAAAACCATACATTTCCCCCAGCGCTGGGCGATAGTATCCAAAGCCTGGGTCAGACGTTCTTTTCGTACCTCCTCCGTAAGCAAGCTCTCTTGGCTATAAAGATCAGACGTGAGATGGTAAGAAGTAACTGCTAAAGTCCGCACGGGTTTCTCTGGCGCTTGCTTAAGTAGCACCGACGCTACGAGGTACAGATCGCTACTTGCGTAGACGGGTGTTGGCAGCTTTTTCCCCTTGCGCCAGTACGAGAAGTCAGCAAAGAGGCAGGAGATGTGGATACCACAAGCCCGATAGTTATTGAGTCGAAGCCGTCTTCCTACCTTCTCGGTCAGTTGACAGAGTATCTGGTGGAGCCTCACATCCGATGGTCTGTACGGGGTATAGAGCGCATAGGAGTGGCCAACGCTCTTCTGTTCGATTTCCGCTTGTCCCGGTGTCACACCGGGATTCCATCCATGGAGTCGCAACCACCAGTGGTAGCCTGTAATCGACTGAAAAGCAGAAACGAGGGCTGAGGCAGAAACCTGATAGAAGGCCAGGGCACTCGTGATCCCGCAACGCCTGAGCCTGCCTCCATAGCCTTCTTTGATACCACAAAGGTCTTCTAGGGCCAACGGAGTAAGGATTGCTTCAATATTTTCCTTGGTAATAACATCCAGGCCGTCTGGCTTGTGAAGGCCGGAGGCAATCTTTGCAAGATAGAGATTGGGGGCAATGCCGATCGACACCGTCAGCCACCCACCAATCTCCTGTTTAATACGGTTTTTGATCTCTTGAGCAATTCCTATCATCGTCGATACAATCGGACCCCGTGGAAAATTGTTATATTGTTGTATTGTTAAATTGTTAGTTTTAACATGCAGTGTTTTCTCTTTGTTTCTCCAGCAATATAGCAATTTAGCAATATAACAATCCAGATTCATGACCATTTCATCAATCGAACATACTCTCACATCGCTTGCGTACTCACGCAGGAGCACCAGGAGCTTCCGATTGACGAAGCGGTACTTGGACGGATCCGATGGCAGGATGATTAACGAAGGACACAACTGTTTGCCCTCAGCTACCCGCATGCCGGTTGCCACTCCGAAGCGCTTTGCTTCAACCGAGGCTGCCAAAATACAGCCACGTGGGGTCGTGTACGCGGCAACCGCGACCGGTTTACCCCGAAGGAGCGGGTTTGCCTGCTGCTCGATAGCGGCAAAGCAGGAGTTTAAATCTACATGTACTATAGTGGGAGAGGCCGGGTTAAAACCAAAATTGAAGTCTGTTGCTTCCATAAGAAAATAAAACAACTTAACAATTCTCTCCGTTGTCTACTTCCATCAGTTTCCACATCAGCGTCTCTGTGTTTAATTGAAGTTTGAAAAAGGTATTTCCGTCGGTTACCGAAAAAATGTGAAGAAGCGTCCGCCCTTCCCGTGTGGTGTGATGCAAGCCTACTTTAGTAACCGTATACCGTCGTCCGCGCCAGTAGAGAGAGGTAGGCGCCACGGATCGCTTGAGATGGTTAAACAAAAGATTTACCGAAATAGACTCGTCTATGACTTCTCCCATAAGGCTATATAACTAAAATATACCCGAATGATCAACGTGTCAATTCCATCAAACCCTATCATCACAAAATTATGCACGTGCACATAATTTTGTGATAGCTATTTTCCTTCTTCTCATGTGAAAAAAGGGGCAGTAGAATGGGTGTATGAAAGGCAAGCTGGGTTATCTTGAAGTCATCGCCGGACCCATGTTCTCCGGGAAAACCGAGGAGCTCATTCGGCAAGTCAAACGGGCTTCTATTGGCAAAAGGAAAACACAGGTCTTCAAGCCGCACCTGGACAACCGCTACGGCAACGAGAAAAGGCTGTACTCGCATGCGGGCATAAGCTTCAATTCAGAGCTTGTCAAAAAACCTCAGGAAATCACGCAACTTCTGAAAAAAGGCACCGAGTTGATTGCCATAGATGAGGCCCAGTGGTTTGGAAAAGAACTTGTTGAAGTGATTAAGACGCTTCTTAAAAAAGGCAAGAAGATTCTGGTTGCGGGCTTAGCCATGACGTTTGACCGCCAACCATTTGAGCCCATCCCCACCCTCATGGCCATGGCGGACAAAGTAACGAAGCTTTCCGCCATTTGTTATATCTGCGGCGACGAGGCGGTTTTTCACAAACGGGTCACCAAAAATACGAAAAACGTCGATGCGAGAACACCCGACCCGTCGTTTGTCTCCAAACTCGATATTTCAATCTTCCAAGCCCGCTGCCGTCGGTGCTTTTCCAAACCCTAATTGCGCCGTATTTCTCCCTTGAAAAATAGGTTTTTCCCAGTAATTTCCAACGCGCGCATATTTAGGATATACTATATGGCAGGGCGCCATCGTCTAGCGGCCTAGGACAATGGGTTTTCAGCCCATTTACACCGGTTCGAATCCGGTTGGCGCTACTAAAAGTTCCGCTTAAGAGGTACATGCTTTTTCATTTCCGCGCTATATATAACAGCGTATATGGTGAGAAGACTGCAATGGAACGAGGAGACTCGAGCGCTCTGGCGGGAAAGCTTGAAGACCAACGATTTACAGGCTCCCTTTCTTTCGTACGAATGGCACCACACGTGGCATTCACACCTCGGGCAGGACTACGGCGCCTACCTCCTCTACGATCAGGAGTCAGCCGTTCTTGCCCCCTTTGCACGCACCAGAAACCACGTTATCTTCTCGGGTGGCTACGAGGTAGCTGACTACCTTGACGTTATCGGCCCAAACGAGGCGAAACAAAGAGCGTGGAAAAACTGTTTCCGCTTCCTTAAAGACAGTGACGTACGGCTAATTGAGCTTCGAAATATCCCACAGAGTTCCCAAACCGTCGCATTTCTCAAATCGCTTTCAAGTACTCAAGCTCACATTGTACAAGAAGACACCACTCCGATTATCAGACTCCCCAAAACTTGGGGCGAGTACGTCGCCCGTCTTTCTCAAAAAAATAGACACGAGCTCAGGCGAAAAATGCGTAAGTTTGAATCAGAACACCCAGCTGTTCAGTGTACTATCCAAACGGGTGACGAGGCAGATATTGACACGCTCATTCGTTTAATGAAGAGAGATCCGCGAAAACGGAAGTTTCTCACGCCATCGGTAGCATCCTTCTTTGAGTCCATCCCATCGATTGTGGGTAAGGATCTCCTCACTTTTACCCTCACCTCCTCTGGCTCTGTCGTTGCAGCGGTCCTCGCATTCTATGCTGATGGGAAGCTCCTCACGTATAATTCAGGGTTTGATGAGCATGGCTTTCCGGGCGCTGGCTTTTACCTGAAGGCACGTACGATTGCGTACGTAATCGAGCAAGGCTATAACGAGTATAATTTTCTCCAAGGATCGGAGGCGTACAAGTACGATCTGGGAGCCACTGATTTTTTTGTGTATAAAGCAACCATAAGCCTATGAACATTACGTCACATAGAACAGAAAAAATTGTGCCCGGAATGGATCTTATTTCTGTCCTCGATTCCGCTCTTCCACTAGTAACCAGCCGCAGCGTTGTCGTGGTCACTTCAAAAATCATCAGCATCTGCCAGGCCCGGCTGGTAAAAAATGACGGAACAGTCGATAAACATGATGTAATCCGTAAAGAAGCGCAGCAGTATATCGATGCGACGGAATCCAAATACGACGTGTTTATCACCATCAAAAACGATATTGTTATCGCTAATAGCGGGGTTGACGAAAGTAACGGCGGCGGATATTTTGTGCTATGGCCGGAGAATCCGTTTGCCGAGGCAGCCCGGATTTGGCACCATCTTCGTCAGAAGCATCACATAAGTAACCTTGGAGTAATTATCACCGACAGCCGCATTGCGCCGCTTCGCTGGGGAACTTTGGGCATAGGAATCGCCTACTGCGGGTTTCAACCTCGGAAAAACTACATTGGCACACCGGATGTCTTTGGACGCAAACTCCGCATGACGCACCAAAGCGTCCTTGATGGACTTGCCGCCGCTTCTGTCGTACTCATGGGTGAAGGCAACGAGCAGACGCCGATTGCTGTCATCACCGAGGTCCCGTTTGTCGAATTTGAGGATAGGCCCCCAACCGAAAGCGAAATCGCCTCTCTACGTATCGACCCCAAAGACGACCTCTTTGCGCCGCTTCTTGATTCGCCTAAATGGAAACGAGGTGGGTGATATGACCACAATTCACGATCGTTTGGGTGCTGACTGATCCTGCACCACTGCCTTGGCCTAGTCGCTATGGCGTTTGGAGCAAGTATTGGCGTGCGAAGTTATCTTGTCCCGCTGGTTTCTTGCCCATCTTCGTCAGATGGCAACCAGGGAAGAGGCTTACTTAAGAAGCATTTTGGAGAAGTATCTAGCCTATAAACGCCGCGTTCCAATGTTTACCTGGTGAGCCGTGCAGGATTCGAACCTGCAACCAACAGCTTAAAAGGCTGCTGCTCTACCATTGAGCTAACGGCCCATTTAAATACTGGCGGGACTGCTCTGCCGTTGAGCTACGGGCCCTTCGTCGCTTCGCTCCTCAGGGCAAGCCCATTTGGAGTGAAGTTATTATATCAATTCAATATGCCTAAGACTAGAGTGTGACGTTTTGGATGTGATTAAAGTAAGTTGGGGTGTCTGAGTCATCAATTTCGATCCCAATAACGTCTATCCGCATACTCTCCGGTAGTTTTTCATGAAGAAGCTTGTAATATTGGGCAGTTTTAACAACTTCGCGCAGTTTCCAGGGCGTCACGGACTCTTCCGGCTTACCAAATTCTTCGCCGACCCTGGTTTTTACCTCCACAAACACAAGTGTATCGTCTTTTGTACAAATGATATCAAGTTCTCCGTAGCGGGCTTTGAAGTTACGATCTATGATGCGAAACCCCTTCTTCCGAAGATACAAAGCGGCGATATCTTCCCCTTGTTTACCCAGTCGCTGGCGATGGGGAGGCAGTGGCTTCATCGACACGAGTAGCCGAACGGCCGGTACGACGTCTTAGGTAGTAAAGCTTAGCCCGCCTGACATCGCCGCGTTTGACGACCTCAATGTTTCTGATCCACGGAGATACAAGAGGGAAGATCCGTTCAATACCTATCCCACCCACCCCGATACGCCGGACGGTAAACATAGCGTTCTGTCCGCTTCCCTTTATCGAAAGCACGATTCCTTCAAACACCTGGGTGCGCTCGCGCGTTTCCTCGTGGACTTCCCGCTTGGCTTTCCCCGTCACCTTTTCCTTTTCTATCAAGCGGTAAAAAACCTTCACTGTATCGCCGACGTGAAAGAGCACTTTTTTTTTATTATCCCCTTCTCCTGTCACCCATGAGACACTATTGGCCATATTAAATAGATACAGCCATCTATTTTACCAGCACGGGATGTTTGATACAAGCATCGAGATAATCAATGAAGAGTGGGTGCGGCGCGAGCGGCCGGGAACGATACTCAGGATGATACTGCGTACCCAGGAAGAACGGGTGTCTATCCTTCGGAAGTTCCACAATCTCAACAAGATTCTCTACCACTGATCTTCCGGCAATTACCAAACCTGCTTCCTCAAATCTTTTAGCGTACGTACCGTTAAACTCGTAACGGTGGCGGTGTCTTTCTCCCACAATTCGCCGCTTGGGGTCATCGTAACCTTTATATATCTTGTAGGCTTCGTCGGTCAGGCTACCCTCCCTTACTTGGCATTCCCAGCGGCCCAGGCGCATCGATCCCCCATAGGCCCGGCGCTTAAGCACCTCTTTCTGCCCTTTTATCATGTGGATGACGGGATGAGGCGTTTTGGAGTCGCATTCCTTAGTGTGAGCTCGCGTCAGGCCCAACACGTTTCGGGCAAACTCAACTACCGCCAACTGCATGCCGTAGCAAAGGCCCAGGTAGGGAATTTTTTCTTCCCGGGCGTAGCGGATGGCCTCAATCATGCCTTCGACCCCGCGCGGGCCCCAGCCGATGGGGACGATGACGCCGCTGACTCCCGCAAGAAGCTTTTCAACTTTTTCGCCTTTCTCGATTCGCTCCGCATTCACCCAACGGGTTTTAACAGTCACCCCATGCTGCCAGCCGGCATGATCGAGCGCGTCGATAAGTGCCGCGTAGGAATCGCGCAGTTCGTAATCGCCGGTAGCAAAGTATTTACCGACAATCGCAATTTCCATCATTTTTTTCCGGGAATGATCCCCGCGTTCGAGAAATTTTTTCCAATCCGAAAGCATTGCGGGCGTGTCTGGAAGGCCAAGCTCTTGAAGTATTTTTTGTGCAAACTGCTGTTCCTCAAAAACCATCGGAACCTCGTATGCCGAAAAAACGTCAGGGTTATTGATAACGTGCTCAGGTTCAATGTTGCAAAACATGGCAAGGCGTTCTCGACGCCTCTTATCAATTGATTTTTCTCCACGGCATACGATAAAGTCCGGTTGTATTCCCATCGATTGAAGAAACTTTACCGACAGTTGTGTTGGCTTGGTTTTTGGTTCGCCGAGGTGTCTCGGTGTTGGCAAGTAACTCACATGGATGTGGACAACAGCTGCTTTCTTGACGATTTTTAGTATACGAGAAGCCTCATAGTAGAGTATGTTCTGATACTCACCAGCTGTTCCACCGAGTTCAACCACAACAATATCTGCATTTTCTTTTTTTGCCGCCTCGTTGATTTTCCATAGTATCTCATCAGTAATGTGAGGGATTGCTTCAACATCCTCACCTTGGTACTCGAAGTTGCGCTCGCGGCTAATCACATCCCAGTAGATTTGTCCCATCGTAATGAAGTTGTGGCGCAGCACATTTTTATTGAGGAACTTCTCGTAGGAACCCATGTCCATATCCGCTTCCGTCCCGTCATCGCAGAGAAACGGATCGCCGTGCTCGATGGGATTGATGAGCCCGGCGTCGATATTGAGGTAGTTCTCACACTTGACCGGGGTAATCCTATATCCTCTCGACTGTAGGAGGAATGCAAGAGAAGCTGCGGTGACGCCCTTTCCTAAACCTGAAAGGACACCGCCAGAAACAAAGATGTACTTCGGCACAGCCTAGGATACCAAAGCGAAACTTCTTTCGTCAATGAGCGATACCAGAGATGATAACACCCCATTGTCTCTCTTTCCCATCGTCAATGCGCGCGGCCCGACGTACGGATACCATTCCATGTAAAGGCTTTCGACGTTTATTGTATGCCTCTTCCATCATTTCATGCACAGGACCTCCTCCGGTCAGAAAAAACCTCGTCCTATGCTTGGTAGTAGCATTACCCATTGACAGGGTTTGTACGTCTCTCAAGGGTGACCTGTCGGCCTGCATTACTGATCCAAAATCTCCGGCGGTAAAATATCCGCGAGTCAACGCGTCCGGCAGAGTATTTACCATATAATTGAGTCCCTTCTCTTTTCCGGCCAGACCAAACGAAGGGCCTCCTGCGCGAATAATTAATGGAACCCCGCGAAGCTCAGCGGCAGTAACCGCCACGACCATACCTTGTGTAGTTGCGACAGAAACGGCTATCTCCTCGAGCAGCCCATTTCGGGCTACGCCGAGTTTTTCATCAATAAGCGCATCGGCCAATAGCGTCGTCATACCGGCCAAACAGTCGTCAACGCGCCTCATTCGTCTTTCAATTCCCTCTACGCCCATTCGTCTTCGTATTTGCGTCGTGCCTTTGGAAATAAAAGGGTTCATGAGGCTTGCAACGGCACCTTTATACGCTACTCTCTCAAAATACCCGACCCTACTTCTGTTTCCTATCGTAGTCAACTGAAGCATTAGAGTTGACAGTGCACCGCTATAAACCTCAATAACACTGGGGAGACCATTTTCTTTTGTTCGAACGGCTCGAAACACAGGTGGATCACTTGGGTCTACACTCGTAACATTAGATTCCAAGGCTTCCGCAGCCTCTTGTGCTGAAGCAGCCTTTCCCCCTGTTTCAAGTAAGAAGCTATTTCTTGAAAGCCAGTCAACAAAAGAACCAGCTGTCAGCACTGTTCCGGCAATAGGGCCTGTCAGGAGGTCACCATAGAGCACCATGGCTTCACCCTGTTTCCCCTCCCCGTGCCATCCGGAAGGTACAGTCAATAAACTTCCGTCCGGAGCGATCTCAACAGAGATAGCATCAAAACCTCTTCGTATAGACTGCTCTATATCGGACGCACCCGCTGTCCGCAACCCATGCTCTCTGCTACTTGACACACGCCTTCTTTTTGGCATCCTACCTTCTTTGTTCAAAAAAAGCAGCTATCCGCTTCCTGAATCTTCTACCTCGTTTCTTTGTGGTTGTCTTTTTCTCGTTGCTCTTTAAGAGGTGCTTCTGGAAAAGAGCATAAAACACATCGCCTTTCGTGAGAAGACCGACAAGTGTATCGGTATCAGAAAGCACCGGGAGCTGGTGTACGCGCTGGGTAATCATTCGTGATAGCGCTCGCATGATTGGAGTATCTGCCCGCGTAAATATCACTCGTCGGTTCATAACATCCTTGGTCGACTTTCCCCCAAGCTCGTGGATTTTCTCTTCCATTTTGTCAAAATCGAGGCTCGTTGAGAGATTTTCAATAAACTCTCGGTAGTCTGGGTACAGGGGTTTGAGGAGATCCTCCCGCGTTATGAGGCCGATGAGTACTCTTCTCTTATCAATAACAGGGATGGCATTAATGTGGCGCTTAAAAATTGCTCTCCAAATATTTCGGATCGGCGTCTTTTGGTGCACCGTAAAGATCCTCTTCGTCATGACATCCTGTACCATCATACCCGGAGGGACTATACGCAAACACGCTCTTCCTGTCAAGTCATGCGTGGAGCGAGCCGTTTGTGACGGCGCAAAACTGTAATCTCAAGCAGCGACCGTCGAAGGATCGCTTGTGCAGTTCTGTACTCCTCTCCTCGTACTTTTTGGGAAAGAAGGGTTTTTGCGTGCTCCTGAGCCTTACGAATCTCGGACTCGTTGAGTTCGTCGGCGTGAAGTGCTCGAGAGACCAGAATGTTCACCGTGTTTCCGGCAACCTCCATGAAGCCGCCGCCGATTGCAAGGTAGTGCTCTTTTGTCCCTTTCGTTATTTTTACTTCACCTTCAGTGAGTGCTGCAAAAAGGGGCATGTGGTGGGCGAGAACGCCAACGGTGCCGAGGTATGTCGGCACCGAAATCGCCTCTACGGTATCGCTATACGCCTGTCGTTCGGGGGTGATGACCGTGAGCGTAAATGAGCGTCCTTCCATACTGTCTCCTATTTGACTTCGCCGATCGGCCCGACCATGTAGAAGGCCTGTTCGGGCTTGCTGTCGTGCTTCCCTTCAAGAATTTCCTTAAACCCACTAACCGTATCCGCCAGTGATACGTATTTCCCTTGTCGAGCGGTGAATGCTTCGGCGACAAACATCGGTTGGGTGAGGAAGCGCTGAATTTTTCGGGCGCGTGAGACCGTTCGCTTGTCCTCATCACTCAATTCCTCCATCCCGAGAATTGCAATGATGTCCTGGAGATCTTTGTAGCGCTGGAGAACGCGCTGCACCCCCCGGGCAACCTCGTAGTGATTGGTACCGACGACTGACGGCTCAAGGATGCGGGAGTTGGAAGCGAGGGGATCGACAGCCGGGTAGAGTCCTTGCTCGGCGATTGAGCGCTCGAGCGAGACAGAGCCATCGAGGTGGGCAAACGTCGCAACCGGCGCCGGGTCCGTGTAGTCGTCGGCAGGCACATAGACTGCTTGAACAGACGTAATAGAACCTTTCTTTGTTGAAGCGATCCGTTCCTGAAGCGCTCCCATCTCCGAGGCGAGGGTGGGTTGGTACCCGACAGCCGATGGTATACGACCCAGAAGCGCTGACACCTCGCTTCCGGCTTGAGCGAATCGGAATATATTATCGATGAAGAGAAGCACGTCCTGCCCTTCTTCGTCACGGAAGTATTCAGCCATCGTAAGACCGGTAAGCCCGACACGAAGACGAGCTCCCGGCGGTTCGTTCATCTGACCGAACACGAGCGCAGTTTTATCGATGACACCCGATTCCTTCATCTCGCGCCAGAGGTCGTTTCCTTCGCGCGAGCGCTCGCCGACGCCCGCAAACACCGACACGCCTCCGTGCACTTCCGCAACGTTGTGAATGAGCTCCTGGATAAGGATGGTTTTCCCGACTCCCGCGCCGCCAAAGATTGCTACCTTGCCTCCCTTTACAAACGGCGCGACGAGATCAATGACTTTTATGCCCGTTTCCAGAACTTCGCGCTTTATGCTCTGCTCACGGAGTGTCGGAGCGCTTCGGTGAATTGGGGAGCGTTTCAAGTTTGCGATGGCACCTTTCTCGTCAATAGGTTCGCCGACGACGTTAAAAATCCTCCCGAGCGTCTTTTTGCCGACGGGGACAGAAATCGGCTGTCCGGTCGCTCTCACGCTGTTGCCGCGGCGAAGGCCGTCTGTGGGCCCCATCGCAATAGTCCCCACGCGATGATCGCCGAGGTGGGACGCGACCTCAAGAACCAGAACCGTACCCTTCTCCGTACCGCTTTCTGTTTCGAGAGCTTCGTAAATCGCCGGAAGGCGCTCCCCTGAAAACTGAACATCAACCACGACACCGACGATCTGGACGATTGTTCCAAAATTCTGACTATTCATTTCTTTTTTTTGTTTTCTGTTCGTACCGACCATATGTACAATTTTGCAGATTTGTCATGTGCAGATTTGTAGATTCTTCTATTCCACTGCCAGTCTCGCCGTCACCATGTCCGTAATTTCGTAGGTCACTTTCTCCTGTCGAGCTCTGTTATACAGCAAGGTGAGCTCATCCGTAAGTGAAAGCGCGTTATCCGTGGCAGAGCGCATCGCGACCATGCGAGCCGAGTGCTCGCTCGCCTCTGCCTGGAGAATCGCGTCACGAACTTGGTTTTCTATGTAATGCGGAAGGAGCAGGTCAAATGCTGTCGCGATATCCGGCTCAATCGTATAGGTCAACTCACGAGTTTTGGATATCGCTTCACCCTCAAGGGTGAGCGGAAGTATGGTTTTTCTGCGAGGCGATTGTGTAAGGGCCGAGACGAACTCATTGTACAGGAGATCTACCGCACCGAACGTGTGCGAGAGGAACTGCGTTATGGCGAGGTTAACAACCGCCGGGACGCTCCCTCCGAACGGCACACTATCGGAGAAATCAGCGGTGACGGGAGCCCCCATACGAGCAAGGAACTCCGCCCCTTTCTTCCCAAGTGTAACGAAGGTATGGTCTGAGAGCTTGGGGTACTTGGTCATCAGGAAACGAAACACTTGTGTGTTGAGACCCCCGCAGAGTCCCTTGTTCGTTGAGATGAGGATAACCAAACGGTTCCCCCTCGGAGCTACCGGCTTGGCTAGGAGCGGATGGTGGGCGAGGTCAACTTTTTCTGAAAGCCGCATCACCATCTCGTAAATTTTGTTTGCATACAGCTTTCCCGACAGGGCGAGCGCTTGGGCTTTGCGCATCTTCGATGCAGCCACAAGTTCCATCGCTTTCGTAATCTGTGCAATATTCTTTGCGGTTCTGATTCTCCGCTTGATGATTCGAATACTGGCCATACTACACGAATCCTTTCGTTACCTCTTTGATCGCTTTTTGGAATGTTGCTTCGCCCTCTCCCGTCAATGTTTTTTCTTTCGCAATGGCAGCGAGAGCCTTTCGCTCGTGTACCTCAAGATAGTCAAGGAATTTCTGCTCAAACTCCAAAATGCGGGAAACCGGCACACCGTCAAGATACCCACCAGTTCCCGCCCACATGCTCGCGACCTGCTTCTCGACAGACATCGGCACATACTGGCCCTGCTTAAGGAGCTCTACCATTCGACTCCCTCGTTCGATCTGTTTCTTTGTAACCTCATCCACGTCGGCGGCAAACTGAGCAAACGCCGCAAGTTCGCGGTACTGCGCGAGGTCAAGCCGCAGGTTGCCAGCGACCTTTTTCATTGCCTTTATCTGGGCATCCCCACCCACGCGAGACACAGAGAGACCGACGTTTATCGCTGGTCTTTGTCCTGCATAAAAGAGATCTGATTCTAAATAGATCTGCCCATCGGTTATGGAAATGACATTGGTGGGAATATATGCTGACACGTCGTTGGCTTGTGTTTCTACAATGGGAAGGGCGGTAAGAGAGCCACCCCCATAGGGACTCGCGAGCCGACATGCCCGCTCAAGAAGCCTGCTATGGAGATAAAATACATCTCCCGGATAGGCTTCGCGGCCAGACGGCCTGCGAAGGGTGAGTGATATCTGCCGGTACGCCCACGCGTGCTTCGTGAGGTCATCGTAGACCACAAGCGCATCGCGGCCTTGGTCCATAAAGTACTCGCCGAGCGTGCAACCGGCATACGGAGCGAGATACTGAAGGCTAGCCCCTTCGCTCGCAGCTGCAGAAACTACGATCGTATGGGAAAGGGCTCCGTGTTTCTCAAGATCAGCGACGACCTGCGCGACCCTTGAGGCTTTCTGCCCGATCGCTACATAGATAGAGACGACATTCTCCTTTTTCTGATTGATGATCGTGTCAACCGCAAGGGCGGTTTTTCCGGTATTCCGGTCGCCGATAATAAGTTCCCGTTGGCCGCGGCCTATTGGTGTCATCGTGTCGATTGCCTTGATACCCGTTTGGAGCGGAGTGGTGACCCGTTGGCGGAAGATAACACCGGGCGCGACCCGCTCTATGGGAAGCCTCTTTTTGGCTGAAATTGGGCCTTTGCCATCGAGCGGGTCGCCCAAAGGGTTCACCACTCGTCCGAGAAATCCCTCTCCTACCGGCGTCGAGAGAAGCTCGCCAGTACCCTGGACCTCATCGCCCTGCTTGAGCGACAGGTAATCACCCAAAATGATCGCGCCGACATCGTCTTCTTTCAAATTGACGGCAACTCCGACTACCCCGCCCGGGAAACGGAGGAGCTCAAGGTAGGCAGCCCTCGGCAACCCGGATAACGTGAGAACGCCGTCTCCGATCGTCACGATATGACCGACGCGGCGCAGCGACTGAGATGGTTCGTACCGTTCTATCTTTTTAACAAGCTCGAGGGCAATCTGTTTAGAAAGATCCATAGCCATACTACTGTACGACTGACTGTTCCACAAAATGGTTGAGCTGGCGAGAGAGGGTGGTATCTATAATGAGATCACCAATATCTACTCGTAAGCCTCCGAGGAGTGACCGATCGACGGTGCAACGGATGGTGACGGGCCTACCGATAACCGACGCGAGCACCCGACCGAGCGCCTGCTTCTCCGAAGCGGTGAGTGCCACCACGCTCCGTACACGAGCTTCCTGCTGCCGTCTTGTGCTCGCTGTTACCTTCTGAAGGAGTTTCCGCACCCTCGGAACATACTGTTCTGCTTTACCTTCCCGTCGCAGGTAGCTGACCACGCCCTCAACAAAACCTCGTGCATCGTGGGTGAGAGGATTCATAGAGAAGATCGTAGTTTCCCTCGCTTGGCGAGTGCCTCCAGTTTCTTTATATGCTGACTCACAAGCCGATGCTGATCCGTTGTCGTAAGGACGCTTCCGATGAGCTTCCGGACCATTGACGCGGCAACGGTTACCGCTTCTTTGCGGAGGTCCATGGCCGTCTGCTCACGGATTCTCTCGGCTTCGGCTCGCGCTCTCCCAATGATTTCTTCTCCTTGCTTCTGGGCTTGGACAACACTCTCTCGCTCAACATCCTTGGCATCTTTTTTCGCCTGTTCTATAACCAGCTGGCCTTCATGACGTGCTGCCGCAAGAACTTTCTCTCGCTTTGCCGCGAGCTTCTCCTCCTCCTGCCGCATTTTTTCTGTCAAGGCCAAGCCCTCCCCAATCTCCTTTTTCCGCTTCTCGAGCATGGTGAGAATCGGCCGGTAAAGAAGCTTCTGGAGGGCCAGCACAATGATGAGAAAATTGATGACCTGCGCGGCCAGCAACTTCGCGTCGATACCTAACTGTTCCATAGAAACCCTCCTAGACGAACTTAATTATCAGACCCGCTACCAATGCGTAGATCGCGATCGCCTCCGCAAATGCAATGCCAAGGATCATGCTTGTTCGCACCTCTCCAGCAGATTCAGGGTTCCTTCCGATTGCCTCCATGGCTCTTGCAGTAATCATACCGATCGCAATCGCGGGTGCCGAGCCTCCGACTGCTATGGTAATGCCCGTCATGACTAATTTTGCAACTGCCTCATCCATACTCTCACCTCCTTTAGGAAGAGTTTTCGAGCGTCTTTGCGAGAATTACTCTTTCGTAAGCCCTCCTGTAAGCGCTCCGCGAGCCGTCTACGAATAGTAGTGAAAAGGCGAGCGGTAAGCTAGGGAGGGCATTTCCTACCCGTGTTCTGCGTGTGAAACTGCTACGTTTAAAAATACCGCAGTGAGCATAGAAAACACAAGGGCCTGAATAAATCCAACAAACAATTCCAGAGCCAGAAATGGGAGCGGGGCGACAAAGGGCATAAGAAATGCCATAACGGTGAGGAGTACCTCGCCGGCGAAAATATTACCAAAGAGCCGGAATGCAAAGGATAGTACTTTGGATATCTCCGATGCGAGCTCGAGTATTCCCACAAAGAAATTAATAGGGTTTGAAACATTAATAAATCGGGTCGAGTAATGGCTGCCGGCGGTTTTGAACCCAAAATACTGAATCGCTAGTACGGCAACGACCGCAAGCCCAAGCGTTGTGTTTATATCACTCGTAGCAGCGCGAAAAAGCGGAATGATCTTTGCCTCAGCTTCTCGTATTCCAATCGTTCCGACGCCGGGAAAGAGCCCCATCCAGTTTGCAGTAATAATAAAGAGAAAGAAAGACGCAAGAAGCGGAAAAAACCTCGCTGCGTGGGGACCAGTAATGGATGCGAAAAACTCATAGAGTCCGCCGACAATCGACTCAGCAATCGATTGCAAAGGCGACGGAACGAGGCGCATGCGGCGCGTCGCGAGAGACGAAAGTGCGATAAGAAGAAGTGTTACGAGCCAAGTCGTAAGAAGTGCGTTCGTTATGGGAAACCCCAGAAGGGTTCCGAGCTTCTCTGCGGCAAGAGATATGTGTGGCATTGTTTAGCGATCCTTCGCTCTACTTCCTCTACTTCTACGAAGAACGTCTGAAACTATTCGTACTATCGTCACGGTCGACACGACGATACCGAAAAAAAGAAGCGAGAGGGTCGCTTTCGGATACGTGCCCCAATGTCTGTCGAGGTAGGTTCCTAAAAACGCCCCTCCGGCTATCGGCAGTGCGATAGTAAATCCAATTTCACCAATAAACCCAAGATAAAACAACCCGGAATCCGCGTCTTTTGTGCGATGCGATCTCTCTTCCCTCGCACGTTCTACAATCTTGTCCTCAGACAACTCAATGGTGTACCGGTCTACTATGCTCTGCTTTTTCATTGTACCCAAAAAATCAAGACTGCGTCAACCGTCAGTTTGTGTCTGGAATGCTCAGGGGGCGAACTGATTCGGCAAGAATGAGGAGACGATCCTCCTTCTCGTCCACACGGCCGCTTACCGTTACGACCGTATCGGGATATAAGACATCCACCAACGAGGCATATACCTTGGGGAATACCACGACCTCCAGACTACCGTTTACATCTTCTAATTTCACAAACGCCATCATGTTATTTCCGACCTTTGTGCTAATTTTCTTCACGGCCGTTATGATTCCAGTGACTGACACGCGTTCGCCCACGCGTTCATGTGTGATATCAGCAAGCTGTGTCCTACCTTCTTTAGGAAGTGCTTCTAAAATTGCTTCAAGGGGATGAGCGGTGAGATAGAATCCGAGAAGCTCTTTTTCATAGGACAAAAGCTGCGCATGTGACAACTCAGGTATATCTGGCAGACTAAAACGAGAACTTGTATGCTCCTCCCCGCCATCAAAAAGACTCACCTGACCAGATGCGACATGGCGCCGCGTCCTATGAACATCTTCCAAAAGCCCGGAAAACGCCGAGAGCATAGCTGCTCTTCTTCCAAATGAATCCATAGCCCCTGCCTTGACCAGGCTTTCGAGTGTTTTTCTGTTCACTTTTGACACGTCCACCCGATGGATAAAGTCCGAAAGACTACTGAAGAGCTTCTCGTTTCTCGCAGAAAAAATTGCTTCTATTGCTGCCTCGCCGACATTTTTAATGACCGAGAGCCCAAAACGGATTGTCCCTTCTTCTATGGTAAACTCGACCGATGAACGATTGATATCCGGAGGAAGGAGTGACACCCTCATCCTCTTACACTCAGAAACCGACATGGCAATCTTTTCATCCCGGGCAGGGCCAGTGTTTGCCCGAGACTCCGCAGCCAGAACCGCAGTCATATATTCAACGGGGTAGTTCGCCTTGAGGTAGGCGGTTTGGTAGGCAATCATCGCGTAGCAGGCGGCGTGCGCTTTGTTGAATCCGTAGCCGGCAAACGGTTCGATAAGTGTAAAAATTTCTTCAGCCTTTTCCCTCGTGAGTCCGTTTTTGACGCAGCCTTCAATAAACTTCTCTTTCTGCTTCTTCATCTCTGAAGGAATTTTCTTTCCGACAGCTTTCCTCAATTTATCCGCGTCCCCCCACGAGTATCCGGCGAGGTTGATAGCGGTAAGGAGCACATCGTCCTGGTAGCAGATGAGTCCGTACGACTGGGCAAGTGCGTCCTTCAGCCTGTCATCTGGGTATACGATTGCCTTGGGGTTGTGCTTGCGCCGAATAAACTCCGGGATCACCTGCATCGGTCCCGGACGAAAAAGCGCGACCATCGCCATGAGGTCAAAAATTGTGGTGGGCTTGAGTTCCTTGATGTGGCGCCGCATGCCGGACGACTCAAGTTGAAAGACGCCGGTCGTTTCGCCGCTCGCGAGCATAGCAAACGTCTGGTCGTCGTCGAGCGGAATCTCATTGAGGCGGACAGAAACACCTCGTGTTTGGTGAATAAAAAAGAGCGCCTGCGAGAGAATCGTCAGGTTCCGAAGGCCCAAAAAATCCATTTTGAGAAGCCCCACCCCGTCCTCTCCCACCGTGTACATGTCATACTGCGTGACGATCTTCTCGCCCTTCGATTCGCGCTGGAGCGGTGTGTACTCTACAAGCGGCTTGTCTGCAATCACGACTCCCGCGGCGTGGACCGATGCGTGGCGCGCAACGCCCTCGAGTTTTCGGGCTACGTCAAGAAGACGTTTGGTCTCCGGTTCGCTTGTATAAGCAAGAGACAGTTCCAGCGACTGCTCGAGAGCTTTTTCGATTGTCATCGGAAACCCTTGAAAGCCGAGCGGGATCATCCGCGCAATCCGATCCGGTGCAACGTAGGGCATGCCGAGCGCCCGCCCGGTATCTCGGACAGCACCGCGCGCCTCCATGGTGCCGAACGTGATAATTTGCGCGACTTTCTCCTTGCCGAACTTCTGTGTCACGTAGGCAATCACTTCGTCTCTACGGTCATCGGCAAAGTCTAAATCAATGTCAGGCGGGCTCGGCCGCTGGGGATTGAGAAACCGCTCGAAGGGAAGTTTAAAAAAGAAAGGGTCTATGCCGGTGATGCCCAGAATGTAGGAAACCACGGATCCGGCTGCCGACCCGCGGCCCGGCCCAACCGCAATCCCTTGCTCTTTGGCCCAGTTGACGAAATCGGCAACGATCAGAAAATAGGTCGCGTAGCCTTTACTTCGTATGATATCAAGCTCGTAGCTAACACGCTCTGTAACCTCTTTCGTTCTCTTTGGGTACTTTTGACCAATGCGTTCGTCGACCAGTTGCTTGATGTAATCATTCGGCGTGAGCCCATCGGGCAGCGGGTAATTCGGCAAGATCCAGTGGCCGACATCAAGAGAGATGTCACACATCTCGGCGATCTTTGCGGTATTTTCGATAGCCTCCGGATACTGGATAAATAAGCCCTTCATCTCTTCGGGAGAACGCAGGTAAAAATCAGGGGAATCGATCATGGTAAGCGGCCGATTTTTTTCAAGGATCGTGTGCTGGGTCTGAACACAGAGAAGTATTTCTTGGGCCTCGGCGTCTTCGGGGTCCACATAATGGACGTCGTTAGTGGCAACCAAGGGAAGCCCGAGCTTGCGGGAGAGGACAACAACCTTCTCGTTCACCTCGTCCTGCTCGGGAATCTTGGGGTGTTTCTGAATCTCCAGGTAATAATGGTCACGGCCAAAAAGCTCTGCGTACTGGCTTGCGATTTTTTCCGCCTCGCTCTCCTTTCCTTCGCGAAGAAGCTGCGGTACCTGACCTTGAAGGCACGCGGATAAGCAGATGAGGCCTTCGTGGTGTTTCGTTAAAAGCTCCCAGTCGATCCGGGGGCGATAGTAGTATCCCTCAAGATGCGCGTGGGTGACGAGCTTCATGAGATTTTTGTATCCGGCTGCGTTTTTGGCAAGAAGCACCAAGTGATAGGGGTCAGTATCGACTTTGGCTTCTTTATCAAAACGCGAGCGCTTGGCTACGTAGGTCTCCACACCAATGATCGGGTTCATTCCGGCAGCTTTGGCTTTGAGGTAAAACTTAAAAGCACCGTACATCGCTCCATGATCGGTCAGGGCCATGGCATCCATGCCGAAGGAGCGCGCGCGCTCTATGAGGTGATCCAGCTTCCCCAATCCATCAAGAAGGGAAAACTCACTATGGACGTGAAGGTGGACAAAATTTGCAGACATACGTTACGTTCCTCTTAACTTTTGATACCAATCCGCAACGACAGCATTTCTACCACTTTTTTTTGCCTGGTATAAGTTTGCGTCTGCTCTTTGATACACTGCCTCTAGTTGTGCCTGTTCCGTGAGTTTGCTCTCTCCTGTGTCGTCGCCTATAACAGCTATTCCAAAACTTGCGGTGATAGGTTCACTAAACTGAGCTCTAGTTCTTTGCGATAATTGTTTCTGCATATCTGACTCAATGGCCTTTCGCATTTCTTCAACGCGTTGAACCACTGTTGTTTGCCAGTCTCCGCCGCTGGCCTCGACACCGGGGAGTACAAGCGCAAACTCTTCACCACCAAATCGCGCCACCATATCGTATCCGCGGCTCTTCTCACGAAGCATTATAACCAGTCCTCGAAGCACTTCGTCGCCTAGTGGATGACCATATGTATCGTTAATTTTTTTAAAATTATCGATATCCAAAAGTACAACAACATCTACTGCTCCGGGTCGTCGATGTTTTATAAGGTTTAAGATAAAGGAGTCGAGTGCTCGTCTATTAAACGCACCGGTAAGTCCATCTGTAGCTGCTTCCTTCTGTAAAAAGAAAACTTCTTTCGAACGATCAATGGCTTCCGCTAGCGAAAGTGTACGAATTTTATCAAGACCCTTACCTCTCGTTGCTGGTAACTCTAATAATTCAGGGATTCGTTCGCGCAGGGTGCCGTAATGTCTTGCCACAAGGTACCAAAAATGCTCATCTTTTCTCAGGTGTGGCGCAATATGAATTTTGCAATCTTCGGCTAGCCTCGGCAACAAGTTTATCAATCGATCGACTGTTGGCTGTGTCATAGGACGCGCTTCTAGTTTCAATACACTTGTGGTTTCTGACATATTCTCTGCTTTTCACCCGACGGGTAAGTTTTTATACCGCCTTTATACCTGAAAGGTGATTTAGATTCGCACCCCTTCTTTTCTCTGTTTAAGAACTCCCATAATTCTCTTTTTCGCTTCCTCAGCCGAGCATTTTCCTTTCGTCTCTTTCATGACGTGCCCCACGAGAAACATGAGTGCTTGTTCTTTACCCTTCTTGTAGTCTTCCACTGCTTTGGGATTCTCCGCAAGGACGTGTTTGATCGTTTTCTCTAGCTCTTCACTAGATACAGAACGTGTCTGGGTTGATCGAGATATCTGATCAACCAGTTGCGCTGGCGAGACGGCGCCCATGTCTACCTTCTTATTGATGAGCCAATTGGCTAACGCCTTCGACGTGAGTGATGCGTGAATGGGTTGATGCGTGAATGCGTCAAGGCAAGACTCAAAATATTTTGCTCTCTCACGCGTTTCCACAAGTATCGTCGCGTCATACTCACTCAACCCGTATTCCTTTATAAATCGTTCTTTTTTCGCCTCCGGCAGTTCACCTATTTGAGATTTGAGATTCAAGATTTGAGATTCCTCCCATCTCATGGGAGGAATGTCCGGCTCCGGGAAGTAGCGGTAGTCGTGCGCCTCCTCTTTCTCCCGTTGCGCGACGGTTATTCCTTTTGCCTCCACAAACCCCCGCGTCTGTTGAGTTGGTTCTTCTCTTCGTTCAAGCATTTCCCTCTGCCGCTCAATCTCGTATTCAATGGCTTTCCTTGCAAACTTAAACGAGTTAATGTTCTTTATCTCCACTCGGTATTGAGGAAGTTTGTTTTCGTTTGCTATTTGGGATTTGCGCATTGATACCGAAGGTTCAATGCGCATGCTCCCCTTTTCCATATCCGCGTCAGAAATGTCAAGGTACCGGACGATCAGTTGAAGCTTTTTAACGAAAATATCTGCCTCCTCTACGGAACGAAAATCCGGCTCGGTCACAATCTCCACCAGCGGCACGCCCGAACGGTTACAGTCAACCAGCGTCACTTTTTTTCCATCGACCGTGGTATGCAGGAGCTTCCCCGTATCCTCTTCCAAATGCACGCGCCGGATGCGCACCGTTTTTTCTTCAACTTTGAACTTTGAACCTTGAACTTTGAACTTAAACTTGCCCTCTTGGGCGAACGGCATATCGTATTGGCTTATCTGGAATCCTTTGGGAAGATCCGGGTAGAAGTAATGTTTGCGGTCAAACTTGGAAAGCGGCGGAATCTTGCATCCGAGAGCCAATCCCAACATGATCGTCCACTCCACGGCTGTTTTATTCGGTACTGGTAGGGCACCCGGAAGCCCCAAACACACCGGACACGTAATCGTATTGGGCTCTCTCCCAAAATGATCCGCCGGACAGCCACAAAACATTTTGGAGGCAGTCTTAAGCTCGACGTGTATCTCAAGACCGATGACCGGTTCGTACATAGAGACAAATTAACCATTATTTACCCAACTATTCCACTCGGTCGCCTGCTCAAAGGCATAGGCTACTCGAAGCATCTTTTCTTCCTGCCATTGGTTAGTCACGATATTAAGCCCCAAATAAAGGTTGGTGGCAGGATCTCGCCAGCACGGTACGCTTATCCCTGGCATACCGGTAATAGAGGTCGGTTCAAGGAGCATATCTTCAAGTTCGCCAAACATCGGATTATCCTTGGAGGCACCCTGCGGCAAGGCGTAGCCAGGTGAGGTCGGAGAGACAAGGACATCATAGCGAGAGAACAAATCCGCAAAATTCTGCACATAGAGACTTCGCACTTGTTGCGCCCGAACGTAATACTTATCGGCGTAGCCGCGGGTTAAGGTGAATGTCCCAAGCATGATCCGGCGTTTAGCCTCGGCACCAAAGTATGAGCGATCGTGGCCGTAACGAATCCCGTCGTAGCGGGCGAGGTTGCTACTCACTTCCGAGCGTTGGACGACAGTGTAGACAGATATAGCATAATCAGGCGTGAGTATTTTCCCGGGTTTGAGTTGATCGGACAAACCGACTTTCTCAACCTTCGCGCCAATATCCTCAAGGACATGAGCAGACGTGGTCACCGCAGTATCCACTACTGTGCTTTTAAGTTTTGGGTGATCAAGGTAACAGACGCCAACACGCAGTCCTTTGACTCCTCGACTAATATCCGTGGTGAAATCAAGAACAGGTCGCGCTGTTGTCGTTGCGTCATACGGATCCTGACCGGCAAGGCAATTGAGAAGAAGCGCGCAGTCGCGAACGGTTTTACCCATGGGGCCGGGACTGTCAAGCGATGAGCCCATGGCGACAATGCCATAGCGGCTCACACGACCATACGTTGGTTTAAGACCGACAATGCCGCACCACGCTGCTGGCTGACGAATTGAACCTGCTGTTTCCGATCCAATCGCTGCCAAACACATGTCCGCGGCCACCGCTGCGGCTGAACCGCCAGAGGAACCTCCCGGCAAATGCGCCGGATTTCTGGGATTTTTTGTCGGGCCGAAGTCACTCGCCTCGGTGCTTGAGCCGTGCGCCCACGCATCCATATTGGTTTTCCCGACGACAACACCGCCTGCCTCCTTGAGCCTCTCTGTTACCGTCGATTCGTAAGGTGGCGTAAACCCGTCAAGAACTTTAGCCGAGGCGGTAGTCACTAAATCCCTGGTCAGGAAGTTATCTTTGACCGCAATCGGGGCGCCGGCAAGCAGTTTGTCAAGGCATTTTTCCGCCTTGACCACCGCTTCATTATCAAGGGCAAGGTAAACGTTCAGCTTGCCATTCTGATCGGCGATACCCTCATGGACATCGCGGTAGAGTTCGGCATGAGAAATCTCCTTTTTTCGAAGTTTCTCAATAGCCTCAACAAGCGTTAGCTTATTTAGCTTCATAGTTTTTTTACTTTTCTTCAATAACCTGACCAACGACAAAGAAGCCATTATGGACGGACTTTGCGTTCTTGAGTGCCTCCTCCTGCGTAAACACGCGTTCTACCTCCACCTCGTCCTTCCGAAACACATTTTCAAACCCAGTCACCTGATGCGTCGGTTCAACCCCTTTTACATTGACCGTAAAGAGCTGATCAACAACTTTCATCGTGGTGTTAAAGCCATCGGCGAGCCTCTTCTTTTCCTCATCCGTAACGGGAATATTCGCGAGTGAAGCAACATGCTGGACGTCCTGTGGAGTAAACTTCGTGCCTTTCATAAAGTCATTATAACGCAACAACTACCGTGGGGGAACTGGAGAGGACAGAAGGTTACGTATCTTTTGCAACGACTGATCAATACGCTTTTTATCGAATACAACACCATCCCAGCCTAATGCTCGGGCTGCTTCGACGTTTTCCTCCCTGTCGTCTATGAGAAATATCTCTTCATGGGTAACCTTTGCCAGTCGTTGGGCAATACGAAAAATCTCTGGTTCGGGCTTGATGACACCAAAGCGACACGATTCGATAACCGTTGTCCAGTGAATGTTCGGAATCTGACCCTTCTGGAGCGCTTTCTCGAATACGCCATGCTCTATGTTGGAGATGACACCAACCGGCATCTGTTGGGAGATACGTCGAACAAAGTCATGCACGTCAGGTACCGGCTCGAAAAAATCTGTCCACAATTCGCCTATTGACCTTGCTTTATGGTGGAGGTCCAAATGACGCTTTAGCATTCGGGCGTACTCTGTAGGGTGTATCGTCCCCCGACAGGCCTCCATCCAGTGACTGTCAAAAAACCGTTTTACTTCTTTTGGCGTCTTCTTGGCGTACTGGGCTAGCTTTCTCACGGCCGCATCGACGTCTATGATGACACGCCCAAGGTCAAAATAGACAAATCTAATCTGCTTTCGCTTCATGAGTTTAGCTTTACACTTTCCAAGTGTAATAGGTTTACACATGTAACCTTTTTTCTATAAACGCACGTGCGGAGGTCTCAAGGGCATCATCGAGTGGATGTAGGTGGATGTCGTGTGTACGATATTTTATGCGTAGAGACATTTGAATCAGCCAGTCAGCGATGTGCGGGTTTTTAGGTAGGAGCGGCCCGTGGAAGTAGCTGCCGATTGAGTTTTTATAGATCGCCCCCTCCATGCCATCTTCACCGTTATTCCCATGTCCCTTGATGACTTTTGCCAGTGGCTTCATTTTCGACCCCAGATACGTCCGTCCGCCATGGTTTTCGAATCCTACAATGGTTTTTCTTGTCCATGAACCATGAACCATGAACCATGAACTCAACTCAGCAACGACGTTCCCGATGAGTCTTTTCGCCTGATCACCAGGATGTTCAGTGTAAAGGTCAAATATGGACGCCCCTTGCAAGGGGTCCCCTTGATACGGCTTGTAATAGTGGCCCACAAACTGGTACGCCGCGCAGACAAACAAAGCCGGCGTTCCCGCCTCCACCATTTCCTTTACCACTGGGCCTTTTTTCTTGAGAAAATCTTCTGCCGCAATCTTCTGCTGCCGATCCTGCGCCCCGCCCATGAAAAGAAGATCGCAAGATGTAAGATGTAAGAGTGGAGTTTCTAAAGTAATAGGAACGATTTCTGCGTCGATCCCACGCCACTCACAGCGCTTCTGAAGAACAATGACGTTGCCCCTGTCGCCATAGGTACTCATCAAGTCTGGGTATAGCCAAGCAATCCGTAATAGAAGGTTCATAAATTTCTACTCTTTAAAGTATTTTCCTTCCTATAAGAATTTTGCGAACCTCAAGCATCGCCGAATACGTGGGTAGGATATATACGTGTGTATCTCTATCAAGGCCGACGCCAAAAGAAATGGCATCCTCAATTTTCTCATACACAAGAATTGGCGTCTCAGGTTCGCTCACGGCTCCTTTTGGTAGCGTTCGTTTAGGCCTTGCGTACTTTATGCGAAGTGCCATATCGTAGCAACGATCGCCGCTTACGATAACAGTTACCCACGCCGGAATCATTTCAAAGTCCACGTCCCAAATCCAGGAAACGTCCCGGCCGTCGGGAATCCTGTCGTTTAGAACAACAAGGAGCACCCTTGCTCCCATCTCAATGACCGTCCGAAGCGATGCATTGAACCCTGCAGGATTTTTCGATAGAAGGATGCGAACCTTCTTGCCGTTGACCACAAACTCTTCTTGTCTACCGAAGGCCGGAATAAAGGAATTAAGCGCTCGCCGGATGAGTTGATCGTTAATTCCCAGTGTCTTGCCGACGCTGACCGCGGCAAGAGTATTGTACTGGTTGTAAAGACCCGGAAGAGAAGATGTCCAAGATGACATGTCCGGTTTGGGTCGTTTCTCACCACAGCGCTCGCAGCGCCACATTCCAAGATGGGAATAATAAATTCCATCGTACGTCAACCGTCCTGCGCAATGAAGGCAAAAGGTTGAGTCTGTCGCGTGCTCCACTCCCTCAAGAAAACGTTTTCGGTCGTTTAGTCCGAAGTAGTACGCTCTTCTCTTCATCGCTTTTCCCAGATGCGCCACCTGCGGATCGTCAGCATTAAGGATAACCTTTGTGTCCCCCGGAAGCTTCCGTAAGGCGCTTTCCCACTTTTCCGCTATCACATCCACCTCCCCGTACCGATCGAGCTGATCCCGAAATAAATTAAGTAATACTACTACAACGTTTAACTTTAAAAACTTTATGAACTTTAAAACTATTGGCAGTGTGTTCTCATCAACTTCAAAAACTCCCCAGTCTGCTTTGATATTCCCGTTCCATCTCGCCTCATTAATGAAGACCGAAACTATACCATTGAGGAGATTAGCCCCGCTCGCGTTGTGAATTATTTTGTCTCCTTGAGCTTCAAGGATATTCTTTATCATCAAGGATGTCGTCGTTTTCCCGTTAGTACCGGCAATGAGGATGATTCCCTGTCGAAACTCTTTAGTAAGCTCTCGAGCAATACCCGGCCGCAAGGCAAGCGCAATTTCTCCCGGCCACGTAGCCCCAGCGCCTATATTGAGTCGTCGACTCATTGCACCAATACACTTACAACCTATTACTATCAGGCGCTCAATACCACTCATACGAAGATCCCTCAATTAACCCTAATTATCCTGCAATTATCCTGCGTGGAATAGTTAAAAGCAAACCACCAATTATCCGCGGCCGCTGATAATTGTAGGTTTCCCGTTTAGTTCTTGGGGGAAAATAGGCAACACGAACTTCTATTACACCTTCTGTTACATTTCTCTAAGACGTTTGATGCGCTCTGCAATCGGTGGGTGGGTGTTGAAGATCGTAGCAAACCACGCGTGGAACTGTTTGTCTTTAAACGGATTGGTGATGTATAGGTGTGCGGTTGCGTTGGTCGCCGCCTCAAGAACCTCCCGGTCCTTACCGAGTTTCTCGAGTCCTCGCGCGAGCCCTTCGGGATAGCGTGTAAGGAAAGCACCCGATGCGTCAGCCAAAAACTCCCGCTTACGAGAAATGGCTAGCTGCATGAGAGTGGCCATAATGGGCGTGAGTATAGCCAGAACAACGCCAATCAGAAGAAGTATCCCTTGTGCTCCCCGATCATCACGACTCCTCCCTTTGCCTCCGTACCATAGGCTACGCATAAACATGTCGGAGAGAAAAACGACCGTTCCTGCAAGCACTGCCACGACCGCAAGCAGTCGGGTATCAAAATTTTTGATATGAGAGAGTTCATGGGCGATAACACCCTCCAGTTCTCGCCTCTCAAGCTTGGTAAGCAGGCCGGTCGTGGCGCAGACAACGGCGTGGGCTGGGTCCCGACCGGTCGCAAACGCATTCATTGCGGTGTCTTCAATGACATAGAGCCTGGGCTTAGGAAGGCCAGCGGCAATAGCTAGGTTTCCGGCAACGGTATAAAAGTCAAAATGAACTTTTCGACTTGCTGGTTTGGCACCGGACATGGCAAGGACGAGCTTATCGCCCCACCAATAACTGGCAAAACTGGAGATGACCGAAAATATGACGGCAAACCACATCCAGGATGTCCCGTACCCAAGAGCCTGTCCCAACACGTAGGCAACGACAACAAACAGCGCCACAAACACCGCCATAATGACATACGTCTTGGCTACATTGCCCTCAATGTGGGACTGGATGGACATAGCTAGGAAAAATCCACTGTAATAGTCTTGCGCTCTTCTTCTGAGGCGCCGAAGAATCCTTTCTCCCGAAAGCCGAACCACTCATTAAAGAGCGTATTCGGGAAGGTACGGACGGCGACATTGTATTCGTTGACGCTGGTGTTGTAATACTGGCGTGAATAAGCAATCTTGTCTTCGGTGTCGGAAAGCTCTTTCTGCAGCTGGACAAAGGTATCACTCGCTTTCAACTGAGGATAGCCCTCGGCAACAGCAAAAAGCTTTCCTAGCGCATCGGTGAGCATATCGCTGGCCTGTGCCTTTTTCGCAAGTGAACCCGCAGTAAGCAGCGCACTGCGGGCTTTTGTTACTTCTGTAAATACTGTCCTTTCGTGTTTGGCATAGCCTTTGACTGTGTCAACGAGATTGGGAATAAGATCGACCCGGCGCTTAAGCTGCACATCGATTTGGCTCAGGGCCTCATCAATACGCGTCCGCAGCGACACCAAGCCGTTATAAAGAGACCAGAAGTACAGTGCTACGAGTGCAAATGCTCCTAATACTATCCACGTCGTTGTATTCATAGTCAGCTTCTGTAAAATCCAAAATCAGAATTTCTAAATTCTAAACAACATCAAAATTCTAAAATTCAAAGTTCTAAAATTTTTTTTGATTTGGAATTTTGATATTTGGATTTGTTTAGTGCTTAGGATTTGGTGCTTAGGATTTTATTTCATGAGCCACTTCTCAAACAAATTATACTCCAAAGTATTTACAATGTCACGTGTGCTTGCCCACCCTCGTCGAGCCACCGAAACACCATAGCGCATGAGGTCCATTTGACTTGCCGCGTGCGCGTCGCTATTGACGCACAACTTCACTCCCTCCTTAACGGCGTCAAATACCAAAACATCCGGTAAATCCAGCCGCTGCGGATTAGCGTTGATTTCCAAAGCAATCTGATTCGTTTTACAGACCGAAAAAACCTCTGCCCAGTCAAGCTCGATGCCTTCTCTGCTGTTTATGCGCCGGGCCGTAGGATGTCCGAAGATCCGAACCTTAGGATGAGAACTAAGAGCCCGGATGACCCGTTGGGTCATTTTTTTCCGCTCTTGAGTGAAGCTTGAATGGATCGAGACTATGAGGGCGTCCACAAACGGAAATGCTTCTTGGGGCAGTGCCAATTGCCCGTCCGGAAGGATATCTACCTCACACATGATGAATAAATGTACTCGTTCGCCAGCTGACGTTTGAGCACTTTTGTTCCACGAGGAAAAAACGTGTTCATAATAGGCTTTCCTGCGCTTCATTATGTCAATAATTTGTTTTGGCGACTGGTCGGTGATTTTCGGGTTGTGATCGCTTAGACCGATGTACCCGTATCCCATCTGTGCCGCTTCATCCAGATACGACTCGAGCGGATCCGCTCCCAGGTCATGCGACGATTTGAGGTCGTAGTTGGTATGAATATGCAGGTCTCCCTTGATATCCTGCAAAGTAACCAGCTGAGGAAGCTTCCCTGTAGAGGATGCTTCAATCTCACCCTTATCTTCCCGAAGCTCAGGCGGAATCCATGACAGATGTAGCGCCTTATAAAACTCCTCCTCCGTTTGGAAGGATCGCATCCTTCCAGTCTTGACGTCCTTGATGCCGTGTTCCGACAACGAAAGGCCGTGCGAGAGCGCGTATTCTCGCAGTTTGATGTTGTGGTTTTTGGAACCGGTAAAGTACTGCAGCATCGCGCCGTACGCCTGAAGATTCTGGACCCGTAAATCAACTTGTCTGCCGTTTGCAAGATGGAGTGTCGCGCCGGTCGGACCCTTTTCGACGAGTCTCTGGTGGGGAAAGCGGACAAAATGCTCAACGACGTCTTCAGGCTTCGTGGTGGCGGCAGCCAGATCGATATCGCCGATCGTCGCCACCTGGCGCCTGAGGCTACCTAGGGTGTCCACCCGCTCAACTGCCGGGTGTTTTTTGAGGTACGACACGACCTCCTGAGCGATGGCGTCGGCTACCGGAAGCTCCATGCGGTTCTCTTTGATCTGACCACGTTTGTAGATTGAAATAGCCTCAAGAATATCCTGTTCAGACTTCTGCCCAAAACCCTCGATGGGGGCGATTCTCCCGGACTTCGCAGCTTTTTCCAGGTCAGAAATGACGCTCTTCGGCTTGCTCAGCTTTAGCGCAGAAACGAGCTTAAATGCCTTTTTTGGCCCGACGCCCGGCACTGACAGGAGAGGGAATACACTAGCAGGCAATTTGGCTAAAACACTCTCCCAATGCTTCACGCGACCGCTCCTGAAAAGCTCATCAAGGTGTCCTGCGATAGCTGCTCCCACAGCGGGAATCTCGCTCAGTTTTCCATCATCCCAATAGTCCTTCACTTCACTCGTCAGGTGCTCGATGCTGTCGGCAGCTCTCTCATACGCAATAATCTTAAAGCGGTTTTCTTCAAGAATTTGGTATGCAGCAGCTACTCGGCGAAGCTCTTCAACTATTTTCTGATTTGTCATACTCCCATGCTAACAAATCCATTGACCAGCTACAAACCACATGATACTATGCTTTCGGCTCATCGCGAGGATACGCGTTTCTTTTAAGGGATCGGAGCTTAGTCTGGTCTAAAGCAGTCCCGCAGCAATAAGGACCCGTGGTGTAGCCTGGTTAACACGCGTCCCTGTCAAGGACGAGATCACCGGTTCAAATCCGGCCGGGTCCGCCACGTCAAATATACTCTTGTATGTCTGACGTGCTGTCGAATAACCACTGCCTGGAATGGAGGAAAAAGTATCATGTGGAAAACGCTCCAGAAAAAATTGCAATCGACCGATTCAGTTATTTCTCTGCTTTTGGGTTTGGCGGTCGTTATGGTGATTGGATCTTTACTGTTTAATTACGTCCGGACTCGCCGGCCAGGTACAGTCAAAAAAAGTGAAGAGGCGGCGAAAACCGAAACGCAGCAGCCGACAGGACTGCCAACGACCCATACTGTAAAAGAGGATGAGACGCTGTGGTCGATTGCTGAGACATATTACAAAAGCGGCTACAACTGGGTTGACGTTCAAAAAGCTAATTCATTGTCCAATCCCGACTGGATTGAAGTCGGTCAAAACCTGACAATTCCTATGGCTACTCCCATCTTCCCGCCGGGCCAAGTTTCATCAACCGGGACAGTGAGTACGGCCGAAAAAAAGTCCTATACGGTGGTAAGCGGAGATACTCTTTGGGATATCGCCGCCAAAACCTATAGCGATCCTTATCGCTGGCCGGAAGTTGCTCAGGCAAATACTCTGGCCAACCCGGATTTGATCCATAGCGGAAACGTCATAGTCCTACCGTAGCGATAGACGTAATACAATGGCAGTAGAGATTCTGACTTTTACCCGTATGCTTACGGGTGGTAGTTCAGCTGTAGCATAGCCTAGTACAATTTTTGCGGGTGTAGTTGATCGGCTCAACGCTACCTTCCCAAGGTAGAAAGGGCGGTTCGACTCCGCTCACCCGCTCAAAATTTTTATGTCCATCGGCGGTTGTGGAGTTTGCTTGCTTGTGGTAAGTAATAAGTCTGATATTATTATGAGCATTACCAAATTATTCTCCTGGACATTTTTAGGGATAGCCGTTGTCTTATTTTTTTCTTTCTCGACTGTCCTATCTCTTGTCACTGACTGGTGGTGGTTCTCTGAAGTTGACTTTACCCAAATTTTCATCAAATCACTCGGTACCAAAATCGTTCTTGGTCTCATCGCTGGTTTGTTTGCGGCTACCTTTCTTCTGACGAACTTCCTGGTTGCCATGCGTTCAAAAATTCCCTGGATGTTGGCTATTCCCGAGGCCTTGATCGGCCAAGCCTTGAGTCTGAATAACAATATAGTAAAAAGGGTCGGAATTGTTGCGTGTTTATTCGTCGCTTTGTTTATCGGCCTGGTCGCCGCCGGCAACTGGCAGGACGTTTTGAAGTTTTTGGCCGCCACCCCATTTGGCCAAACCGACCCATTATTTGGCCGCGACGTGGCGTTCTACGTATTTTCCCTTCCGGTATATTCTTTGGTGTTGGGTCTTACTAAAACTCTGATTGTTATCTCCCTGGTCGGATGCGGCCTGATCTATCTTCTTCGCGGCAGTTTGAATTTTTCTACGCTCTTGGGGAAATTCAACCTCAACAGTTTGTCAGAAAAACTTGGTGGCCCACCCATCAAGTTGATCAAACATTCTGCCACCGATCAAAAGGCTAGGCTCCATATCGGAATTCTGCTATTTCTTTTCCTGGCGACCGTGGCAATCGGCACCTATCTTTCCCTCTTCAACCTCCTTACCACCCAAAGTGGACCGGTATTCGGCGCGGCATTTACCGATGCCAACGTCATAATCCCCATCATAAAAATTTCCGTCTTTGCCTATGGACTGGCCGCTATTCTGGCATTGTTCTATGGCGTAAGCGGAAAAATTTCCCCTCTAGTTGGCGCTATCTCTTTAACTGTTTTGGTTGGTTTGGTTTCCGGCATCATCCCTGATGTCTTTCAAAAATTAATCGTTGCTCCCAACGAACTGGTGAAAGAAACGCCGTTCATAAAGCATAATATTGAAGCTACCCGCAAAGCGTATGGACTAGATAGAATCGAAGAACGGGAAATTACCGCGGATAAACCCATTACCGCATTTGATATCGCGGCGAATAATCTGACGATAAAAAATGTGAGGCTTTGGGATAGAGCACCGCTTCTCTCCACCTTTTCTCAAATCCAAGAGATCAGAACCTATTACGAGTTTGCAAGCGTGGATAACGACCGCTACACCATAGATGGAGAAGTGCGCCAAATCATGCTTTCGCCGAGAGAGTTGGCTTCCGACAGCCTTCCCAACAAAGCCTGGATCAATGAACGGTTGACGTTCACCCATGGCTATGGCGTGGCTGCCGGACCAGTAAATCAAGTGACTCCCGAGGGGCTACCGGTACTGTTCGTCAAAGACTTACCCCCCAAATCGGAAGTGAAAGAACTCGTAGTCAATAGACCGGAGATTTACTTTGGCGAGCTGGTAAACGACTATGTGATCGTCAAAACGAAATCAAAAGAGTTCGACTACCCCAAAGGAGAAGAGAATGTGTACACCACCTATACAGGAAAAGGCGGAGTAGAACTCAACTCTCCTTTACGACGACTCTTCTATCCCTTACGCTTTGCCTCGCTCAAAATGCTTTTGTCTGGCGACATAACCCGCGAAAGTCGTATTCTTTACAATCGAAATGTAAAAGAGAGAGTGGTAAAAGTTGCGCCGTTTTTAACCTACGATCGCGATCCGTATCTGGTCGTTGCCGAAGGCAAGCTCTATTGGATCATCGACGCGTACACTTCAACCGACAGATACCCGTATTCCCAGCCGTTGGCTCTCAATGGTAGCCCTTCGACTGGTTCGACTGGACTCACCACAAGTTCTCTCAGGGTGAACTACATCAGAAATTCGGTCAAGGCAGTGGTGGATGCGTATGACGGAACGCTGAATTTTTATCAAGCCGATTCGGACGATCCGATTATCAAAACCTACGCAAAAATGTTTCCAAAAACCTTCCGCCCACTTTCTGACATGCCCAAGAGTCTCATGCCTCATCTGCGTTACCCGGAAGATATTTTTACTCTGCAGACGGCTGTGTACACTACCTACCACATGGATGATCCGCAAATCTTTTACAACAAAGAGGATCTGTGGGAAATACCAGCCA
>CAYNJY010000007.1:0-17742 GCA_964397755.1 uncultured Gammaproteobacteria bacterium
GGTCCAGACAATGCTCGGGGGCCCCTACCAGCAGCACATCATTTTTCGCTAAATCACAATACCGCAAACGTCAGTAGACAATCGTAGTTTTTCGAAGGAGCTGACGGAGGTGCTCCCGTGACTTTTTCCCCAATGGGTTTCCTCCCACATACAGGTATTGGAGCTTTGACAGGTTCGCTAGGGACTGTGGCAGTTGCTTCAGCCGATTGTTTCGCAGATCGAGAACTTTCAGATTGGATAGGTTGCCTATATCCGTGGGGATTTCGGCAATCTGATTGTGTGAGAGAAGCAGCTGCTCGAGCCGCGTCAGGTTTCCAATACTATTCGGCAGAGTTGTGAGTCTATTACCCGGCAACGAGAGTATGGTTAGGTTGATGAGAGCGCCGATTTCATATGGAAGAGATGAGACGTTGCTTGCGTGTATGGCGAGGAGTTCAAGCGCACCAAGATTGTTGATCGCGGGCGGGACAGCAGAAATTTTGTGCCCCTCAATCTCCAAGATTTTGAGTGAAGAGACGACAGCCGTGTCATCCACGAGTTGTTGCGGGAACGAGGTGAGGAGCGGATCGAGGTAGGTAAATTTTAATCCCCGAATAGGTTTCGTACCCATGGTTTCCTTCATCTCTGCAAGTTCTTTGGGAATGTCTGCACGAATCTGTTTGTAATACGGTCGTGCAAACAGAGGAGTAAGCGCCGAAGCAAGACCGCTGCCGAGCAGAAATCCGGTCATGGAGAGAAGGATTGGCCGAAAGTGGCGCATAGGATTAGTAATCAAAACGAAAAGATAAGAGCGCATTGGCAGCTTTCAGGATAAGGAATTTCCTTAGAGTTTCGATTGCCGGCTCCTTTCTCGAAATCTTGTGGTATTGAGCGGGGAGTACGTAGCTGTCTGGATAGAGTTTTGCGAGAACCTGCTGCCCCACGCGTTGGCCAAGGTGTTCTCCGATTTGGTTATCGATGTCATAGTGAATACCAGCCCAAAGACGGGAGTTTTTGGCGTCTTGGGAGTTTTGCTCCCAAACGTCTCGTTTGTTTGGAAAAAGGTGCGCGAGGATGGTAGCGGCAGTGGCTGAAATTGTTGAGTGACCTGAGACATAGCCGGGGAAGGGAGGGTCGGCAATGGCCAGAACCAGATACGGATCGCGCATGGAAGGCCGTTGGGTCCAGTAGGTATACTTCACCCGCCAGCCCACAATAAACGCATCGGCGATCGCTTGAGCCAGAAGTTTCTGGGCTTGGCTGTAGCGTGCATCATCCATTGTCGGATCCGTCCCAACCTCGACGAAAAGAATATTTTGCCAGACGCCGGCAGGATTGATATTATCACCTGATTTCTCTTTCACAAAGCCGGAAGCGCCCTGCCAAACTCGAATCGTTGGGATATCACGATCAGTACGTTTCCTGGTCGCATAGCGGATTTTTTCCAGCTCAAGACGGTCAGCGAACGACCCGATTGTAGGTGGGGGCGGCACTGAGAATTCCCTGTCTTCCGGCAGAATCCACGGTTTCCACTTGCCAGCCATGGCGCCTTCGTCAATAGGAGTATAGATATCACGGATATACCACGCATGGGGTTCTTGAGGGGTTTGGCGATCCCAGACAAGGTCAGCGCGGTCAGAACGAGAACGATTGAGATATTGACGAAGAATGTGCCAGGCACCATTGTTCAGATAGATATAGTTGGTGCCAAGTTCGACAAGGAGGTCGTTGGTTGCCTCGACATGCTTTGGGGTAAGGTTATTGATGATTTCGGCTGTGGCGCGGCTTGCTTGCTTGTTATCCTCAGTTGCCGAAAGCACGTCGGCGTAGACCGAGGCAACATAGGCATAAAATCGGGCAGTCGTTGCGGGTGCCATGTTTTCTTTCATCTGAACTTCAAGCGCCAGATTCATCCAGCGTCGAGAGGGAAGAGGGGTCGGAATTTTTTCAGCCTTCTCATATTTAGTGACATCGGTGACCAAACGCCAGCCAAAAATACGTGTGGGAACATCGGAAATACTTAAAGCAGTGAACAGAGCGACGAAGGAGACAGCGACGAATGATTTCATTCTAGATGTTATACTACACACCAATGTATGATTGTTCAAGCCAACTTTTCTAAGCTCTGTGTGATCGTTCCGGCTTACAACGAAGAGAAGTCAATCGGGCGGGTAATAGCCAAAGTTTGTCAGGTGCTACCACGGGCTGAAATTATTGTCATTGATGACGGATCACAAGATAAAACGGCTGAAATTGCCAAAGAACATCGGGTACGGGTTCTTCATCACCCGCGAAATTGCGGTGTGGGTGCGGCAGTACGTTCGGGTCTGCGCTGGGCCCTTACCCATCGGTATACCGCCGCCGCGCAAGTCGATGCAGACGGACAGCACGACCCTTTTTACCTACCCAGACTTATGAAGCCAATCTTGAACGGTTATGCTGATGTCGTTATCGGCAGCCGTTCCCGCCAAGAGAGTAAGAGTCACTCAGTCTCACGCTTTTTCGGTTCACGACTTTTGTCTTTATGGTTGAGAGTTCTCTGCGGCCAAACGGTGGCCGATACAACGTCAGGGTATCGTCTCTTTAATGAGCGTGCAATGCGGTTCTTGCAAACCCGCTATCGCGGAGATTTGCCGGAGCCGGAATCACTGGTTGCTCTTTTGACGGCAGGGTTTCGTGTACTTGAGGTGCCGGTGTGTATGAAAAAAAGAACCGCCGGAAAATCATCAATAAACCTTTTTAAGGCCGTCAGAATCATGTTTGAGCTCCCGTGGGCGATGCTTCTTCGGCGAGTAGACGAGGTTAAGCACCGGGGCCAACATCATAGAGCTTAGGGATACGGTCGATGGCGGTCAAAATCTTATCGCCGTTAAGCCCCACGCGGTCAAAATACCAGGCAAGTCCTTCATAGCGAGGTTTGTTTTCTTCCCGGGCAAGAGATAGAGCCTTTTCCCTCGTTAAGACCCCTTCGCGAATCTGATTACTGCGGAATGCATCGTGTTCGGTAAAGCCCTGAAGGCGATAGTAAATGTAGTTGTAAAACGGAGGAGTCCCATCGTCGGTGCGCCAGGTGGTGATGGAGTCTTTTACGGTTTCCCAGCCGTATAGTTTTTTCAGAGTTGAGACGATGGTTTGCTCATCCCAAGGAATGTAATGCCAGAGGTAGATAAAGTCGTGCCGCATAAGGTAAGTAGCATAGTAGGCAAGGAGCGTATCGGCAAGTGAGCTATTGAAATAGGTTGGATTTGTAAGGTAATGTGCGGCGTAGTAGGCGGCCATCCGCAGTCTTCCGAGAAGGGGCATGTGGTGAAGCACCCCTTCCGGGGAGCCGTTGTGGACGCCGCAGTGGCCGAATTTGAAGTCCTCGTTTTCCAATGCATTGCCCCGGCAGTAGATCACCAGACGCACGCCAGTTTGCCGGCGAAGCTTCTCGACATAATATTCTGCTTGTTTGTCGCCCTGCATAAAAATCGGCACCATCCCCAGATCTGGTTTCTTAAGCCAAGCCAAGATATTCTGTTTAATATGGAAAAGCTTTTGCGTGATATCGGCAGAGATAATAATGTGTTCAACCCCAAGTTTTCCCACAAGTCTGGCTTGATTTCGACGGCCAAGATCCGTCACCATGCCCCAGTCGTAGGTATAGGCAATCGGATTCATTTTAAGGACCGTTTTGACGTAATGGAGTCCGTAGGAGCTGTCGCGGCCGCCGCTAAAGGCAACAATGCAATCGGGCTTGCCGTTTGGCGAGCGGTGAGGAGCGACCAGTTTTTCAAGTTCTTTGTGTCCTTGGTAACGGATTTTTTGGTGTGAGCGGCACCAGTTACAAATGCCCTCGTGATCAAATGTAATGAAAGGCATGGTGGCAGGTAAAATACACCGTTCACAGCGGCGGATGGCGTGAATTGCTTTGTAGTGAGGAATATGGCGCTTGAGATTTCGAAGTGAGTTTTGGGGATTTAGAATGGTAAAAGTGGGTTTAATTTCTTGTTGGATAATGACCGGAATCGAGGTGTTGTTATGAAGAAAAGACTTTGGATACGGTTCCGACATGGGGAAAGAGCGTATTTTCTGTGACCTGAGCGTGATGTGAACGCCACTTTCTGGACGAACGTGGCTGATGCGGATTTTAGATGGTTGGAGAAAGAACAGGGTTATTAAAAGACGCTTAAGGATGACTTCTTCCGAGGCAAAGAGGACGAAGGCTGGGTTTGAAGTGCGAGTTATGTAGAGCGAGCCGGTGTTGGTGGCAAGGAGTAATGCCTTTGAGTTTCTCAAAAGGATCGCTACAGAGGCAGATCCTTCTATCAGGTCAAAGGTTCGGCCGAGCGCTTTTTGAGGAGTGGCACCTTTTGTCATGAAGAAGTTCGTGAGGCGTAGCATCACTTCGGTATCGAGTTGGGATGAACGATGGAGTCGAAAGCGTTTTGCAAGGTGGCGGTCGTTGGTGATGATGCCGTTATGTACCCCGACCAAGTCGCGGGTGGCAATAGGCTGATTATTGCGAAAGTTTTTCTGGGAGCCATGGGTGGCAAGACGCGTGTGGCCGATAAGCGCCAGAGGCATGAAGCGTGTATGGAAGAGTTCGCGATAGGCTTTCGTTTTAACGAGTTGTGAGCCGCGCAAAGGTTCTTTATAGATGATGATTGAGGTGCCCGTGTGCCAGGCAAGCCCCGAGGCTTCCTTGCCGCGGGACTCTGAAAGGAGCATCAGCTTGGTGAACGTCGCCAACAGTTTTTTTGGGGAGATATTCTTTTTTAAGGGGATGACGCCAAAGATTCCGCACATATCCTCTCTTCGAGTATAATCGAAATACCAACAATGATGAAAGGGAAACGAATACTCGTTACCGGTGGAACAGGCTCCTTTGGGAGAATGTTTGTTCGGGAGATTCTCCACTACACACCAAAGGAAATAATTGTCCTTAGCCGTGACGAAAACAAACAGGGGGAAATGAGGCGTGAATATGCCGGGAAGGGAACGCTTCGTTTTGTTTTGGGTGATGTGCGAGATGCACGAAGTGTCCGAGAGGCAATGAGAGGGGTCGATGTGGTTATTCACGCGGCGGCGTTAAAATGGATACCCGAGGTTGAGAGAAATGTTTGGGAGGGTGTCAAGTCAAATGTTTTTGGGACACAAAACATTATCGAGGCGGCGAAAGACGAAGGGGTAGAAAAGGTAGTTGCTCTTTCCACAGATAAAGCGGTTGAGCCGGTGAACGCCTACGGAATGACGAAAGCACTCCAGGAAAGGCTTATCACAACAGCCAATCTTTACAAGATGACGAGGACTATTTTTGTTTCTGTACGGTACGGGAATGTCCTGGGGTCCAGAGGGTCGGTGGTACCTCTTTTTAGAACCTTGATCGATGAGGGAAAACCAATGATTGTAACAGATCCTGGAATGACGCGGTTTCTGCTCACTCTTAAAGAAAGCATCGACTTGGTGTTCAAAGCTCTTCGTGACGGTCTTGGTGGAGAGGTTTTTGTGAGAAAGTCACCCGCCCATACCATTGGGGACTTGGCAGAAGTGATGAGGAGAGAATCGGGTAAAAAGGTAAAGGTCGAAACGATCGGCATACGGCCCGGTGAGAAAATCCACGAGCTTCTCGTAAGTAAATCTGAAGCCTCACGGACGGTTGAAGATGGCGAATACTACATTATTTTGCCGCAAATACAGATTGACGCTATCGAGAGAAAGTATAAAGGAGCAAAAAGACTCTCGAATTTTGAATACAGTTCAAAGACTGCGCGCCAACTGTCTCAGTCTGAACTTCGTCGGGTACTCAAAAAAGAAGGATGGATTTAAATACAATGCAGGCTTGTTTGACGCTTGATCTTGAGCCGGACTATGCTGGGTATGTGGGTGAGAGGTATGACGCTTGGGGAGACGGAAGGTTAGAGAGACTAATAGGCCTCTCGAGACAATACCGGGTTCCTCTTTCGATATTCACGGTAGGAAAGAGCTTGCAAGGGCAACGGGCGGTTATCGAGCGCCTGATCCGATTCGGAGCAGAGTTTCACCTTCACTCGTATTCTCATAATTTGAAAGAACCGGATAGCATCTCGGAGATTCGTAAGGGGATTGCGACATACAAAAAGATTTTTCAAAGACGGCCCGTAGGATATCGAGCTCCTCAAGGAAGAATCGGTCCAGCTGGTTGGAGTCGCCTTGTGAAGGAAGGATTTCTCTTTGACGCGAGCGTTTTTCCTTCATTGTGGCCGCTGCCGCACTATTTTTTTTTCCCGCGCAAGCCAACGTTTATAGAAAAGGTGAAACTCTTAGAAATTCCTTTTACCACCTTGGGTCTCTTTGGAGTTCCTCTCACACTAAGCTGGATCAAACTTTTTGGCTGGGGATTTTTTGATGTTCTTATGAAGCGCTCTCCATTACCTGAAACATTGGTTATAGGTTTTCATCTTCACGATTTGGGATTGACTCCGGCATTCAGGCGTCTTCCGTTTCTTTGGCGATTGATCCAGGGAAGAAATTCCGATCAAGGGTTTTTGTTCCTCGAAAAGTTATTGGTTTACCTTATACATAAGGGCTATCGTTGGACAACCATGTCGGCTGTTGCGGGACAGATTATGAATGGAAAAACTCTATGATTGTTTTGGGAATATCAGCGTTTGGCCAAAATCCGGCGGCGTGTCTTCTTGTTGATGGAAAACTTATTGCTTTTGCCGAAGAGGAGAGATTTGTGCGGATCAAAAGCGCTTTCGGCCGCTTTCCGAGTGGCGCTCTGCGCTATTGCCTTTTTGAGGCAGGATTAAAACTTGGCGATATCGATACTTTGGCTGTGGGCTGGGATGCGATAAAGTACCGCTCCTTCATGCCCTTTTTTTTTCTGCGAAACGCCTGGGACTATCGGAAGTTTGCGAAATCCTCTTCCTTCTGTCTTGGGCTACAACAACTTCTTGAGCAGCAACCTGCCGTCGTGCGGCAACGAATCAGTTTCTTTCTTCGGGAGTTTACTGGAAATACATTGCCTCAGGTTGAGTTCGTCCCACACCACCTGGCACATGCGGCGAGTGCCTATTACGTGTCTGGATTTAATGAATCGGTAATTCTGGTTGTCGACGGTAGCGGAGAAGATCGGGCAACGACTGCGTACCAAGGCGCCGGCCGCAGGATAATTGAGCGTTGGCATATTGATATTCCACATTCGTTGGGTTGGTTTTATGCAGCGATAACCTCCTACCTAGGTTTTGTGCCGTATCAGGATGACGGGCATGTCATGGGTCTTGCTGCCTATGGCACATACGATGAAAAGGTTATCGGAAAGTTACGAAGAGTTCTGAGACTTTTTTCTGATGGTTCCTATGAAGTTCATCCTGGTTTCACCCTCATGGGTGAACACCGCCGAAGCGAGCATTATTCCGAAGAGCTCGTCAAACTTCTTGGTCCACCGCGAGTACGAGGAGAAGAAATTCAAAAGAGGCACCAAGATATTGCGTTTGGGGCACAGCGTATCCTCGAAGAGGCTATGTTGGGACTGGTGAAGAAAGCGACGGAAAACGGGACAAGACGCAATCTTTGTTTGGCCGGCGGGGTAGCTCTGAATTGCCGAGCCAACGGCATGATCCTTCGCTCGGGTCTTGTTGATACATTGTTTATCCAACCGGCAAGCCATGATGCTGGCAGCGCCTTAGGAGCAGCTATGGTCGTAGCAAACGCCTCTGGGGATGATCCGCGCTTTCGGATGGACCACGTCCGCTTTGGGCCGAGCTATTCAAAAAATGCCATCGTTAAATTGCTAAGAGACTGCCACATTTCCTTTCAGGAGCCAAAGTCAATAGAGGAGACAGTCGCTCAAGTCCTCGTACAAGGGAAAGTGGTCGCCTGGTTTGATGGAAGAATGGAAGTCGGGCCGCGGGCTTTGGGAGGTCGATCAATTTTGGCCGACCCGCGGCCAAGTTCAATAGTCAAAAAGATAAATCAGGTGAAAGGTCGGGAGCTTTGGCGGCCATTGTGTCCTTCAATCCTCGCCTCTCACCTTGGGGAATATGTAGAGCCCCCGCTTGGCGATGCCCGTTTTATGACCGTAACCTACCCAGTCCTTGCCGCGAAGGGCAGCCAGATTCCGGCTGTGGTGCACCTTGATGGTACCACCAGGCCTCAAGCTGTTTCGCGATCGGTAGACCCTTCGTATTTTCGAGTCATTCAAGCGTTTTATAAACGAACGGGTGTTTCGATGGTCCTTAACACATCGTTTAACGTGAGGGGAGAGCCGATAGTTTGCTCACCGCAGGATGCCATCCGCAGTTTTTCTAGTAGCAGCGTAGATGCCTTGGCGATTGAGGGCTTGTGGCTTGAAAAAAATGATGAGTAAGCAGAAAGGTCGAATCGAATTCATCGCTTTTGCGGCCTTGGCCTTCCTACTGGCGGTGTATTTTGCTAAGCCGATATTTTTCGGCGAGGTATTTTCTTGCTGTGATAATTTGCTCATCAATGTTCCGGCCAAAACGTTTCTCGTCAATGAAATGAAGGAAGGTAGATTACCGCTTTGGAATCCCTACATTTTCTCCGGGACGCCGTTTCTGGCAGATATCAACATGAGCGTCTTTCACCCATTCAACATCTTTTTTTTCCTGGCTTCTCCGTTTCGTGCCGTCACGTGGGCGATTATTGTCGGGTATCTGGTGGCACTTTGGGGCATGTATCGATTGGCGAGGCTACTTGGAGTTTCTGCAGCAGGAGCAATACTTTCTGCAATTGCTTTTGGATTTTCCGGAACGATGGCCATGTATACCGACGACCTGCCGCTGGTTCAGGCTGCCTCGCTTGTCCCCTGGGTAGTGTGGGGCTGGGTGAGGCTTGCTGAAAAATTCTCAGGATCACGTCTTACGATACTTGTCCTTGCCTCATCGCTTCAGCTCATCTCGGGGTATCCCCAAATAGCCTATCTGACGCATATTTTTGGTGGATCATACTTTTTGTTCTTTGGAGCGGCATCATGGTTTGGTAAAGCGAAGCGTATCGGGGAAGTAGCTATTTTGGTCATACTGCTGTCTGGAGCGCAGGTGGTTCCTTTTGTTGAATTTGTTTTTCATTCGAGTCGCTTGGGAGCTGATTTGGCATTCGCGAGTGTAGATTCGCTTCATCCCCGGGCACTCTTACGCCTCCTTGTTCCTTCAGTCACAGGCTATCTTTCAGGAAAAACAGCCTGGTATCAGGGAGGAATCACCTTCGGCTACGTTGGGATTATTGTTTCGCTCCTGGCAATTTTTGCCCCATGGCGGGCGAGAAAAACTCATTTTCTGGCAGTATCTGCCTTGCTTTCTCTTCTTTTCTCCCTCGGTACTTACACCCCGATCTACACCGTCGCTTTTTCTCTTATTCCCGGGGTTTCTCTGATCCGTCCACCCCAGCATTTTTTGCTCTGGTTTACGCTTGCCTTGCCTCTTCTGGCAGGGCGCGGACTGGATCAAATAAACAAAAATAATGGACGGGTAAGGAGAATATTTGGAGCAGCAGCGCTCATGCTTTTGATAATTTTTTTGGGAGTTAAGAATGGCGCGGATGATTGGTTGAACATTGCAGACATTACCCGCGAGGTGGCAAGGAATCTTTTTGGCGCTGGTTTGCTTGTCGCGGCGTGTTGGTGGGGGATACAGGTCAATAAGAGGCATGGAATCTTTGGACGCTTGATCATTATTTCCGCTGTTTTCTTGGAGATCTATCTTTTTGGTCGGGGGAGTCTGATTACATCCCCACTTGAAAAGGTAAACACATGGATACGATCTTCCTTACCGATAACAGAACAGATAGAAAGGTCAGATTGGAAAGACTTTCGCTTTTTGGCAGACCAGTCATTAATTCCGCGGCCCGGCAAGGTTGCAGGGATTATTGACCTTGACGCTTCATCTTCTTGGCAAGCAGAAACACTTCGTCCTAATATGTCATTCCTTTTTTCTTTACCGACCATTGACGGATACGCTTCAATGATCTATACACCGTATCAGGAGGAAGTCTCACGGAGCTCTAATGATCCAACACTACTAAAGTTAGAAAGGCCCAAGTTGGACTTTTTGAATAAATTTAGTGTTCGCTATGTTTTGGCTGCAAAGGGCGAGAGTCATTACCAAAACCTTGAGGGAGTTGAGCAAAAACTGACCCAAAACAACGTAACGTTGTACCAAAACAACAAGGCTCTGCCCCGCTGGTACGCCTTGATTGATAACCAGTCTATCCCCGGCGGAGTGAAACCAGTTCTGGTCACACCTTCTCGTTTAGTCTTCGAGACGCATCTAGACAGCCCAAGCAGGGTCGTCTTAGCCGATACCGACTATCCGGGGTGGGTGGGTTTCGTTGATGGTCAGAAAACAAAAATTGAAAGGTACGAAAAGATTCTAAAGTCTGTCGTCGTGCCGGCAGGAAGCCACAGGATAGAGTTTGTGTTTCAGCCAGGAAGTTTTTCTGTGGGCGTTGTTCTCACATTACTCGGGGTACTATTATTGTTTTTGGGGAACAGACGAATGTCGGATACGGCAGGCGAGAAAAAGAACTAACGAACCACGATTTCTACCGATTGGACGTTGGCGTCATCGATATTTGATTGGGCCAGATCCACCGTCTCGGTAAGCTCAACGGTCGCTCCGGCGGGGATTTCGGTAAAGCCGATCGTTTCTTTGGTACTTCCTGTCAATCGGTAAACTCGTAAGAGAGCCATGCGTTTGGGACTTAGAAGAACGCTTTTGGTAGTACCTTTTCCGTCAGTAAGCTCAACCATGCCTTCGTATTCATACTGTCCGGGAGTGCCGACGTAGTAATGGCGGGAAAGGATGGGGGCTTTGTCATTGGTGAGAACGACCCTCTTCACTGTTCCGGTGAGGGTGGTGGAAACCAGTGATTGCTTTAAAAGTGGCCGGGGCGTCAAGCCGATATTGACGAGAATCCATTCCAGATTAGACTTGTCGAAGGCGTACTCGCCCGTATTTTTATCGATAGCATTAATGAGCGCGACACGGTCGTCACGGGGAGTTGAGCTTGGGAAAACACCACTCCTGCCCAAGGCAAATCCTCCGATGGCTGAGGCTAAAACCAGCAGCCAGCTTAAGCCTTGTGTGCTCACACGCTTTTTCTGTGGCATATATTACAATCCATTATAACTAGCCAAGAGCAGCGCTTGTCAAGTACCCCATCCTACGTGAGGCGTGAGGCGACGGCTCTGGGCAAATGTTTCAAAGTCTCCGAGACGATCGTTGACCACTTCAGCAACTTTGGTATAGTCAATCTTCGCGTAGTCATGGACAAGAATGTTTCGAAAACCGGCAAGCGGTACAAGTCGGTCAGCAAAAGATTGCTCCAGAACCCCCCGAACCGAACAGGTACACCGCATCGACGGGTTGTTGGGCAAAATAATGAGAGAGCTGACGTATGCGTAAATAGTCAATCATACACTCCCATTATACCCCGCAGCCACCAGAACACAAGCGCTCGGAACATACGTATATGGAGATTACAACCTGTGTAGGCTTTACCAATAAATGTCAGTCTGGGGGAGAAGTTGTCTAATTCTTTGTTTTTTTTGGGCTGATAGTCTGTTGCCGCCAAGATAGAGCGTCGTGAGGGTTGGGGAGAGATTCCCAATTTCATCTGGGAGAGAAGGTAAGGCATTGTCGTGGAGATCCAAAATGCGCAGTTTCGGGAGATCCCCGATTTCAGCCGGAAGGGAGCGAAGCTGGTTTCCGTAAAGGTGCAGAATTTCGAGATTTTTGAGTTGGCCAATCTCCGGCGGTAGAGTTTGTAGGCGATTCCCTCCAAGCTTGAGTGTGGTAAGGTTTTGTAAAGCGCCAATGTCGGCAGGTAAAGCCTTCAATGGTTGATTTTGCAGCTGGAAAAAGGTCAGAGTAGTGAGCTTTCCGATCTGAGGGGGAAGAGAGCGAATATTGCCGCGGGTGACTCCGAGTCTTTTGAAGAGCGGAAACGAACGTATTTGGTCGACAGGAATGTCATTGACGTTGCAGACAAAGGCATACTCAAATCCTCCCACGGTATAGCCGTCTCGGCCTATCTGGTCAAACATCGCGCCGGTGTCTACATAGTAGGTCCCTTCGTGATCACAATACTCTCGCGGGTCAGAAATGAAGCGGCGTGCCAGCGGTTGGATGAGGATTCCCGCGGTGACGATCGCACTGGCAGCGACGAGGAAAAGAAAAGGGGGCTTTAAGGGTAGCCACATACGATACGAGACGCCTATCGTGTATTATAGTATGGAGGAAGAAGAGCATCTATGTCTACACGGTTCGTCTTGCTTACCTTGGGCTTGCTGTTTGCCGCCTGGGGGACTAGCCGTTATCCTTTTGACATAAAGCTTTACACAGGTCAGAAAGGAAATGTAGAGCAAGAATTCGTAATTCCCCTGGTGTCGTTGGGTCTAGCGGGACAGACGGGGAAAGCGTTTGTTCGACAGGTTGACGGCAGGGTGGTAGTGAACATGCGCATGGACACTGCCCCGCAAGCAGTGATTCAGCCGGTGGGTTTTTATCGGGGAAATTGTCAAAAAATCGGCGAAGCGGTGTACGCATTGGCCGGTATGGTAGACGGAAAATCAACCACCACGTACTATGAACTATCCCTTGATGATGTAAAGAAAAATATTCCATTGGTTTTGGTGGTCTCTTCATCCCGCGATGAGCAGGCGACAAGAGTGAGCTGCGGCGAAGTTATCTTATGAAACAGATGGTGCGCGCAGGTATTTGGGGCGTGTTTTTGGGAGCGCTGCTCTGCCTCTGGTTGCTTGTCGTTCCAAAAAATGTGTTCGTTGCGTCTCGGCAACCGGTCGGGGACTGGACGCTGAAGCTCGAGCGTCTCCAGCTTACAAAGGGAGGATTTGTGGTCGTTCATACTGACCGGGATCTCATGCGCAATCCCGAATCGATTCTTGGCCACAGCGACTGGTTGCCAGCTGGCGTATACGTTGATAATTGGCTTGATATTTTCCCCAACAACAGCCAATCCGAGTGGTTTAAATCCGGAGAGTTTGCCTACGCGACGCTCTTTACTGATAACGGAGACACTTTTTTTAACCTGTTGCTTGATGCTCCGGCAATAACCATCTATGGGAAACCATACACGAAAAAAATTATCCTACGCTAAGGCCGGCGTTCTCGCAGTTTCGGTTGCTGTAGTTATACTGCTTCTGGCACGAGTGCCGTTTGAGCTTCTTACGGTATACCCATCTTACTCAGGTTTGCAACTTTTTAAGGCAGCAAAGCTGATTAGATGGGTATATACTGATCCAAATTACAGTAAAAGAAGTATACGAATGGTTCTTCTGGTGTGCCATAGGCGATCCTCCAACAGTTTTGACTACACGTGCCTGCGCCGCGGGTTGGCGAAACTCGTGACAGCGGCCTCATTTGACCGGATCGTCACTGCCCTTGACGACCTCTACGCGCGGCGCACACATCTCGATTTCCCTCCCGGCCTTACGTGCCACGGTCCGGCGCACGTGGTCGGGGAGCTGGCGGTTGCTCGCGGGGCTGCCCTTTCTGATATCGAGAACGCGTGCATACGCCGCTGCGAAGCAGGGTGTTTACATGGAGCGTTTGTTGCGCTCAACAGGGAAAAGGAACTGGATGGGAATCAAATAAACGATCAGTGCGACTCTTTCCGGAAGACCGGGATTCCCAAAGACGTTGATTCGTGTCGCCATATTACCGGACACGGGCTCGCAGAGTGGTTTGCCAACGAAGGACTTGGGGCGATTGTGCGCTGCGATCTGTTTGCCGAGAGCGCCGGCAGACAGGAGTGCGGCCGTGGATTCCTCATGGAATACATTCTGGGATCCCCAGCGCAAACGGGACGCTATGTACGAGATAGTGACCTGTTGGAATTTTGTGATACCCTACAGAAGGAGTACCGGGGAACGTGTCATGAATACGCAGGTTTTTTTGTGTTTTCTCTCTCTGGCGAGGAGAGAGCGATTGCGTCGTGCGGCCGCGTTCCTGACGTCTATACGCAAGGGTGTTACGCGGGGCTCGGTTCACGCGCATTCTGGGAATATCAATTTGATCTTAGGAAACTCGTTTCATTATGTTCGCGCGTGCCAGTTCAGTATACTGATACGTGCGTTTCCGGAGCTATTGAAATCGCAGCAGCGGAGAAACAGTTCCACAAGAGTGGAATCGCCCTGTGTCAACTCCTTTCTGACGATCAACGCCAGAAGTGTCTTAATACCTTTTTCTTAAAGCTTACGTGGGCGTGGGGAGAGGAATGGGCGAAGAGTTTTTGTCAGACGATGAAAATGTCAGGCCAGGGTGGTTGTTCCCAGACTCCATAGCAGTATGCATAAAAAAGAGAAAAAGTCATCGGTCCGTCTTGTTCTACTGTTTCTTTTTCTGGCATGCGCCTTTGGTGTTGCGTGGGCAATGAGGCCATATATATCGCGATCGGTTGCCGTTGTTACCCTTCTCGTACAATGCAGAAAGACGAAGAGCAGACTGTCATGCTATGAAAAAAACATTCCACTCGCGACCAGACAGCTGGAGGTTGGTGAGGCATTTAAAGTAGTCGATGTATTGCAGAAGATTGAACCCGAGGTAGCCAATTGCCATAACCTTGCCCATGAGGTTAGCTACGAGCAAAGCAGAAAGCCCGGTGTAGACTGGAAAGATGTTCTGACGCAGTGTCCCTTGGCACAGTGCAATTACGGGTGTCTTCACGGGTCGGTAATCGGGGAATTTCGAGGCCGGGTTCTTACAAACGAGGAGATTGCTCAGCGCATTCCCGAACTGCGAACACTGTGCCAGAAGCGCAGTGAGTGGCATCCCAGTATTCTCGATCAATCGATGTGCTATCACGTCATGGGACACGTTGCCATGTATGTAACCGGAGGGGATTTACAGCGGTCGTTTGCCATCTGCAACGCAACGTCTCCGCATCTTTCCGGTATAGACCACCGTGCGTCATGTGAGGAAGGAGTTTTTATGACACTCCTTTATACCACCCATCCGTCTGATAGAGAGCTGTTCGGAAAGCTACGACCGGGCAAAGATGAGGTTTTTACGTTCTGCAGCGGGTTTGATAACCGGTATGCTGCAATGTGCAGGCGGGAATCAGCGTCGTACTTTATCACGGAACTGAAAAATCCTGCATTTCTCGCGGAATTTTGTTCTTTCTCAGGGAGCGAGAAAGAACTGGATACCTGTTACTTTACGGTGCTCAACAGACTGACGGATTTCTTCATGGTTGAACCGACGATGGTGGATCAGGTTCGAACCTACTGCGCGGGTCTTCCGCAGGTCCATCACGCCCGGTGCATCAAGGGTGCCGTTTTTCGCCTGCTCCAGACGGATTATCGCAATGTCACCAAAGCGCTCTCTCTGTGCAGAGCGTACCAACAGAAACCCATTGAAGCGGCTTGTTACAACGCGATTGCCTCCTATGTCTCCTCACTCTTCGTGCCTGGACAGCGGAAGGGCAGATGGTACTGTAAAAAATTACCTCGGCCATGGAGTGATACGTGTGCTGAAAACTTGAGAAACTGAAAACTGGATTACCCATGCAGTGATCGTCATATGACACAAGAGCAGCCTGTTCTAGGCGAAAAATCATCGCGCACAGCTTTCGGCTTGTATGCCGGCGCCGGCTGTATTATCGGTGTGTCTCTGGTGTATTTCTTCACGTTTCTTTTTTCCGTTAACTTCCTCGTTGTTGGGGATCAGCCGATGGGCACGTCTGTCCGCGTCGCGCTAGTATCTTTGAGGAAACCGGGATTTCTCTTCCTCCATGAACCAGATCAGTATCAGAAACCGGGAGAAATTATTGGTATGTCAAGCTACCTCGCCCCCGGTATATACAAAAACATTCACCTGGCATTCAAACAGTTTCCCTCCACAGCGGCTCGATCGGGAGCCGCACGCGTCCTTGTGTCGCTGTATGAGGATAACGGCAACAAAGCGTTTGAAACGGAGGGCGATACACCCGTGCGAACAGTGAGTGGAAAACGGCTCTATAAAACTATCATCCTACGATAAGTATGAACTCGAGCCTAAAGGGCGAGTTTTGAAACGAGTTCTATAAGACCAGTCAAATACTTAAATCTCACCGGAATGGCAAAAAACGTGCGACGCATATTGGCAGTGGTGTTCGTTGGGGCAGCGATTGTTCTGGTATTGGCCCAGATTCGCTTGAGAAGCCAAGAAAAGCTTCATCGTGCGGAAATTCTCCGTCGCTGTGTGGCGGCTTCCAGTGAGGAGGCTTGGTTTCAGTGCTTTTCCAAAGAGCTTCCTCGTCTTGTCCGAACGACCCGTTTGGATGAGCTCCTAGCGCTTCTCGAGACTATTTTTGAGGACCAACAGATTCGCGCGACCTCTGGCTTTTTAAGCTGCCATGAACCCGCCCACCTTTTAGGTGAACAGGCCATTGGGGAAGGAAAATCGTTCGCGGCAGTCGCCAGAGAGTGTTCGCGCCGGTGCGATTACGGGTGTTTCCACGGCGCGCTGATTGCGTCGATGCGTCAAGATCCTGCGCTTAGTACGAAGGTCTCATCTCTCTGTGATACGCACCTAAGCAGTTCTATTCCCAAAGATGCCAATTCGTGCTACCACATGGTGGGTCATGGGTTGAGTGAACTGTACGCGAAAGACATTGGTAAGGCCCTTGCGTATTGCGATGACATTGATAGTGTCGACGGACAGAAAGCCTGCGGTGAAGGTACTCTCATGGAGTATTTTGTGGGATCACACCCGGGGCAAGGTTCCGTAAAGAAAGATGTAAAAGACCCATTGGCCTTCTGTGCAGGGCTTAGCGGAGTGTACCAGGGGATTTGCTACGAGAACTTGGGGAGAAACGTGTACGACGCCATGCGTGATAAAGAGCAGGTTTTTCCCCTCTGTCAGAAGGCGCCCCAACAGTTCCAGTCCGGCTGTGTCGCCTCACTGGGGGCACGAAGTTACTTTCGTTACCAAAATGCCCCTGACCGCTTCATAGACTTTTGTAAGAAAACCGGCAGTTGGCATGCCTCCTGCTTTCAGGGAGGGCTTGAGGCAGCGGTAAGCGTGGAACGGACCGCGAGAAACGCGCTGAAGTTATGCGAACTATCCTTGGAGGAGCAATGTTACGAGGCCGTCGGAGAGATTGTGGCATGGGGATATGGTCAGGCACAACGGCAGGATGTTTGCCGAGGGGTACCTACCGAACGACGCAGTGCCTGTTTGGGCAAAAGTGGCACCAGATGAGGATTTAAAGCTTCCAGTTATGTACAAGGATGTCTTCCGTAAAGTAGTTGCGGTTTTCTCCCGTAAGCCCCAGGTTGTAGAGTGTGTTGGATCCTTCAACTTTTTCAATCAAGTCAACCCGCACCGGTTGCCCCTGCGGATTAAGGAGTGAGTCGCCAACTTCTAGCTCTTGCGCGTGAATCCACTCACGGCGATTTACCGACCAGACATTGTGGTTACCGGTTACTCGCAGTTTCCCATTAATGACGAGGTAGCCGCCGGGAATGTTGGGGTGAATATAGAGTATGCCTACGGTATCAGTGACTGGTGTACCGGTTTTAAGGTCGTAAGATAGTACCGTATCGCCAGATTGAATATCTTGAATTTCTTTGGTTGTGCCGTCGGCCATGAGGACTTTAGTTCCGGCTGGGAAACAGGAAAAGTAGCTACCATATGAGCCCTGGCCATAGTAGTAACCCTGGTAGTAACCCTGGTAGTAACCCTGGCCATAGTAGTAACCCTGGCCATAGCCGTAGTAGTAACCCTGGCCATAGCCGTAGTAGTAACCCTGGCCATAGCCATAGTAGTAACCCTGGCC
>CAYNJY010000007.1:17842-32217 GCA_964397755.1 uncultured Gammaproteobacteria bacterium
TAGTAGTAACCCTGGCCATAGCCATAGTAGTAACCCTGGCCGTAGGAGTAGCAGGTGTTGGTGGTTGAATAGGCAGCGTCGTTGCAGTCGGCGGTTTTGCTTCTCATAAGCACACGAAGCCGCTTACCAGCGGCTGTCGAGGTAGTCGTAGTATTAAAATCAGAAGCAAAGCCATCAGCGTCGCTATCGGTAACCAGTTGAAGCGTGGAGATTAAATCAATCTGGGAGTTTGCGCCTATAGCGACCGACCCGGTGCCGCTGGTATCAAGTTTGGCAGTCTGGAGCTTGGTTTTTACGGCGGCCGTTCCCGCAGTCAGGGTGAGCGTATAAGCGCCTACTTTTACCTCATACGCGTTGGTAGAGCCGGTTTCAGAGCTGGCACAGGTATACGTTTCCGTGGTATCGGCCGTGATGCTGCAGCTTGCCGCCATAGTTGCGCTGCAGTTGGGCCAATCCATACCATCAGCGCCAATTAAGGGATAGCTACAAGCGGCAAAAACCGTGTCTAGAGGTACAATGAGAAGAAATAACGCGCAGATGACGGTAAGAGACAGCGTTTTTGGTGCCATAGCGGACGTGTGAATTAACGTTTCCTAAAGACCATCTCGACTTTGGTTTCGCGATTGGCCGTATCTTTGGCGATGGCGGTAACCACAAAGCTGTAAAGGTGCGTATCTTCGGTGGTCCAGCTCGCTTCCCAGTCTCCTAATTCAGCTGTGCCGGAAACTAAACGTAGGGGGTAGTTCTCTTTTTTCTTGTCACTTTCGACCGTAATCGTTACTGACTCCACTGTAGAGAGACGTTTGCCTGCGGTGACGTGGATGGTGTGTTTTTCACCCACCTTGGGGTCGTGCGGGTCGAGGATGATTTTTGCTACTTTTGGTCCGGTGGCCGCTGAACCCTGACTTACCGTGTATTCGTGTTTTCCCTGCGGAAGAGGGATGATGGTCGGGGTCGGGGTAGGGCCGGCCTTTTGGAGCTTTTTGGCTGGAGCTGTTTTTGAAATGTAGAAGAGGGATTGAAGCGTGCCGTTTTTCCAAAGAAAGTAGGTTTGGGCTCCCAGGACAACAAGAAGAACCACGAAAACAGCCGTTCGCAGCGTCTGCTGTTTCTGTTTTTGAGTTTTTCCGGTTTTGGGCATAGAAAAATGAGAGCTTGAGCTCTTGATCGAGAGTACTCGAGGAGCCAGTGTCCTGTCAAGTGTCAGTGAAGGAGATGATAGACATACTGTGCGGTAGCGTACAGACAGGTCGTGTGATACTCTGTATATAACGTAACATTAGCCTTCATTTACTACTCATTCACTCTTGGTTTGGTTATGAGTCCGACGGTTCGACAGATAATTATAGCTTCTCGGTCTGGTTGGCTTAACTCTCAGCTGATCTTTGTTGGTGTGGTTCTGGTTGCTACCGTCTGGTGGCTGCGTGACAGCCTGCCTTCAGCGAAAAAGCCGCTGGCAAGCTACGCGGATACGGTGGTGAAGGCGTGTCAGAACGAACCGTATCGGCCGAGCTGCTATGATAGGGAGATTCCTAAGTTGGTGGATGTTCTGTCTCTGGAGGAGGGATTTGCAGTAACCAGAATTGTTCAGGAGAAAGATGCGAGCTACCAGTACTGCCACGTGTTGGGACATGCGCTCAGCGCCCGAGAAACGCGCCAGAATCCTGACAAGTGGAAAGAGGTGCTCGGTCGCTGCCCGAGTGGTTTATGCTCCAACGGCTGTCTCCATGGAGGACTGCAGGAGCGCTTCCGCGGCCAAACGCCCACGGGAGAGGAGCTTGAGGCGGTCATTGTGGAACTCGCGACACTGTGCGAGAAGCGACCGGGTTTTAATCCTACGGGGCTAGAACAAGCCAGTTGCTACCACGCGCTCGGGCACCTCCTTATGTACCTGACGGATGGGGATGTTGAGCAAGCGACGGCTTTCTGCGAGCAAGTCGCGAACAAGGCCGACGGCCGGGATTTTCGTCACCTGTGTTACGATGGCAACTTCATGCAGATTTTCCAACCGCTGGAGCCAGAAGATTTTGTACTAGTACAAGGAATTACTCCTGCCAAGGATAAACTCGCATCGTTCTGCAGGAACTTTTCCGCTGACAAGCGCGAAGCCTGCTGGCGCGAGAGTTGGCCGCTCTACCGAAATGAAGTGACAACTCCAGCTGGGTTAGTCTCCTTTTGCAACCAGGCAGGCTCACCTGCGGCCCAAACGCGCTGCTTCAGCGGAATGTTTTACGTCCTGACGAGCCAGTTTAATTTTGACGAGGAGCAGATCATATCATTTTGTACAGCATTGCCAAAAGATCGTCAGGGCCAGTGTTTTGCCAACGCTGCCTCACGTTTCATAGAAACTGATTATCGCAATATCGATAGAGCCGTGGCGCTGTGTCAGCGAGCGCAGGCGTATGGTCAACATGAGGCGTGTTACCAGGAGCTGGTCTTGTACTCAACGTACAATTTTCAAGCGGAATCAGACGAGTTTTTCTCCCTGTGCCGCCGGTTGCCCAAACCCTGGCAGAACCAATGTCTCAAGAAAAGCGAGCAATGACACGAAAAACATCTGATCATCGATTCTGGTTTTCTCTTCTCATTATTGTACTCGCCGCGATGAACGGTGTTCTTTTCCGTGTGCTCCGACCGATTATACTGCCTGGCGCATCGCCCTTCCGACGGGAAATCAAGGAACTGGCTGCCCTGCCGCAGACATTCCCCGAGGTCTCCGCCTACGTTCAGAACCTTGCAAAAAAGAAAGGAGCTCTCTATGCGTATGAGTTCTTAAAGACTGCCAAGCTTCCTCCCAATACAGATATGCATCTTCTGGGGCATGTGGTAGGCGATGAGCTGTACCGGCAGAGAGGGAAAGACGGCATACACGTGTGTACCGAAGATTTTCGCAACGCCTGCAGTCACGCGATTGTCGTGGGTCTCTTCTTAGAACAGGGCGAGGTAGCTTTGGATGAGATCAGGCATGCTTGCGAGCAAGCACCCGGCGGCCGCGGCGCCTACACCATGTGTTATCACGGATTAGGGCACGGAATTCTTGCTGCTGTTGAGTACGAAATGCCCGAGGCTGTGCGGCTGTGTGCATTAGCACGCGATGGCTACGAGTCGGATGGGGCGGCCGAGCAGTGTATCAGCGGGGCTGTCATGGAGATTATCTCCGGCGGGTTCCATAATCCCGCGCTCTGGGAAGAGAGATCAAAGAAGTACCTTTCTCTCAAGAATGTTTTCCTGCCATGTACTGCGGCGTACATGCCGGAACGAGCCAAGCCGTTCTGTTACCAGTATCTGACGCCGCATCTGATTCGCGCAGTGGGCGGATCCTTAGAAAATCCGAAAGAAAGTGACATTGCCGCTGCTGCGGCTCTCTGCCAACACGTGCCCGAATTAGACCAAGCGTATCAGGACTATTGCTTCGAAGGTTTCGGTAAAGAATTTGTGGTGCTTTCCCGCGGTCGAGACATCCGACACGATAGGAGTGTTTCAGAAGAGAGTTTGCGAAAAGTTATCGCGTGGTGTTCGCTCGTTGCCACCGAAAACGGGAAATATTCGTGTCAGAGACAGGCTATCAGTTCACTCATCTGGGGGGGTGAAAACGATCCGGCTCCTGCTGCTCGCTTCTGTAGTCTCCTTTTTTCAACTACGGAGCAGAACCGCTGCTACGAGCATCTGATCGGAATAGAATTTTTCTATATTTCAGACAAACGGGCGTTATTGAGGTTTTGCAATCTTCTCCCGGAGGCACGTAGGTCTGAATGTCTGAATAGACGAGACACACTATGAGAGCGATGTGGACACTATGTATTGTATCGAGTATTTTTGTAGGTTTCTGGTACCTGATTGGCAGGCAAAAGCCACAGCAGGGAGCGGCTGTGCTCACAGTCGGGAGGCCCGAGAATGTTGCAGCATTTCGCAAACAGTGGGCAGGACGAATTCAAAAGAACGGTGGTGCTGGAGCCTACAAGGAGCTTCTCAAAGTATACGCAAACGAGCATTTTGGCACGCAACACACTACCGCCCATATCTTTGGTGAGATTCTTTTTGAGAAAGAGGGGCTCCCGGGATTTGCGGTTTGCGACGGGAGTTTTTCGTTCGGGTGCTACCACGGGTTCGTGCGAAGCGCGATACTCAAGCACGGCACAGAGGTACTGACGACTATCGACGAATCCTGTGTAGAGCGTTACGGTTCGAGTCACCAAAGCTGCCAGCACGGTCTGGGCCATGCGATATTGGAGTACGTCGGATACAAGAAACTTTCTGACGCACTCGATCTGTGTGCGAATCTTCGGTGGCAGGAGCCCCTCTATGGCTGTTCCAGTGGAGTTTTTATGGAATACAATTTTCCCGTGCCAGCAAGCGGGGCTCAGACCATGATACCGCGTGATTCTGACCCAAGCTATCCGTACGCACCGTGTCCAAACGTGCCGGCCCGCTGGCGGCAGTCGTGTTACTACGAACTTGGCCAGTGGTTGGAAAAAGTCTACGCTAATAACTACGAGGCAATCGGCCAGTTGTGCCAAGCGTTGCTCACAAACGATGAACGACGCGTATGCTTCCGAGGCATTGGAAACGTGATTGCCCCGAGTAGCAACTACCAAGCGGATAAGACACAAGCAGCCTGCCGTCGAATGCCGACGACAGAAGGAGTTGAGGCGTGTCTTGAGGAAGCACGAAGAAGCACTCAAAACCGATCCGTCTCACCCTTTCGGGCAATTCAGATGAGTGAAACTCTATGAGTACACGCAAGAAAATTTTCAGCGTTTATATGCTCATCCTCATTATTGTCGGAGCATCCAACTGGCAGAATAGATGGCGCCTTCGCTACGAAGAACCCGTGCAGACAACAACGGTCGAAATTACGGATCGTGGATTTTTGCCCCGCGTCATACAGATAGAACGGGGAGAGACGGTGACGTTTATAAATACACGAGGCAAGCCGGTTTGGCCTGCAAGTAACCCCCACCCGATTCACACGAATTATTCGGCGTTTGATCCCAGAATGCCGGTTGACCAAGGAGCAACATGGAGTTTTACGTTTAATCAAGACGGTGAGTGGTGGTACCACGACCATACATTTCCTTCATTCACGGGAAGAGTCATCGTGGGTGTGAAGCCCTCCGGAGTAGTAAAGAAGCGGTGTGATCTGGTAGGAGACACCGATAATGCCGAGCGGAGGCGTTGTTGGGATACGCGTCTTCTCACTGCGTATGAAGAAGGCGGTGTGAAAAGGTCGCTTGCTGAATTAAAGGTTTTATACAACGAAGACCCCTTGTTTACTGCAGCAGGGTGTCACAATCAAGCGCATCGCATCGGTGATGCGTTCTACGAGGTATTTTCCCAAAACCCCGACCCGTTGTCTTTACATTTGCCGCCCGAGACCGTGTACTGCGGGTACGGTTTTTATCATGGGCTTTTTGAGCATCTCTTCCGGGATCGGCCAGAACCACAGCTTGCCCGTGAGTTTTGTGAGCAGCTCACCAAGAAACTTTCTAAAACTATTCCTCGCATCAAACTCAACTGCTTCCACGGCATTGGCCACGGGTTTGTCCGTGAGCCACATGTTGGTGAAGCGTGGGGCAAGCCGCAGGAGATTGTCGATCAGGCGCTTTCGGTCTGCGAATCTGTTTCGGTCGACCGATCAGAAATTCAGGAGTGCATGCAGGGAGCATTTAACGTAATAGCGGACTGGATGGATCGATCTGAGTACGGATTGTCACTAGACCAAGAGAAACCCATGTGGATGTGTGATGCTCAAGAAAGTCGTGAGCGAAGTCTTGCTTGCTACTACGAGATGTCGATGCACCTTGAGTCAATAAGCGGACACGATATCAAAACAATTATAGAGCAATTTATTATTCCCATCAAAGACCAAGACGTCGCAAATATTGTTATGAACTCCGTTGTTGCGGGACAGATACAACGAAGTGTCACAGAGAGCAATCAGAGTCGGTTCGTGGATCTCTGTTATAGTTTCCCTGATTACCTCCATACATCCTGTCTCAATGGGATTACTGGTGGCCTTATGGCGCATGGGAAACCCGAGGAAGAATATCGCAAAGCGCTTGTTTTTTGTACCCACGAACGATTGACGAGTACACACCGCGACGATTGTTATCGCAATATCATACGGATATTCAAAGAAACCTATACGCAAAGGAAGGTACAGCGTCTCTGCATTAAGGTTCCGAGGCAGTTCAAACACTATTGTCGTTATGAGAAATAAAAAGAATTTTCAGACACTGCTTGCGTCTCATCATTGGTATCGGTTTCAAGCATGTATTCTCTTTGTTGTTTTAGTAAGTGTAATAGTTTTCGTTATACGAGGCTTTATTGGGAGAAAACAGTCTTATTCTTGTATGGGATCGAGCCCGGAATGTCTGGGTCAACAGATTAATAACGCTCTGTCAGATAGCGATATTGATAGAGCATTTACGCTTCTTTCTGACGCGTACGACGCCGGCACGATCGAAGGAGGAACTTGCCACAGCCTCACACACCAGATCGGTGAGAAGGCATCTGAACTTTTTCAAAATAAAAAGCGCTTTCGCGTCACGCCAAAAACGGCCTATTGTTCGTATGGCTTTTACCATGGGTTTATGGAGAAGCTCGTTATCAAAAACGCCGATATGAATCTTGCGCGATCATTTTGTTCCTATGTGGATGACCAACTCAAATCAGTTACCCCCGATGCCACTCTGCAGTGTTTTCACGGCATCGGCCACGGTACCGTCAACAGCCACGACCCACGAGTCTGGGGAAAGGAAAAACTTCTGGTTGATCCGGCGCTCCGTCTCTGTCGGCAGGTCGCGTCAAATCCTGATGAACTCTCACGGTGCGCGACGGGTGTATTTAACGGATTAGCGAATTTTTACCTGGGTGGGCAGTATAACCTCGTTCTTGATCGACAAGACCCGTTGGGGATCTGCAGGAACCAGGAAGCAATCTTTCAAGACCCATGCTACATAAGTATGAACATCGCGCTCCTTGACCTGGCTCATGGAGACCTTTTGTCCGCAAGTATATTTATCGAAGATATCCCCGACGACATGATGGCTCAGCACGCGATCCTTAATCTTGCGGCACCTGTGGGGACGAAGCATATCAACGCTACCGACCACCGCGGTACAATTGCCATCTGCCGAACGCTCCAGCCTCGCCTGCGCCATGCCTGCATTCAGGGGTACGCGTTTGGCATGCTCGAGCAGGGGAAACCCGACGTTGAATACGAAAAGCCCATTGAGTTTTGCGAGTCGACACTCCTTACCAGCGATGAACAGCAGTCATGTTTTTCCTATCTCTTTTCGTACTTTCGCCAGTGGTACGCGCAGTCAAAATCAGAATCAATTTGTCGCTCAATTGACTCGGCGTGGCAGCAGTTGTGTTTCAAAAGTATCAGACAAAAATCATGAAACGATTCCCTCTTGTTTCTCTCGTTGTTATGTTCGTTTTCCTCGTTGCGCTGGTCAGCCTTCCCTGGAGACACTGGCGAAAGTACGCGATGGTGGTTTCCGCGAGTCGACGGATTCTGGCAAGCTGTAAAACGGAGCAAGACAGGTCATCGTGCTACGATAGAGCCGTCCCTCTTCTTTTGGGGCGCCTTACCATGGAGCAGGCGTTTCGCGTTCTCGAACGCCTTCAGAATGCTGATCCGGCATACCTGTACTGCCATGTCGTGGCCCATAAGCTGAGTTTTGCGGAAAGTGCCAGAGACCCGTCGCGCTGGAAAGATGTGCTTACCCGCTGTCCCTCTGCGCGGTGTAACTACGGGTGTCTCCATGGTTCACTCATGCAGCGATTTCAGAACGAAGTTCTCACCGATCAGCAGATAACCGAAGCACGTGCCGATCTTCGCAGTGTCTGCGAGAGTCGGCCGGGTTTTTTTCCCACACAGCTAGATCGTTCAATGTGTTACCACGCCATGGGGCATCTGGCGATGTTTCTTACCGGTGCTGATTTAGATCGGGCAAGCAGTGTCTGCTACAAGCTCACTGATGGCCTAGAAGGCTATGACCTTCTGGGGACCTGTCTTGAGGGCGTTTTTATGACGGTCTTTCAGGGTGTTGAACCAGAAGATTTTGTCCTCGTTATCAAGATCAAGCCGCGTCCGGAGGAGGTAGCAACATTCTGCGGCAGACAAGATGACCGTGAACGACGCGCGTGCTTCCGCGAATCATATCCACTCTTTGCCAACCAGATGCAGACGCCGGAGGGCGGGAAGGCGTTTTGTTCCTATGCATGGGACGAAGAGAGCCGAGAAGACTGTTTCCGAATTCTCATTACTGTCCTTACAACGAATTGGTTTAGCGAGAAAGATGGGCAGGAAAACCTGGCGAGCTACTGCAGGGGTATTCCGCCGGAGTATGGAGAGCGCTGCTACGCGTGGGCTGCTACCCGGCTCGTGCAAATAGATCCGATCCGCCAGCTGACGGAGGCGGTTGCCGTATGCAATCGGTTAGCAGGCTTTGGAGACGCGACGCCGTGCTTTGCCGACCTCGTGGCCTATGCAGACCAGTCGTTTCATCCAGAAGCTCTTGACCGTACCCGCTATTGCCAGAAGCTTCCACACCCATGGCGTGACGCCTGTAGGGAAGGTAACCCATGAAAAATAGACAGTTGTTCCCCGGTCGGCGAAAAATCTGGTACGCCGTTGGCATCGGTATTCTTGCTATTGTAGTGGTGTGGTATGGGAACTATACTGCCCGAGAACGCCAGGCATCAAAATTACCACTTCGTGGTACCGCACGCATAGCGCTCACTGAAAAGGGGTATGAACCCGAGGAGCTTACGGTCGAAGTCGGAACTGTTGTTACCTTTTCCACGAAAACCGGGAAACATCACTGGCCAGCAAGCAACCTTCATCCAACGCACGACCTCTACGCAGAGTTTGATCCGCGAAAGCCCATAAGTCCTGACGAGACGTGGTCGTTTCAGTTTATGAGAGAAGGTACGTGGGGCTTCCACGATCACCTTTCTCCCTACTATACAGGAAGAATTACCGTGGTGCCGGTTGCAACCCAGTTAGCTAAGAGAACCATCGCACCCTTATTTGTGTTTCCGGCATGGGAGGGTACCGGTGGGCAGAAGACTGATGTCGACACGTGTGAAGGGGCAGACTCCTCGAACAAGAAAGAGTGCTGGAACCAAGCGGTCCGTACGATAGTGCAGACGAATGGTGTAGCGAGCGGACTGGCGACGATTGCCCGTTTGTCTCAAAGCGATTCGGGGTTTGCTGCGTTTTGTCATGAACTCACACACATCGTGGGCCAGAAAGCCTATGCGGAGTTTTCTGCAAACAAAAAACTTGCGTTGACTACCGCGACGTCGATCTGCGCGTTTGGCTTCTACCACGGATTTATGGAGGCAATGGTGGTTAGTGGGGGAAGCATCGAGGAAGCACGGAGGCTCTGCTCCTACGTCGATGCGACGCTGGGATCAGAAACGCCGAACGCAGTCTATGCCTGCTACCACGGCATCGGCCACGGGACCACCGATATACACAATCCTATCTATCGTGCCAACGAGTGGGCAGTGATCCAACGGGCGCTCTCCTTCTGTGACCGGTTTGCGACACAAGAGGAACAGCGCACCCTCTGTGCGACGGGTGTGTTTGACTCAGTTTCTCTGGCCTATTACAACAGCGAGAACGGCATGGTGATGCGTCGCGATGATCCCTTGTGGCTCTGCAAAGAGCAGCCGGTGCGATTTAAAGAGGCATGCTACCGGGATCTGATGCCCGCGGTTCTCTGGCTGGGAGAGCATACGCTTGAAAAATCCGCGCCCATCGTTCTTGCGCACGCCGAGGAACAGTATCGCGCGCTTGCTCTAGAGACAATAGCAGAAAATAGCGTGCGGTTTATGATAGGGAAAAAACCGCTCACAGATGCAGTTGATCTGTGTCGTTCTTACCAGTCATACTGGGATGAATGTATCGGTGGGATAGCGGCAGGCATCATCCAGTTTGGCCCGGCTGAGGAGGAGTACCGGGAGGCGCTTTCGTTTTGTGCAAGTCCGGTGTTAACTGACGATGAGCGCGCGCGGTGTTACCAGGGCGTAATAGCCACAATAAAAGGCCGTTATAGCAGGATCAAGGTAGAGATGATTTGTGCCTTGCTACCTCTATCATATCGCAAAGGCTGTGCTGATTCGTTGTAATTGAAGATAGGTTCTATGAATAGTAAAACGAGTCTGGTCAGATACCGCAGAACGAAATTTTTCATTGCGTTGGGATTTGTCGGATACGTTGCTGCAGGTCTTGTAACGGATCGACTTCCCGAAGGAGAGCTCTATCCCTTTCTCTCTTGGCAATTTTTTTCGGATATACCTAACAGGCTGCCTATGTATGAAGTACGGATATTGGGTGTTGGGCCGACCAGCCTTAAGGAACCCGTGTGGTATCGTGACGACGACGGTACCTATACGAAAAAAACTGTTGATCCATCGGTCTACGCCCTTATACTGCTGTTTTTTGGCCGTGCGCTGGAAGAACAATCGAATCAATCAATTATTCCAAAGTATCAGCGCCTATTGGAAGAAACATTTCGTTATCCTGATACCCGGTACGAGATAGTAAAATTTGAATACGATCCAGTGATGTTTATAACAAAAAGTGAAGTCAGAGAGACTGTTTCCGTTGCTACGCTGACTGCCGGGCAGGAGTAATCATATGAAGAGAACTATACAACGCCTCGATCAATTTCTCACGCGAGGTTTTTCACTGTCAAAGGCGGCAAAAGACCCCGACGTTTTCGTCAAAGCCCAGAGTCTCGTCATGCGCTTCTACGCCATTGTGGTATTCCTCGCCGCGTTTGGGTACGGCAATCAGCGCTTGACAAATGAGCAGCCTATGTTTCCGCTGTGGTCTATTTTTTGGGCACGCTGGGTGTCATACAACGTTGCTGTGGCTGTCGTACGATCGCTCTACGTTTTGGGAAGTTTGGCTGGTGCATTGTTCCCGCTGAATCTCATGGCTCGACTCGCTGTATTTCTGGGTATTTTAGAGTACCACGCCTTCATCAGTTCGTTTGAGCAGCCCAACCATCAGATGTATCCGTGGCTCTATACCGCTTTTATTCTTCTTTTCCTGCCACGAAACAGCCAAACAGTAGGGGGCAAACGCATGTTTCTCCTCGTTGTCTGGGCCGCGCAGGCATTTTTTCTCTTGACCTACAGCATGGGAGGAGTTTCAAAACTGTATTGGGCGGTGGTTCAGACCTTCCGTGGCGATATATCTGCCTTTCATCCGATGGCATTTGCCTACCAGATTGCTGGGTGGATGATCCAAGCCGGCGAAGCGGGTATTCTCGGGGGATTTATCCTCAAACACCCTTGGGTTGGATGGTTTCCGTACCTTCTCATGATATACCTCCAGACGTTTGCTCTCCTTGCTGCATTCCGGCCGCGTCTTCACCGACTGTGGGCATGGGGCTTGGTCTGCTTTCACATCGGGACGCAGGTGACCATGGGGATCTACTTTTACGAATCGATACTCCTCCTTCTTGTTCTTTTCTTTGATACGCCGTTTGCTCCACGTGGATTATCGTGGCGGGATATTTTTGACGACCTGCCATTGTTTGGTATCCTGATTCGGAAACTCAGGAGAAAACAGATAGCACGGGTTTCAGGGAGTACAAGGCAATGAATAAGCAGGTCGTAGGAACGAGGCAGACTATCATTGTGTTCATCCTCATCGCGGTGGCGGCTATAGAGGCCGTAATCCTTTTTGGGAGTCCGGTCGGATGGCCCGGTGCGTTTTATAGGAACCTTCGTTCTACAACCATTGTAAAACGGTGTACAAACGAGCGCGACTCCTCGGCCTGTTATACGAGGGAAATTGCCACGCTTGCACGGCGCGTATCGTTTGAAGAAGCGTTCGCCATAACGAAGGCCGTGCAGAAAAGTGATCCATCGTTTGCCTATTGTCATGTAGTAGGCCATGCCATAAGCAGCGCCGAAACCAGCAAAAACCCGGTTGCGTGGAAAGATGTAGCAGCTCGTTGTCCCTCCGGCGTCTGCTCCAACGGCTGCATCCATGGCGCGTTTCAGGAGCGATTCCGCTCCGAGTCGCTTGAGAACACGCCCCGCAGCGACGTACTTGCCGAGATTGAGAACGCGTGCGAACCCAGACAAACGTGGCAGCCAACGGGAATGGAACGGGCCACCTGCTACCACGCGCTCGGGCACCTCCTCATGTATATAACGAAAGCAGACATAGTCGATTCTACCAAGCTGTGCGACAGACTGGCGCAGAAAAAGGAACAGGGAGATTTCCGCAGGGTCTGCTACGACGGTGCGTTCATGCAGATATTCCAACCGCTTGAACAGGAGGACAAGGCCCTTCTGGCAGGAAAAGAGGTATCCCAGAGTATGCATAAGACATTTTGTTCTTCATTTGATTCTCCTCTTAAGCGGGCGTCGTGTTGGGCTGAAGGGTGGCCGATCTACTTCGACACCATAGTGTCTCCGGGCGGAATAGCCCGGTACTGTCAGTACCTACCTGAGCTAGATCAGCCACAGTGTATGAACGCCATGGTGTATATCCTCGCCGTTCAGCTTCGGTTTGATGAAGAGGAGATAGCCGATCGTTGTCAAGCACTCGATGAGCAGTGGCACGGGAGATGCTGGGGGCAAGTTGCCTCTCGGTTTATCGAAACTGACCGCGGAAACTTGCCGCGGGCTCTCGCCTGGTGCAGCCGCGCACCAAAACAGGCGGCCGAAGAGTGCTATCAGGAGCTAGTTTCTGCGGTTCGGTTTAATTTCCCATCTGACTCAAAAGAGGTCGCGAGCATCTGCGCGACTATTCCAAACCAGTGGAAGCGGGAGTGCAATAGAGAGGTGATGGGAGCATTTTTCCAACCGACGTTTGACCCGCAGGGAGTAAAGAACATGCTGCGTCTTCGCATCAGTTCACGCGGCATTGAGGAAACGTACGGGGAGCTTGCGAACGTTGTTGCAGATGAAACGATCGAGACACAGCACGCCGTTGCGCATATGTTCGGAGAACTTGCGTATGAGAAAGAGGGTGACAAGGCAGTCCGGGTGTGCGACGCGCGGTTTGGATTCGGCTGTTACCATACCGTGTTCGGACGGGCCATGGCGCAAAAAGGGAAAAAGATTGTTCGAAGGCTCGATGAGGAGTGCTTAAAAAAACACGGTCCCGGAGGGCTCGGATGCCCGCATGGCATCGGCCATGGTCTCGGAGAGTATCTCGGCCCTGATAAGCTAGGAGAACAGCTCGATCTTTGTAGCAAGCTTTCATGGCCTCATCCGCTACTGGGTTGTAGCGACGGGGTGTTTATGGAGTATTTCTTTCCGGTTATTACTGATGGGAACAAGTTGTCGCCATCTGTGCGACCGAGAGGAGATGCTGATGTATATAAACCATGTGATGATGTCGGTGGAAAATACAAGAAAGCATGTTATTTCGCGCTTCCCTCTTGGTGGTTTGACACGAGCGGCGGGAACGTCTCTGAGGTTATTTCCAATTGCGCAAACGTCGCTTCTGGCGACGATCGAAGCTACTGTTCCTTGGGGATAGGCTATACGCTGGGTCCGAAGCTACGCTATGAGGCAGCGTCTACGAGAGCGGCGTGTGATCAGATCTCTGATATGACAGGACGGATCGCGTGCCGGGCGGGCGCATCGTTTGCCTTCTTTGCCAACGAAGCGTATCGCAGCCAAGCCGGCGAACTCTGTTCTGGCAGACCCGCGGAAGAAGCAAGCTGTCTTGCGGAAAGAGCCCGTATGTACCCGGGTCTTTAGGAAGGAGAGCCGTATGGTGGTGAAGAAAGAATTTTTCCTCCTCGCTGCCGTGGTATTGGGAGTAGTCGGGCTGGCGTGGATGGCAAAGGGGATTTTTGACGAAGGAATCGCGGGGGGCAACCGGTGGGTTACCGTAACAGTTTCAGCGAGTGGCTTTCGGCCGCGGGCAGTCACTGTCAATGAGGGTGACACCGTTGCCTTCCGGACCGTTTCGGGAGAGAGATTTTGGCCGGCAAGCGACCTGCACCCACTGCACCTGTTATACCCCGAATTTGACCCCAAGAAGCCGATCGACCCCGGTGATCGTTGGCAGTTTGTCTTTACCCGGGTCGGAACTTGGTATTACCATGATCACGTTAACCCCACAATGAGAGGCGTGATTCGCGTGTTGTCAAAAGAGAAAAGAGAGAGAAGAATAACAAGAGGAGAACGCGCTGCCGGTGCCGACACGAACAAAAACTCCGCATCGCAAAAAACCTGCCAGAAGAGAGAGGACAGCGACGGCGATCCACAGGTGTGTTGGGAGGAATTCTTTGGTGGGGTCGTCCGGCAGAAGGGTGTCGAACCGGCGCTCGCGCAGTCCGCCGGCTGAACCGGTCCCTCGCGCGCCGACGCATGAA
>CAYNJY010000007.1:32227-43313 GCA_964397755.1 uncultured Gammaproteobacteria bacterium
CGCTCGCGCTCCTTCTCTCGTTGCGCCCCGGATCGGGAGAGCTTACCGCGAAGTGCCACGTGTTTGCCCATCGGATTGGCGAGGAGGCTTTTTGGCTCTATATAAAAACACGCCGTCTGCCGGCGTCAAGCCATATACCTCTCTGCGGCTATGGCTTCTTCCATGGATTTATGCAGGAGTTCGTCTCCCACGGCGGCGGGAGTCCGAAAGAGGCAGTGAGCATGTGCCAGGCGATAAGAGTAGGCAAGATCACGGGCGTAAGGGTCGAGGAGCAATGCTACCATGGCATCGGCCACGGGATTATTTTCTCGTTGTTTCCGGATTATCAGAACGATCCAGAAGCTCTGACCCAGAGAGGTCTTGAAGAGTGCAAGCGGTGGCTTCCGGATGAGCTGGAGTGTTTCAACGGTATTTTTGGAGGTATGGTAGCCCTCGCTTTCGGCCATCACGGTTATTCGCTTGCGCCCAATCGTGACGATCCGTTTTGGTTGTGCCAACAGCAAGAGGCGCGATACCAGCTATCCTGTTATGATCAGTTTGTCCCAGTGGTGTTTGGTTTGGAGAGGAGAGACATTCGAGCCGCAGCGGCGCACCTGCGGCAGATCGGCGATGACACCATTACCCGCTACACCATGGAGCACTTGGGAAGCATGCTTCTTTACGGGGGAATCTTTACCATAGATAATCCAGGTACATCGCTCCAGGAAATGAAAGCGCTCTGTGCTCACGTAGGGGGACCCCATGATTTTGCGGAGTATTGTCTTCGTGGTTTTGTCAAGGCGCTTGTTGGCTCGGTGGAAGAAGAGAGACTGCCGAATTTTCTCGGAACGTTTTGCAAGGCAGCACCACATATTCCGAACGAAGAGGAGGCATGTGCCGATGCGTTCGCAAAGCAAGTCTATTATGCGTATGGATTAACGAAAGGCGATGAGTTGTGTCAACTCATGGGCGGAATCTACGAAGGTGTGTGTCGGGAAGTTCGAGGGAGGTTTGAAAACCAGCTATGAAGCACGGTAATCTTTTCATTGTGGGTGTTCTTGGGGTTATCGCAATTAGTGAGGCTAGTGTGCTTTTTTTCTCGTCTGTCGGTACGCCGGGAAGGATCAACCGATATGCGCGGTCTGTTATCTCTACATGCGCTTCTGCTTCGTTTGCGCCGAGTTGCTACGACAGTGAGATACCCAAATTACTTGACCGCATCAGCATGGAAGAAGCATTTGAAGTGACGCGGCGTATCCAGGAGCAAGACGAACAGTATAGGTACTGTCATGTATTAGGTCATAATTTGAGCTATAAAGAGACAGAAAAAGATAGTACGAAATGGAAAGATGTTGTTACGCGTTGTCCCCAAACTATGTGCAACAATGGCTGCCTGCACGGCGCTCTCATGCGCCGGTTCAACACAGAAGTTCTTACCGATGCGCAAATTGAACTGGTGAAACCGGATTTTTCAGATGTATGCGAACCGCGAGGCAGCTGGAGACCTACGGAAGTAGAGCGCTCCATGTGCTACCACACTCTTGGTCATTTGGCGATGTATATTACCAACGCGGATATTCCCAAGTCGGCAGCACTTTGTCTGGAGATCGGCACAAAACCAGACGGCCGAAACTACGTCCAAACGTGTACAGAAGGGGTCCTCATGACTGTATTTCAGCCTCTCGAACCCGAGGACAAGGCGCTGGTGGCGAGATTTGCTCTTACGAGTAAAGAAGAAGCAGAGCGGTTTTGCAGACAGTTTACCCAACCAATTTGGGAAGTGTGCCGGCGGGAAGCCTGGCCGCTTTATAGCCCAGATATGCGCGCCGGGCCAGACGGACTCCTCCGTTACTGTTCGTACGCCGCCGATCGCATCAAAAGAAGAACATGCAATCATGTGGCCCTCAACAGCCTCACCGTGTCTCTGGTAATTGAAGAAGGTGGGACGATCGATCATCTCGCATCCTACTGTGAGAAACTTCCCGGTGAAGACAGAACGTGGTGCTACGGCAACGCGGCAATGCGGCTGATCCAAATAGATCCGGCCTACGAGGAACTGGCTCTTGCCGTTTGCGAGAAAGCCCGGCAAGCGGGTGTGGGCGATTATTGCTACGATGGGCTTCTCTTTTACGGTTCCTACTCGTTTCACAAAGGCTCGCGTAGACACGCCGCGTACTGTAAAAAACTTCCAGCCGGTCTAGACCAGAGATGCCTACGGGGGGATATACCGGAAGGGTTTTGGTGAGCTCCTAAATACACGAGGAGGCTTGGTAAAACTCTGTCCCTTCTTTCGGAATCAGACACGCTGAGGTGATAATCACGGTCTGCGGCGGAACAGGGAATAGTTGCGTCTTTTCTTTTGGTTGATCGATGACCACGGGTGCGCGAACAGTAATTCCCATGAGTGTGCCATCTTCCTCCGTTTTCAATGCCGCGCACTCTGTGACGGGTTTTTGGGTACCAGGATCGACTGTTTCTTTACAGCTGACCTCGCCAAACTTCGCAAGCTGGGTTTCTGCGATGAGACTCCCGAGGTACTCGCGGGCTTGCGCTGTGGTGACGGTACTGCCCGGCGTCATAGTCCATACGCGATAATATGCCGGTTGCTTCTTGTCTGCGGTGAGACCATAGAGGAAGGAAAGGTATTTTCCGTCTATATTCCAATTTCCCATATACGTGGGTGGCGGTGGAATGTTTTGGCCCTGAGGTGTGGGCGCGGGCCGCAGCACAAGCTCTTTCGGACGAAGAGACTCTTTGACTGTTTGTGTAAGAAACGAAGTAATACGCTCTGCCTCTCTCTTCGTTATCTTGCCTCGTATCACGAACGATCCGATTGCATATTTTTTAAGCGATCTGTCATTTTTCGGTAGTGTGTACGTGTTGGTGCGATCACGGTAGAGAAGGACGCCAAGCCCTATGGCTACAACCATAAGCAAACCGATAAGGATATTTAGTTTTGGTAAAGAGGCATAGCGCGCCATAGACTTGAACCCATTGTAGGGCCTGTTTCCTGCGACGTCAATACGGAGACAGCCGTGGGCCAATGCTCTGTTGTAGAATACAGTAAGGGGGCATGTACCATGGCGCACGTCGTTCTCTTGTTACTCACAGCTTTGGCCGCGACAATGTATCTCTACTGGCAGTACCATACACGGCTTCTGCGCGGCAAGAAAATGATCTGTCTCATTGGTACAGGGTGTGATCAGGTCGTGGGCTCCAAGTACGGCAAAACCCTTGGGATCAAAAACGAACTCATTGGACTTCTCTACTATCCTCTGATGATGGTACTGATTCTCGCGGTTTCAGCGCCCTGGTCCGTACCCCTCGTGCGGGTACTGGCTGCGGTAGCTGCCTTGTTTTCGATGTACCTTCTCTGCCTCCAGTTATGTGTCCTTCGAACGTACTGTTTTCTCTGTCTGGTGATTATCGGGTCAAACCTGCTTGTCTTTTGGTCACTCCTGTAAGGAAGAGAGGTGCGTCGGTATGATCCCGTTGAAATTTTTCAGTGAAGGAGCCATACTGGAACAAGCGCCATGAAACTGTCTCACGTTTTCCTCCGACAGGGTTGGACACTCGCTGAACTTCTTATTGCCGTTGCCCTTATCGCGATTCTCGTGTCGCTTTTTTTCCTGGGCAACATCAAAGCGAATATCAACCGGAGCTATGATGCGCGAAGGAAAGAGGATTTGGTGAGAATCCGCAGTGCCTTTGAAGAAAACTTTAACGATAAAAGCTGCTACCCGGCCTCGACAATTCTTGATACGTGTGATGGAAGCGAGCTTGCTCCGTATCTGGCCAAAATTCCGTGCGACCCGCAAACCCAGACGCCGTACCTGTACGTGCCTGATTCCGGAAATATCTGTAACGGCTACGTCATCTGCGCTCTGCTCAAAGACCTGACAGATCCTGAAATCACCGCCATCGGCTGCCACCCGGTCAACGGGTGCGGCTATGGCAGTAATTATAACTATTGTCTCGCGGCCGGAGTTCCTGTCACACCTCCCGGGTTTAACCCCAATGTGCCGCCGACGCCAACGCCGACTCCCGCGCCGATACTTGAAGGAAACTACGCCTGTGCGCCTGGCGGGTTCTGCAATCGGTACGCCGACCCAGCCGGCAGCGGCTGTTCGCGCTCTTGGGCTGACGAACAGATATGCAAAGACACCTGTCCTGGTAACCCGCAATATTGGTGCAAACAGTAGGAGGTACGGTAAACTGTAAACTGTAAACTGTAAACGGTAAAAGGGAAACGGGGAGATGGTACAATGAAAAAAGCAAAATGAAAAAACAGAGTGGCTTCACCCTGATTGAGCTCATGGTCGTTATTGTCATCATGGGCATCCTCGTTCTCATCGGCGTCGGTAGCTTCGTTTCGTCTCAAAAAAAAGGTCGGGACGCGCGGCGCAAAGCTGACGTAACCAGTATCGCAAGAGCCTTGGAGACTTACTACAATGATTTTGGGAAGTACCCCTCAGCTGACGCCAGCGGCAACCCGCTTGCCTGCGGCGCCGGAGGGGTAGCAGCGTGTACCTGGGGGCAAAAGTTCAGCAACACGCTAACGAGTCCGGAGACTATCTATATGGCCAAGCTCCCCAAAGATCCCAAAGGGGAGAGGAAATACTACTACAGCGGCTCTGGAAATACCTACAAGCTTTACGCGTGGATTGAAAATACCGACGACGCCGGCGAAGGGGTCAATCAAGCTGGCTACGCCGGCACAAATTGCGCTTCCTCAGGCAACGCTCTTTGCACCTACGGGACGTCAAGTAGTAATACAACACCATAAGGTATGAAGTCAAATCACATCTCGCTCTCCCGCGGCTTCAGCCTTATCGAGCTTCTGGTTGTCATTGGCATTGTCGCCATGCTCATCAGCGTCACCATCCCCAACTTACTCGGGGCGCGCCAGCGGGCCAAGGACGCCAAGCGCAAAGCCGAGACCAACCAACTCAAAAGCGCCCTGCGTCTCTACTACAACGACTACAACAAGTACCCCGCGGCAGTGAGCGTCGGCATCGGCAAACTCAACTACATCGCCGGCTGCGCCGCCACGGGAGCGGGCAACTGTCCCTGCAGCAGTACCCTTGATTTTGCCGCGGGAGGAGCCGGCTGCGACAACATCTACATGAAGAAGTTTCCCTCGGAACTGGGGAGCAGTATGTACTACTACCAGCGCAGTAGCGGCGATGACTTTTGTCTGAAGGTGCCGCTTGATAACCCCTCGGACCCGGAGATCGCTAGCTCCCAGTCCCGCTGCGCTTCCGTCTGCACGGGAGTCTACTCCGGAAGCGACTACGTGGTGTGCGCGGACTAAAAACAATCTACAAATTTAGTTAATAATCCACCAGTTGAATTTGATGTCTGTTGGAGCGGGCAGATCCAGGCCCACGATGACCCCTTCACCCGGCAGTTTCGTCTTGACATAGATGACCTTGTTGTTGGTAGAAGTTACCGGTGTGATATAGATAAGGGAGTCCTCGGTCACGGCAGTTGTTGGGATCTTGACACTGAGCGCGCCGGCTGCCAAGGTTGCGATGCCGATGGTGTCTTGGCTTGTGGAGGTGTAGGCAACGATACCTGCCGATGGCGTACCTTCCGGTGGGGGAGTTACGCTGATATTTAATTTCTTAAAGGTTGCCGATCCCGAGGCGTCGATTGAGGCGACCACCTTTTCCGCAATGCCCCGGATCAGAAGGCTGCCGAAAGAGGAGCTCGGCGTTCCCTCGGGAGTGGTTGTCGCTCCCTCAAGAGAGATCGAGAGATTTTTGCCGAATGAGCTTATCGTATTGACGCCCAAAACCCCTGCAATACTGACGTTGCCAGAGACAGCCAGATCGCCGGTGATATAGACGTTGCCGAGGGTGTTGATGAGGATGGTTCCGCCTGCTATGTCAACATCCGCCAGGCGATTCTTTTGGAGAAAGAGGGTATTGCCTCCGATGCTGTCAAGGCCGCTCGCGCTTAAGGCAAGAGTGCCCTCGACATAGATGGGTCTTGTCGCAATCGTCGGGCCCAGGGTGGTCGTGCCGTAGACGGCGAGACTGCCGGGGATGAGCATATCCTCAGGCAGAAGTGAGGCAAGCATGGCTGCTCCTGAGGCGTCATAGGTAAGTCTTGACGCTTCTTGGGCAAGAAGAGCCAGGAGCGCGGAGCTTGTGGCGTCTAAACGGTTGTCGGTTGTTGGTTTTTGGTTGTTGGAAAGAAGCTGGAGGCGTTCCTCCAGATCGCCGAAACTGGTCACAATCCGGTCGGCGTAGAGAGAGCCGGAAACAGAGGCATCACCCCCGAGGTGGAGACTTACGGCGCGCAGCTCTCCAGAAAACGTGGCATTGCCTTGACTGTCAAATACCGCCGCGGGAGTTCCTTCCGGGGTGTAAATGCCGAAGGTCTGGGTTTCTCCCAGCTTGACTGCAATGCCAGTACTTTCTGACGAGAGCGGTGATATAGTCTCGGTCCGAAGCTCTCTGATTTCGGCAATGGGGGAGATAATTTCTTGGCTTGTCAGAAGCCCGACGCGGAGCTCTCCAATAACCGCTTGGGCGTAGGCGGCGACATCCTCGATGATACGGCCGGAAGTGTCGAGGAGGGAGTACACGCCCGGTTGATTCACACCGGGTGTGTGAACGTCTTCCACACCCGGTGTGGAGAGGGTGAGGCTGGAAAGATCAAGACTTTCTTCACCCAGTACCTCTCCTTCGGAGGTGAGGGCGAGTTCCTGCCCATCGTTAATGACCAGCCCTTCGCCAGTGCCGTCGCGTTCGTTGGTCCACTGCTGCCAGTCGTAGCGGGGTGCGGTCAGCCGGTAGGAGACGGTGGTCGGTCGTGAGGTATAGATACTGGCGCGGAAGGCCACTGGATCGACCACGTACCAGCTGCGCACACTGCTGGCTGGTGAGAGGAGAATGACGAGTTTGCCCATAGTGCGCCGCAGGTCCGTGGTTTTCGCAAACAGCCACACGTCTGAGCCTTTTTCGCTTCCTGCAAAGTCAAGGATCGCCCGGTACCCGACGCCGGGCACGTACTCTGATGTTTGGACAATGCCGGTCGTTTCCTCTTTTACCCCGGTCATACTCGGCATGAAGGTTGCAAACTTTTCGCCGTTAATCGTATAGGGAGGGTCGATGGTTGCCGCATTCAGTTTGCCGCCGCAGCCGGTAGGTGATGCGTCAAAGCTCACGCAGACACTGTCACTGCCGCCACTGGCTCCGCCGACGAGGAAGATGGTGCTGGTACCGGAGTCGATAGTGATATTGGCGTTGCCGTTACTGTCGATCGTGAAGGCGCCGTTACTTCGTATATCGCCTTCGATGTTGAGCGATACGCCGGTTGCCGCAGGATCCAGGAGAAACGTATTGTCGGCGATATCGACGAACCGCTGACTCTCGATATCGCCGTCGCGCTGGATGTTAAAGCGGGTCGTGCCAGAGGCAGAAGCAGTCAGAATATTCTGGTCTCCGGTTTCGTTTATGATCACGAGGGCTTTTCCGGTTATCGCGCCACTCACATCCAAAAGCCCGACCGGTGCAGCATTGCCAATGCCCACGCCGCCGCCATCAGCACCGCCGGCATCGGCAAAGACAGCGCTGTAGTTACTGTCCGCGCCGCTTGGCGCTTCGACGTAGAGCCCGGTGTTGGTAGAAGTGCCGGTCGTGCTCATGGTGCCGTTGGCAACGTAGAGTCCGTAGGCGTTGATGGTCCCGCCAGCACCGACGGTGCCGTCAGATTTACTGTAGACGCCGTAGACATTGGTCGTGCCGCCGGTTGAGGCGGCGGTGCTGTTTGGCTGGGTTCGTACCCCATAGATCGATCGCGTTCCGGTGGTGATGATGCCGGTGGTCGTGGTTGCCGCGTCAAACGCGGCTATTGTATCGGCGGTGGTTGAGGAAGTGGAGAGGGTGGAGTAGTAGCCGACCCCTGTTTTTGCCGCATTCCCCGTGAGGGCGATGGTTGAGTAGAGGCCATAATCGGTGTTGGCATTGGCTGTGGAGTCCGTTCCGGAAAGGTAGACGCCGTAGCCGGTAACACCCGAGCCGCTAAAGTCCGGTGCGAGATTAATCAGTTCGCCGGCAGAACCCACGTCTGAAGTAAGAGAAAGCACATTACCTGTGATGCCCGTGCTCGACGACCCAGTGTATTCAATTCCAGTGCCAGATGTCAGTCCGGTTGCGGATAACCGAAGAAGCGCGCCGGTGGTGAGGGAATTTGCAGCCAGGTTGAGAAGTTCTCCGGTCGTGGTGATGGTTCCGGTGGAAGTAATAGATAGGCCGCTTCCGGTCGTGAGGGCATTAAATGTGCCGCCGATGCCCGTGCCGGTAGTAATGGCTGAACCAATGAAGCTCGCGAGGGTGCCGGTGGTAATTGAGGTCGAGGCAAGATCAAACAGCGTGCCGGTCGTCAAAATGCTGTCGTTCAGGTCGATTGCTGTGGCGCCTACCGACGTTCCCAAGTAGTTGTAGATGAGGTTGCCGTTACTGTCGACCGAAAGCGCCGGGGTTTCGATCCTTTCCCCGGAAGAGCTCTGCGTTTCGTTGCTAAAGGTGTTGTAGACGCGGAAGAAGTTATTGACCGTGATTTGGTTTTTGCTGAGGACCGGGCCGGCGATGAGAGCTAGAGCCGAGTAGTCAGAGATGGTTGAGGACTCCATCCAGACGCGGGTGGCGGTATCGTTGGTTCCGCCGATTGCGAGAGTTGCGCTGTTATTGCAGGTGGTTGATCCGCTGTTATAGCCATGGCAGGGCGAGCCGGCGACGGAGAGAGAGACAACGTCGTTGGCGCTAAACTGGGTGCCGATATCATCGTCTTTGCCGGTATTGGCGGTTGCGTCATAGAGGTCAACGGCCGAGTCGCTGTCTGTGCCGACGGTCGTCACTCCTCCGGTATTGCCGCTCCCGTCGGTAAGACCCACATACAAGTACTCGCGGCCGTCAGAGACGGCGACCGCCGCGACCGTATCGGAGGTGGATGTGCCGCCAGAGGCATTTCCCATGAGCCGCTGGTAGCTGTTGGTGCCGGTGACACCGGTAATTCTGGAGGCGGTGTGGTTCTCGAGCGCCCGTTTTCCAATGTTGTACATGAGCTTAATTTGCCCGGCCGAAAGCGTCTCTGCAGTCACAAAGGTGTCATCGATATCGCCGTCAAGGAAGTTGGCTGCGGCGTTACTCGCGCCCGAGAGGTCCGCGCCAACCGTGGCCGCCACAGCGCTATTGGTCAGGTTGCCGCTCTGGGCGTCAGTATCGACCAGCTCGCCATCGACGTAGAAGCGTTGGTTGGTGCCGTCGTAGGTGCCGACGACAAAGTGCCAGAGGGTGGTATCGGTGTAGCTGGCGGTTGAGGCAGAGGTGACCGAGGCGCCGGTTCTGGTGATAAAGGTGATGGTGTCGCCGCTTGCAATTTGAATTTGGAAGCTTTGGTCAGCCGCGGCGTTGCCGAATTTAGCTATAATTGTATCGGCGTCGGCGGTATTGCTGTCGCGCCGGAACCAGGCGCCCACCGAAAGGAGGGTGCCGGCCGGATCAAGATCAGCGTCATCAGCGCAGGTTCCGGCAACGGTTCCGGTACAGACGTAATCATCACTCGCGTCAAAATCAAGGCCAGAGCCGCGCACACCGTCGGAGGTGGCGGGCGCGTTGGTCGCTCCCGAGGTCGTCCAGCCATTCACCTTATCCGAGATATCACTGTCGTTTGCCCCGAGAAGGGTATTGGCCGAGAGGTTGGCGCCGCCGGCAAACGGCATCATGTTGAGGATATCTCCCACCAGTTCCTCACCGATGTAGTCGCCGGTATAGTACTTGACGCTGCCATTGGTTTCATCGCCGGCTTTAGTATGGACAGCGGTCAGCCCCACGTTTGTTCCCATGTAGACCGTTGGCGAGCGGCCGTCGACGGTTGAGGTACCCTCGGTGACGAAGAGGGCTCCCGGAGTAGTTTGGATGGTGGGGGCGGTTGAGCCCGCGATGAGAGCCGGCACAGTTGTTTCGTCCCAGGTGGCATCGGGTGTCCCTGGACTCTCATCGGCACTGTCATTTACTACTTTATTCCAGCGCTCGAGCGTAGCTGTTGTCTCGTTGGTCGCCCAGAGGTTCCCTTCCGCGTCAAGCCACACCTGGTTATAGTCGTCCAGGGCATTGTCGGTGTAGTCGAGCGTTGAGCCGTTCGTGGTTTCGTTAATGAGCGAGACGCCGGCATCGGTTGCCGCAACCACGTAGTAGGAGGCACCGACGCGGGCAACATGGGCGTCGTTGACCGTCGCATTGACGATTGCCTGGCCGGTCCTGACTTGATCGGCGTAGGCGGTGCCGGGATCGGCGTTTCGGCCGTCGATTTTTTCAGCGAAATCACGGGCGTCGGTCGCGTTATAGCGGACAATCCGGTCGTTTTTAAAATCAACGGCGTAAAGTCCGGTGGCAGCGGAGCCGTTGGTAGCGACGTACACTTTTCCGTTGAGGGCCCAGACGCTAGAGGGGTTGTTGTTGAGGTCAACATCAAGGGCAAAATCCGTTCCTTGGTCGAAACGCATCCACATGGTGTTGTCTTTAGCGTCAAAGAGGTAGACGTTAGCCGCGGCCGCGACAATGATGACCTTTTCGGGAAATTCACGGCGGCCACAGCGGTCGTTGGTCGAGAAGCTACAGCCGACGGCGGTTGCGTCCAGCGTTTCGTTGTACCAGGAGGAGGCCTTGGCCCGCTCGTCGTTTCGCCAGATGCCAGCATCGGGATCTTTGGCAGTGTCATAGACAAACACATCCGAGACGCTGCCGACAGTCCGCAAATCAGTTCGGATATTGGTTCCCAAGACCGTGTCGGCCCCCAGGATTTCTCCGGTGTCGCCGTTTAAGAGGATGAGGGCGCTTGCGGTTGCGGTGGTTGAGGGATTATCGGAGGGAGAAAACGTATCGCTTCCGAGCGCGATCGAGCGGTTGACGACCGGGTAGGGGTAAATGAGGTTGTTGGTTTGGTCAAATAGGTTTTGTCCGGCCGCCCCCCGTTCGCCGGTTGCGCCCGTCATTCCTGTCGGTCCGGCTGCGCCGGTTGAACCAGTACTTCCGGTTGGCCCACCTGCCCCGGTAGCACCGGTTGACCCCGTTGGTCCACCTCCACCGGTTGCCCC
>CAYNJY010000007.1:43413-55607 GCA_964397755.1 uncultured Gammaproteobacteria bacterium
CGGCCTGACCCGTTGCTCCCGTTGCTCCGGTTGCGCCAGTCGGTCCACCAGCCCCGGTTGCTCCGGTACTTCCCGTGGGTCCCGCGCCCCCCGTGGCTCCCGTTGATCCCGTCGGCCCAGCTTGACCGGTAGCACCAGTAGCACCCGTCGCTCCGGTTGACCCGGTAGGTCCGGCTGCTCCTGTTGCCCCTGTACTCCCGGTCGGTCCAGCTCCACCCGTCGCCCCAGTTGAACCCGTTGGTCCAGCTTGCCCGGTCACCCCCGTTGCTCCCGTGGCACCAGTAGAGCCAGTAGGCCCTGCTTCACCCGTCGCTCCGGTTGACCCGGTAGGTCCGGCTGCTCCTGTTGCCCCTGTACTCCCGGTCGGCCCGGCCTGACCCGTTGCTCCCGTAGCTCCTGTTGCTCCTGTCACTCCTGTCGGCCCGGCTGCTCCTGTTGCCCCTGTACTCCCGGTCGGTCCGGCTCCACCAGTCGCTCCTGTTGACCCAGTTGGTCCTCCCTGACCCGTTGCTCCCGTAGCTCCCGTTGCTCCGGTTGCGCCAGTCGGTCCACCAGCCCCAGTTGCCCCCGTACTACCAGTTGGCCCAGCTCCACCAGTCGCTCCTGTTGAACCAGTTGGTCCAGCGGCTCCTGTCGCTCCGGTTGCCCCAGTCGCACCAGTACTTCCGGTTGGCCCTCCAGCTCCGGTAGCACCAGTACTTCCGGTTGGCCCAGCTCCACCGGTTGCGCCTGTTGCGCCGGTAGGTCCAGCCTGTCCGGTTGCGCCTGTTGCGCCTGTTGCGCCGGTTGCTCCCGTGGGTCCTCCATCTCCCGTGGCTCCGGTTGACCCAGTTGGTCCAGCGCCCCCCGTGGCTCCGGTTGACCCAGTTGGTCCAGCTCCACCCGTCGCTCCAGTTGAACCCGTTGGTCCTGCTTGCCCAGTAGCTCCGGTAGCTCCAGTACTCCCAGTTGGCCCTCCAGCTCCTGTTGCCCCTGTACTCCCAGTTGGCCCTCCAGCTCCTGTTGCCCCTGTACTCCCAGTTGGTCCAGCTCCACCGGTTGCGCCTGTTGCGCCGGTAGCACCGGTTGCTCCCGTGGGTCCCGCGCCCCCCGTGGCTCCGGTTGACCCAGTTGGTCCAGCTCCACCAGTCGCTCCAGTTGAACCCGTTGGTCCTGCTTGCCCAGTAGCTCCGGTAGCTCCAGTACTCCCAGTTGGCCCTCCAGCCCCAGTCGCTCCAGTACTTCCTGTCGGTCCAACTCCACCGGTTGCGCCTGTTGAGCCTGTGGGACCTCCCTGACCCGTGGCTCCGGTTGACCCAGTAGCTCCGGTTGCTCCGGTTGGTCCTTCAGCCCCAGTCGCTCCAGTACTTCCCGTCGGTCCAGCTGCTCCTGTTGCGCCAGTACTTCCCGTCGGTCCGGCCTGACCGGTAGCTCCGGTCGCACCGGTCGATCCTGTAGGCCCGGCTTGTCCCGTCGCTCCCGTTGCACCCGTCGCGCCTGTCGGTCCGGCCGCTCCTGTTGCCCCCGTACTCCCGGTCGGTCCAGCCCCACCAGTGGCTCCGGTACTCCCGGTCGGTCCAGCCTGACCAGTCGCCCCAGTCGCCCCTGTTGCTCCTGTACTTCCCGTGGGTCCTCCCGCTCCCGTTGCTCCGGTTGACCCTGTGGGCCCTGCGCCTCCCGTGGCCCCGGTTGACCCCGTTGGTCCAGCCTGACCAGTCGCCCCAGTCGCCCCTGTTGCTCCTGTTGGCCCTCCAGCCCCAGTCGCTCCAGTACTCCCGGTTGGTCCAGCGCCACCGGTTGCACCCGTACTTCCTGTTGGACCTCCTTGCCCAGTAGCTCCTGTTGCGCCGGTAGCACCGGTTGACCCTGTTGGCCCTTCCGCTCCCGTGGCCCCAGTTGACCCCGTTGGTCCAGCTTGTCCGGTAGCACCGGTTGACCCCGTAGGTCCAACCTGCCCCGTTGCGCCTGTGGCACCGGTACTCCCCGTCGGACCCGCTCCACCTGTTGCGCCCGTTGCTCCCGTACTCCCGGTTGGACCGGCCGCTCCTGTAGCGCCAGTCGCTCCAGTTGCGCCCGTTGCTCCGGTCGGCCCTCCCGCTCCTGTGGCACCGGTGCTCCCCGTCGGTCCTGCACCACCGGTTGCTCCGGTAGCTCCTGTTGGTCCAGCTTGCCCGGTCGCGCCTGTAGATCCTGTTGCTCCGGTTGCTCCGCTTGGTCCTTCAGCTCCGGTTGCTCCAGTACTCCCGGTTGGTCCAGCTCCACCGGTTGCGCCCGTAGCCCCGGTCGCGCCTGTCGGTCCGGCCGCTCCTGTTGCCCCCGTACTCCCGGTTGGTCCAGCTCCACCCGTCGCTCCGGTTGACCCGGTAGGTCCGGCTGCTCCTGTTGCGCCGGTTGCGCCGGTAGCACCTGTTGCTCCCGCGGGTCCTCCCGCTCCCGTCGCTCCGGTTGACCCAGTTGGTCCTGCGCCCCCCGTGGCTCCCGTTGACCCGGTTGGCCCTGCTTGTCCTGTTGCTCCGGTTGCTCCGGTTGCGCCAGAGGGTCCGGCCGCTCCCGCAGTTCCGGTTGCTCCGGTTGCTCCTGTCGGCCCAGCCTGTCCGGTTGCTCCAGTTGCTCCGGTTACCCCCGTAGGGCCGGCAGCTCCTGTGGCTCCTGTACTTCCTGTTGGACCTGCGCCTCCAGTTGCGCCGGTACTCCCGGTCGGACCGGCCTCTCCCGTGGCACCAGTCGTTCCCGTGGCTCCTGTTGCTCCGGTTGCTCCGCTTGGTCCCGCAGCACCGGTCGCACCCGTACTTCCCGTGGGTCCTGCGCCTCCGGATGGTCCGGTCGATCCGGTTGGTCCTATGTCTCCGCGCGGGCCTCCGGTTCCGGTTACTCCAGTGGCTCCGGTCACGCCAGATTTTCCGGTTGTACCCGTGGCACCAGTCGATCCCGTGGGTCCTAACTCTCCAGCAGGTCCGACCGCTCCCGTGGCACCAGTCGATCCCGTGGGTCCGAGCTGGCCGGTCGCTCCTGTCGCCCCCGTTGCCCCGAGTACGCTTCCTGCCTGTTGGGTAGAGGCAGTAGTAGGTGATTGACCCTCTGTTCCGACGAGAGTCGTGCCCTCCTGCGCACGGGAGGGCAGGGTTCGTTCCGCACCGCCTTGGATGCCGATGATTTGGGCAAAAATAACGCCGGAGGTGAGAAGGAGAAGGAGGAGGATACCAAGGAGTCCGTAGGGAGACAGAAGTTTTTGAAGAATCCAGCGTGACGGACGATGCGCTGTTTTTCCTTCTCGGGCAGGTACGACAAACGTATCACCCGGCTGCGGCTGGGTCGATTGCGCCGCTTCTCCTTCTCCTTCTCCTACCTCCATAAGGAAAGGTTCAGGTGGTGGAGCACTCGGGATTGCCGATGGTACGACAGACGCTGCACTGCCACCGGGCAAGGGGAGTTCGGCAGGTGCTTCCAAAAGATGCGCCTCGGGGAGACGTGATTGAATCCTACCCTGTTGTCTCCTTGAACTTTTTTTGCTTGGCTGTTTTTGTATGGGAAGGTTCGCAATCGGGTCCATGGGATTTACACTCATCCAGCCGTTGAGTGTAGCGAAGCGGAAGAATGCGCGCAGACTCGAGAGCCTTCGGTTGACTGTTGGAACCGGCGTATGTGCGAGCGTAAGGGCACGAAGGTATGAGCGAATGAGCTCGCTGTCGAAGTGTCGGAGAAGGTCCTGATGTGAAGATACATTCGAGAGTTCCTCGGCAATGGTTTCACGTATCCAGCTGAAGAAATGTTGAAGGTCGCTGCGGTAATTTTTCTGGGTCTGCCAAGAGGTGTTTTCTATGGCGAGAAAGCCGACAAAACTCTCCTTGAGTTTCTCAAGGTAATCCAGAACATTAGACCAGATTACACCAGGCATTAATTCTAGTAAATCTGTTCTTAATAAGGCTGTCAAGAGGGAGATGATCTAGTTAGGTTATGGTTAGAACAGGTATAAAAGTTATAGAAAGTTGGGTTGGACATGAGTTTTCACGAATTACCGCATACTTATAGATATTGTCATGGCGATCCATTCTCTAGTGGTTATCAATAAAGTTTGTATGATATAGTGTGATATTTTCGTCGTGTTCAATTTTTATCAGAACGTTATGCATGGAAAAATGCGTTTAACACGAAGGGCGGCAGAGGAGGCTAAAACCTACCTATGTCTTATAGTATTTCTCCTTCAAGGCCGTATAGTTTTTTGCTGTTTTCTGTCTCTGAAACGGTTGAGAAGTAGCGTGGGCGGTGTTATCGTGAAGGGCAACTACCGGTGGAGTCTGTTAGCACTTATAATTAAGGAGCGCTAAGAAATGTTTAGGGCGTCAGACAGGGCTAAATATCAACATTTGTGAAGAGCGTACGGGACCTTCTCAGGTATTTCTCCGTTCTTTTTGTCCTCCTGAAAGCTGACTCGAGACGGTTTTATTCAAGATTTTATACGGATGCGTCCGGTCTTTGGCCGAAACCGCTGATGGTTTGATTCCTCTCTTTGATATCCAATAGTATTTACTCCTGTTCCTTGTGCGGGGCTAGTGCTTGCTTGGCAGAAAATTTTCGCTATACTGCTAAATATATGGTTGATAAAGATCGTTACGATTATACAACAATAGAGAAGAAATGGCAAGTGCGCTGGAGCCAGGTCAAGCTTGATACCCCCGCCTTCGCCAAGGCTACGGCGGGCAAGCCCTTCTACAACCTCATGATGTTCCCGTACCCCTCAGCCGAAGGCTTGCATGTGGGCAATATGTACGCCTTCACCGGAAGCGATATCTACGGTCGATTCAAGCGGATGGCTGGCTACAGCGTGTTTGAGCCGATTGGCTTGGACGGCTTTGGTATCCACAGCGAGAATTACGCTCTTAAAATAGGCACACATCCTGTCGACCACGCGAAGATCTCGGAAAAGAATTTTTATCGCCAGCTTCAACAGATTGGCTGTATGTTTGACTGGTCCCGTAAGCTGGAGACATATGATACAGATTATTATAGATGGACACAGTGGATCTTTGTACAGATGTTTAAGCATGGTTTGGCTTATCGAGCTAAGTCTCAGGTGAATTGGTGCCCCAATGATAAGACTGTATTGGCAGATGAGCAGGTTATCGAGGGGAAATGTGAGCGTTGCGGGAATATGGTTGAAAAAAGATTATTAGAACAGTGGTTTTTTAGAATTACCGCATATGCGGAAAAATTGCTGGGAAATACCTTTAGCCTCGATTGGTCAGAAAAAGTTCTCATTGCACAAAGGAATTGGATAGGGAAGAAAGAAGGAGTAATTATTCATCATAAGGTCAAAGATTTAGACGTAACCCTTGATGCATTTAGCGCTTTCCCAGCTTGGCTTTTTGCAGATACGTTTTTGGTTCTTGCTCCCGATCACCCTCAAGTGGAAACACTCGTGCAGGGTACAGTTCGTGAGAAAGAAGTTTTAGACTATATCAAAGTATATAAAAATAGTAAGAAAAAAACTAAAACAAAAGCTGATGAAAAAGAAGGAATTTTTACAGGCAGATACGTAATTGATCCTTTTTCTGGAAGTAAAATGCCGGTGTGGCTTGCGAATTTTGCTCTAATGGATTTTGGGACCGGTATTATACGCTGCAGCGCTCACGACGCGCGGGACTGGGAGTTTAGTAAGAAATATAAGATTGCGCTCAAAGAAGTAGTCGATCGAACTAACCCAAAGACACCGGTTAACGCCCATGAAAATAAGGGTACCCTTAAGGACTCTGGTCCATTCTCTGGTCGTACAATCGATGAAAAGCTTATCTCCGATGTAGTTAGTTGGATCGTTCAGGAGAAAATTGGCAAAAGAGAGGTGACCTATCATCTTCGCGATTGGCTTATATCCCGTCAGCGCTACTGGGGGCCGCCGATACCGATGATATTTTGTGAGGCATGTGAAAAGGCTGGTCGTGGAGAACAGAAGGAAATGCTTGGATGGTGGACGGTGCCTGAGGACGAGCTTCCGGTTGAGCTTCCGTACATTAAGGACTATAAACCCGGGGATGATGGAGTCGCACCCCTTGCCAAACACAAAGAGTTTTACCACGTAGCTTGTCCTGAGTGCGGTTCCACCGCACGAAGGGAAACAGATGTGTCTGATACCTTTTTAGATAGTTCGTGGTACTTTCTGCGCTATCCTTCGGTAGGCATTTCCACCCCCGAGGTGGAGGAATTGCCGCCGCAGGCGGCAAGGGACACCTCGGGGGTGAATAAACAGCTTCCTTGGGATCCGGTGATTACCAAAAAGTGGCTTCCGGTTTCCATGTACACCGGCGGGGCAGAGCATAGCGTCCTCCACCTTATGTACAGTCGTTTTGTGACGATGGCGCTCAAAGATTGGGGATACCTGGACTTTGAAGAACCGTTTCCCAACTTCTACGCCCACGGTTTGCTTATCAAAGACTGCGCCAAGATGAGTAAGTCCAAGGGAAACGTGGTTAATCCTGATGAATATATCAAACTATATGGAACGGATGCTTTGCGGCTCTACCTTATGTTCATGGGGCCGTTTGATCAAGGCGGCGATTTCCGAGATAGCGCCATGGAAGGCATGAGTCGATGGGTCAATCGAGTCTGGAGACTAGCCATGGCAAGTTTGGGGTCTGGCCTTAAATCTTCAAAAGGCCTGACCCCAACTATGGAAATCAAAAAAGCCCTCCATCGCCTGGTCAAGAAGGTCACGGAGGACACGGAGCGCCGCCGCTACAATACCGCGATTGCCGCGATGATGAAGTTTACCAACTTCATTGGAGATCGAGGCGGAAGCCTTGACCCAAAGTCACTCAAGACATTTGTTCTGCTTTTGGCTCCCTACGCGCCACATATAGCCGAGGAATTGTGGGAGCGACTGGGCGGCTCGTTTTCGGTGCACCAACAGCCGTGGCCAAGTTTTGATGAGAAGGCTCTGGTGGAAGAGGAGGTTCCTATTATCGTTCAAGTTAATGGAAAGCTCCGCGATACGTGTCACGTGTCACGAGTCGCATTGCTCGACCAGGGAGCGGTTGAAAAGCTCGCCCGCGGCCGTGAACGGGTGAAGAAGTACCTGGAAGGGAAGAAGGTTCAGAAGGTAGTTTTCGTGGCCGGTAAACTTATTAACTTCGTGGTCTAGCCCATTGCAACAGACAAGTTGTCCCATGCCCATATATTTTTGTTTCCTCTGCTTGTGGAATGTACAAACAACTACTTACGAGTTTTGTGTATGACTATTGAGAAGCTTTTATCGGTTGTGGTGTAATGGGAGAGATGAAGTTGTCTCATGAGCCCACAGCGAAAGCGCCGGAACAGTTTTGGCGCACCTACCGAGTTCCTATTGTGTTGGGCGGAATCAGTCTTCTCCTTATCGCAATATCCCTCACAATCCTCATCAAATCGTTTCAAACGAGTATACCGATTGAGTTTTCCCGTTCGTCGCCACCAGAAGTCGGCTCCTCAGGACAAGCTTCAGTAGGGATTTTGGTGGATGTTCAAGGCGCGGTCGTTAGCCCCGGCGTCTACCAGCTTGCCCAAGGCGCCAGAGTGGAGGAGGCGATTGCCGCGGCCGGCGGGTTGACGGCTGATTCTGACAGTGAACGCATCGCAAAGGCCATCAACCGGGCGGCGAAACTGACCGACGGCGCCAAGCTCTACATTCCACGGAAGGGGTCTGACCCTGAATCTTCTAAAGGTCTGATCCCGATTCGTTCAGGCGATTCCGGCGTCTCAAGCGTTTCTGTCAACACCGCCTCCCAATCAGAGCTTGAATCTCTCCCCGGAATCGGCCCCGTGATTGCGAAAAAGGTCATTGGCAACCGTCCGTACGGAAGCCTCGAAGAACTCTTGACGAAAAAGGTTCTTGGTCAGTCGCTGTTTCAAAAGCTTAAGGACCAGTTGTCGCTATGACAATGACCCCATTTTCAGTTGAGGGTTTATCTAGGATTATCAACCGCCTGCTCCCGGAGCCGCACGCGGGATTACTCGCGGGGATTGTCTTTGGGACAAAAGCCTCTCTTTCAAAAGACCTCTCCGACGCGCTGGTCAAAACAGGGACGCTCCATATCGTGGCGCTGTCGGGGATGAATATCACGATCATGGCATCGCTCGTTAACTTTGCGTTGCTATGGTTTGTTAGCAGACGAGTCTCTAGTCTGCTAACGATGCTCCTCATCTGGTGGTTCGTCTGGTTCGTGGGGCCAAGTCCCAGCATCGTCCGAGCCGCCATCATGGGCTGCATTAGTTTGCTCGCGGTTATCTTCGGCCGGCAGAACTGGGCGCTACTTACCTGGATGTTAGCAGTCGGAGGTATGTTATTGCTAAATTTCTCCTGGCTCACCGATCTTTCCTTTCAGCTTTCGGCGCTGGCAACGCTGGGGATCATACTATTCGGAGGTAAAGAGGTCGGTGGTAGTCAGCCGAACAGGGGAGCGAGGGCAGTGGGGAAGGTTTTGTTTTTGGCTCAGGAGAATCTGCGGCTGACCTTGTCCGCCCAGGTGTTTACGATTCCCTTGATATTTTTTCATTTCCACAGGATTTCCCTCATCTCGCCTTTGCCAAACGTCCTCATCGGCTGGACGCTCGCGCCGCTCACTGTCATGGGGTGGCTCGTTTCCGTGGTCGGTTCGGTTTGGTTGCCGTTGGGGCAGGCGGTTGGTTGGGTGGCCTGGGTGTTCCTCGAGTATCTGATCCAGGTTGTTGTCGTAACGAGCAAAATTCCTTTGGCGAGTGTCGGTTGGTGAGGAGAGCAAAAGACATAAAAACATTTCTTCTAGGTCTTGTTCTCATGGTTAAAACATTGAAACAGTGACAGGGAGCAGAGGATTGTTGTTCATAATTCGAATAAGAAACAGAAGAATCTATGTTTAAGTTGCGCACAGGCTACCTCATCAGCGGAATAACTACAGGCCTTGTACTTCTTTTTGGTTTCCTTGCCACAATTCCCGACGGAAAACTGCACCTCACCTTCTGTGACGTCGGCCAGGGAGATGCCACCTACGTTCGGTTTCCCGATGGCCGGGACATGCTGGTTGACGGCGGACCCAACAACAAAGTCCTTGAATGCCTCGGCCGGCACATGCCGTTTTGGGATCGGCACATAAACCTTGTCGTCATGACCCATCCCCAGCGGGATCACCTGCAGGGACTCATTGAGGTTGTCAATCGCTTCAGCGTCGACTACTTTGTCCGCAGCGACGTGGCGAACAACACCGAAGGGTATCAGAAACTCATTGACGCCGTTGCCGCCAAGAAGGTATCCGTGCGCTTTGTCTCGCAGGGCGAGAACGTTGACGTGGGAGCGACCCGCCTTTCTGTACTTTGGCCCTCTGCCGAACAGGTCGCTAGCTTGGCAAGGGGGCCCCTTGGAGACATTGCAGGCACGCAAGGGGACGCCTTGGAGAGCCGCGTGCTTGGGGTATCGTCGACTCCCACAAACCTGAACGACGCGAGTATCGTCTTCTGGCTCCGTTACGGTTCCTTCGACGCGGTCTTGACCGGAGACGCGGATACCCGGGTGGAGTCTAGGTATCGGGGAGTAAAGTTGGCACTCGATAGGGTGGAAGTGCTAAAGGTCCCGCATCACGGCAGCCGCACTGCTATGACCGAAGCCTTCCTTGACTGGCTGAAACCTCAATTGGCAGTGATTTCCGTCGGCAAAAATTCCTACGGCCATCCGGCCGAAGAGACTATAAGACTGTTAAGACAGAAAGACAGGAAGATTGTGAGAACCGACGAAGAAGGAGATATTGAGATTGTGAGTGATGGGAAGAGGTGGTCGCTCGCCCCCCAAGTTAAAGACCGTTAGGTTGGATTTGGTACACCCCGATAAATTCGTCATCAAGCGGTTTGGGAAAGCGGGCGAGCTCGAAGAGTTTCCCTTCAAGTCCGGCGTATTGAGGGCCACGCGAGACAAAGAGAAACGTTGGATTGTTCAGGCTTTCTTTTTGGTTTAACATCTCGCCAAGATCGTTGACATAGACCACAGATATCCACGGCTCCCGGCTCAGATACACGTACATAGCATCCTCTGGGTTGCCGCTGTCCGGTCTAACGAACACGACGGTGTCTCCCTCTTGTGCTTGACGAGCAATAAAAGAAGCGGCTTCCCGAACGCCCCATCCAGAAGACCAGGAGCGGACGTATTGGCCAAAATCATCACGGGCAAGAGGGAGGTATTTGACGAGAGAGAAGAAGGAGAGAGGTGATCGGATAAGGATGAGGCTCGCTATGACAGCGGGTAAAACCATTGCCGTGAGGGTTATCATTTTCCCCTTTTTAAGCGTTCGCAGTTTTTCAGCCGCTAGTAAAAGGAGCGGGGGTGTGACGAGAACCAGATAGCGAGAGGTAAAAAGTTTAGCGATGAGAAGTTCAGCGAGGAGCGGCAGGGTGGCAAACAGCACGAGTATTTTCCCCTCGGTTTTTGGCACCGCTATCCTTACCCCTAGGAGGGCAAAAACAAACACCAGTGGGCTTAGATAGGCAATAAGCCACGTTATTGCGGATAGGGCGTTGGTCAGCCACAGCTTGAGAGGAAACTGCATGATTTGGCTGGGCGAGAGGAGGATATCGTCAGGAACTACCTGGGATTGAGGACCTAGGAGTCCAAAAAGGAAAAGTATTGTCACAGTTAATGCCACAAAAAGGAGTGACTTAAAGAATAGCCTCCGGGCCACCGGTTTCTCATAAGCCACGAGTATAAGACTTGCCAAAACAGCGGGGACAAGGACAAAGGTTGTGCTTTTCATCCACCAACCAAATACCAAAACCACGGCAAGCGCAATGGCTTTGCCGGTAGTGGGCTTTTTGGTCAGCGCGAGGGTAAGAAGGAGGGTCGCCACCGAAGTTGCAACGACTGCACTTTCGGCTAGTGCAATCCGATCAAAGAATATCAAATATGGACAGAATATATACAAAAGACTTGGGACAACGAGTGGGTCTTTCTGACGGAGCTTACGGTAGACCCAAAGGGTGAGCAGGAAAGAGATAAGACCAAAACCGACACTCACCAGCCGGCCAAGGATCAGTGGATCGCCGGGGAGTTTCTGGACAAGTCCCAAAAGGAAAACAATCCCCGGCTGTTTCTTCCCAGCGTGTGTGTATGGTGGCCACCAGGGAAGCTGCTCGCTTGAGGTAATCTGTCCCCAGTGCAGGTAACTTGCTTCATCGTTAAATATTGGTAGAGATGTCAGAGACAGGAGACGGGTTGCCAGAAAAAGGATGATAGCTAAAGCGGCAAAGCTGGCTCTAAAGCGGAGCATATAGACTTTATTATACCGCGTAAATATGCAAATCCTAGAGACCAAGACTGTTAAGACAGAAAGACAGGAAGATTGTGAGAACCGACGAAGAAGGAGATATTGAGATTGTGAGTGATGGGAGAGGGTGGAAGGTGCAATCACGTGATTAGAACAGGTGTGAACCTATTCCACTTGGAAAGTGTAAACGTGAAAGTTGTTAGTGACCTGTTCTGAGTCGGTGGAGAATGCCAATTGCCGCGACAGGTAAACCTAGACAACACGCAAAATAAAGCGCCCCCAATAAACCAATTTCTCCTGCCGAAGAGGCGTGCACGAGTTCACGAAAATATTGGGTCACTGAGGGCCACATGAAGGAAGTAGCCTTGCCTGCTACGATGGCAGGTATGCCAATTTTTATAATTCTACTACTATACCTAGCAAAATACCCTTCGTCTCGAGATGGTAGGTTTGACTCAACTCCCATAAGCGTTTAGTGGTTTATTATACTATAGGGTTTTTTATTTATCAACATAGAATTCGGAAAAACATGGTTTCCCTTTTGGCTCTTGACATCCGTTCGGGCCTGTAGTAAAGTAGATGCACAATTGAATAGGCTGTGACGAGGAATTGGGGTTATGAAACGAATCGTTCCCACCCCATCGAGCCTCTGAGCCGGAAACCGAAGAAATCCGGATCCACCAAATGGCGGGCGGAAAGTAGGTTTCATTAAATGAGTCGGTTCTGACTTCTCGTCAAGGCTAATACGAGGAGTATTTTGGTCCTCCTTCGCCTCAAGCTACGGAGGATCGGCGGAGCCGAGAACAAGGGTGGCACCATCCTGAGCTAGTCGAAGGATCCCTTTGGACTTCTCTCGGTCTTTACCGGGAGAGATCCAAGGGGATTTTTTGTGCAAGTCGCCGCCTAGTCGCGGCATACTTGCACATATGGTGAGGAGATCAAGCGACGAATCCGTTTTGATGGCTG
>CAYNJY010000008.1:0-15953 GCA_964397755.1 uncultured Gammaproteobacteria bacterium
TTAATCAGCTCTTTGGTGACGTTTTTTGCGGCGTGGATAGGTTGGCGAATGACGTCTTCGCTGTATGGGTTTGTGGGGTTGGTGCTTTCATGTATCTGTTTCTTCGTGTTGCGGAAAAGAATAACTTTGCCTGACTCCCCTGTGGGAAACACACAACGAAAACCAATTCGGCATCTCCTGATAAACCCTCAATTTATCTGGGTGACGCTCGCGCGAATATTTGATTCGTTTGCAAGTTCATCGCTATTTGTGTTTTTACCGTTTCTTCTCCTCCAAAAAGGAGTACCAGTATTTTTGTTGGGGACGATTAGTGCAACATACTTTATCGGCAATTTACTTGGAAAAACACTCCTCGGCCGCTGGGTTGATCGTTTTGGCAATACTACTGTTTTTACTGTTGCTGAGATTGGTATGGCTGTCATGATCGTTCTACTCGTCAATACTTCTTCGTACGTATTGTTAGTGGGTTTTTCCGTGTTGCTTGGCGCGCTGACAAAAGGGACTCTGCCGGTGGCCCAGACCATGGTCTCAGAAGCTGTGGAAGGCCATGGTGATTACGAGCGATCGTTTGGCGTGAGTGAATTTTTTGGAAGCATCGCTCGTATGCTGGCTCCTATCTCTTTAGGAGTTGTCTCGGACGCATTCGGTGTGGCATGGGCATTCTACCTTTCAGCTATCAGTGCCCTGATCGCAGTACTGCCGGCCCTCGCATTTGCGTACAACAAAAGTAAAGAGAGAAGAGTTCATTGACTATGAAACAATTTTATCTTGTGGAAGTTGTCACCAAAGACAAGCTCATTCATCAGGGGATGTATGTTAAACCGAAGAAGTCGGGAAAGAAAGCTATCCTTTGGGTGCATGGGTTGACGGGGAGATTTTACGGAGATGTCAACCTCATGAATCTGTTTGCCGAAGCCTGTGAAACGAAAGGCATGGGATTTGCGTCATTTAATAACCGCGGCCATGATGTGGTCGCCAACATCAGGAAAATTGATAAGAGAAAACGGGGTGGGTATCGGCACGCTATGTACGGCGCTGGACTGGAGCGGTTTGAAGATTGCGTTTTTGATATCGATGCAGGTGTCACATTTTTGGTTGAACAGGGATTTACAGATGTTATTCTCGTCGGCCATAGTACAGGAGCGAACAAGGTCTGCTACTATGCGTGCTCGAAGCGAGACCCAAGAGTTGTTGGGGTTGTGCTTGCCGGTCCTATGTCTGATCGGTTTTCTCAAAACACGGACAAAGTAAACTATAAAACGAATGTGGCACTCATGAAAAAGCTGGTGCGGGAAGGCAAAGGAGATGAAATTCTCACACGCCATTTTTTCCCCATGTCTGCCAAACGGTGGTTGAGTTTACTTGCACCACACTCAAAAGAAGACGTCTTTAACTACGGCGACAAAACAAACGTGTTGTCGGCGTTTCGTTGCATACGAAAACCGCTCCTCGTCGTATTTTCAGGAATTGATGAGACTGCAGACCGGCCAATCGGTGCAATAAAAAAGATATTTGACCAACACGCACGTGCGAAAAGCTACACAAGCGCCATTATTCTTGGAGCAACACACAGTTATGCTGGAAAAGAGAAAGAGTTAGTTACCATAGTGACCAATTGGGTCGCCTCGCTATGACAGAAGGATCTGTGTGGATTCCAACGCGGGACGGAAAGAAGCTAGAAGGATTACTCCATAGACCATCCGGCCCCGGGCCGTTTCCGGCTGCAATATTTGTTCACGGATTAGGGATGACCATGCATGAGTGGAACGGATCGCTGGATGAGATCGCGGGGCGGCTCAACGACAGTGGTATTCTTACGCTTCAGTTTCAGTTTGATATTTTCAAGCCCGACCCCTCGGAAAGACTCGGGGTAGGTGGATCAGTTCGTGAGTTGCCGCTTGACGAGCGCGCACAGCAATTTGAGGACGCACTCAAATGGCTGCTTGCCCGGCCTGATGTGGATACGAAGCGCATCGGCATACTGGCACAATCCTACGGTGTGCCAACGGTTTTGAGTTTGGCAGGGTTGAACCCTGCCGTGAAGTCCTATGTGTTTGTAAGCGGGACATATTTCCCCGAGAAAAGTATCCGCCGAGTCTATGAAGAGCGCGGCGTGACAGTCAACTTTCATGGTGACACACGTCTTCCTCGCTCAAGCGGCGAAGAGACGACGGTGGGCCGTGAATTTTGGCCGAGTCTTGCCTCGTTTGATCCGATCAAGGAGGTAAAAAAATTAACGCAACCGGTACTTATGATACATGGTGATCAGGACACGAAGGTTTCAACAGCAGAAGCAAAGCACGTGTTTACCGCCACTTCAAGTAAAAAGAAACAACTCAAAATTTTCAAAGGCGGCGACCACGGCATCACCGACGTTCCGCGACCGATGCGGGAGGAGTTTCTTACCGATGTTGTAAAATGGTTTAAGACAACGCTATGAGCGACTACTCCCCCTTAGTAGCAGAGGCAATCAAGGCGCTCGATAACGCCTATGTTCCAAAAGGTTCCTCTTTCCGCTTCGGGAGCGCGGTCCTGACGAGTAAAGGGAATATCTACAGCAGCGGTCAGTACTACTCCGATACCTACAGCCTCACGCTTCATGCCGAGCAGGCGGCCCTCGCGCACGCGGCGGCCCACGGCGAACACGAGTTTGTCGCTATTGCTTCTGTATTAACGGGCGAGGATGGTAAGCGCTATTGTCATCCCTGTGGAATATGCAAGCAACTTATCTATGAGAACTTTCTTCGCACGAAGCGCGATATTGATGTCGTGATGGCAAACAAGAACGGCGAATATGTGGTCAAAAAGATTTCCGAACTCGTTCCTTTCCCTTGGCCATGAACGCTACTATTCGCATTGGTTCTCCGAGCATTGGTGACGTACCGACCATGGTTCGGTGGGGAAAGAGTGCCCGAGAGTTATGGGTGCGGGAGGATGGTGATTGGTACTCTAAGAAAGGGCTTCGCGAGTGGATAAAAAATCCGGGAAATGATGTTTTGCTCGTTGCTCGACATAGCACGCAACTCATCGGCATGTGCCTCTTGAGCGTTCTCCATGAATGGGCGTACTGTTCAGCGCTCTATGTTGAGCCAACGTATCGAAAGCAGGGCATAGGCAAGAAACTTATTGCAGAAGCCCAGCGCCGCGTAAAACAAAAGGGAATCAGACTCTTTGCACTCTTAGTTGAAGAGGAAAACGTCGGTGCACAGGCATTCTATCAGAGGTTAGGTTACCGCAGCGGTTTCCGTTTCCTCTGGATGGATAAGCAACTGAATTTCAGACCAAAGCGAAGAGAGCGATGAAACAGTTTCCGGTAGGACGAGCCCAGGGATCAAACTATGAAGTCGGTCTAACCATAGGCAGACAGATGCGGTTGGCCATCGCCAACGTACTGGCACGGAATAGGAGACTGTTTGCGAAAGAACTTAGTCAATATCTGGAGGAATCAAAATTATTCTTTGAACAGGCGCAGCAGTATTTTCCTCAGTATGTGGCGGAGTTGCGGGGGATAGCCGATGGAGCGCAGGTACCTTTTGCTGAGCTCTTCCTTTCCAACAATCGCGAGGTAGCCAACCCCGATCCCGGGGTAGTCGGTTCGGGTCACTGCACCATTATTGGTATCCCGCAGGGAGATGGTTACCTGCTTGGACACAACGAGGATTGGGATCAGTCTTCACTTGAGGAGCTCTATATTTTGGATGCTCAGATCAGTGGTATAAGAATTTTTGGATTAAATTATGCCAGTAATGTTATTGGAGCATCAGTGGCCATAAATAGCTTTGGTCTTGTTGAGGCGGTGAATGAATTAAGTCACCAAGATAGCCAGCTTGGGGTACCCAAAAATTTCATCGCTCGGGCACTCCTTGACTGTCAGACCCTGGAGGAAGCGGAAGTGCTCATGCGGACCGTGCCACGAGCGTCAGGGTTTAACCATGTGCTGGTGCAAGGAAGGCGGTTGTGGAACATTGAGTCGTCGGCCAAAGAGTACGCCATTGAGAAGGTGGAGCAGCAGAAGTACGTGCATACTAACCACTACCTGACCGAGCTTTCCCGGATCGACACCCAAGTAAGTCCTGAGACCAGGCTGCGCTACCAGAAAGTGAAGCAGTTGTTGTCCGCGATCAATACGGTTGAGGATCTGCAGCGGTGTTTAAGTGATCGCAGCGAGCCGCGGGTCTGCCGCGAGGAAACTATCGGCTCGGTTATTTTTGATACGATGCATCGAGCGGCTTATATCGCCTACGGCCAGTCGAACCCAGAGTCGTACTATCAAGTTGCTCTGGGGTGATGTGGAACTTATCAAGCGCATCGCCGATCCAGAAGAGATAGCCTGCGCGATCCTCTTCCTTGCCTCCGATGACGCGAGCTACGTTACGGGCGAGATACTCGTTGTCGATGGCGGGTACAGCCTCAAGTAGCTCCTCGGGTTGCCACGATTTTCCCCTTTGTGCTATGATCGTTCCGCCATGAGGCGAAAACTCGTGTTTCTCGTTTTTCTCCTCCTTCTGGTTGCCGCCGTTGGGTGGGTCGTCGGCGCCATCCGGAAGCGATCACCCAGGGAGGGAGAGCTGCGGGTTGAAAGCTCTGTCGCGACAGGCGTTTTTCTCGACAATAAGCACCTGGGCAGAACCCCGCTTCGAGAGAAGGTGCAATCCGGCGAGTACACGGTCAAGCTTGTTCCAGAATCGCCCATTGCGCAATTAGCAAGTTGGCAGGGGAAGGTGAGCGTTGGGCCGAGCCTCCTCACCTATGTCAACGCTTCCCTTTCGGAGTCAGAGTTTACCTCCGCCATCGATCTTCTCTGGCTTGAAAAAATTGCAGGGAAACGTCCAGAGCTCTCGGTGGTGACGAATCCCGATGGGGCGACGGTACTCATCGATGACGTGACGAAAGGCGTGACCCCTCTTTCACTCCAAGACATATCCGCCGGTGACCACAGTGTCACGGTTACCTCTCCGGGGTTTTTAAGTAGAACCATCAAAGTAAAGCTCTCGCCCGGGTATCGCCTCATTGCGAGCTTCAAGCTTGCTCTCGGAGGCGGTGTTCCTGAGGCGACGACAGCTGCGACTCTCACGCCAACCACTACTCCACCAGCTGGCGGATCAGGGAAAACCAAGATACCAGTACCCGAACCAGCAAAGCCTTATGTAACCATTAAAGAGACGCCGACAGGCTTTTTGCGAGTGCGCATAGAACCGTCAACGAGCGCAACCGAAGCGGCGCGCGTCAAGCCGGGAGAGAAGTACTCGCTCGTGAATGAGAAGAGCGGTTGGTATCAGATTATGTACGATGAGAAGAGCACAGGATGGATTTCAGGTCAGTACGCAGAGAAAGTTGAATAGGAAGAAACCGCTCGGGTATTACCTTCACCCTCCAATTCCATACACCACTACGAAGACGCTTACCCCCCAAAGGATCACCGTGGTGAGAAGAGGGAAGTCGGAGGTGAGGACGTGTTCCGGTGATTCCCCCTTTCCTTCATAGATAAGCTGCAAGTAGCGCATGATCCCGTAGATGACGAACGGCACGGTGATCATCATCCACTTTCGCTCCGGTAGTTCAACGAAGTAGTCGCTGTAGTTTCGGAAGAGAAAGCCTTTCTGGACAGGCCGCGCCAAAAATGTGAAGTACGCGTAGGTGATAAACGTGGAAGTAGCAAACATCGCGGTATAGGTATCAAGAAGCCTTTCAGAATAGCGGGACAAACTTGCGCGCGTATCTTTTGGGACGACGCCTTCGTATCCCTGCATAAGGGTGAGCTCCGCCCTGCGTTTTCCTATTGCGAGGAAAAGAGCGAGGGAAAGTGCTGCGAGCCCAAGCCAAATAGAGATGTGGTAGCCGGTTGCTGATTCTCCGCCGTAAACCCGGAGGAAGTATCCGGATGTAATCGTGAGGATATCAACAACAGGAATCTTTTTCAGAAGGAGCGAGTATGCGTATTGGAGCGAAACAAAGACGAGTGACAAAATAAAAAATGACCGGCCAAGATTCATAGCTATTGTAAGCCCGGTAAGGAGAAAAACCAGTGTGACAATGGCCGCGGTTTTGACAGGTAGTTTTCCGCTTGCGACCGGTCGGAATTTTTTAAACGGATGCTTGCGGTCGGCAGGAGCATCAAGGACGTCGTTGACGATATAGTTTGAGGAAGCAAGCAAGCAAAACGCGACAAACGCCCACACGGTTGCCCAAAAGAGTTTGGGAACGAAGAGTTGTCCGGTAAAGAGGATGGTTGTGAAAACCGCTACGTTTTTTAACCACTGTCGGGGTCGGGCTGTTTTGAAAATTGCGTAAAGAAGTTGAGCCATACGAGGAGCATTGTTACGGCAACCGAAACAAAGAAGAACGCGAACAGTTTTGTTTTACTGTTAACGGTTAACGCAACCAGCCCCAGTATAGCCGACACCCCCCAGTAAAACAAGGCGACTCGTCGCTTTCCCCATCCGAGATCAAGCAGTCTATGGTGGAGGTGACCGCGATCGGCAAGTACTGGCGAGCGTTTGCCGGCAAGCCTGCGAAGGAGGGTATAGGCAGCGTCAATCATGGGCACCCCGAGGACGAGGAGCGCTGTCCCCAGTTTGCCGTAGGAGAGAATGCCAAGGAGGGCGAGGAAGTATCCGGCCAGAGTCTTTCCGCCGTATCCGGGCATAATCTTTTGCGGGTAGTAGTTCCATGGAAGAAAACCTAAGAACGCACCACACACAATCATTGCGAGAACAGTCACCCACCACTGGTTAGGATCGGCAAAGCTGTAGCGGAGAGAGAGGATTCCGAGAACTAATGCGCTTATTGCAACGAAACCCGGCATTTGACCATCAATCCCTGCTGACCACCCGACGATGTTCATGGTCCAGACAATCCAAAGGAACGCGAAAATATCGGACCACTGAACGGTTGCTGAAAGCCCCAATATGGGGAGAGAGAGCACAGGTACGTCAAGGCGTAAAATGCCACCAGTCAGAGGGTTGGTGATAAACGGTATTCGAGCGCCTGCGAAAACAACGAGTGCCGCAACGAGCGCATTCATCGCAAAGCGAATATAGGGGCTTACGTCTTGGCGATCGTCCGCAAGCCCGACTGTAGTAAGGATGACGCTCCCGAGGAGTATGCCAGCAAGAAGAGGAGAGTAGGCTTGGAACAGGAGAGCGGTGCTGACGATTCCAAATGCGATCGCAAGACCTCCTGCCCTCGGGATGATGCCTTTGTGGGTATGCGCTGGGTGGTGCCGAGTTTTTGGGTTATCAACGAGTCCTCGTTTTTTTGCCATTTCTATGACGAAGGGCGTGATGCTAAAGGTTGCGATCGCAGAAACCGTAAGTGGGATAAATAAGGCAAAAATCATACGACGAGTCCAACCGTCTGGACGAGGATAATAAAAGCAAGCACGTTAATGAGTGTACTGGTAAGGTAAAGAATTTTTGCAAAGGTAACATGAGAGTTAGCGACGCGTTCAACCGCAACCCTATTGATAAGATGCAACACGAGCGCCCCGATCGGGAGAACAAATATCCATGTAGGGTGCGCAAGTCGTTCTTCACCCCAGGGCCGGCTCTGCCAAAGTGGAACAACGGGCGGCAACCGTTTCCAATACCAGAGGACGATAAGTAGAGAAAGAAAAAACGTAAGGAGCGTGCTGCCGAGGGCCGCGCGGTGGATCCACGAGTTTCGTATCCCTGTGCCGCCGCGTGCCATCTCTCGAGCTGTTTGGAAGAACAACGATGGTCTCATGGTGCTTTGGAAAGCAGATAGGCTATTTCGAAGCTACCATCCTCTTTTATCAGAAACGCCCGCGCTGGGTACACCGGGAGATCGCGTGCTGATTGTTTCTTTGAAAACACGGCATCTCCGACGTACCAAGGGAACGGAGCGCCGTGCGGGGTGTAGAGGTAGACGCGGGACGGATCGCGGCTGTAATAGACTGATTCGAAAAACGAAAGCGAGCTTTCTGCGAAAATTACGTCGCTGTTTCGCATCATGCGGGTAATCTCTCCGAGTGAGTCGCGGAAGGGCACTTTTCGATGGTACTGTGGGTACCAGAGGTTAAATCCGAAAACAAAGAGCAAAGAGCAGAGAAGAGAGAGGTATTGCATGTGCTTTTTGGTGATTGCCTCGAGAGCAAAGACAACCAGAAAAACCTCGGCCACAGTCACTGGAATGAGGTAGCGGTTCACATAGAGCGGCTTAAGAAACGAGATACCAATAGTTAGAGCGAGGGGTAGTGTTGCGACCAGGAAGAACAAGACATTCCTCTGGCGAGTTTCCTTCGGTTTTAGCGCAATGGCAAACAAAGCAAGGAGGATAAGCGAAAGCCACGCCGTAAATCCCCATCCCCACCACGGCGTTCCTTCGTAGCCCAGGAACATGTTGCCGAGGGCTGATTTTACAAGTTGCATGTTGACAGGAAAGTACCACGAGTCCTTGAGCCGTCCGGCTTCCTTGAAAATTTTAACGAGCCACGGGGCAATGAACAAGCCGATTGCGAGAAACGACCGAAAGGCGTGATTCTGGGTTAAGTCTTTCTGTTTGAATTTTTCCGTTAGCGCCCAGTACAGTCCTTGTGTCCCGATGAGCACCAAAAAGTACGAATGTGTATAAAACCCGAGTACAGAAGACACGATGTACCATCCCCACTGCTTCGTCAGAAATGTGTAGAGTGAGGCGACCGAAAAAAATATGTACCACCCATACGTCCGTACCTCGAACGCGTAATAGAGGAGCATCGGGTTGAGGAAGAAAAAAAGTGGAAGGAACCACGAGAGAAAGTGCCGCGGAAAGAGCTTTTCTGCCCAGATGATGACGAGAATGGTAGCCAAGGAGAATCCCACGAACGAGAGGCTCCGCGTTGCAACTTCGCTTGTACCAAAAAGCTTTATCCAATAGTGGAGAAGGATGTAGTAGACCGGCGGCTCGAAACCAAGGTGAGAAATGATGAACGAGAGTGGCCGCTGAGCGACAAATATCGAGAAAACCTCATCGCGCCACAGACTCTGAGTGAGGTATAACAAAGGTGTATGGGTCAGTAGCCAGTTGAACATATCTCACTCCTATTATATCTTTTCTGTCACTCGGTACTCTAGTTTTTTCCCGAGCAGGAGGCGCGTGTGTGCATCGAGTCCGGGGAGAGCCGAGAGGAAAAATGAGATGATCGGGAGCGTCAGCCACTGGAGGTAGAAAAACGGCAGTTTCCACACGGCGTACTCTTTTGGTTTGGGCGGCTTGATTCGCCAATCAATGATAAACACCACGATGAGAAATATTGTGGAAAGCGTCAGAATCGTTGACGAGATGCGTGAGAGGTTGTGCCCGAGGGTTGTTCTCGCAAACAGAGGGTTGATCAGTGGCGGAATGCTGCTGCCGATCGTGAGGAGAAACCAGTTTGATGGCCACAGGATGTGGTGCTCGAGAAGCTGCGCGATGCGCCTCAGGCGGTCTGACCAGCGGATTTCGGTATGAAGAAATACGTTCCGAATCACAAACGGAAGGTCCGATACCCCCCAAGCCCAGCGCTTTGACTGTTCGTATTGGTTGATGATGGTACGAACGAAACCTCGACTCTCCGCCGCGTCTGTCAGCACTGGTAAAAAGATAGGCTTTGTTTGTACGCGCTCACCGAGCTGGAAGTAGGTTTTGAAAAATAAGTGATAATCTTCCGGAATGACGTCTACACCCCAAAAACCGACTCGTGCGACTGTCGCAAGAGGAGCTGAGTAGGTAGAGAAGTTAATAAGTCGGTGTCCTTGAGATAACACCGCGAGGTTCCAGATACTGTGGAGGGTGTTGAGGAACCGGTTTGGTAAAGGAAGCCTCCAAATATTTGAATAGAACAGTATAGCACCCTGGTAAAAGTGATACTCCCGCTCTTTGTCTGTCAAGAACTGGTAGGACAGGTACGAGAAGTATTTTGGGTGAAGGAGTGCGTCAGCGTCGCATGAGGTGACGGTGACGTTCACGAGCGGAATCCGCCACACCCTCAGTTTCTTTACCACCTGACGGGCAGCCCACGCCATGTTTGAAGATTTTCCTGCGACTTCGTCATGGTGGAGGATGTGCCGGGTGACAATGAACGTGCCAAACGTGGAACCAAATTCCTGTTTCAGGAGCCGTCCCGTGGTGCTGGCAGAAGGATCTTTCTCTTCTGTGGCAAGCACAACGATCATGCGTTCGCGCGGGCAGTCCTGCTTCGAAAGATTTTCAAGGGTACGACGAAGGATGTGGAGCGGTTCCCGGTACTCAGGGATGATGACGACGTGGTAGAGTTTCTTCCATCCCGGCACAGTTCGGGCAAGGGTGAGCCAGTCAACAACAGCATGGGCAGTGAGCATGAGGAACGAACGAAGCGCAGAGACGACCAAGCTGAACGATTTATAAAACCAGTAGACATCAAACGTGATAATGATGTAGGCAACGAGGGCCGGGTGCCAGAAGGATAGCCATATCGGCATGGTGATAAGAAGCCACGATGCTGTCGGGATGAGCACCTCGACCGCACGGGCGGTTTTTCTGGGATATCGGAGGAAGAATTGGCGCATACGGGCAGGCCTATTATATCACTCACGTACGAACTTATCGGATATCGGGAAACCCTATGGTGTTTGCCTTGTGGGTGATGTAGTAGCGAAAGAGCGACCGTGCCATACGGGTAAAAAACGTCCACCTCTCTTCTCCTCTTCGAGATGAGCTTCTGACAGGATTGCGAAAGTTTAGTATTACCTTCCCGACTGTTCTGAGGCGGCGGGCCATCTCAAGGTCCTCGGCTTGCTGAAAGTCTATAGGGTAGCCGCCAACTGCCAGCGCTTTATCTCGAAAGTACGCAGTGTTCTGACCCGGGGCGAGGGGAAGACCAATGGCGTTGAGGAAAACCATCAGGAGTGGTTGGATGCGATTGATTCCGAAACGGTACGGGAACCACCCGCCGTCGACGTAGTACGGTCCGTACGTTCCGGCAACACCCGGTCGCAATAACACGTTGACGATCTTGTCAAGCCAGTCTCTCGGAACAATAGTGTCAGCATCAGTCCATGCCACGATGTTGCCCATAGCTGCCTCGAGGCCCTTTTGACGTGCAAAGCCGATGCCTCGGTGTGGAATCGTAACTACTGTTGCACCGCACATGCGGGCGATCGACGCTGTCTTGTCGGTTGAGCCGCCGTCAACGACGATGAGCTCATCCGGTTTCCGCGATAGCTGGCGGATTGCCTCAAGGGTTTTGGGAAGATATTTTTCTTCGTTATACGCCGGGATGACAACGGAGATGGTCATGTTTCAATAGTAAATGGTACATATCAAAAATCAAATGTACAAAGCAAATATCAAATATGATACCTAACAAGGTATTAAGATATTTGAAAGAGTGAACATGCATTTCTGGTTGTTGTCTCCTCAACTTCTTTAACCGGAGTATGCTGCAATTGGGCGATTTTTTTGGCAATGAGGGGGATGTATTTGGGTTCGTTGCGGCTTCCGCGGTGAGGGTTAGGGGCAAGGTACGGCGCGTCGGTTTCAAGGAGCAGCATGTCAAGCGGTATCTGGGGAGCAATCATGGTTAGGTGCTTGGAGTACGTGACGTTGCCGTCGATGCCGACAAAGAGATGTCGCTCTTTGGCCATTCGGAGATGGGCGAGGCCTCCGGAGAAACAGTGGATGACCCCTCGCAAAGCCTCGGGGTAAACCCCCTGCGTTGGTTTAGCAACGCTATCGAGAACGTCGAAGAAGTCATCAAAAGCATCGCGGCAGTGGAGGATGACCGGGAGGTCGTGCTCTAAAGCAAGACGGAGCTGGGTTTCAAATAATCGCTTCTGATTGTCTTTTTTGCCGACTGCCGGGTGGCCTTTGTACTGGTGGTAGTCCAGGCCGCACTCGCCGACCGCCACGACGACTGAAGGGGTCTTGTCCTGTTTCATGACAGGGCGAGACCCTGTCAATATCCGTTCGAGCTCCCTTACCTCCGGGTAGTGCTGGGCTTCGTAGGGGTGGAAGCCGATGGCGGCAAAGACGACGCCGGGATATTTTAGCGCAAGGCCAACTGCCTGCTTGGAGGAGTACAGATCCACACCCGGATTGATAAATTGTTTGACCCCGGCTTTTTTGGCATTGCCTACGACCATCGCCCGATCCGCGTCGTATTGAGGGAAGTTGAGATGGCAATGGGTGTCGATAAACATTTTACGGAATTCTTGGAAACAGTGGTGACTGTGCTTGGATCGGTTGCGTGGAAAATTGCGTGAGGATTTTATCGGCGGTTGTCGGGAGAAAAGGTTGAAGGAGGGTCGCGATTTCCAGGATGCTCTTGATAGCTTGCTCGAGGACTTTATTGAGTACGTCGCCGGTCAACTTCCATGGTTCGTTTTCATCGATGTATTTATCCGCCGATTTTACCTTTTCCCACACGGCCGCGAGCGCGTCGTTAAACCGATACTCCTCAAGGGCTTCTTTAAAAACACCGGAGTGTATGTTTTCAAAGTTTAAAGTTTTAATTTTAAGGTGTACATTTGGGGACAGTTTTGCCACGCGCGCGACCAAGTTACCCAAACCATTGGCAAGGTCTGCATTGTAAAGCTCCTTGAACCGTCGCTCTGAGAAGTCTCCATCGCTATAGCTTGGTATTTCTCGGAGTAAATAGTAACGGACAGCGTCGGTCCCGTACTGATCAATGATTTTGTTGGGATCAATAACATTACCTACGGTTTTTGACATTTTTTGTCCGTCGACGGTAAGGTACCCATGGATAAAAGTGGCATGGGGCAAGGCGAGCCCTGCAGATTTGAGAATGGCCGGCCAGTAAACTACATGAAACCTTATGATTCCCTTCCCGATAATCTGGAGTTGGGGTGGCCACCACGTACGATATGTCGTTTCATCCCACCCGAAACCGATGCCGGATTGGTAAATGTTCAGTGCGTCGAACCATACATACATGATCTGCTCCGGGTCGCCTGGAACAGGCACCCCCCAGTTTTTTGCCCGGGATTTGCTGCGAGAAATAGAAAAATCTTCTAGGCCTTTGCGGATGAAAGAAAGCGCTTCATTCTTGCGGGTTTCCGGGGTGATCTTCAGGGTGTCGGTTGCTATCAATTCATCAAGGAAACGTTGATACTTTGAGAGACGGAAAAAATAGTTTTCTTCGGATACCTTATCTAGTTTTTTTCCGGGATGTTCAAAGCACTCGCCATTTTCATCGAGTTCGTCAGGCGTATAGAAGACCTCGCAGCCGACACAGTAGAGCCCTTCGTAGGATTTTTTATAAATGTCGCCGTTTTTGTCACAGAGTTCCCACAGTTTTTGGGAAGAAGGAAAGTGGCGTTTCCTGTCCGTTCCTCGTTGCCAGAAGTCAAACTGAATATTGAGGCGCCCCGCGAGATCCAAAAAGAGCTGTTGGTTGCGATCGCAAAAGGCTTGCGGATTCTCCCCGGCTTTCTCCGCCGCCTGAACAATCTTCAGCGCATTCTCATCAGCACCACTGAGGTAGGCAACGTCATGGCCGACGAGTTTTTGGTAGCGCCGCACCACGTCGGAGAGCACAAACTCCTGCGCAAGCCCAATGTGGGGTGCGGCATTGACGTAGGGAATTGCGCTGTGGAGGTAAAACTTGTTTGACATAGGTGTTATTGTAGCATTAAGCAGAGAAGATGCATCATCCCAGCAGAGCGCTCGTCACTCCCGATCCGCCAGCTGGCGGATCGTTAACGAGCCATCAAAAAACCTCCTTGCGGAGGTTTTGGATTTTCCATGTTCAAACCTCCGCTACGGATCGGCTTCCATTGCCATCATCATGGAGGTTTGAAGGTTCATACAACGCATGATACCAAAATAGTTGAAGTGAAGCAAGACTGAGTTTTATCTATGTGAATATTTCTGTAGTTTTTTAACTTCCGTAAGAACGTGGTCAAGCTTTTCCTCTATTCGTTGCTGCTCGACATCACGAGCAAAGCTTCCATGGAATTTCTCTATGCGTGTTTTAGACATGATGGTTTCTTTATACTCTAGAAACAGATGACGGGAGATGTGTATCGTCTGGCTGATTCTACCTTTTTTGGAAGAGCACCTCAAGGGAGGCAATGGTGGTTATCAATAAAATAAGGTAGATCGGCTCGCGAAGATTTAAGAGGCGAAGAAGGAGGAAGACGGTCAGGCCGACACTGATCAGGAGGGCTCGACGGGTGTTCTTAAGAAGATATTGAGAAACGAAGATACTGGAGAGGAAGAGAATAAAAAAGAATACCGCGATTTTCTGCCACGATGTGGGCTCGAAAGTGATAATAAACCACCCGAGTACGGCAAAACCCACGAGACCGAAGGCTAAACTTCCTATATTCCTTCGTCTGCGACGCATGGTAGTCTCGATTGTAGCGCGCAAATCTTGGTGCTACAATGACGGGACAGAATAGTCCGACCAATACTACCAAACTATGCAACTTGACTTCGTTGTTTTGATCGTTGTTATATTAACAGGATTTGCTGTTCTTGCTTGGTTAGCCAGGCGCGAGCTTGCCAAGCTTTCCGAAAAAAAAGAAGATAGCACCCTTACCGAGTGGCTCAAGAGCATGCAGAGCTCGATTGAGAATACGAACAAGGCGCTCAACGACGCGATGCGCGGACAAACGAGCGATGTGGCGCGGCTTCTTCAGACCAACACCAAGCAGCTCAATGAACGCCTCGATACGGCCGCCCGCGTCATCGGCGACCTCAAAAAAAACCTCGGTGAAATGAGCGAGGTGGGTCGGGGAATTAAGTCGCTGCAGGAATTCCTCCAATCGCCGAAACTGCGCGGCAACATCGGCGAGCAGGTCTTGACAGACATGATCGGTCAGACCTTCCCGAAAAACTCGTTTCACCTGCAGTATTCATTTAAATCTGGAGTCAAGGTTGATGCGGTTTTAAAAACCGACGCAGGCTTGCTGTGTATCGACTCCAAGTTTCCGATGGAAAACTTTACGCTGATGCATAAAGGCGAAACAGAAGTTGAGCGCGCGCGAGCCAAGCGGGAATTTTTGGCTGACGTCAAAAAGCACGTTGCCGATATCAGTAAAAAATACATTCTGCCGGAGGAGGGCACCATGGACTTTGCCCTCATGTATATTCCCTCGGAAGCTGTCTACTACGAGATTGCCAACTTGAATGAACTCATGGAATATGCCAGAAAACAGCGAGTCTACCCAGTCTCTCCCAACACGCTCTACGCGCACCTGCAAGTACTCCTTCTTAGTTTTCAGGGGAAGGAGCTCGAGCAAAAATCTCGGCAGGTGTTTCAGCTTCTTCGCGCGATCCAAAAAGACTACGGGAAAGTCGAGGAGAACCTCGGGGTCCTCGGCCGCCACGTCAATAACGCCTACAATACTATGAGCACTGTCTCGTCCACCTTCGGTCTCCTGGGCCAAAAGCTCTCCCAAACTCATTCACTGAGTGAGGCCCCTCATGAAGAAAATCAGTTACCCTTAGAAACGTAAGTGGTTTGAAAAATCCATGGTATCTTGTTCTAGAACATGATACCATGGGAGATGTATGACACAGGTATCACGCATGCCGCTGCGAAAGGAGATTGAGGCGAGGGTATATGAAGTGTTACTGGAAAGTATTGCCGCGGCCAGAACACGGCAGACTGTCGGCAAACTCCTTGAAGATCTTCTTTCCCCAACCGAGCGCCTGATGCTTGCCAAACGGCTTTCGATCGCCCTTCTCCTTATCAAAAAATACGACCAGCGAACCATTGCCCGGGTGTTAAAAGTAGGGCTAGAGACAGTAAGCAAGGTAAGCCGAACGCTTCAATCAAATCGCGGGGGGTATCTGGCCGTGGCCTCGTCTATCATCCACCGCGAGCGGCTCAAAGAGGTACTTGAGAAAATTGATGACACCATGGCAGACGGTATGCCGCCGGTAGGCCGAGACTGGCGCCACTGGCGGCGGCAGCGTTGGGAGGCGAAAATCCGCGACAAAAGACCTTTTTAACCATCAGTGCTTTC
>CAYNJY010000008.1:16053-39786 GCA_964397755.1 uncultured Gammaproteobacteria bacterium
GACGTATAGAGGCTGGTGGTAGTATACTCGCATCAAGCATGAAATATGTTCTGTTCCACGGCGCTTTCGGAAATCCCCAAATCGGCTGGTTTCCCCAGCTTCAGGAAAAACTTGAAGCAATCGGACAGACAGTGATTGCCCCCCAGTTCCCAGTCGATAGTTGGGAAGACGTAACAAAGGCAGGGCCACACGTGGCCCCCAAACAGCAGGCCCTTTCTCATTGGTTTTCCGGCTTTGAGCCGATTGCTCAATCGTTTCGAAAAGGAGAAAAGGTGTGCTTTGTCGGCCATTCCCTCGGCCCCCTGTTTATCCTCCACGCTGTTTCCCGATGGAATCTGAAACTCGATAGCGCGATTTTTGTAAGCCCGTTTCTTGACCGATTGACTCGCGCTTGGCAAATCGACCATGTGAATACGTCGTTTTACAAAACGGATTTTGACTTTGGGAAACTGAAGAAACTCATACCAATTTCTTACGTTCTTTATTCAGACAACGATCCGTACGTCGATCGCAACCACTCGGTTCTTTTTGCGAAAGCCCTTGATAGCTCGCTTATTTTCGTGAAGAAAGCCGGGCACATGAATAGTGAGATTAATCTCAATGAGTTTCCGCTGGTTTTTGACTTATGTCTGACTCGCGTGGACCTATCCCTGTATCAACGGTATCTTGAGCATCGCCGGCAGCTCTATTCCTTGGAGTACGTAAAAAGCAAACCAAAAGGGGTGATCAAGCTTGAACCGCGCGAAGTTATAGATGAAGGGATGTTCCATTTTCGCAATCTCCAGCGCGAGGGTTTCTGCACATTCTTTACAAAGGTGATCGGTTGGAAACCGAAGGGCACGTACGCTGAGGAGGCCCGCGCCGCCGCCCGCCGAGTAAAAAATTTTTCTCGTGTTTTTGTGGTTGATAAACCAGGCGATCTAAAAAGAACCGAGATACGCGAGCAGATTAAGCGGGATTTAGAAGCCGGGATTCAGGTATACCTTTGTCCGTACGCAAAAATTAAGGGCATCGTTTTGTCGCCGGACTTTGGTATATGGGATGATGAATATGTTTGCACCATTACCATCGATCAGAAAACAGGAAAGATGAAAGATATCGAGCTTAATTCTACACGAGAAGGCCTACAGGAGGCATCGAAGTGGAAAAATGAGGTACTGAAGTATGCGGTACGCGTTCGCACGCTTAAGGACGTAAACGACACGCGATCTTAAACTCAATTCTTGAGGTATAATCCCCTTGTGGCAAAGATTCCCGTTGATCAGCGCAAACTTAACGAAGAGCAAAAGCAGGCAGTCGAGTTCGGCGATGGGCCGCTTCTCATTATTGCCGGTGCCGGGACGGGCAAAACCACGGTCGTCACCGAGCGCATCAAGCACCTCATCGCTTCCGGTCGTGCCAAGCCATCAGAGATCTTGGCTCTCACCTTCACGGAAAAGGCAGCGCGTGAGATGGAGGAACGCGTGGATGTCATTATGCCCTATGGCTATACGCAGATGTGGATTTCGACTTTCCATTCTTTCTGTGACCGGGTTCTGCGGGCCGAAGCGATTCACATTGGCCTTAATCCGGCCTACCGGCTGCTTACTGATGCCGGCGCGATCATGCTTTTGCGGCAGCATTTGTTTGAGTTTCACCTTGACTATTTCCGTCCACTCGGGAATCCCAATAAGTTCATTGGCGGGATGCTTCAGCACTTTAGTCGGCTGCGGGATGAAGACGTCAGCCCCACGCAATATGATGCGTGGGTGAAATCCCAAATCTCAAATCTCAATGACCAAAGTGAAGAAAAGAGACTTGAGACTCAAAAATACCAAGAGCTCGCGAGTGCATACAAAATGTATCAAGATCTCAAGGCAAAAGAAGGAGCAATGGATTTTGCGGACCTTATCAGCAATACGCTGACGCTTTTTCGGGCCAGGAAAAACATTTTAGCTCATTATCGAAAACAATTTCGATTTCTTCTCATAGATGAATTTCAAGACACCAACATCTCCCAAAATGAACTCATTGTGATGCTCGCGGGTATGAAGCAAAACATTACAGCAGTTGCCGATGATGACCAGTCAATCTATAAATTTAGAGGAGCTGCAGTTTCTAACGTGATCGCTTTTCGTAAGCACTTTCCAAAAGCGACAATTGTGGTTCTTTCCAAAAACTACCGTTCCACACAGACGATTCTCGACACGTCGTACCGACTCATTGCACACAACAATCCTGATCGGTTAGAGGTAAAAGAAGGAGTTAATAAAAAACTTATAGCCGTACGCAAAACAAAAGAAAACCCGGTATCGTTCATTCACGCAGATCGTGTAGAAAACGAGGCGGAAGAAGTTGCGAGAAAAATTAAAGTCATGAGCGAGACTCGCAAAAAGACGTGGAAGGATTTTGCTATTTTAGTGAGAGCCAATAACCATGCAGAGCCGTTTGTGCGGGCTTTTTCAAGAGCGGGCATACCATATCAGTTTTTAGGTCCAGGGCAACTTTTTCGACAAGGCGAAATTAAAGACCTCATAGCATACCTTCAAGTGCTCAATAATTTTGAAGACAATGTTTCGTTGTTTCGTGTGTTCTCTATGGAATTCTTTGATTTTTCAATGCGGGATCTCGCAGCAATTGCAAATTTTGCTAAACGTTCTTTGCTTTCACTCTTTGAAGCGTGCGAAGTAGTTTCCGGTGAGCGAACGATTAAAAATATACGGTTGCCGTTTATCTCTAGTGATTCCAACCAAAAACTTAAAACCATCGTCGCCATGATTCATAGACACCTGAAGCTTCTTTCGAAAGAAACGGCAGGACAGATGCTTTTTTATTTTTTACAGGATACCGGCATATTTAAACATATCTTAGAGTATTCATTTCCGATCGATGAAAGGAAAGCCGCAAACATCACGAAATTCTTTAATAAACTGAAAACCTATGAAATGGAGCATGAAGATGCATCGGTGGGGGCAGTACTTGACTGGATACTTCTGTCTATGGAACTTGGAGAATCACCACTCGCTAGTGATACCGATTGGAATCAAAATGATGCCGTGAATATCCTCACCGTCCATAGTACGAAAGGATTAGAGTTTGATGTGGTGTTTTTGGTGAATTTAGTTGCTACGAGATTTCCTACCATCGAACGACATGAGCAAATTCCAATTCCTGATTCTCTCATTAAAGAAATACTTCCGGAAGGCGACTATCACATGGAAGAAGAGCGGCGACTGTTTTATGTGGGCATGACGAGGGCACGGGATGAGTTATATCTCTCTGCCGCAGATTATTACGGAGAAGGCAAGCGCGAGAAAAAAATCTCTCCGTTTGTATATGAGGCGTTGGGCGATGAGATAATAGGTACATCCGTCCAAACGTCGCAAACGCAGCTCTCTCTTTTGGATTGGCGCAAAACAGAAGAAAAAGCCCTAGACACCAAAGCGCCACACGTTACGGTAGAGTATTTGTCCTATTCTCAGATTGAAGCGTTTAAGGTGTGTCCACTACACTTTAAACTTCGTCAGATTTTGGGCATCCAACCAGCTCCCTCTCCCGCGCTATCTTTCGGAAACAGCGTACACGCAACACTAAAAGAATTTTATCAGCTCAGGCAGCAAGGACGGAAAGGAACAAAACAACTTCTGTTGGGGCTTTTAGACAAAAATTGGATACGAGAAGGATACACTGGTAAGCAATACGAACAGGAAATGCGCAAGCGCGGTCAAAAATATCTGTCTGAGTATTTTGAAAAAGTTTTTGATCACGCGACCGTTCCTATTCTTTTAGAACAGCCATTTACGATTCCCATACGAGCGGCGGGGCGGTCACTGAAAATTGGAGGAAAAATCGATCGAGTCGATAGTCCCGCGGGTGGAAAAATAGAAATTATTGATTACAAGACTGGTCGGATGCCTTCCCGACGAGAGATGGACACGAGTTTACAACTTTCTATGTACGCGATAGCGGCAACAGAGATTGCCACGCCACCGTTTCAAAAGAAACCAGAAGACGTAGTCCTTTCGCTCTATTATTTTGATGTGCAGCAAAAAATTTCCATCACTCGGACACGAGAACAACTAGAGGCAGAGAAGGAAAAAATTATCGCGATTGCAAAGGAAATTGAAGCTTCGGATTTTCGTTGCAGTGGTAACCAGCTCTGCACTACCTGCGAATATAAAATGTTTTGCGGACTCACGTCGCAGTAGCACTCGTAGAACCCTTGACAAGCAATATATAAGCTGAGATGCTAAAACGTGATGGCCTCTCGCAACCATTCCACATCCAAAGTTATTACTCTCGTTCTTGCAGTGGCGTTTGGCATAATTGCCCTTGCCATGACCTATTCTGCTGCTACTCGGTCTACAGAACAGCGATCGCGGGCATCACCAGCGCCAGAATTGATCATCAAACAATGGGAATTTAATGGCTCAACGACTGAGGGTTGGACGCCAGCTAATTTTTCGAGCGTAAGAGTGGTGGACGGATTCTTAGATGCGGTCTACGGAAAACCGCTTACAAAGGAGAATCCAAACTGTAATAATTATCAATGTCAAAACCGCCTCTATTCAAAATCTTCGGGGATTTGGATGATTACCGATTGTAATAATCCAAATGATCGAGACGGGGATGATCAGCTTTGCAATGCTCGGGGCAGAGTTGGGTCCTGCGGGAGCCAAAACTTCTGTTGTCCGGGCCCTAAGAAAAAATGGACCACGGACATGAGTGCGTGTGGAGGAAGTTCAGCGACGGGCCCGAACTTGGTGAATAATTCCGTTGGAGCCGCTTTACCTTTGGGAAATAAATATTTGAAGTTTCGTTTAGGCGTCAAGGATGAATCAAAACCAATAGTGCTGCGCAGAGAGCCCGGTTCTTCGTTTACACTTTCGATCATGTATACAGTAGAAGGCAAGCCGGTTCTCAAGCCACTCCAAGTACAGGGATCAGCTGATGGGCAACTGCATGATTATTCTGTACTATTTCCAGAAATAGCTGCGATTACGGTTACTACATTAAAGTTGACGTTTATAAATCTCACACCCGGCAGGCAGGTTCAATTTGATTGGATACGATTGACTGGAGTCCAACTTAAGCCCACACCTACCCCAACCATCACATGTCATGGAGGGCTTCTAAGTTTTAGAATAGAAAAGCCTTGTACCCCTGACAGGAAATCAGCACTCTACGGAGTTTACCAATGTGCAGATGGTTTCAGTGGTAGACTCTACAATGACACATGTCAAACAATAGATAGCTTAAAACAGCAAGCAGAACGCATCTGTACAAGTAAATCAGACTGTCCAAAACGGACGCCTACTCCTACTCCTGTACAGAGCAACGTGTTTTTCATTGATAGTATGTATCCTATTAAAACTGTGATGTCGTCTGGAGAAGCAATACCAATTTCAATCGTAGTGAAGGAACCAGATGGGACATATGCTACCCCAGATGAAGGGTTTGCTGCACAGGCATATATCTATGATGTCCCAAGAACAAAAACTATTGCCGGCACAAACCTTATCGAATCTCAGAATGCATATAAGGCGACCATGTACGCACCGGCACTACTCGGTTCTTACCAGTTAAGTATTTCAGTTTACTGTGGTCTCGACAATAGTGTATGTGAGAAACGATATGGTCGCGCAAGACAGATCCAAAATGAAATTAATTTTGAGGTTCAATGAGCTTTAAGAGTCAATGGAAGACAGGGGATAGTACAAGGATTTTCCTCCAAACCCTTCTTTAAACCTTGTAAATCCACGCCAGTCACGTTGCTCTTTTTCAGGCCGCCGTTCGTCAAAGATACCAACAAAGTCAAATAGTTTGCAGCCGTGTTTTTTTGAGAGCTTGAGCGCCTCCCAGATGAGAAGTGTCGGCGCAAACAATTTTTTCCCTTTTTTGGTGGCACCGGCTATCCAGTAGTATGCCACTGAATCCCAAAAGAGAAGGAGCATAGCGGCTTCGCCTTTGGCCAAAAGAATAGCTTTGTTGTCTTTGGGAAAGACACTCCAGAGTTTGTCGATGCCGGAGGTTGTGAGGAAACCTAAAAATCCCGCAGATTTATTTTTTATTCTCGCAACCGCGCTTATATCTCGTGACTCCTTGATGACCACTTTATTTTTGAGAGCGCGACGCACGGCACGGCGTTTGGCCTCAGTGAATCGGTGAAAAATTACTTCTTCCGGAGGAGAAAGGTCAATGAGCAGTGTTTTTGTTGGCAAGAACGGGGAGCGAATAATCTTGAATTCACGAGCAAGGACCCCGCACCAACGTCGTAGTCTTTCTTCATTAATTGTGGCGTCCGGTTCAATTGCAACTCGTGTTACTCCGTGGGTGCGAAGGAGGCGGGTAAGTTTTTTGAGGTTGGGTAACTTGGTAACCCGTTGTATTTTGGTGAGACTCCCTATAAACGGGAAGCGTCTAATATAGACATACGATCCGTCAATGCGTTCAACAACCCAACCAAGTTTTTGTATGTACCGTGCATAGAACGATGATTGTTGAATTTCCATATCATATTTTACAAAAGACGTTTAAGTATAAACCAGCGCAGGGTATCGGCGAATGTATAGAGGCGATAGAGGATAGGATTGATGACAAGATCGTAAGATCCAATAAACTCGACAAGCGTTGGGTTGAACCCTTGCTTAAATCGGTGAAACCCATACCACGGATCGCTGATCCGCCAGCTGGTGGATGGTCCGAGGGCGCCCCAGAGGTCAAACTGCTTGAGCCCTTTCCGTTTTGCCCAGCGAATAATTTCCCAAAGGAGGAGTGTCGGCGCCATGACGTCCCGGTGCTCACGACTTGACGCGCCATAGGGATAGTAGATCGTGTCTTTCCAGACGAACACGATCCACGCGGCTAAGGTTTTCCCCTGATAGGTAGCAGTGAAAAGATGTGCAACGTTGGCTTTATGCATAATCTCCCACATCTTGCGGTGGTAGTCGGTGTTGTGGGCGTAAAATCCCTGTCTTCCGGTCGTCTCGCGGGTTAAGCGAAGGTACGCCTCACATGCGTGTGAAGAGTTATCCTCGCTCACCCCGACGCCATGTTTTTGGGCAAGCCGTATGTTGTAGCGGGTTTTGGGATGCATGGCAGTAAGAAGTTGGTCCTCGGGCTTGGTCAGATCAAGAAGGAAGGTGTATTTGGTAAAGAGAGGGTGGTGGGAGGATTTCACATTGTTCCATTGTTTCATTGTTCCATTGTTGGCAAGGACATCCGGTTCCAGCTGAATGAAGATCGCCCGCTTCTCCCGTCCGAGCTTGGCTAGCTCCTCAACCATCTGTTTGGTTGGTGCTGGGCCTTTGGGGAAGTAGCCGATGGTCCAAGGCATTGAGGGGATTTTGTGGAACGTGAGCTGCCATCCCTCGGAAAACCTTCCCTCGGAAAGATTCGGGACAGGCGGGACAAGGCCTTCTCTGGAGTTAGTGTTTTTCAATACCGCGAGGCGGACAACGTCAACGCCCATGGCCCTTCGGAACTCGCCCCACGCCCACGACCCGAGGGGATGCGAAGCCGTTCTATCCCACGCTTTTTGGTCTGCCTCAGTCGCTAAGCGGATTGTCCTATCGGTCTTTGCCATGCTTCTATTATCCATCTTTTACACCTATGGTACAATGGGATGGATGAAGAGGCGTCGCACACCTTCCCGACGAGACCGTGCAGTCTCGTGGCTTCCCATCGACAGTAGAATTCTGCCGCCCCTCTTTACCTTTGGTCACGTCAGGGGATGGACGCGCTTTTTCCTCTCTGTCGAAATAGCGCTCACGTCGCTCGTTGTCCTGGGTACCCTCTTGCTCGTCGTTGTCTCCGTTTTTCGTTAAAGAAGAAGATCGTCCTCGGAAAACCCCCGGTTGGGTGAAAGAGAAACCTGTAGATTCAGTACGTGCTGGGGGATATCGGCTATGAAGCGCGACACCACGTTCTGTGTCCGAGTTCCAAAGTAGAGCCGGCGGTTTGCGTACGTGAGGTACAGTCGCTCCTTCGCTCTCGTAATGCCGACGTAACAAAGCCGCCGCTCCTCTTCAAGCTCATCGCGCTCAAGGAGTGCGCGGCTGTGTGGGAAGAGCCCCTCTTCCATACCGACAATAAAGACAACGGGGAATTCGAGTCCCTTCGCAGCATGGAGGGTCATCAGGGTAACGGCGTTCCGCTTCTCATCGATCCTCGCCGTATTTGACGGCGTATATTCCTGCTCGACGAGCGCGACGTTTTCAAGAAACGCCGTAAGATTTGGAAACTCTGTCGCCACGGATCGAAGTTCTTTGATGTTCTCGAGCCGGTAGGCTTCTTCTTCGACGTTGGCATCATAGAGGGAGAGGTATCCTGTCACATCGAGGACGGTATCCAAAAGTTCAAGCGTCGTGGGTTCAACGAGTTTCGTATCTTTCTCCTTTTTTTCTGCGAAGGAAAGAAATCGCTCGAGTCTGGCTTTCCCAAGCTTCTCCACACGTTTATATGACACCGTATCTTTCCTGTTAGCAAGAAGACGCAAATACGCAAGGACGTCCTTTATTTCTTTCCGTTCGTAAAACCGTGTTCCACCGACGAGTACATACGGTACACCCGCGTGGAGAAAGGCTTCCTCGAGGACCCGGGACTGTGCGTTCGTTCTATAAAGAGTTGCAAAATCCGTGAATGGCCTTCCTGACTGGAGGATGGTTTGGATGAGAAATGTCGCCTCGTCGTGTTCATTTCTCGCTTCATAGAGTGTGATTTGGTCTCCTCCCTTTTTATCAGTCCATAGCTTAAGGATTGGGTGCGTGGTATTTTTTGCGATCACACAGAAGGCCGCATCGAGTATCGTCTGGGTTGATCGGTAGTTCTGTTCAAGGTGGAATACCGTTGCGTCAGGAAAATCTTTTTGGAAATTTATGATATTTCTGAAATCAGCCCCGCGCCAACGGTAAATACTTTGGGAGGCATCGCCGACAACCGTGAGGTTCCGATAGCGGTTCGCCAAGAGTTTTGTGAGCGCATACTGCGCGCGATTGGTATCCTGGTACTCGTCAACAAGCACGTAGTGGAACCGTTCTTGGTATGAGCCAGCAGTCGCCGGATGCTTTTCAAAAAGCTGCACTGTCTTCATGAGGAGATCATCGAAGTCGAGGGCCTCGTTTTCGACTAACAGCTTCTGGTAGAGGAGATAGACGCGGGCGACGGTTTCTTGAAAATAACCTCTCGCGTACTGCGGGTACTCAAGGGCAGTAATAAGCTCATTTTTCGCCTGCGAAATAGTTCCGAGCACAGCTCCCGGGTGAAAGCTTTTGGTCGAAATATCAAGAGTTTTCATAACGTCTTTCACAGCGTCGAGCTGGTCCTGTTCGTCGTAGATGAGAAACGATGGTGATACGCCGATGTGTGTTCCATCTCGGCGAAGGATTTTGACGCACAGAGAGTGGAAGGTGCCAGCGAAGGGAAGCTCCAGTGCGGGTCCTGCCGCGCCTCTCCCTCCCGTCGACGCTCGCATTCCGTGCAATCCATCCACCAATGATTCTCCTAAAGAGGAAGGCTGCGCATCGACGAGTCCCTTCCGGCGCGTCACCCGCACTCCTTGTTTATCGGCAAGAAGCTTGCGTATCCGTTCTTTCATCTCATTTGCGGCCTTGTTGGTAAATGTGACCATGAGTAGGTTGTGTGGGGAAACCTTTTTTTCTGCAATGAGGTAGGCGACGCGGTAGGTGAGTACTCTCGTCTTGCCGCTGCCGGCGCCGGCAAGGATAAGGACCGGACCGTCGGCATGGATGACTGCGGCTTGCTGATCGGGATTTAGGTCATTGAGGATGTTCGTCGTCACAAGATATAATACTAACACATGAAGAAACTCTCTATCGTGGGGAACTGGAAAAGCAACAAAGGAATTGCCGAAGCGCAGGATTGGCTTCGGCAATTCAATGTCACATGTCACATGTCACATGTCACATGGGAATACACGACGGTAGTTCTTTGTGCACCGTTTACGCTCCTTTATCCGCTGAAACAAGAGGTCGTCCGATTACAGTTTCCTCTTGAGCTCGGGGCGCAGGACGTGTCGCCGTTTCCAGACGGAGCATACACCGGGGCAGTGAGCGCCCGGCAACTTAAGGAGCTTGTTGATTGGGTCATTATCGGTCACTCGGAACGCAGGCGTCATTTTGGTGAAACAGATGAAATACTTTTCCAAAAAGTTGCTCGAGCAAAAGAGGCAGGGCTTAAGATTATTTTTTGTGTGCCAGATGGTAAAACAGCACTCCCTACCGAGCCAATTGAGGTCGTTGCCTACGAACCGGTGTGGGCAATCGGCAGCGGTACCCCAGATACACCGGAGAATGCGAATCAAGTGATGGGAGAAATTAAAAAGCGCTTCCGTTCCCGTTTTATTTACGGCGGGAGCGTCACCGCGGCAAACGTACTCGCTTTTCTGAGCCAGCCGGCGATAGACGGTGTCCTGCCGGGAGGAGCGAGTCTCGATCCAGACGAATTCAGTTCCATCGTTGCCGCCTCGCAGCGTCTTTCAGCGTAATTATGGTACGACTACTCAAACGACACTTCTCTGGTAGTCGGGGAAGGGTCATTCGAACAGTCCTTACCTCGCTCCTTCTCGTATTCGTTTCTGTTGTAGCGTGGTATACGCTTCGACTCATTCGCGTAACAGGGCTCACGCCGACTGCGACTCTCCGACTTGCCTTTCGCGGTGGCGCGCCGCTCACATCGACAGACGGCAGAACGAACGTCCTCCTGCTTGGCATTCCAGGCGGAAATTATGCAGGGAGAGATTTGACGGACACCATGCTGGTGTTCTCGTTTTCCCAGTCCCAACAATCTCTTGCGATGATATCCGTGCCGCGGGATATCTGGTCCGATACCCTGAAAGATAAGGTGAACAGCGCCTATCACTACGGCGAACAGAAAAAGGACGGCGGGGGATTGCTGCTGACAAAGGTGATTGTCGAAGACATGATCGGGCTGCCGATCCACTACAGTCTTCTTATCGATTTTTCCGGCTTTACGCGTGTCATTGACACGGTCGGCGGAGTCACGGTGAATGTCCCGACAGCATTTACAGACCCAGAGTTTCCGATCCCAGGCAAAGAAGAGGATGAGTGCGGTGGCGACCCAACCTTTGCCTGCCGTTACGAAGTGCTCCGTTTCGAGGCAGGGACGCAGGTGATGGATGGAGAGCAATCTCTCAAGTACGTCAGGAGCCGGCACGCCGAAGGGGACGAGGGGAGTGACTTTGCAAGAAGTAGGAGGCAGCAGGAGGTATTTCTGGCACTCAAGGAAACGTTGCGATCACCGTCGGTGTGGCTGTCTCCGCGGCGCGTTTCACGACTGGCACAGCTGTTCTCTCAAACGACGGAAACCGATATGAGCGTGGCAGAGCTTCTCACCGTTGCCAAACTATTCACGCGGGTTCCCAAAGACAGCATACAAAGAATTTCCCTTGAAGAGCTTCTCTATACGCCACCAGTGAGTTGGTACGGGAAGTACGTGCTTATTCCCGCGGAAAGTTTTGAAGCCATCCACCGCTACGTTGTTGAGCAACTCCGCTAGGAGAATACTACCAATGAAAAACTCATTTGTCGGATTTTGCCTTAGAACGCAAGTCCCAGGAGCACCAGGAGGAAGCCTAGGGAAATCGCGCTAGCTCCCAAGACCGACGGGCCAGTGCCGGCAACCGGGACTTTGGGAGTTGGAATCGGCGTCGGCGTGGCAACGCCTACCGGTGGTGGAGGCGGCGGTGGGGGTGGAGGTTGCACCGTCGGCGTCGGCGTGGGCGTGGGCGTAGCGGTAGGTCCGGGTGTTGGCGTAGGAGTTGGAGTAGCTGTGGTAATAGCAAAGGTAAGTTTACAGGCTTCGCTCACTGCTTTGGGCATTTCCTGCGGAACAGTCGGAGCAACCGGCTCAGGCGTCTCAAGCTTCTTACTGGTGAGATAGGTCATTATCCCTAAACCCGCTGTTATCAAGCTTACGAGAAAGAGATACCAGTATTTTTTTAGAAAACTCATAGGAAATTGTTACATTGTTACATTGTTACATTGTTTCATTGCCAGACTCCGTCTTTGAACACTTCCGCCTCAATCTTAAATGAAGTGACACCGCTCGTCGGAACAGTGAAGTCGAGGGTGAACTCGCCACTACTATTTTTCGTTGACGTTTCGGTGAAAGCCGCGTCGTTCACCCTAATTCTGGCCTTACTGGCATTTTGGCCAACCACAGCAAGAACCACGGCATCGCCGGGTTGAAGTGTTGACGGAGTGACTTGCACACCGCCTTTGTAGATTTTAATGTTTCTACACTGGACAGTCGGCCCTTCGGTAGGAGTCGGTGTACCGCGGACAGTCGGCCCTTCGGTAGGAGTCGGTGTACCGCCAGGACAACTTGGATCCGGATTAGCCCCGCACCAAGTACCGGGTGCGGAGCCACCGCTTTGATATTGGCAAGACTCGGAAGTAAGGCAATAGCCTCCCGGCGCTACACTTCTACCTCCTGGGCACGAACAGCTGTTTACATGTTTCCATCCCCAATCAGCAGCCGCGTTAGAACATTTATATCTGTTCCCTTGTCCGCCGCAAAAAGGATTGCCTGTAGTGTGATTAAAAACACAAATCTTATTATTATCTCGATAGGCGTTTTCACAAGTTGCTGGCCCACTGTCTGAAGTTGCTGGCCCACTGTCTGATACACACCTACCTGCCGAGTTTCTTTTCTCATTCTCTCCACATTTGCCGAAGTTACTTTCCAATGATTTTTCGATCGTTTCTTTAGTTTGGGGTGCTTCCTTGGGCTTGGTGATAGAACCTTGGCAAACACGCTGGCAGGTGCTTTCGTCGTATTCCTGTTGGAGACACTTCTTGAAACAGGAGTTAATCAAGGCAGCTTGACTGCGGGTATCGGCCAGTTGCTGTCGTTGCTTGACGAAATGTGCCAGGAGCGGAATGGTGAGAAGAAAAAACAAAACAAGCGATAAGAGCTTGGGAAGAACTGGTTTTTTAGGCGGCATACCGGCTGGTGCTGCGTGCGGGGGGTTATTTTGTGGAAGGATTTGATCGACAGGCGCGGCAGCTTCCGCAGAGGACAAGTCAGCTGGTTTGTCGACGTTGTCTTGGACCAGTGGCTCAGGGGATGACTGAGGGAGCGCGGCAGGTGTTGGAGGCTCGGGCGGGACTTGGTTAGTCGCCTCTGTTGGTATTGGGTTGTTCTCTGTAGGCGATGGACTATCCGCGGCTTTATTGGCAGCGTCGTTGATTTGCTTCTGCGCTTTTGCCATCAAATCGTCATCACTCATAGAAAGATTTCCATGTCCAGCTTAGGCAGAAATAGGAGTGATAGTCAAGCATAAAAAGAATAGTGTCTCATTGTTACATTGCTACTCTGTTAGAGTGCAAAGAAGAAGATACCACTCATAAATATTCCTCCCCCGAGAAGCAACAGAAGAATTGCTGGGAGTTCGTGGCCACTTGTGGGGACCGGTTGGCCGACGAGATCGGTGGGCGTTGGCGTCGGTGTGAACGTTGCTGATGGGGTTGCCTCGCCCAAGACCTGGGTGCCGCTTTTGAGTACCTCAAACGTGTGCGTGATCGCGACGGGTTTGGCTTTGGCATCAACTGTTGTCATCGTCACACTCTGTTTTCCGGGAGCGAGAAACCGCGTCGGGGTATAGCGCCAGATGCCGTCGCCTCCAACTGCCGTTGTGCCGCTCACTGGTTGTGTAATGCCGACCACAACAGAGACGGTTTTGCCTGGAAATCCCGTCCCTTGGATAAGCGGAAGGTTCGTGGTTAACGCTTCGCCGTTTGCTGGTTTTGTGATGGCGATGCGGAAAGAGCCCGCAGCAGTGGTTGTTTGCGTCCCCAAGACGCTCGGCTGCGATGAAGCGAGGTTTGACTGGGTCTGCTTTTGGGCTTGCTGGCCGCGGAAATCATACGTTCTGCCAAGAGTTATTGCTGGAACTGGAGAGTCATTAAGTGTATCGGTGATTGCCTGAGCCTGCTCGCCACGTGTGCGCACATGGATTGTTTCCTCAAGTCGATCACCGTCAGCGGTCAGCGAAGAGAGAAGGTCGCTTGTCCTGGAAAGGTTAAGCGGGATGAGCCAGGTTCCGTTTGGTTTTGTGAGGGCAGAGAGTTCTTGTCCTCCGTCGAGGCGCAGGTAAACGATCGCTCCTGCGATAGGCTGGCCGGTAGTATCGAGGATCGTGCCATACGCCGGATCAAGGCCGTTACTGACGCTCGTCAGTGTTGGGCCTGTTTGGATACTATACGGCTTTCCCCTGTTGAGGTACGTTTTCCCATTCGAGACAATTTTTAATGAAAAAAGTGATGTGGGCTTAAGGTTCCGTACCGTGACACTGTGGGTTGTGTACGCCGTGAGGTCTTTCTTGCTTTTTGGGGACTCCGTATCACGCTCATCAAATATCGTCTGGCGTTTTTGCCCAGGCCCTTCCACGAGTACAGCGCCGGTTGCCGAAGAAGCGGTAGTCCAGGATACCGCTATTGACGTGTCAGAAATATTCGTGAAAGTGACCTGCTCGGGAGTAGTTGATCCTGAAGCGCGAGTCTCAAAACGGAATACCCGATCAAATACGTACCCGGCCAGAGCAACGAGAGCTATCACGAGAGTTAGTCCGAAGAGCGTTGGAATGGTCCGGATAGTTTTCATAATTACAATGTACTCCGCCGTTTCTCAAGTTCGGAGAGCGTCTCGGTGTCGAGCTTGGGCGAAAGCGGGACGAGAACCTGTTGTGTTGATGGTGAGATTGTCGTCGTTTTCGTTGTCTTCACGAGTTCAAAGAATACCCACAGAGATACCGTGATAAAAGTAAATATTGAAATGAGAAGTAGATCACGGTCGTTTTCCATACTTCGCGTTTAACTCCCAGTAAAGTATGACTTCACTTTGATCACAAGCTGCAGGAGTCCCCCTGTCGATGGCCCTGGTCCTTGGCGTTCCGGCGTAATTGTCAGCGTATCAACTGTGACAATTCTTCGCAACGAAACGATGGTGTTGAGGACACTGCGTATCGTCGTATACGTTCCGCTTGCGACCATCGTGATTGTAAACTCTCCCGTTTGTTTCTTTGCGGTTTTTCCACCCGGGGTTGCTTCCTCACCGATCGGGACAGCCTGAATCTGTATTGCAGAAATAGAAGCAGACGAAAGAAGGGCGACGTTTCGAAGTTCTCGCACGAGTTCAATTGCCTCTGAGGTTTCTGGGAGAGCTTCGTCGAGATCGGGAAGCTGGTTTTGGGCGGACTCATAAGTCGCCTGTGCTTCGATTAAGCTATTAATTTTCTCCTCCATCTTTTGGTTGACGACTATTTTGTCTTTTATTTCGCGCTTGAGGAACAGAATCGTTTTGACCGTTGGACGAATCGCGTACCATCCAAAGAGCGCTGCCGCTATGAACGAGAATATTGCGGCTGTGTAGGTACGGTTTTTGAGACTATTCACCATCGGCGCAAGATTCTGATAGTAGCGCCGGAGGCTTTCGTACCGAAATTTTCGCTCAGATGAAACTTCCATATGTCCTATTTCCCTTTTTTTTGCGTAAGCGATGCTGTCAATTGAAATGATATGCCAGTTCCCGGGGTTTTTGATATATTTCCGAGTGTAACACCGCGTACCTCTTTCGATGCTTTTGCGTTTGCAAGAAATTGGCCAAACCCGGTACTCGTGTCAGCAACTGCGTTAACTGTCACTGTATCTTTCGCAACCTCAAAGGAAGAAAGATACACATCTGGCGGTAGAAGCCCGTGGACTACCGTGAGAACATCAATTGGCCGCCTTTGTTGTTTGAGAAGCTGGGAAACCTGCTCTAGTTTTTTTTGAACTTCTCGGTATTCGGACTCAAACGGAAAGTTTGCCTCGATGATTGCTTGTTTCTGTGAAATTTCCTCCTTGAGGTCTGTTAGTTTCCGATCGAGGCTAAAGCGAGATATGAAGGCGAGGAGTACCACGATTTCTGTCGTGATCATGATGTATCTTCCGTACGTGGTCGCCCAGGTAATGAGTCGACCCCACGGAGTGTGTTCGAGATCTCCCTGGCCGATAAGGTTGACGCGGATCGTTTTGGCAGGCATACAAAAATAATACTACAAATACTAGAATTTGTCTGGATTTGTCGGATTACTTTTTCTTGAGAAGTCTGGCGAGGCGAGATTTGAGTCGGGCCGCCTTGTTTGCGTGGATAACGTGCACTTTGGCTGCTGTGTCAAGGATGTGGTAGGCAGCTCTCAGCTCTTTCTTGGACGGCGACGTGCGCATTCCCTTCACGAGCTTCTTAAGCTTTCTCCGCACCGCGTCGTTTCGCTTCTCGACCAATCGGTCCCGGTGCATTTTCTTCATTGCCTGTCTGGTTATTGGCATGCGCTCGAGTATACCGGATGCTGCTCTGGTGGGTCAAGGGCCCGGGAGGTATAATGAAGAATACCTATGGGGCGGATGTGGGGCGCACTTACCGGAAGACAGACGACGATTAAGTCTGCCGCAGCGGTACTCATTGCGATGGTCTTCGTGTCACGAGTGCTGGGGTTAGTGCGCGATCGGCTGCTCTCCGCCCGATTTGTTCCCGACGAGCTCGGCGTCTACTTTGCGGCGTTCCGGATACCCAATCTCCTTTTTGAGCTCCTCGTCATGGGCGCACTGACCTCAGCATTCATTCCTGTGTTTACGAAATTCCTCTCAAACAATAAAGAAGAGCACGCGCATGCGATGGCGGCGACCATCATGAACTTGACTACCCTTATTCTTTTTGTGTTGGCGGTTCCTATATTCTTTTGGACAGAAGGCGTATCGAGGATTCTCGCTCCGGGGTTTTCACTTGCTCAAGTTCGCGAGATGGCTTCTTTTACTCGTTTCATGGTAGTGCTTCAAGTCGTACCCCTTCTGATCGGTAATTTTTTCACTGGGATCCTCCAGTCGTATAACTATTTTTTTGTTCCGGCTCTCGCCCCAGTTGTCTATAACGTCGGTATTATAAGTGGCATACTCCTTCTGAGTACGTCCTTCGGTTTGTGGGCGCCTGTCGTGGGAGTGGGGATCGGAGCTATCCTCTTTGTGCTTATTCAAATACCGCTTCTCCTGCGGGCGGGGTACCGGCATTCGTTCCGATTCAACCCCAAAACACCAGGGGTGCGAGACGTCGCGAGGCTCATGGGGCCGAGGACCATCGGCCTTGCGGTCTCACAGATAGATACGACGATTGACCTTATGTTGGCGAGCTTACTTGGGGCCCGCATGGTGACGATCTTCAATTTCGCGCAACACCTTCAACAGCTGCCGGTTGGTCTTTTCGGCACCACCATCGCGCAAGCGGTACTGCCATCGCTCTCTGTGTCGTCTGCAAAAGAGGAAATCGAGTCGTTCAAAAAAACGCTCGAGCGGGCGGTCCATCAGGTTTTCTTTTTTGTATTACCTGCATCTGTGCTTTTCATGGTTCTTCGCATCCCCATTGTTCGCTTAGTCTTTGGTGCTTCGCGGTTTGACTGGGAAGCAACCGTGCTTACGGGCATGACTCTTTCCGCCTTTAGCATATCTCTCTTTGCGCAAGCAACCAGCCAAATTCTCGCCCGCGCCTTCTACGCGCTGTTTGATAGCAGAACCCCAGTGGTCGTTGGCGTGATCACGGTACTTGTCAATGCGATTCTCAGCATTGCGCTGATCCAGATATACCAGCTTCCAATCTGGTCACTTGGGATCTCAACGTCTGTTGCAAGCATCCTCAACGCCGGGATCCTTCTCTATTTGCTGAGTGCGCGTATAGGTAGTTTTTTGAAGGAATCGCTCTTTGTACCGCCTCTTAAGATGGCAGTTGCCGCGATTCTTATGGGGATTGCGCTCTACGTTCCCCTCAAGCTTCTTGACCAGCTCGTCTTTGATACAACCCGGACATTTGGTTTGCTCCTTCTGACAGGCGTGAGCGGCATAATCGGACTTTTCACCTATGCCATGGTCTCGTGGGTCCTCGGCGTGGGAGAGATACAATTCTTTCTCCGGCTCCTCGCGCAAGTCCGCCGTTCAAAGGAAGTCATCATCGAGTCAGCACACGAATAAGGACTTACTCCCGTGTGAGCTCAACGATTGCCACGCTCTGAGCTGGCATATAGACCTTTTTCGTGATAGTTGTCTTCGTGACTATTTCGTGGGTGGTCGTGTCTCGGCCGAGGAGGAGTCGTTCTCGAAAGCTATACGCCCCGGGCTCGAGGTTGGTAATCGTTACGGGAACACTCTCTACATGGTTGCCACCGGCATCAAAGTTTACCAAAAGGACGCGGATAGTAGTATCCTTTTTGCTCGCAAAGGCTGTCACCCATGTGCCTTCTCCTGTAAGCTCCAGTCGGTTTCCCGCCATCGTGTCAAGGAAGGAGTAGACGTAGTAGCGGGGTTTTAGTTTTTTCCCTTTGGTCTCGTGTGTGATGAAGCCCCAGCCTTGTGAATCGTCGGTAGGACCATCTTTTGGTTGAAAGGTAAATACGTACGATGGTCCAGCAGGAATCATCTGTCGTACCATGGCTGCAGTATGCGCGGCTGCATACGTTGTGCCGTAGCGCGCATCTTTCGCCCCAGTGAATCCGGCTTCGGTGATGAGGGTGGGTTTGAGAACGTGTGTCGGGTAGCGAATGAGCCACGAGACGAGGTTTCGCTGGTCGCTGTCGAAGCGCTTCGGGTTCGGAAGGTAAGAATGCCACGAGAAGAAGTCGACACGCATACCGCTACTGGCTAAGGCGATGACCCAGTTTTTATAAAGTCCGGTCGTTGCCGGGCCACCAATGGAAAAGGCGTTGACGTTTTGAGCGTTCTTTGCTCCGATTGCCGAGTACTGGTAGAGCGTCAGGTAATTTTTTTCACCGCCGAGTTTCCAGCTTCCGAACTGTTCAAGGTCCGGCTCGTTCCACACTTCGTAGTAGATACCAGAGAGGTTCCGGCCGCCTCTCCCGCTAAAGTGTTCAATGGTCCGCTCCACCACGAGCGCCCACTCGTTCCAGTCGTTGGGCGGGTTGATCCGGTTGCCGTCGCGAGCGATCGCCGGCGGCATGTAAGAGAGGGCAAGGACCGGTTTTGCCCCGGCAGCAAGAATCGTATTCACCGCCCCGTCGAGCCGGCTCCAGTCAAACGTGAGGTCGCTTCCGCTTCGCCCCACGACCTCGTAGTGGTCGTATATATGATCGAGGCGAATAAGCCTTGGATTGAGGCTCCTAATCTCCCCAAGAACCGGAGCAAGCATGTCCGTTGCCTCCTCACCGCCCTGGGCGAATGCGTGGTAGAAGGAGGTATCGATAGGTTCAAAGACCGCCTTGGCATCAACGAGGATATCTGCGCTCTTTCCAGCCGCGCGAAGGATGATCTCTACCGTCCGGCCCATGCCGAGGAGGAGAAACGGCATGAAAATAAGGAGCGCAAGAAGCGAGACGATGGTGGTAGTGCGGTTGGTCGCGCGCTTCATGAAAAGCATAGGGTTAGCGAGTAAATACTGGTGCTAGGAGACCAGAAAGAAAGACGAGTGTGCCAATGACGAGGAGAACTATTGTAGTTTCCATGTTTCCTGCTATTGGTGTCGCGCTTTCTGTTGCGCTTCCTGCTCCTCCCGCAACGACAAACGATGACGTTGTTGAGATCGTTGAACCGGAGGAATCTTGGGCACTTGCGACCACCTGGTGCGGCCCGGATTCAAGCGGCGTGTCAGGAGTGAGCGACCAATTTCCGTTTGCGTCCGCCGTGACGACATAGGTTTTGGGTGTGGAGTAGATCGTGACGGTGACGGTTGATCCAGACGGTGCTTTTCCCTGTATGGTGGGCGTATCGTCCGCGACGCTTTCGCCTTTCATTGGCGAGAGAACCTGAATTGCAGACGAGGTAGCCTGGCTCGAGGAGGTTGCTCCTTGTCCTTGTTCGGGTGCGAGCGTTGGAGTGATCAGTACGGAATCAGCGGTAATCGTCACCGTCGCCGGTGTTGTGCCAATGAGAACGTTTCCTGCTCCTTCCCCAAGAGCGCCAACGAACGTGCTGGCGGCGAAACGTACAGATACTGGAGCAGTCGTTCCTGCGAGTGATTTAAACTTTATGACCGCAGCCGTGCCAGTGCCGCTGACTGGCGTTGCAGCATTCGCGGCTCCAACGGTGATTGAGGCTGTGCCCCGATCGACAACCCCCGAGGCGAGAATATTGGGAAAGAGCGGCCCGTTCGTAATACTTTGCGCCTCTAGTTTATCTGGATCAAATACGATGTGGAGCTCGGTAGCGACAACCTGGTTCTCCGCGCTGTCTATCCGAATCTCCAAAGAGAAGGTGTCGCCAACTTTTTTACTGACGCTGCTTGGTAAAAAGGCAAGCGTGGTCGCAGGTGCTGCTTTTTTCCTCAGTTCCTGTCTCTGGCGGACGATAAAAATCAAGACTGGCACGGTAACGAGGAGAAGAATGAGTCCAGCGATGAGAAGAATTCGTTTCATGTACAGTCTATTATGGAGGAGGGGAAAGCCATTGACAAGGGTATTGACATAATTTAGCACTCTATGTATTATAGTGCTAATCAAACCATGGATGAAATAAAGAAATTAACTGCTCGCCAGATCCAAATCCTCAAGGTTATCATTGAGGAGTATATAAATACCGCAGAACCTGTTGGTTCGGATACGCTTGAGAAAAAGCACAATCTCGGCGTATCACCGGCGACGATCCGGAACGAAATGGTCCGGCTCACAAAAATGAATCTCCTCAAGCAACTGCATACATCTGCTGGGAGGGCTCCGACCCCTGCGGCCTTGAAGTACTACGTCGAAAATCTCATGAAGCCCAAGGAGATGTCGGTGGCAGAGGAAGTCGCCGTCAAGCAGAAAATTTGGGATTTTCGGCAGGAGGTGGATAAGCTACTTCGCGAGGCGACAAAAACGCTTGCTGAAAAAACAAAAACGCTCGCGCTCACGGCGACAAACGAAGGCGACCTCTACTATTCCGGCGCTGCAAATATTCTCGACATGCCGGAGTTTTACGATTATGAGCTTACTCATAATCTTTTGGAGACGCTCGACCAATTTGACTTCTGGTGGCGGATTCTTAAGGGGCACGAAGGGCAGTTTGACATCTTGGTCGGGACAGATCTTATGGAGAGCGGCGCGCTTTCAGCGTGCGGATTTATTTATCACAAGTTCGCTACCCCGCACATCTCGGGTGCGATTGGTGTCGTTGGCCCGTCCAGGCTCAACTACTCATCGATCATCCCTGTTGTTCGCTACATGGGCGAACTCGTTGGCGAAGTGGCGGGGAGCTGGTAACAATGAAGAAACATGACGATCAAACGAAGAAACACACTGATGAATTGCAGAAACAGGTTGAAGAGTGGAAAGGTAAGTATCTGAGGGCACTGGCTGATTATCAGAACCTCGAGAAACGGACGCGGCAAGAGGTGAGTCAGGTGAGAGTGTACGCAGCTGAGACGGTTCTTGCGAGGCTTGTCCCGGTCGTTGACACGATAGAGCGAGCCAAGGACTTGCTAAAGGACGCAGGGCTGGAGTTAGCATGTAAAGAGCTCCTTGCGGTTCTTGAAGAACACGGTGTTGAGAAGCTTGATGTGGTGGGGAAGGAGTTTAATCCACACGAGATGGAGTGCGTGGAGGTTGTTGAGGGGGAAGACAATACCGTCATCGAAGAGGTGCTGCCCGGCTACCGCTTCCGCGGCAAGATTCTCCGGGTGGCCCGGGTGAAGGTGGGGAGGCACATAAGCAAATCTACAAATGACAAATAAGCAAATGAATAATAAAATGAGTGAATGATGATAATGAGATCGTTGAATCATTTATTTGATTTAAGGAGGCGGCGGGTTTAAGAAAAAGGAGGTATAGTATGAGTAAAATAATTGGCATTGATTTGGGTACGACCAATTCGTGTGTAGCCGTCATGGAAGGAGGATCCCCGAAAGTGATCCACTCGGTGGAGGGTAGGAACGTCATTCCGTCGGTCGTGGATCCCATCAAAAACATCGTCGGCGATGTCGCCAAGCGTCAGATGGTTCTGAACCCCAAGTCGACGATTTTCTCCGTCAAGCGGCTCATGGGCCGAAAGTTTTCTGATACCTCTACCCAGTACGACGCGAAGTGGCTTCCATACAGCATCAGAGCAGGGAAAAACGACATGGCGGTACTAGAGGTTGAGGGGAAGCAGTTCACCCCACAGGAGATTTCCGCCAAAGTGCTTGCAAAAATCAAGGCTGACGCAGAGCAGTACCTTGGAGAACCGGTCAAACAGGCAGTGATCACCGTGCCCGCATACTTTGACGACTCTCAACGGCAAGCGACGAAGCAAGCCGGAGAAATCGCGGGGCTTGAGGTGCTTCGGATCCTCAATGAGCCGACGGCCGCGGCTTTGGCCTACGGACTCGACAAGAAAAACGTCCACACGATCGCGGTCTATGACCTTGGCGGCGGGACGTTTGACATTTCTATTCTCGAGCTTGGTGAGGGCGTGTACGAGGTGAAAGCAACCAATGGTGACTCTCACTTGGGTGGAGATGATTTTGACAAGCGACTTCTTGACTTTCTGGCTGATGAGTTTAAGAAAGAGCATGGCGTTGACCTTCGAAAGGACCCCCAAGCTCTCCAGCGGCTTCGGGACGGCGCGGAGAAGGCAAAAATTGAGCTCTCTAGCTCTATTGAGGCGGAAGTCAATCTTCCGTTTATTACCCAGGGCAAAGAAGGCCCGCTTCACTTAGTGACAAAGATTACGCGGGCCAAATTCGAGTCCCTCGTTGGTGAACTGGTGCAGAAGACGATTGACCCGGTTAAAAAATGCCTTGCAGACGCGAAACTTAAGCCCTCGGACATAAACGAGGTGGTCATGGTCGGTGGCATGACCCGGATGCCCAAAGTCATCGATACGGTCAAAAACTTCTTTGGCAAGGATCCCAATCGCTCGGTCAACCCGGATGAAGTAGTCGCCGTCGGCGCGGCAGTCCAGGCAGGGGTTCTCTCCGGCGACGTCAAAGACGTGGTGCTTTTAGACGTGACCCCACTTACCCTCGGGGTTGAGACCCTTGGCGCTGTGTCAACCCCCCTTATTCCGCGAAACACGACCGTGCCGACGAGCAAATCGGAGATCTTCTCTACCGCCGCTGATAGTCAAACGTCGGTTGAGATAAACGTCCTTCAGGGAGAGCGGCCAATGGCGACGGATAATAAATCGCTCGGCCGCTTCATCTTAAGCGGCATCCCGCCGGCGCCCCGGGGAGTGCCGCAGGTTGAGGTGACCTTTGATATTGATGCCAACGGCATTCTCAACGTGACGGCGAAGGACAAAGCCACCGGCAAGGCCAATACCATAAAGATCACGGGCTCGACCGGGCTCTCGAAGGAAGAGATAGAAAAGATGAAGAAAGAGGCGGAAGAGCACGCCGCGGAGGATACGACCAAGAAAGAGCGGATTGAGGCGCGAAACCGGGCAGACAACATGATCTATGTCGCCGAAAAAACTCTCAAAGAGGCCGGCGATAAGGCCAAAGAAGAAGACAAGAAGATAATAGACGATACGATAAAAGACTTAAAGGCGATCCTTGAGTCCGGTTCAAAGGAAGACCTTGAGGCAAAGACAAGCGAGCTCTCCGACGCCGTTCAAAAAGTAGGAGCCGCAGCGTATGGGCAGGGCCAACAAGCAACTGACAACTCACAACCTGCCACGCCGGCAGGCGGGCAAACAACAGGAACCACCGATGACGGGCAGAAGAAAGATGAGAAAAAAGTGGAAGAGGGAGAAGTGGTAAGCTAATTGTTACATTGTTACATTGTTA
>CAYNJY010000008.1:39886-55110 GCA_964397755.1 uncultured Gammaproteobacteria bacterium
TGCCTCGTGGTAAGCGGGGCATTTTTCAATACTATGGCCACTAAACGAGACTATTACGAAGTTTTAGGGGTGGGGAAGAACGCCTCGCTCGAGGAGCTCAAGCGCGCGTACCGCAAGCTCGCTCTCGAATGGCATCCGGATCGCAATAAATCGCCGCACGCCAACGAGCGATTTAAAGAGATTAACGAAGGCTACGCCGTGCTCTCAGACAAAGAAAAGCGTGCGGCCTACGACCAGTTCGGCCACTCGGCGTTTGCCCCCGGTGGGGGTTCCGGGGGCGCCGGGCGAGGACAAGCCGGCGGAGGGTGGAGCCAGCAAGGCCCCTTTACCTATTACTATTCATCCGGCGGTGGAGCACCGGGCGGCTCTCCGTTTGGTGATTTCATCGATCCGTTTGAAATTTTTGAGCAATTTTTTGGTGGCGGATTTGGCAGAAGCGCCCGGGCTCGGCGGCCAGCCTACGAGATCGCCATAGATTTAATGGAGGCGGTCAAAGGTGTTACCAAAGAAGTTCATCTGCCGCGCGGCGAAGCGGGTGGCGGATCGGTGAGGAAAACCATTAAGATTCCAGCTGGCGTAGACACCGGGTCCCGCGTCCGCTTTGATGAGTTTGATATCGTCGTCGAGGTACGGCCGGACAAACAATTTAAGCGTGAAGGAGACGATGTGGTGGTGGAGAAAGAAATTCCGTTTTCTCTGGCCGCGCTTGGAGGAACTGTTGAGGTGCCCACAATCGACGGGCCGGTGAAGCTGCGGATTCAACCCGGGACGCAGCCAGGTACATTAATCCGCCTGCGTGGAAAAGGTATCCCGCATGTGCGCAGTGGTGGCCGGGGGGATGAGTACGTGAGAATTCACATGCAGGTTCCTACAAGGCTTAGCCGCCGACAACGAGAGATCCTTGAAGAACTAGAGAATAATTGACGAACACAAGCGAAACGTATATAATAAGGAAGTTTGTACGAAGAGGTGGGAAGAACCCACCTTTTTTTATAAAAATTGAATATACCCGCCGCAATTTACTTTGCGCCTTTTCAGTATTATTCGTACACGGCGCAAAGAGCATTTGCTGGTGGGTCTAGAGGCACTAAACCGTTCCGCTAAGAAGCGGTACGGCAAGTGACACTACGATGCCAGCAGTTGTCAGAAGCGAATTTGCACTAGCCCTCAATCAAGTTGCTACCGAGCGGGGGCTTGATCCGATGGTGGTTTTGGAAACCATCAAGGCCGCTATCATCGCGGCTTACCGCAAAGATTACGGCGCTGATGATCTGCCTCTTTTAACTGTCGATATTAATGCCGATACCGGTGAAGCTAAAATCCTTAAAGAAGACAAAGACATAACTCCTCCGGGCTTTGGCCGCATCGCCGCCCAGACCGCCAAGCAGGTGATCCTCCAACGGATTCGGGAGGCAGAGAAACAAGCGGTCCTCGCCGAATACCAAAACAAGATTGGCATGGTTGTGCCGGGTATGGTGCTTCGTTTTGATGGGCCAAACGTGGTTGTTGATATAGGCCGCGCTCAAGCAGTCATGCCCCCGCAGGAGCAGAACCCCGCCGAGCGCTATAACCTAAACCAGCGCCTCACGTTTTACGTTGAAGGGATTCGCGAGACGATGCGGGGGAACGAAATTATCGTTTCCCGAGCGCACAAGGGATTGGTTCAGGGACTCTTTAAGAGGGAAGTGCCAGAGGTTGCCCAGGGATCTGTAGAGCTGCGAGTCGTTGCGCGCGAAGCAGGGAATCGTACGAAGGTTGCGGTGTATTCTAACCAGTCAGGCGTCGATCCTGTGGGCTCATGTGTGGGTCAAAAAGGTGTTCGAGTACAGGCAGTGATCAGTGAGCTTGGGAGTAACGAAAAGGTCGACATTATTCAGTTCAGCGATGACACAAAACAGTTTATCACTGCAGCCCTTGCCCCCGCAAAAGATATAGACGTGATTCTCAACGAGAAGAAAAAGTCGGCAGAAGTGCTCGTTCCGGACGATCAGCTGTCGCTCGCTATCGGCAGAGATGGTGGAAACGTACGTCTTGCTGCAAAACTTACCGGCTGGAAGATAGACATTAAAGGCAAGGGTCCCAGCGCTCAGCCGCCAGTTGTTGAGCCAGTCGAGGTCAGGGAGCCCACTCGAAAAGAATCAAAAAAGACCGAAGAAAAGTCAGCACGAACAAAATCGGAGTAAGTATGCAACGCTCACCCTCATTGCTTCGGCCGCCAATTGTCGCGGTTTTGGGCCACGTTGACCACGGCAAAACCACGCTTCTTGATACCATCCGAAAGACCACTGTCGCTCTCGGCGAGCACGGAGGGATCACCCAGCACATCGGAGCCTATCAGATCAACCTTGAACCAAGAACCATCACCTTCATCGATACACCCGGGCATGAGGCATTTGCCAAGATGCGCTCGCGGGGCGCGGTCGCTTCTGATATAGCTATTCTTGTTATTGCAGCGGATGATAGCGTGAAGCCGCAGACAGTAGAATCGATTCATCAGATTAAAAAGGCCAGTGTTCCTATGATCGTGGCAGTCAATAAGATAGATCTCCCGACCGCAAAGGTCGATAAAGTCAAAAGTGATCTTGCTAAGCACGGGGTGCAAGTGGAAGGATTTGGCGGAGACGTACCTATTGTGCCTATTTCTGCTAAGCAAGGAACGGGCATCAAAGAGCTTTTAGATCTCATTCTCCTCGTTTCTGACATGAAAGGGAGTACCTCCGAACCGCACGCACCGTTTGAAGGAATCGTTATCGAGACACACGTTCATAAGGGTAAAGGCATGGTTGCGACCGTGATCGTCAAAAAAGGAACACTGGTAGCCGGATCGCCGCTCTACGAAAGAGCAGCTGCCGTTGGCAAGGTTCGGGCGATGTACGACGAGAACGGTGAAGTGGTGAAGGAAGCTCTACCAAGTAAGCCGGTTGAGGTTTTGGGCTTTCGCCAACTTCCTGCTGTCGGCTCGGTTCTTAGGGGTGTTGCCCGTAGAGATCAAGCAGTTCCCCTAAGGAGCGCAATCGCGCGCGAAGCATCTCTCCTCCCCGACTTCCTCAAGCTTCCCGAAGAGGAAGAGAAGCGGGAGCTCAAGCTTGTCCTCAAGGCAGATACCGCCGGAAGCTTAGAGGCGATTGTCGCCTCGCTTCCAGAAGCAGCAACCGTCATTTTCTCGGGCATCGGCGATATTGCCGAGTCGGATATTTTGACTGCCAAGGCATCGGGCGCAATCGTTGTTGGATTTCAAGTGAAAATACCCTCTGCGGTATTGAAGCTCGCACAGGCGGAAAAAGTAATCTGTAGGACGTACATGATCATCTATGAGCTTCTTTCCGAGCTTGAAGATGCGGCAGAAGGACTTGTGGAGGTACTGGTGGTAGAGCGGGAACTTGGACGCGGGCAGATTATCGCCGAGTTTCCCTATGAAGACAGTCGCATCGCCGGGACCAAAGTGGCATCGGGGAGGCTTGCTCGCGGCGACAGCATCAAGATCATGCGGGGAGAAGAGGAGATCGCCCAGGTGCGGATCAAGTCCATGCGCCGCGGGAAGGAAGATGTGACGAAGGTTGAGGAGGGGGTAGAGTGTGGCATCATCTTTGACAAAAAAGTTGATTTTGCAATCCAAGATGCTATAATCGCGGCAACTACAGGATAGGCCACATAGACCCTAGGACTCTGCCTAGCGAAAGTATGGACACCAACAGCCTTGCTACCGTCAAGCAGCTCCTCGATAAAGCCAACGAGCTCCTCGTTGTTACTCACGAAAACCCCACGTTTGATAGTATCGGGAGCTCTCTCGCGCTCTCCCTTGGTCTCATAAGCCTCGGTAAAACGGTCACTGTTGCGTGTCCGGACCCGATGACGGTTGAGCTTGCGAACTTTATCGGTGCCAACAAGGTGAAACAGGAGCTCGGCAACAAAAATTTTGTCATTTCGCTTGACTACGTTGACGGATCAATCGAGAAGGTGAGCTACAACATTGAAGGCAGTACGTTTAACTTGGTCGTTGAGCACCGACCAGGCTTTGAGCCGTTTTCAGTGGATAAAGTTCACTACTCCTATAGCGGAGTCAGCGCTGATGTTATTTTTATTGTCGATACCATACACTTGGGAGGTCTTGGGAAACTGTACGAAGGACAAAAGGAGTTGTTTGCCGGGAAGCCTGTCGTGAACATCGACTGGCATCCAAATAACAGCCAGTACGGGCAGGTGAACCTTCTCAACAGTAAATCCTCCTCAACTTCCGAGCTGGTTGCCCAGCTTCTTTCCTCCCTCGATATTCGGTTTACTCCGGATATTGCGACAAACCTCTTGAATGCCATCTACAGTGCTACGAACACCTTCCAGTCGCAGAATGTGTCTGCCTTTGCATTTGAACTCGCCGGTGCTGCAATCAAAGCTGGCGGAAAGCGCTTCGGTGGTATGGCGACAGCAACAACACCGGGCCTTACTGGACTTGTGCCGAAGGTTCAGGAAGCCAAGCAGAAAGTGCACGTGCAACCGGTTCCTCGGCCGCAACCAGCTCCTCCCGCTCCCGCGATGGCCGGCGAAGCGGCAGTAGCAGGAACACATCAGCGCGTGTCTTACCCCGGCCAGGACCACCCGCCGGGACCAGCCCACACGGACACTTCCTCAGCGCCAGAGGACTGGCTCAAGCCAAAAATCTTCAAAAGCTCAAGCCTCGTATAAGACCCACCGTGAAGTGCTATGTTGTAAAAACGAACAAAATGAGTTATACTTAAGCGGTGGAGGAGCCCAGGCGCTCCTTTTTAGATAGCATATGGCGGCCAAAGCAACTAAAAAAACAAGCAAAGCTGCTACAAAAACTTCTAAGGTCAAAGCCATCAGGGCACAAACGACAACAAAGGTTAAGGCCGAAGCGAAGACCAAAGTTGAAAAACCTAGGAAGGCAAAGAAAGAGACAGAGGCGCTAGCTACACTTCCGAGCCCCGAAAAGCAGGTGATCATTGAAAAGTTTGCCGTCAAACAAGGTGACACCGGCAGTCCTGAGGTACAGATTGCGCTTCTTACGGCCCGTATAGACAGACTGGTTGGCCACCTTAAAAGTAACCCTTCTGACAATCACTCGCGTCGAGGGCTTCTGGGAATTGTCAGTAAACGCCGCAGACTGCTTAATTACTTAAAGAAGAAAGAAATCAAGCGCTATAAGGCGATTGTTGAGAAGTTGGATTTGGGAAAGTGATAGACAATAATTTATAACGTGTGAAAATCGTTCAAAAATCAGTTGAGATCGCCGGTAGAACGTTGACTCTGGAAGCTGGTCGCTTTGCCCAACAGGCGACAGCTGCCGTTACCGCCCAATATGGCGAGACCATGGTTTTGGCCACGGTGACGGCCTCAGCCCACGAGACTAGTCTAGACTACTTTCCGCTGATGGTCGAGTATGTTGAGCGGCTCTATGCTGGAGGCCGGATTAAGGGATCCCGCTGGGTGAAACGCGAGGGCCGGCCTTCTGATGACGCCATCTTGGCGGGTCGGGTCATTGACCGAAGTTTGCGTCCGTTGTTTCCCAAGTCCTACAAGCACGAGGTACAAGTGGTCGTAACCACGCTTTCGGTAGACGCCGAAAACGATCCTGATATTTTAGGGCTCATTGCCGCTTCAGCAGCGGTGGCGATATCTTCCATTCCGTGGGGAGGACCGGTGGCCGCGGTGCGCATGGGTTATCTGAAAAACGAGGATGGTGCAGGTTCATACCTCGTGAACCCGACGCTCGCGGAGCAGTCGTTGTCGGAGTTTGATTTCGTCATTGCCTCCCAAGAAAAGCGCGTGGTGATGCTTGAAGGAGGCTTCTGTGAGACCTCCGAGGAGGGTGTGTACCAGGCGGTTCTCACAGCCAAAAAAGAAAACGCCCAAATTATCAAACTCATTAACGACTTGGTGAAAGAAGTGGGCGTATCCAAAGCGCCGGTTGCCGAAACAGAGGAACCAAACGAGCTCAGAGAGCTCATCCTCAAGAAATACAAAAAAGAGATGGAAGAGGTTTTTGGCAAGCACGCGGCTAAAGAGAGCGGAAGTGAAGAAGTGATGGCGCTGGCTGAACAGATTGTTGACGAAAGCGACAAAGTGTGGAGCAGCAAAGAGGTTTTGACGATGTTGGACGCGCTTTTTAAGAAAAAAATCCGCGAGGACGTTCTAAAACACGGCAAACGGGTCGATGGAAGAAAGCTCGATGAGATCAGATCCCTTGAGGTCGACGTCGGAATTCTCCCCAGAACCCACGGGAGTGCGCTTTTCAGGCGCGGTCAGACTCAGGCTCTGACAGTGGCAACACTCGGTACCCCGAGTCTTGAGCAACTCATCGAAAGCCCAATTGGGGAGGAGAGCAAGCGCTATATTCATCACTATAGTATGCCGCCGTATTCGGTGGGCGAGACCGGCAGAATGGGCACGCCTTCGCGTCGGGAAATCGGACACGGAGCACTGGCTGAACGCGCACTTCTTTCGGTTATACCCTCTGAGGACGAATTTCCGTATACAATTAGGCTCGTTTCAGAAATCATGAGCAGCAACGGTTCAACGTCGATGGCCTCAGTCTGCGGGTCCACTCTTGCGCTCATGGATGCAGGAGTTCCGATCAAAGAGCCGGTTGCTGGTATATCAATCGGTCTGGTTTCTGATCAGGATAATTATGTGCTTCTGACTGACATCATGGGGATGGAGGATTTTGCCGGCGATATGGACTGTAAAGTCGCTGGGACTAAAAACGGCATCACGGCTATCCAGTTAGATATCAAAATCGATGGGCTCACCGATGAGGTGGTGAAGGACACACTGGTTCGCGCTAAGAAGGCTAGGCTCGTGATCCTGGGGAAAATACTTTCGGTCATTTCCGAACCGCGAAAAATGCTTTCCAAATACGCCCCCAAAGTTCAAGTGGTGAAAATTCCAGTGGAGCGGATTGGCGAGGTGATCGGCCCTGGCGGGAAAATGATCCGGCAGATAATTGCCTCTACCGGCGCAGCAATTGATGTTGACGATGACGGCTCGGTTATGATTTCAGGATTGACAGAAGAAGTTGTGGAGAAGGCTGTGTCGTGGGTGAAAGGGCTGACTCGCGAGGTCAAGGTGGGAGAGGAGTACGAGGGCGAGGTCAAGCGAATTTTACCGTTTGGCGCCTTCGTAGTGTTTCTTCCCGGTAAGGAGGGAATGGTACACGTTTCCCAGATGGCGCCAACATTCGTCAGCGACCCGAGCGAGGTGGTTAAAATCGGACAGAAAGTGAAGGTACGCGTGATTGAAGTTGACGAACAGCGCAGGGTTAACCTCTCCATGCTCTTCGGCGAGGACGCCAAAAAAGTTCCGATCCGCATGCAGCCAGATGGCCGCGACCGCCGTTCCCACAGTCGTCCGAGAGGGAGAGGAAGAAGGTTCTAAGTTTGGATTTTCCCCAGTTTCTTCACGTGATAATCTTGATAGTATAGAGATATGTCGAAACTCTCCGACGAAGTCGGCTTACTCCGCAAGAAGGTGAAGGATGTCTATCTTCCTCCGGATCTTGAGGCAAAAGTGACGGATCAGCTGGAAGAGATCGATAGGCTTTCTCGCGAGGTCGCGGCCCGGGTGCACATTGAACAGATGCTTCGCTACACCGATTGGGTCGTCGCCCTTCCGTGGAACAGTCGGACAAAGGATCAGCTTGATCTCGGGAAAGCCCGAGAGATACTCGAGAAGAACCACTACGGCCTGGTACCGGTTAAAGAGAGGGTTTTGGAATACCTTGCAGTGCTCAAACTCAATCAGGATCGGTGGGACAAAGAGAAAGAAGGAGGAGAGGCAAGTCCCGCGCACGCGATTCTGGCGAAGCGCGCGCCGATTCTCTGCTTAGTTGGCCTCGTCGGCACCGGCAAGACGACGCTTGCCAAGTCAATTGCCCAAGCCATGGGTCGCAGGTTTGTGCGTATCCCCTTCGGCGGCATGAGCGATCCATTGGACCTCCGTGGTCAGTCGCGCGTCCGGCCCGATGCGGAAATCGGGCTTATCCTCAAAGCCATCCGTTATGCAGGAAGCAAAAACCCCGTGATGCTCCTTGATGAAATTGATCGGGTGGCAGAAGGCAGCCGCGGCGATATCATGGGCGTCCTCGTTGAGCTTCTCGATCCCGAGCAGAACCAGGCGTTTGTCGATCACTACCTCGATTACCCCTTTGATCTTTCGGAGGTTCTTTTTATCACGACCGCCAATAACACGACCACCATCGCAACCGCTGTCCTTGACCGGCTCGAGTCCATTCAGATGCCATCCTACACCAATGAGGAAAAAGTAAAAATCGCACGCGACTACGTACTCCCCGAACTCATGGCTGCCTCGGGATTAACTGCCGAGAACTTGACGATTGATGAACCAGTCTGGCCCAAGCTCGTCCGGCCGCTTGGCTACGACGCTGGTATTCGGAGCCTCGAGCGCACCCTCAATAGCCTCTGCCGCAAAGTGGCGCTCGCCATCGTCGAAGGCAAGGGGAAGTCGTTTACCGTACGCGAATCGAACCTGAAGGAGTTTATCGAGGCGTATTGACATTGACCGAATTGATTGTGAAGAAAAAATTTTTTCCAAGGAAACAAGCACCGGTTTTTGAGGGGTCCTCACGAAGCGGCAAAGATGCAGTCCGTATTTTTCCCCTCGGCGGCATCGGCAACGTCACAAAGAACATGTTCGTCTATGAGTACCGCTACGAGGCGAAGCTTCGGGACATCCTTCTTGTTGATTGCGGCATCGGATTTCCGGAGCCAGAAATGTACGGCGTCGATCTCGTGGTTCCGGACGTTCGATACGTGTCCGACAAGAGAGAGTTCATCCGCGGTCTCATCTTTACACACGGCCATGACGACCATATCGGTGCGATACCGTACGTCTTCCCAAAGATCGGCCGGATCCCCATGTGGGCGCCGACGCTTGCCGCGGCATTCGCCAACATCAAGCTCAAGGAAGCGCGCATTCAGGACCGCGTCACGCCTGTTTCCTTTGATAGGGTTCTTGAGACCGGCCCGTTTCGCGTATCGCTTATCCGCGTCACGCATTCAGTACCGGACACGGCACACGTGGTTATTGAAACGCCGGTCGGGACGTTCTATCACGGGAGCGACTTCAAGTTTGACTTTACCCCGCTCGACGGGAAACTCTCGGAACTGGACAAAATGAATGCGGTAGGAAGGCGGGGTGTCCTGTGTATGCTTACCGACTGTCTTGGCAGCGAGCGGCCTGGGTTTACGCCGTCGGAGCAGATTGTCGGTGATACTGTCGAAAAGGAGATTTCTCTCTGCCCGGGGAAGCTTCTTTTTACCACCCAGTCGAGCAACGTCAGCCGCATTCAGCTTGCGATCGATATCGCGAGAAAGCACGGTCGTAAGGTAGCGTTCTTTGGCCGAAGCATCGATAAAAACGTTGAGGAGGCGGTGCGGCTGGGATACATGAAGTTCCCTCGGGATATCGTGCTCCGCGACCGGGATCTCCGGCGCGTGCCGGTAGCCAAGCAGTTTCTCGTGGTAGCAGGCAGCCAAGGCCAGTCCGATAGCGCCCTTTCCCGGATCGCCAATGACGATCACCCGTTTGTAGAGCTTACGAAAGAAGATACGGTCATCATCTCGGCAGACCCTATCCCGGGCCATGAACACGACGTGAACCAGCTCATCGATCAGATTTACCGGCACGGCAGCCGCGTGTCGTATAGCGACATCATGGAGGATCTTCACGTCTCCGGACACGGAAGTCAGGGCGACATGATGCTTCTTCTTTCCGCGCTTGGCCCGCGATACATTCTCCCGATCGGCGGAACCCCTAAGCACTTCATGCAATACAGGAGACTCGCTAAAGACGTTGGATACGATGAGCGCCAGATACTTCTTCCAAATGAGGGAGAGGTCATTGAATTCCGAGCGGGCAGCCTCCCGCGGGTAGTTGACCACGTGGATCTTGAGAACGTCATGGTCGACGGGTTCATGGTCGGCGACGTCGGGACGGCGGTCCTTCGCGATCGGCAGACCATTGCGCACGAGGGGATTGTCGTCGTCGTTGTCCCGATTGAACAGTCGAGCGGACGGATGGCGTCGACCCCAGAGATCATCTCGCGCGGATTTGTCTTCATGAAAGAGTCAGGCCGCCTCCTCAAGCGCGCGACAGAGGTGGTTGCCCAGTCGCTCCGGCTTAAAAAGGGAAGAATTCTCGACTGGCAGTTTGTCCGCAAACGGATTGAGGATAATCTCGGCGGGTTTCTCTACAAAGAAACCGGCCGTAGCCCCCTCATCGTGCCGGTCGTGTTGGAGGTTTGATCGGTTGCAGTCCATACGCTCCCCATTTATACTAGAGGTGTTATGAAGCGTCGTCATCATAAGCGTCGATACCGGAGGCGAAATCCGTTCAACTTCAGACTCAAGAAACAGACGGTGTATACCGTCGGAGCGATCTGGCTCTGGGTATTCGCCGCGCTCATCACGTTTTCATTCTTCGCTGAGGGGAGCGTGCTCACACGGCTTCGAGAAGAACTCACGTACCAAGTCGGATGGGGCACGTTTCTTATTCCGCCACTTTTGGTTTTCATTTCATTCTTATTCTTTAATAAGATGAAGTCCAGTATCGGCAAACCAAACGTGCCACTAGGGTATACACTTTCCCTTGTTGCACTCCTGACCATGACCCGAGCAGGAGTATTCGGAGAGAGGATTTTCCAAATGCTCGACTCGGCAATCGGCGTTGAGGGAGCCATCCTTATATCCCTGTTTGTCTTTCTCATTGGGTGTACTGTTCTTTTCAATGCGTCACTCGAAAAGCTGGTAGATGCAATACTTCTCGGCGTTGGGGTAATCGGTTCGTTTTTTCATAGTCTTGCCAAACAATTTGTGAAGAAACCAGAGAAAGCTTTCATGGTCGGTGGAAAACTATCGAGGCGCGAAGTCGAAGACCAACCATTGTTTAAGGCCCCGATGGTGCCCCCACCTGTCCCTGCAAGAGCCGGAGTCCCAGCGAACACTGGGGGAAAAGGAGACGTGAAGATGAAGCTCACACTGAACACGGCGGCCGATGCCGGTCTTTGGGAGTACCCTTCACTTTTGCTCCTCTCGGATGGTCCGAGTGAGAAAGCAGACCGGGGAGATGTCAGACGAAATGCAGCGATCATTGAAAAAACGCTGGAAAGCTTCGGGATTCAATCGAAGGTTGCCGAGGTCAACACCGGTCCTGCCGTTACCCAATATGCAATAGAAATTGCCCTGGGCACGAAAGTGTCAAAGATTACCTCACTCTCAAGCGACCTTGCTCTCGCGCTTGCGGCACCCACCGGCCAAGTTCGTATTGAAGCTCCCATTCCCGGGAGGAACCTCGTTGGTATCGAGATTCCGAATCGCGGACTTGAGTTTGTGACGCTTAAAAAGATGCTTCAGTCGGACTCGATGAAGCGCGCAAAGAGCAAGCTTACGGTTGCGCTTGGACTTGATGTATCAGGGAGCCCGATGACTGCAGATATTGGCAAGATGCCTCACGTCTTGGTTGCCGGAACGACAGGGTCAGGGAAATCAGTTCTCATAAATGCGTGGATTAGCTCGCTTCTTTTCCGAACGACTCCGAGCGAGGTTCGACTCATTATGATTGATCCCAAACGCGTTGAACTCATCGGCTACAACGGGATTCCGCACCTCTTGACACCGGTGATCGTCGAGCCGGACAAAATCCTCTCCGCGCTCCGGTGGGCGATGAACGAAATGGAGGATCGCTACAAGCGTTTTGCGGAGGTTGGCGTCCGAAACATCGATGGGTTTAACGAGCTGTCAGGATTTCAGGCGATGTCCTATATCGTTATCTTTATCGACGAACTTGCAGACCTTATGGCCTACGCTCCTGTTGAGGTAGAAGATACCATCTGCCGTCTGGCACAGATGGCGCGCGCGACGGGTATTCACTTAGTCCTCTCGACTCAGAGGCCAAGTGTCGACGTTATCACAGGCCTTATTAAGGCAAACATTCCGGCGAGGATTGCCTTTAACGTCTCATCCATGGTCGACTCACGCGTGATTATTGATATGCCGGGAGCGGAGAAGCTTCTGGGGCGCGGTGATATGCTCTACGTGCCACCTGATCAAGCGAAACCATTTCGCATCCAAGGAACGTACGTGTCGGAGAAAGAAGTGGTCAAAGTGGTTGATTTCTTCCGAAGCAAACAGGTGGCTGTTGAGTACACCGAGGAGGTCGTCAATCAACCTCTCACGGGTTGGAGAAAGGGCGGAGGCAAAGCCGGAGTCGCCAGCGGTGACAACAAGGACCCGTTTTTTGTCGACGCGCTCCGCCTGGTCTGTCAGTACGATAAAGCATCCGCCTCGCTTCTCCAGCGTCGGCTGTCGGTCGGCTACGCGCGTGCCGCCCGCATCATTGACCAACTTGAGGAAGCAGGAATCATCGGCATGGGTGAAGGCGCGAAGCCTCGCGATGTACTGATTAAAAACCCCGATGAATACTTAGCCCAGGTTGCACAGGTTCGTTCATGAAGACGGTTGGATCTATTCTTCACGATGCGAGACTCGCAAAGGGGTTGACGATCGAAGACGTTGAAGCGGCCACAAAAATTCGGACGAAGTTTTTACAAGATATCGAGGAGGATACCTTTACAGCGCTTCCTTCAACAGTCTACGCTAAAGGTTTCGTCAAAAACTACGCAGAGTTTTTAGGACTATCGAGTAGCGAAGTGATTGCGTTTTTCAGGCGGCAAATGGGAGAGAGCGGTAGGTCGTCAATTCTTCCGAAAGGTGTTGTCGAACCACTCAACCGGTCACTGTTTCAACTGACGCCTGGCACATTTACTGTGTTTGTTTTATCAGGGCTCGTAACGCTCTTTCTTCTCTACTTTGGTCGGCAGTATATAACGATCCAGACGGCACCCGTTCTGACGACTGACTGGCCACAAGGGGGAGTAGTCGTATCTGAGCGGAAGGTCGAGGTTCGGGGCAAGACCGACCCAGATGCAACAGTTACAGTGAACGGTGTATCAGCGTTCGTCCGAAGTGACGGAAAATTCTTCGACCAAGTCGCGCTTGAGCCAGGACGCAACACCCTCACCATTGTGGCAACCAGTCGGTACGGCAAAACGATAACAGTCACGCGAGAAGTGACATACCAACAAGCTCAATAGGAGTAGGGGTTGACAGAAAAGAGGAGTTAAGCGATACTCTGGGAGCTGCAGTTGAAAATTAAGAATTTTATTGTCTGCCCATGGATCCCACTGCGCTCACTATCGTTGTCATAAGTTTCATCCTCACGGCGCTTCTCGTCTTCCTCGGGGTTCAGGTGTGGCACATTCTGAAAGAATTTCGTCTTTCCATACAGAAGGTGAATAAAATGCTCGATGATGCCGGTCGCGTCACTGAGACAGTTGGCGACACAGCAGAGGGGATGAGCGGACTCGTCAGCGGACTCAAAGCAGGACTCTCGCTGATATCTTCATTCCGACGACGTCGGGAAGATGATGAAGGTAACTAAACTATGAGCGAGCAACAGAAACACGATACCAAATTTTGGATAGGCTTTTTTATTGGCGGGCTTTTGGGTGCGATCACTCTCTTTTTCCTCGGTACGAAAGAAGGGAAGAAGACGGGAAAACTGCTTGAAAAGAAAGGCAGTGACCTCCTCGACGATCTTGAGAAGAGAATTGAAGAACTTGAATCCAAAGGGAAAGAGCTCGTCCAACGGGGAGAGGAGATGAAGAATCAGGTGGTAGAGCAGCTAGCAGAGCGCAAAGACGAGCTCACCAAAGACGTGACGGACCGGCTCGACAGCGCGTTAGAGCACATCGAGAAGCTTCAGGAAGAGGGCGTGGAGGTCACCCGCTCTATCCGCAAAAAATTCTTCCGGAACATCCCCAAGAAAAGTCACTAAAAAACCGATATGGTGGCGTCGATTGCCGTTGCCGCAAGGAGTTCCTTTTCTCGAGTGCTGCTTCGGTGCGTAGGGTTTAATTTCCGTAAGCACCGGAGCGGGGAGCGATATATTCATTCTGGCTTACGGAATATTCGGGCTCATAATACCCATATTCATGTCAGTTCCCCCACGAGCCAGTCGGCGTACTTTTTGGTGACATGGGTGATGGGGATAGCCATGATGTCCGGGGCCGTGTAGGAGTGGAGTTTGAGAACCTCTCGCTCCAGCGCTTTCCACTTGGCGTTGATGGTTTTGCAAAGAAGGATCGCCTCGTTTGCCTCCTCAACCCTTCCCTTCTTCGGTGGCCAAAAGTACGCCGAGTGCACGCCGTTGATAATATTGATGCACGCTACGAGCCGTTTCTTGAGAAGCGCCCGACCTATATCTTCGGCCTGAGCTACGTCTTCGCAGGTAATGTAGATGAAGAGGAAGTTTTTCATGGTCCTGAAACTATTCTATGCTGCTTGGGATCGAATGTAGGCGTGGTGGCCATGAACATGGAAAACGTTCCTTCCCATGCGAACGGTTCTTTGCGGTCGACAAACACGACATCGCCTTCTTGAAATGCTTCTTCGCCTGATAGTGAAAGGATTTTTCCTTGTCCGGAAAGAATATAGACGAGCTCCTTGGAAAGTTCATTGACGGCAAATCCCTTTTCCGGATAGCGGCCGTTAACGGAAGTGAGAGCGCCGCTCATTGACTCTTCATCCATCAAATACTCCCAGATGGTTGTTGATGGGGAAGCATTAACTTTGTTTGCTGTGTTTTTGTGAACAATGTGCATGGGCACTCACGTAACTATATTCTCTGTTTTCCTCCGTTTATTTCTTCATGGCATAATGGAGTTGGATGGTGTGTCGATTGAGCGTATGAACAGACAGAAGTTCAAGGCGGGCGTCGAAGTCGGCGTCGGCAAAGAGCGGAACTCCGCGGCCGAGGATGAGAGGCTCGATGTCCACAAAGATCTCATCGATAAGACCAGCTTTGAGAAACAGGGAATTGATCTGGCCGCCGCCTGCGACAAGTACCGTCTGGAAGCCTCGGTCTGCCACCATCTCGAGAATATCTTCTGGTGACGCGTCGGTAAAGATTGTTCTTGGTTTATTTGTCTTGTTTTTGAGGTCTCGGGTGATTACTATGCACAGTTGTGCACCGACTCTTTGATTTTCCTTCCTCATCACGTCGTAGGTACGTCTGCCAATGATAATTGCGCCTGCCTTTTTTGCCATCAAGCGGAAACTCTGCCAGTCTTCTTTCGAGGTCCAATCCGTTGCACCGTCCGGCCGGGCGATGTTGCCATTGACCGTCATGGCCAT
>CAYNJY010000009.1:0-40868 GCA_964397755.1 uncultured Gammaproteobacteria bacterium
GTCGACGAACGTTGCTTCGGAAACCTTGCGCATTCGGCATCCCGGATTCTCACCGAGAAACGCTACTCATACCGGCATTCTCACTTCTGTCCGCTCCAGTCCGGTTTACACCGTGACCTTCGCTGCAGACAGAACGCTCCCCTACCCCCCGACATTAAGCTCACCTCCGTTCGCTTCGTCCGGGTCCCCCAAGAGAAAACCCTGGCGGAGTGAGCCGCAGGCGAACTTAATGCCAGGGCTCTATCTTCGGCACTCTGCTTGAGCCTCGATCATTTTCGGCGCCGCAACTTTCATCCAGTGAGCTGTTACGCTTTCTTTAAAGGATGGCTGCTTCTAAGCCAACCTCCTGGGTGTCTTAAAACCGCGACTTCCTTAACCACTGAGCAGAGTTTTAGAGGCCTTAGATGAGAGTCTGGGCTGTTTCCCTTTTGGCCTACGAGCTTAGCCCCGTAAGCCTGACTCCCGCTTAAATTTGCCGCTGTATTCGGAGTTTGATTGCGACATCTCGCTTTCGCTTGACGCCGCATTCAGTGCTCTACCCCAGGGCAAATTTACACGGGGCTATACCTAAATATATTTCGGGGAGAACCAGCTATCTCCAGGTTCGATAGGCATATTACCCCTAACCACAGGTCATCTCACAAGTTTGTAACCTTGACGAGTTCGGGCCTCCTCCCGCCTTTCGGCGGGACTCACCCTGCCCATGGTTAGCTCACCTGGTTTCGGGTCTACCCCCTCTTTTTTTGCTGAAATAAATCAGCGACGCGCTATTCACACTCGATTTCTCTATGCCTCCATCCGATTTTGCGGACTTAGACGAAAAAGAGTGGGGTAACTCACCGGTTCATTCTTCAATAGGCACGATATTACTCGCCCTCCGGACGAGCAAATCCCAATTCACAAATCACGATGTCCAACGATGTGTGAAGAATTTTGTAAAAATCTTCTGTCCATGTTGGTCATTGGTCATTGAGATTTGAGATTTCTTGTCCGAAGGACAAGCTCTATCTGTTTGTTAGCTGATAATTTCAGGTACTTTTCACTCCCGTTGCCGGGTGCTTTTCACCTTTCCCTCGCGGTACTAGTTCACTATCGGTGCGCGTGCGTATTTAGCCTTGGAGGATGGTTCCCCCAGCTTCCCACAGGACCTTCGTGTCCCATGGTACTTGGGAACAAGATAGAGGTGTCTCAAGTTTCGAATACGAGGCTTTCACTCTCTTTGGCTACCTATTCCAAGGTATTCTCCTACTCTGGACACTCCCACATTTCCTGCCCCACAACCTCCCTCGACTCGGCTACGCCTCGCTCGGGATTATAACCCTCACAATCTCTATTCAGGGGCTATAGTACTGATGAGACCGTGCGAAGCATGGTCGAATCGAAGGATTTAGGCTCTTCCGCTTTCGCTCGCCGCTACTAACGGAATCTCTTTTGATTTATTTTCCTCACCCTACTGAGATGTTTCAGTTCAGGTGGTGCCCCGCCCATCGCTATGCAGACCGCACTCTAACTATAACATGTATAACTGTTGTAATTGTTATAAAAGTTATACGCAGAGTGCGATCTGCTTTTACGATGGACTATCCCGGTAAAACCGGGATGGATTGCTCCATTCGGAAACCGCCGGATCGCAGGAGTATGGCTCCTCCCCGACGAGTATCGCCGCCATATGCGTCCTTCCTCGGCGCACACGCCCAAGGCATCCATTATCAGCTTTAGCATTGCGGAGAACAAAAGGCACAATACCCGCCAAAATGGGCGAGTTTGTTCCCTTGTTCTTCATTTGGCGAATTGCTGTGAGGGGTACTCGCCAGTTACGCGAGTGAATTTCCCCTTACGGCACAACTACTCTCTTTAGGAATAGGAATTGCACCTATCTCCTAAAGGTCATTGACTTGTTAAGGTGCCCTTCAGCCCCGCTTCGCGTGGCTTCAGGGTAAACTCTCTGGTTCCAAAGAGCTTGCCCCAAATCGCGAATCTGTGCCAGTTTTGAGTCCCGAGTCTCCGAGGGAGAAAACCGGCACCGAGTCCGGCTAAGCCGGACGAGGTGGACCTGACCGGATTCGAACCGGTGACCTCAGCATTGCAAATGCTGCGCTCTACCAGCTAAGCTACAGGCCCTCAAGAGAATTGCTATATTGTTGTATTGCTCTATTGTTTTAGCAATGAAAACAATCTAACAATATAACAATTTCTCGGAACCTACATTCCGCTGATAGAACTGCACGTCGCTACGGTTAAGGAGCCGCTGGGAGCACAAAAAATGCCCCGCCTTCATGCGGGGTTCACAACCGTTCAAAAAGAAGCTTTATCTCACACGCAAACGTCGCCTGAGTTTTATACAGTGTAAGTTTGTTTGATAGCTTCTCATGAATATAGTGGTGCAGAAGTGAGATGAATCAGCTCCTGCGTCAACTGTCCCGCATTTATCCGGCATAGCTTTTCGCGACGTCGGATCAAAGGCAAAGAGTATTGTATGCGGGTTTGCGCCGCCTGTCAAGAGACATGCTCAAGCCGTATCTGTGTAAACAAACATCTCAGTTTTCGCTCTTTTGTCTTTGCGATAGACGTCATACCCTAGGCACGCACCAAGCGCAAGTCTTGAGGGAGGAATTAAACTGCGTGCGGCAACGGTATTTCGGGGGGCGCGGGTTGCACTACTCCTGGTTTCTCTGGCTGCGCCGGACTATCCATGTTTTTCATGGCTCTTTGCCGTAGAAAGAACATTCTTACTCTCGCAAAAATTGCTTCGATCCGATCTCTCAGTCCCCTCCTCCGCTCAAACTGCGATATCCTCGCTCTGTGTCTCATCGCCGGATCCGGGCGAACTGGTTGTTCCTGAAGCGTTCCTATTGTCTCCGTTCCCTCTGTTGAAACTTTTTCCATAATGTACTCCTCAATGGCATTTTATAATTAAGGAAGGGTGCATGTCAATAAATGCACTCGTCCTTCAACTGGTTGAAGCTGCTACAGGAGGGGGAGGATTCGCTCCTCTGAGCTCTGCAGCAACCACGACAAGCGCAACCGTCTGGATCCCCTTCCCCAGTTTTCCCGCCTTCGCAAGGATCGTGTTGCCAAGGACGTAGAGCTTCTCAACCGGAACGCCAATAACCGGGATGTTATAGAGAATCCGCAGCGCTGCCTCGACATTGACCGGATTAATGTAGTCCTTGATCCGGGTAAACAGCCCGATGCGGCCAAGAAGCGCGGAAAACGGTGAAACGTACTCGTACTCCTCTCTGGTGAGAGTGGCAACGAGGGCATTGCCGCCGAGTTCAATCGCCGTATCGGTCGCGGCTTCTAAGCCGGCATTCAAAACATCTTCTCTTAGGGTCAATCCGGCGATCCTCTTGTCGCCTGTGAACTTACGTTTCGCATCGAGAAGGTCGACGCCGGTTGCTGCGGCTCCAAGGGCCGCGTTTGCCCCGATCCGCTCAAGCCGCGTGCCGATCGACCCGAGGTCGCGGCCGCGAAGGTCTGCATCGAGCCTCCGCAGTTTATCTCCCATCGAACCACTACCCGGCGGAAGCTCTCCCATGGGTTGGACAGGCATGGGTTTCCCTGCCGACCCGTCAACTTCAAAAATCACCCGCGCGCGGGCCACAATCGGATCCAGCGAGCCGTATTCCGGATTCATAGCAGTCGGCTACTATACTATAAAGAGGTCGAAAGAACAAGCTAGTTGGGTGATAAACGCTAGGGGGTCGACCTTTGCGAATCAGAGGATACAATGCCAAGCCCGAGCGCCACGCTCGCTGCCGCATCGCCTACGTTCTGCTTCTGGTTTTCTGTTTTTGCCTGACTCGCAAGCTTGTCTACACCGACTGCCAGCTCGTCTGTCAGCTTGGTAACGCTCGCTTTGTACTCCGCGTCGTAGCGGTCAATGACTGACTCGAGCTCACTTTTGTCCTCCACTGAAAGCTCGTCGAGCTTGACGAGAAGCGCTATCTTTTCGCTATCTGCAAAAAGCTTCGTTTTCTGTATTTTCTGCTTGAGGTTCATACATTATGATTTCTGTTCCTGCTCCCTCTGGTGTCGTCCGGAAGCGCCATACCCTGTGTACACCCGAACGGGGGGCAGAGTTGCCGGCTTGCCTTCCTTTACATCTCTAAACGCCTTGCGAAATTCTCTAATTCCGTTGTAGATTAAGCTGACGCCAAAGAGCGTCACTGGATTGACTTTATCTGTTACTGCTCGTATTGCTTTGGGTATTCTAGCTTCGGGAGCTGCGTTCGCACCGGCAGCTTCATTTCCATCCGCAGCGCCTGCAGACCTGCGTAGTTTTCCTCCCACTGCCCGGATCCCGCCCTCAGCTAAATTATAGGTAATCGCTGCGCCGATAAACTGGGATGGCACAAGAGGCAAGGCTTCGCTGGTAAATTTCGAAAGCACGTTGTACCCCCCAACAATCGCTAAATCTTGAATTATTTCTATAAGCGAGCGCTGAATGTGGGTATTCTTCACCCGTTCTTCGAGAAACTTTTGAATGCCCTCTCTATCTGTAATTTCTTTACCCCCAATTGTACCAAACCTTCCTAATACACTCTTCAGTATGGTGTTGGCATACAGCTCTCCCAATACGCCGAAGGACGTCACGCCGATGCCGCTCAAGACACTCTGAAGCGCTGTTTTCCCGCGGAGTTGATCTTTGGCATTCCGGTTTGCCTCGCCAACGTCGCGCATGAATTTGCGCACCGACCTAAACATGCCATTCGTCACCGCTTCCGGGGTTTCCGGCGTAGCCATCTCCGGAGCCTTATCTGGCTGCATCGGTTTCGCAGCTTCCGCTCCCGGCGGCTCGTCCATCTTCGGCTCTTCTGCCTTCGGCGGCGATGGTGTTCCTGGTGCAGATCTAAAAGTTTCTTCCATACCCATATCTTACACTATTTACGGTTTTCCGACTCCCACGTAGACTTTCTCGCTCTCAATCTGCGCTGGGCTCTGTTTGATCCGCTCTTCAAGCGCTCGAAGGACACTGTCTATAGACGTTTCAAATGCCGGAACGTCCTCGAGCACCGCTTCGCGCTCCAATGCAAGGAGTCTGCCAAGCTCCACCACCTCTGCCTCCTCCATCGCCGGAGCAGTGGCCAGAAGGAGCATCTTCACCTCGCTAGACAGAAGGAGGCTATGCTCAATGAGGACGACCAGTGCTTGTTTTTTCGTATCCAGATCCATAGTCATGACGCGGCCGGCATGAATGCTCGCGCAGCCTGCACTACCTGCGGATCCCGAAGGGCCGCGACGTCTCTACGTACATGCGCCTTCACCACGCCAACCACGTCCTTTCCCATACGGCCATACACTTTTGCCGTCTCGACACTATTCATAGCGAGCTGTATGAATGCCGGTATTGCAGACGCGCCGTGCAGACCGAACGCTTCAGCCAAAAAAAATCCGAGAGATACGGATGAGGGGACATCGGGCGTGGGATCAAACGCATGCACGGCTGTCCAAAGAAACTTTTTCGGGCCTTTCGCGCCTGTTATGTGCTTGAGCGCTTCGACACTCGATCTTCCTCTGCCAGTAACCCTAGCAAATACTCCATTCTGACGGATGCTAAAAAGTGCCTTCGCAAAGGCTAACTTCTCTACATAGCTTGCGTGTGCAGCGACGAGCGCTGTTTCTGCTTCTGAAATTCGTGCTGCGTCGCCGGCTCGCTGAAGATTCCTCACGCGCAACGCAAGCTTTTGAGCATTTACCCCTGCTTTCATTGCTTCATCTGCCGCCTTTATTCCCGCTGCTCCCTCGCCGATAATGGGAACCAGAGAAACCGCAATGAGCCCTACGGCCTTCAGCTCCTTCCACTTAAGCTCCATCACCTTCCTTGCGTGAGGACGGACCGCGTCTTTGAGCGAGGCAAGCAGGCTGACGCGGCCGACTTCTTCGGCAAGCTGCGCGTCCGATTGCCGTTGGCGCTCGTTGAGCCGGCCGGCTGCGGCCTCTACGTTGTGCCACAAAACCTCTGAGGTGCTCACCTCTGGCTGCTTCTCAACCACCGACATTCCTTCTCCAGCTTCTGACATGGGACGTAGATCGCGCAATGTCTAGTTTAACCCACTATACCATACAGAAAAACGACAAGAATCGAGGAAAAGGCTTATGATTTGGCAGGGGGAGGGGAGACAGTATACTTTGCATCAATAATCGCCGGACCCTCTTTTCTAAACAGCGATGCGATCTTCCGCATCCACTCTGACACTCTCTGGCTAAGGGGCATGGCGCGAATCTTTTCGCCGAATGCGCGGGCCCGGTCACGAATGGCACTTCCTGCATTTTTCAAGGGTTCTGGAGCAACCCGTCCGACAAACCTTTCGATCGCCTCGCGCTTCCAGATACCGAGACCTAGGCCGATAGCACTCAGACTTGTGATCACCGCATCCCGAACAACGGCATTTTTCGCGCGTCGCGCCAAGGCTTCATGAATCACTTTTTCTGCCTGGGCCCGTTCCTGCGGAGATAACTGCTCAAGAACCGTACGGTATGCGGCAAGGTACTTGCGCTCGTATCTCTCGGTTCTTCCTTTGACGGTGAATGTTTCCCGGGTCCACCGCGCGAGCCGCTCCCGTACTCCCATGACCGGCCGAGCTGGGGGCGCTTCAAGCGGAATACCACCTTCGCTCATACCCCCTCTTCCCTTAGAGCAGCATCCACTTCGGCAAGCACTTGGTTCATGAGGCCCTCAATCTCTTTGAGCGCTGCGCCGTCTTTGATCGTGTCTTCTATGAGCTTGGCGTAGCTTTCTACCGTCACGCGTCCCTTGGGATCGGCGGCCAAAAAGTCCAACTGGTCCTTGGGCATGTATTTAAGAAGCACCGGCCATACCGTCACCTGCAACCCCTCGGAGATCGTGGCATAAAGCTCTGCCTTATCCTCATCAGAGAGCTTGCTCTGCTCTACCCTTTCGACGATTGTTTGTAGTTTTTTTTCCATACATTACTCCTTTCAAAATAAAATAAATATTTATGCTGGTTTAAAAACCCTTTTTATTTTCTCTCCAAACGTTTTCGGGGGTGGTACGGGTTTACCTTCAGGATAAGCAAATCCAACCAAAATATTTTTAGTAATCTCCTGTGTGTTCTTCACTCCTTTCTTTACCCATTGACCTGCTTCCGCTATATGATAGCGTTGCAACTTTTTCTGAGCGTCTTTCCTGGCTCTTGCTCGTTCCCACGTTGAAAAAGTTCCCCGCTTTGCGGCTACATCCATCGCTTTACCAAATACATATACTTCTAAAGAAGCTCCTCCAGTAAATGGGAGAAGCACAAGACCAGCTACCTTAGTCAATACCCTAACCGGCCATGAAAGCATTCGGGTTGCTGAATCTAGTGTCCACGTTGAAACCTCTAGTCCTGATGCCATCATCCCCATCTTTAATTTATATAATTTTGTACTCAATTTTTTTTGATCTACTCTTGTCATTGCGCCAACCACCTTATCTGTGGCATCCATCCAAGCTCGATACACATTTGGTCGTTCTGTAATTCCTTTTACGTGTTGCTTAATTTCCATACCAGCTCGCACGTCTTGAATCGCCTCGCTTGTTTCCAATGCAGTACGCACCCCAGCCCGAGCTGCGGAAACAACGCGGCTTTCCCTACGTGCTTCCTGTGGTATTGGCTGTTCGTTTACTTCACTCATATGCCCCCCTTTGCGAGCAGGCGGATTGAATTACATCACTATAGTATTCTGTCTTCGTTCAAACTGTCAAGCACGGAGCTGGAAACCATGTGTTATTGCTTCCTCCATGAGCCGTTTGCGAGGGCCTCTAGCGCCGGGAGAGTTCCCTTTTCCATAAACTCCAGCATCGCCCCGCCGCCGGTGGAGATATGGGTGATTTTTTTGGTTAAAGCCGGACTTTTGATCATGGAAATCGTGTCGCCGCCGCCGATGACACTTTCTGCCTTGCTTTTGGCAATAGCCTCAAGTGTTTTCATCGTTCCGGCGAGAAACCGCTCATCCTCGTACATGCCCATCGGCCCATTCCAGATAACGGTTCGTGCTTTCATTATGTACTCGGTAAGTTCTTGTATCGACTGCGGGCCGATATCAAAAATGCCAAGGGCGGATGGAACTTTATTGTACGGAAGGACGAACGGTTCGGTTTCGCGGTTCCCGTTGGTCACGATGACATCGCTTGGCAGGAGAAGCCGGCAGTGGGTCCGGGTTGCTTTCCAGAGAACCGCTCGCGCCATCTCTATCATCTCGTGGTCAACCTTTGAAACACCCACGCTGATCCCCCAGGTGGCAAAAAAGGTATTGGCAACAGCTCCTCCCAAGTAGATGCTGTCGGCAACCTCAAGGAGTCGGTCGATGACCCGGATTTTCTCCGGCGTCTTCCCGCCGCCGATAATGAGCAGGAGCGGCCGCTTGGGTTTGGTGATGGCACTTTTGATCACTAAGACTTCTTTTTCAAAAAGAAATCCAGTATACGACGGAAGGTAGGCCGTGACGCCAACGGTTGAGGCGTGGACGCGGTGCGCCGTGCCGAATGCGTCATTCACGTAAACATCTGCCAGCCGGGCAAGCTTTTGGGCAAAAGCCGGATTGTTTTGCTCCTCGCCGGGGTGGAAGCGTACGTTTTCACAAAGAACAACCGATGGTGGACGGGCCTTCTGTATGTTCTCCCATGCCTTGTCTTCCCAAAAGTACTCCAGGAGCAACACGTCCTGTGTTAAAAACCTCTCGAGGCGTTTCGCAACCGGCCGGAGGCTGAGCGTCGGGTCGACCTTCCCGTCCGGCCGGCCGAGGTGGGAGATGAGGATCACGGTCGCGCGCTTTTTGAGGAGGTATTCGACTGTTGGGATGGTTTCGATAATCCGGGCGTCACTTGACACCTGCCTGTCGGCGGTGAGCGGCACGTTAAAGTCCACTCGAACGAGCACCCGTTTGCCGGCAACATTCGCATCTTTGAGGCTTGGCATCTTCATGCTCCGCGTTTCGTCGAAACGTATCGGGCAAGCTCAACCAGTCGTTTACAATACCCCCACTCGTTATCGTACCACGCGGTCACATGAAGAAGTGTACCATCGACAACATCCGTGAGAAACGGATCCACAACCGAGGAGTAGGGCGAACCGATAAAATCCGTCGAAACGAGTTCCTCGGCAGCCACTGCGAGAATCCCCTGGAGGCGGTTTCTCGCTGCCAACGAAAATGCCTTGTTCACCCCATCAACGCTTGTTTTCTCCCGTACCTCAACAACGAGTTCCGCAAGTGAAACCGTTGGCACCGGCACCCGTACAGCGCGACACGGAAGCTTGCCGGCCAAGTGCGGGAACAGCTTCGCGACATCCTTGGCCGATCCGGATGAAGCGGGGATGAGGTTGAGCATCGCCGAGCGGCGAAGCCGAACATTCTTTTTGTGGGAATTATCAAGGAGATTCTGCGAATCCGTCACCGCATGGATGGTCGTCATGCTCCCGCGGATAACGCCAAAGCTATCATCGAGGACCTTAAGCACGGTGGTCACGGCATTGGTCGTACAGGAGGTATTGGAGATAACCGGTTCGCCGGAGTACTTCGTGTGGTTGACGCCCAGAACAAACGTCGGGGTATCGTCTTTAGCAGGAGCCGAGATGACGACTGCTTTGGCCCCAGATGCGAGATGCCCCTGACAATCCTCGCTTGTTCGGAACTTCCCGGAACATTCCAACACCAGATCTACCGTGTGCGTACCCCAGGGTATCGCTGTCGGCTCTTTTTCCTGGGTACAGACGATGCGTTTTCCCTCAAGGCGAAGGTCGGCTCCGTCACAGGAAACTTCCTTATTATAGACGCCGTACACGGAATCATGCGACAGAAGATACGCGTGGGAGGCAGCATCAGCGGAGCTATTGATCGCGACAAGCTCAAGTTCTTTCCCCGAGAGGATGATCCGGGCGGCAAGTCTACCAATCCTGCCAAAACCATTGATGCCAATGCGCGTTTTCATGCTAGGCGTTCATTGCCTTGAGTATCCGCTCAAGCGCCACTACGAACGCCGCGGTGCGAAGGCTGGTATCGATCTTTCTCGAAGCATCCCACACTGCGTCCGTTGCGCTGTTCATCTGATCTTTCAACTTTCGATTTACTGCATCTTTGCTCCAGTGCTCGCCGCTTCTATTCTGCTCCCACTCGAAACACGATACCGTGACACCACCGCTGTTACTTAAGATATCCGGTATGACGGGAATGCCCCGTTTGTATAGTATGGCGTCTGCCTCGGGGGTCGTCGGCCCGTTTGCCATCTCAAGAACAACCTTCGCTTTCACGCGCTTCGCATTCTCGCCGGTAATCACATTTTCGAGCGCCGCAGGAACGAGAATATCAACAGAGAGCTCGAGGAGATCCCCGTTACTAATCGGCCTTCCCTTCTTAAGGTCACACACCGACCCGGTGCAGTAGCAGCCGGCGAGGTAGCCGTTCTTCTTCTTGCACGCAAGGGTGAGCTCTGGATTTATTCCCTCGGGGACGTAAATTCCGCCTTTGCTGTCTGAAACGGCAACGACTGTATACCCTGCCTCTGTCAGAAATTTCGCTGCGTTGTACCCGACATTGCCAAAGCCCTGTATCGCGACCGTCAATGGTCGCGCAATGTCCAATGTCCAATGTCCAATGTCCAAGTGTGTTGCATTTTTGTTTTTAGATTTCAAATTTTTTTGGTCATTGGAAATTGGGATTTGGGATTTAAGTTTTGCGAGCACAGCGAGTAAAACGTAAAGCCCTCCCAGCCCCGTCGCCTCCTCCCGTCCTTCGCTTCCCCCGTCTTTGATGAGCTTTCCTGTAAACGTCGAGCGGAGCCTTTGTTTCTCTTGCTCCGAACATTTGACATTGGGCATTTGACATTTGACATTGACGTATTCCTCCACCATCCACCCCATGATCTTGCCGTTGGTATTGACGTCCGGCGCCGGCACGTCGAGATTGGGGCCTATAACATCGGCAATTGCTCGCGCGTAGCCCTGCGACAGTCGCTCAAGCTCTCCTTCGGAAAGCGTCTTTGGATCAACGACGATGCCGCCTTTTCCTCCGCCGAGAGGCAAGTCCGCTACCGCGCACTTCATCGCCATCCAAAAAGCGAGCGCTTTGACTTCTTCTAGGTCTACGAGCGCGTGGTACCGTATGCCTCCCTTGTATGGCCCCCGTGCGTTATTGTGCTGCACGCGATACCCTTGGAACATTCGCGTCGTCCCGTCATCCATGAGGACTGGAATTGAAACATTGACGATGCGCTGGGGATACCTGAGGATCTCTGCGGAGTCTCGAAGCTTCTTCCGTTTGTGTTCGTCGTTCTCTCTTCTGTAGATCAATGCCAACGCAGTCGTAAGCTGCCGCATGGCGTTCTCAAACGGGTTGTTCTTCTCCATAAAAAGTAGCTCCTAGTATACGCACGTCTCCTTATTTTATCAAGAAATACTTCTCTGACAAAACAAAAATAGCTCTACCATACAATGTACTCAACTATGTGACTTTACCTAATAGAAGAGCTCTGATTTGATTTGTGATTCTAGGATTTTTTCCCTCAAGAGATGGTCTCGGACTTCGTAGATCATCTCCTTATTTCCGCACAGGTAGTAGTCCGCATCACGTGCATCGTGTACGAGGTGTTTCGTCACCCTGCCAACATTCCCCAACCACTCTCCCTCTGGTCTTGAAAGCGTCAGCACATAGTAAAACGACGGGTGCTTCTTCACAATGTTCTGAAAGTCTTCTTGCCAAAAAAGATCGCGCTCAAACCGAAGTCCCCAGTACAGGCTGATCTCTCCGGATGGATTTTTCTCAAATGCGTCGAGGATCATTCCGCGAATGGGCGCAATCCCGGTGCCGGTTGCGACGAATACTTTTCTGCGGGGACTCTCATCGTCAACAACAAATCGCCCAAGCGGGCCGAGAAACTCAACTGTGTCTCCCGGCTTTACTGCGAGAATCCACCTCGAACCCGGTCCCATGGGCGTCACATCAGCACAGATCTCAAATGCCGATGGGAGAGACGGCGGCGTGGTAAAAGAAAAATTTCTGCGCACCGTGTCCCCAAGAATGAAGGAGCAATATTGTCCGGGGATAAATAAGATCGACGACGGGCGCTCCATACGAAGCCGCACGACGTACGCCTTGTGATTGACGCATCGGGAAAATTCGACAATTGCGCGGCACCGCTGGGGTTTGGGGAAAATCATGTATTCTCTGCTAACCACCTTTGCACATCCAAAGCGGCCATGCAGCCGAAGGCGGCGGCGGTCACCGCCTGCTTGTAGCGGGCGTCGTGGACGTCGCCTGCGGAAAACACCCCCGGCACGCTTGCTTTCGTCGCGTACTTTATAACACCATTCTCATCCAGCTCCTCATAGCGCTTCACATACCCTTTGGCGTCTAGCTCAACCCCCTCGAAACGCTCGGTATTGGGGCTAAGACCGATCGCCACAAACACCCCTTCGCGGGGCAGAATCCAGCGGCCCCCCTCTTTCTTGCTGCCGCCGAATGCGGCGACAAGTTCATCGAAGCTCTCCTCCCCTTGTTTGGGAGAAACACTCGCTGTTCCAAGGAGTATTCCCGTGAGCTTCTCCTCTCCAAGTACCTCAACGACCTGCGTGTTATAGAGGAAACGAACGTTTGTCAGTGCCGTTATCTTATCAATCATCGCCTTCTGGGCGCGGAACTCGTCTCGCCGGTGAATGAGAATAACATCCGGGCTCACTTTGGCAATCACCTGCGCTTCCTCCATGGCGCTATCCCCTCCTCCCACCACCGCCACCTTCTTCCCCTTAAAAAAGTACGCGTCGCACGGCGCGCAGGAAGAGACGCCGTGTCCCCGCAACCGTTCCTCTCCCGGCACACCCAGCCACTTGGTGTCAGCGCCGGTGGCGACAATAACGGTTTTGCCCTCAAGCACCTGATCTTCAGCGGTGACCACAAAGGGTCGTTTGGTTCCATCAAGCTTGATAAAGTCGCGGTCAACAATCTCAACACCCAGTCCGGCCACTTGATCGCGCATTTGTTTCATAAGCTCCGGTCCCTGGATCTTGGCAAAGCCGGGGAAGTTCTCGACATCGGTCGTGAGCATCAGCTGCCCGCCCCACTTACGGCCGGCAACCAGCGCAGTTGTGAGTCCAAACCGTTGGGTGTAGATCGCGGCAGTGAATCCTGCCGGGCCAGAACCGAGGATGATAACGTCGTACATGGGAAATTAATTTATGAGTTTATTCAACTCCCCCACCAGCGTCTCTTTGCTGGTCACGCCCATAAATTGTTTGACCACCGTACCGCCTTTGAAAATCATGAGCGTCGGGATCGACATAATGCCATATTTTTGGGCAGTCCGGGGGTTTTCATCGACATTGAGTTTGCCAACCTTGATTTTGCCGCCGACTTCTTTTGCGATCTCCTCCACAATCGGTCCCTGCACGACACACGGCCCGCACCACGGCGCCCAGAAATCGACAACAACAGGCCTGTCAGACCTCAGAACTTCCGCGTCGAAATTCTGATCTGTAATTGTTATTTCCGCCATAAGCCTCCTCTTATTGTTTATTCCATCGTCTTCTCCGGGCCATGATCGCGATGGAAGTCGATAAAGCGCTCAATGCGCTTCGCGTCAACCCCAATTGGATCGGGGTCGAACGTATCTATATATCCCCAGGCGGTGAGTGCGATCGTCGTGTCAAGCTGCGGCCGCGGAACAACTATCAGTTTAGACAACTTTTTCTTCCTCGCCAAGCCCTCAAGCTGCCTTACTAAGGTCTTGCAACCCTCGCTCTCATTCGTCGCGCCTGTCCTAAGCGGAGCCGAAGGGCTTCCCGTAGTTACCGGTGTCTGGTCGAGCTCTGTCGACGGGCTTGCCTCTTCTTCTAATCCGTGGGCAAACGCCCGAGACGGTAAGATGTTTTTTCTTACTGTCTTACTGTCTGCTTTTAGATGCACCTCACAATTGTAGCTTATGATGACGTAGCCGTGTTCAAGGGAATGGATGAGCTCTCCTTCGCTCTGCGGGCTCGTGTATACGCCGGCTTTCACCCAGATCGGAAGGTGCGGGCCGGAGGTCGGGGGGTTACTATTGTATTGCGTTTGAGCAACCTGCGTTTCGGACACGTGCTCCCTTCCCATGTCAGGAATCTTCTGCCCAGGTGGCGATGTGGTTATATACGCGAGAAACCACCAGAAACCCAAAGCGAGAAAAAGTACAAAAAGAATCTTTCCAATTTTCATAGGCTGTTAGTATAGCAAGATTTCCGCTCTTCCTGTATACTCAAAACTTGTTTCATACTATGCGCATATTCTTTGCCGGCCCACTGACTGACTTAAGGCGACCCGCCCAAACAAAAGCGTTCTACAAAAAGATGGCGCGTGTTGCCAAAGGTCTCGGCGCAGAATACTACTGGGCGTTCCTGCGCGGGACAGACCCAGAAGAAAATCCGGACGTTTCGCCGAGCCGCGTCTACCAAATCGATACCTACGAGCTTGAAAAGAGCGACATTATGGTCGCCTACATGGGTGAACCGTCAACCGGAACAGGTATCGAAATAGAGTTTGCCCGCACCAAAAAAATCCCGGTTTACCTCCTCTACCCCAAAGGTACGCGCGTTTCCCGCATGATCCGCGGCTGTCCAGCCATAAAAGAAGAGATCGCGTACTCCTCAGAAACCGACGGACTGAGGAAGCTCGAAGCCCTTCTGAAACGACTCACGCGCCGCTACCCGTAACGACCCGATACCCAGCTTTCTCCACTGCCAGCGCCATCATCGCCTGCGTGGTGCCGCAGGGGATAAAAATCGTAAAAACCCCGAGGATCGCCGGAGCAAACAAGCTTCCACTTTTGGTCTGCTGCCGCACGAGTCTCGTGAGAAAACGCGGCGGATGGATGATAAAGTAACGAAACAGCGGGTGAACCTCAAGGAGCGCAAGGGCGGTCCCGATCATAAATATCGCCACTCCCGCAAGGAGGATAGCCTGAAGCTTGAGGGAGAACTGGAAGAACGACCCCAACCAGCCCAAGAAAAGACCAAGAATCGTGTAGGCGACCAACTTGGCGATAAGAAACGAAAGAATGGGCCCAATCTCTCTGCGCTTTGGGTCTCCCCTGCCCTGCTGAGCAATGGTAGCCGTGAGGAGCCCTCCTTGCACCGCCGCGCAGGTCAGCCCGCCGGCAATGAGTCCGGTTGAAAAAATAAGCCAGAGATTCGGCATGGAAATTATTGTACGAAAGCATCCAAGAGTTGACAAGGGAGGAGAATCGCTGTATGATGATTTATCCCCCCTCAAGGGATAAAAAAGACACAATGATTAAGGGCTATCCAGCCAAGCGGCCAAAAAATCCGTTACTGAAGCGCCTATACCAATGCCTAAAGGAATACCGCGTGACCAATCAGTCCAACACAAGATCCTCCACCGGCTCAAAATCGCCCGGGGGCATTTGGATCGTGTCGTTAAGATGGTTGAGGATGACACCTACTGCATTGACGTCATCCATCAGTCGCTCGCCGTCCAGGCGGCGCTGCGGCAAACCGACCAGGTTATCTTGAAAAATCATATGCAAACCTGTGTGGCAGACTCCATACGAAAAGGAAAAGCAAACGAAGTCATCGACGAAGTCACGAAAGTAATGGAGAAACAGTAATCTATCCATGGTATCATGTTCTAGAACATGATAACATGAAATTTTATGGATAAAGCTTTCATCACCATCGGAGGCATAAGTCTTATTGTTTGGATTTATTGGTTCTTTTTTGGAAAAAAGGAGGATGCGGTTGCGGCTGGGAATGCCATCACTATCATCGTGGATGGCGGCTACAAACCCAGCCATATCAAAATTAAGAAAGACAAAACAACTACGCTTACCTTTCTTCGCAAAGATCCCAATAGTTGTCTTGAGGAGATCGTCATTCCCGATTTTAAAATAAAGAAATTTTTGCCGCTTAATGAACCAATCAGTGTCACTCTCTCCCCTCCCCAAGCGGGCACCTACGGCATCCACTGCGGCATGAACATGTTTCATGGAAAGATAATTGTTATATGAAAACTCAATTTAATCCCATCGCACTAGCAAACACGTTTGCAATTATAGATCTTATTGGCCATCCGCTCATTCATCTGTGGGTAGCCGTTCATCCGCAGTCATACGAATATCTTATGCAAATTTTTGTTGCTGGTCTACAACTCAAAGTAAATCAAGCTTTCGAACTTTCGATGGGCAACTTAATCTTAAGCACAATTCTGGAGGCTGCTATGTTTTGGGTATTAGGCTACGCGGGAGCATCGTTGTACAACAAATTGTCAAAATAACTATGATTTCACAAAAACTAAAAACACTCCTTATCCTGTCCGTTATCGTAGTCTACTTTCACTTCGCCGAAGAAATTGTTACTGGATTTTACCAGCGTGATTGGATCATGAGCTACTTTAGCAGTTTATTTCGATCCATTCCCCAAGCACAGTATTATGCTTCACATATTGTCTGGGTAATCATGATTGGTCCCGCGGCCCTCTTGGCGTTGGGAGGAAAATGGACCCTGAGAGTGCTTACGCTATATGGCATACTCTTTATTTTTGAGCTACATCATCTCATTGATGCGGTAAAATCACTCAATTATTACCCAGGGGTCATCACAAATATTGCATTTGAAATTATAGGTTTCTTCTATTGGAAAGAGCTTTTGAAAAATTGGGGATCATATGGCAGAAACTAAAAAAACATTTTCTATTATAAATATTTGGCAAATGAGTTTGAAATTGATGTTTATTTTCTTTGCCTACCATCTTGTTCGAGATATTTTCCAAGATATCCTTAATATTCATAATCCGTTAATTGATACCGTGTATTACAGGTTAGATCCTGATAAACTTCCATCATATCTAACATGGCTTAATTTTGGAGGTTACAGAAAATACTCCACACTTCCAATTGAAATCTTTCTCTTGTTTCTCATTCCAAAGGCTATTAAACAAATCTCATTTACGAAAATAGACATACTCATTATAATTTTGGCTTTGTTTTTTGTAGCTACCTGGTTACTTGGCATCCCATATAGCACAATCTAAAAATCATGATGAACACTACCACTAAAAAAACCTCCTTTCCCATCATCGGTATGCACTGCGCTAGCTGCGCAAAGCTCATTGAGCGGTCGCTCAAAAAAACGCCTGGCGTTTTGGATGCTGCTGTCAATTACGGCAGTGAACAAGCATCTGTCGAGTTTAATGAATCGACAACAAACCTTGAAACAATTGGTAAATCAGTTGAATCTGCCGGCTACAAAGCGGTCGTCTCGGGAGAATTTTCAAAAACTCCGGATCAAATTAAAGAAGAAGCCAAAACTATTGAACTTGCCGACCTTAAGCGCAAAGTAATCGTCTCGGCAACCCTAAGTCTTTTTATTCTCCTCGGCAGCTTCCCCGAGTGGTTTAAGCAATTTTCTTCTTTCTTGCCTTTCTATGAACTATTAACGAATAACTATGTACTTCTGGCATTGGCTTTGCCAGTACAGCTGTGGGCCGGATGGAGCTTTTATCAAGCCACATGGTCAGGGCTTCGCAATCGCACGGCCAGCATGGACACACTTATAGCAATTGGCACCTCCGCAGCCTTTGGGTACTCACTGTTGGTTACGTTGTTCCCCTCTGTTGGGTTTTCAGGCATGTACTACGACACAGCGGCAGTCATCATCACGCTCATTCTTTTAGGTCGCTACCTAGAGGCTCGTGCCAAAGCCCACACGAGTGATGCAATTAAAAAACTCTTGCATCTTCAGGCTAAAACCGCACGAGTTGTCCGCAACGGTAAAGAAATTGATGTTCCTATAGAACAGGTTAAGCTAGGCGATATTATCCGCGTCCGGCCGGGCGAAAAAATTCCGGTCGATGGAAAAATTATCGAAGGCGCAAGCAGCATCGATCAGTCTATGGTGACCGGCGAATCGATCCCCGTTGACAAAAAACAGGGAGATATCGTCATCGGCGCAACCATCAACAAAACCGGAACCTTCCTTTTCCAAGCAACGAAAGTCGGCGACGAAACGATGCTCGCCCAGATTATCAAAATGGTTTCAGAGGCCCAGAGCTCTCGCGCACCAATTCAACGACTTGCCGACGTCATTTCTTCTTACTTTGTCCCCATCGTCCTCATGCTCGCCATTACCACCTTCATCGTTTGGTACGACGTAGGTTTGCCAACTCAAGGGTTTGTTAATATGATCGCGGTTCTTATTATTGCCTGTCCATGCGCGTTGGGACTTGCCACTCCCACCGCAATCATGGTCGGCACCGGCCGCGGCGCCGAGCAGGGCATTCTTATTAAAGATGCACAAAACCTCGAGATCGCCCACAAAACACGTGTTGCTATTTTTGACAAAACCGGCACCCTCACCCGCGGAGAGCCGCGGGTCACTAACTTTACCATCATGGAAAACATCAAAGGAGTCGCCTCATCTTTAAAATGGAAAATCTCCAAAGGGATTTCGATAGAAAACTTTATCGAGGGTGCTATCCGGGCAGTCGAGCAACCTTCCGAGCATCCCCTGTCCAAAGCAATCTTCACTCATTTAGCTTCGCAAGGGGGCTCCTTGCAGAGTTGGAAAGTAGAAAACTTTTCTGCCATTGAGGGCTTTGGGGTCAAGGGATTAGTGGCCGGCTTGCTAGTCCTCATCGGCAATAAAAAGCTTATGGAAAAAGAAGCCGTCATGCGCTGCGCCGAACTGGACAAAAAAGCCGAGGAGTGGAGCAGTCAGGGAAAAACCCTCGCCTATGTCGCGATAGACGGAAAGAACGTCGCGCTTATCGCCATCGCTGATACACTCAAACCCGAAGCCAAACAAACAGTAGAAGGCCTCAAACACTTAGGCGTTGAGGTCTGGATGATTACTGGAGATAACGAAAAAACCGCCCACGCAATCGCGCGCGAAGCAGGCATCACCAATGTGCTTGCCAATGTTCTCCCTCAAGAAAAAGCAAAAAAAATCAAAGAATTAAAATCCCCTAACCACCTCAATGTCGTTTCTTTTATCGGCGACGGCATTAATGACGCGCCCGCGCTGGCCGCTGCCGACGTGGGGATCGCCATGGGCACGGGAACCGATGTGGCAATAGAATCAGCCGGAATTACATTATTGAATAAGGATTTACGAACCGTAGTTTCGGCTCTCAAACTTTCACGGGGTACGATGGCAATTATCAAACAAAACCTCTTTTGGGCCTTTGCGTATAATGTCATCCTCATCCCGGTTGCTGCCGGCATCCTATTCCCATTAACCGGCTGGCTCCTCAACCCCGCCCTCGCCGCTTTTGCCATGGCAGCAAGTTCCATATCAGTAGTGGGGAACTCATTACGGTTAAAAGTATAAAGTTTTCTCCTAGTTAGACGCTAGTTCCCGCGTCAGTGCTAAAGGATTTGGAATAATAAGCTTTCGCTTGTGGTAGGTCACCAATCCCTTTTTCTGCAGCGCTCCTACTTGAATGCTTGCGGTCTCCCGCGTCGTGCCGATCCAGGCAGCGATCTCCCGATGGGTCAGGTCAATCGCAGCAGCTCCGCCATCCACCGTTTTGCCAAAATTCTTGACGTAGTAGTCCAAAAGGTTCACCGTTTTAGTGTATGAGTCCTCTAAAACCAGCTGTTCCATCCGCCGCAGAAGCCCTGCTACCCCGAAAAGAAGACGGCTCGTGAAGTGAAAGAGAGCCTCGGGATGTTTTTCAAGAAACGATAGGACGTCTTCTTTCGGCGCCCGCCAGATTTCAACCGGAGTCAACGCTTCAAAATAATGACGATTCGGCGTGCTGTTGACAACCCACGTCATGGGAAAAAACGAGCCGGGCCGGTAGGTATGAAGTACCAACATCTCGCCTTTTTCCGAAAGCGCAAACTGCCGGACCAGACCGGCCTTCAGGTACATGGCCCCCGCCGGCGGCTCCTCAGCCCGCAGAATCACCTCGCCTTTATTGTACCGTATCCTGCTATAAGCGCTAAAAAACTTTTCCGTTTTGCCAAACGCAGCGGTATCCATGGGTAGGCCAGACTATTGCCAGTATATACAAAAATCGCGCAATCTTCATGTAATCTATCTCACGTATCCTTGGTCGGGATGGTCACTGACGGAAAAAGTATCTCTTGATATGGTAGAACAAGGATGGAGCTCAAAAAACCAGGCGTGCCGGAGGAGATTCCGGAAAAATTAGAAACCGCACCTCCGGCTCCGCCACACAAAGATTACCGCATTACTGCCGGTCTAGCTATCCTCGTGGTAGCGGCCTCCTTTTGGGGGTGGTGGATCTTCCAAAATCGGTCACTCCGTTCTCCCCGCCCCAAAAAAGCACCCACTGTTTCCTCCCTTCCCACTCCTACCCCCACCCCGACTCCCCAGCAAATTTACCGCGGGCGCGCGACCTATCGGGTGAGCCAGGGGAGCAAGGTCGGACCGCGGATAACTGAGGTGACCTTTGATCCCCATGATCCGAAAAAGGCAGAAGTCCAAACCGTGGATGTGAAAGTAGCTCATACCCAACCGGTCAGCTCCGTCTCCATTCACCTTTACACTGACCAGCAAGAAAAAGATTTAGTCCTCAAACTTGTCTCGGGGACAGCGCAGAACGGCACCTGGCAGACCGCCTGGAATGTCGATAACACCGTGCTCTACCGCTATATGTATACGATCACGGCTCAAGCAGCTGATGGCGCTTCGAAAGTCGACGTCACCCTGCGGTCTTAATATATGAAGAGAATATGGTATGTGGTACATGGCGTATGGTTATTTTTTCTTGTTGGGACGGTTTTCCCCGGCATGGCGTACGCCGCCTGCAGCCTTAACACAAACGGAAACGCAACTATCAGTGCTCCTTGTACCATTAGCGGCGGCACGACCGAGTGGCTGGATTGGGGGACGGGTGGTGAAGCTTCAAACGTTAACACAGCAGTTCTCACCGTCAACGCCGGGCTCACACTGGCCCAGCCGGTCAGCGGCACCACGAAGCTTATCGTCGGATCAATTGCCGTTGGGACAGGCGGTTCGATCGCGTTCGCCACGAACACCCAGGTTCAGCTGGGAACGCCGGTTTACGTCCCCGATGCTGATGCCGACGGCTGGACCTCTTCGTGGAGCACCATCTACGAGTCAACCGCGAGCGGCTACCGCCGAGCCTTCCTCATGAGGAGCTTCTCTACTGCCGACTGCGGCGCCAGCTCCTACTCCGTAACCAACTCCTGCGGCCCTGCCAAATACGGCGATGGAGCCGACGGCGCCGTCACCATCTCGGCAAACACCAACATCAATACTGCCAATGCTATTTCGGGAAGAAGCTGTGCTGACGGAGGCGACGCCGTAAATTACAGCGTTTCTTCGCTCGGCTCAAATACGGCAACTCTTTCCTCCACCCCGTCGTCTGGTTGTCTAACCGCCGGAGATGAGATTCTGCTTATTAATCTGCAGGGAACTTCCTCCGCGTACCCCAATGTCGGCAAATATGAATTTTTAGAGATCCAAAGTATATCAGGAAGCACCCTGACTTTTACTACTGCTAAAACCAATAACTACGGAGGTGGTGCGGGCGACGATGCAAACATCGGAACGGCCTCGACCAACCAACGGGTGATGGTGCAGAGAGTCCCGAATTACACGAACGCAACCGTAAACTCCGCTGTAACCTGGAACGCGTCCGATTGGAATGGAACAAAGGGGGGAATTTTTGCGATAAAAGCAACAGGAACCCTTACCGTTTCTGGAACAATTAGCGCAAACGCCTTGGGATTTCTTGGATATCTCGGCGATTCCGCGGCCTTCGGAGGTATAGGGGGAGACTCGTTCTGCAAAAGCCAGGCGGGAGGACAGGGAGGAGGCGGGCAAGCCAATGGTGGTGTTACCGCAGGGGTCTGCGGGGGCGGCGGTGGTGCAAGTTGCATACCTGGTGATGACTCAAGCTTCGCCGGTGCGGCAGGATCCCTAACCGGCGGCGCGGGCGGCGGAGGCGGGTCAGGAGGAGGAGCCAATACCGCAGAATCAGGTGGCGGCGGGGGCGGAGGATATGGGACAGCGGGAGCAGTCGGGGGAGGATATTCGGGGGGCGGGGGCGGAGGAGATAATACAAGCGGGCGGGGAGGAACAGCTTTCTGCAGAAATTTGGGAACCGGCGATAAGAAGGGCTGGGGTGGAGGCGGGGGTGGAGGCGGAACGTTTGGTAGCGCGACCTTAACGACAATATTTTTCGGATCGGCGGGTGGGGAAGGAGCTGGGGGCGATAGCGGACATCGAGGCGGAGACGGCGGAGGGATCGTTATTATTCAGGCTCCGACCATAAATATAACGGGGTCGATAGCAGCGAAAGGGGCAAACGGAGGAAATGGCGGAGGAAGCGGAAATTTCACCCGGGGCGGGGGTGGAGGCGGGGCCGGAGGATCTATTAAAATTCTCGGAGATAGCGTTACTTTGGGAACAAATCTGGTAACAACAACCGGAGGTTCCGGGGGAACCGGCGGCGGGGGCGACGGGTACGCGGGAGGCGGCGGCGGAAGCGGAAGAATCGGAGTTGGTGGAACTTCAATAAGCGGGACTACAAACCCTACCTATACAACAATTACACAGTAGCTCCTTAACTTCAATTTAAAAGTCAATTCTGACTTAACCTCCCAGGGGTGGAATAACCCCGCCACTTGTTCCAGAAAATAGAATGAGTTTTATATTCCACATCGGAGGTGGTTTCCTTTCCCTCGTACAAACGTGTACAATGGCAGAAGAGGCGCGTGATGCGTAAAGAACTTATTCGCGAGTGGGTCGAGACGCTTTTGGTCACCGGTGTCGTTTTTACTGCCTTTTCTCTCTACCTTTTTCTTCGCCGCGGGTACTACAACCTGTACATCGTCAACAAAGTTCTCGGTTCAACAGCGGTCATTCTCGCCGGGCTTACCTTAATACTCGGACCGCTCGCCCGAACAAGCGACCGCTTTGACCGCTTTGTGGTCTTGCGAAAAAGCTTGGGGCTGACCGCGTTGGGACTCGCGCTCGCCCACTCTCTCGCCTCAACGCTTTTCCTCTCCCATAGATTCCCTCTTTCTTGGTACCAAAAAGAGTGGCTGCCGATTTCCTTCGGCGCGCTGGCGCTCCTCATCTGGCTCTACCTGGCCCGGATCTCGCGCGTTTCGGCCATCAAAAAACTCGGTTCGGCAGTATGGCGTTCTCGCCAGAGCCTCGGAGCCAAAATCGCTTTCATCGCGATCTTTCTCCACCTCGTTCTCATGAAATACCCCGGTTGGATCCGCTGGTGGCAGGGTCAGGTCAAACCCTCTTTTGAGCTTGCCAACCCCGGCTACCCGCCTGCCAGCCTCTTCGTCTTCCTTATTATGCTGGCTATCCTCCTCTACCGGAAATTTTTCCTTGGTTAGTAGCAGGTACAGAGGTACAGGGTCAGACCTTGATTTTATTGTCCTGACAGCCTAGCGACGTACCATAACCATACCGGGAAGCGCATCAGTACGAGATTCTGCCTCGGCAGATGGTATCTATCTAGAGCGTTCGGGCGGGAAAATCAAGGTCTGACCCTGAGACCCCTACTCGCGACTCGCAACGCCAAACATTTCTCCCGCATCAAGGCACTCGAGCTGGTATCCTTCTAATGTTACTCTCAAAAGCCGAGGCTGATCAGAACTTGGACAACAATAACGACCACATAACTTACAAAGAGAATCAGCCCTTCCCGGCGAGATATGGTTCTGCCCGTGAGGAGAAAAAAGAATAAGAGGAAGCTCATGATAACAAGGGCGGGCAGGTCAAACCGAAGCCAGCGGGCCGAAAGATTGATGGGAGAAAGCATCGCTAAAATGCCAACCGTGACCAGAAGTGTAAAAATATTTGAACCGAGGGTTTCAGAAACGGCGATCTCCCCCATGCCGCGTCTCGTTGCCTGATACGCAGCCATTATGTTGGGGATCGATGGTCCAATAGCCCCGATTGTGAGTCCAATCAAAAGTTCGTCAACTCCAAAACCTTTGACCATCGCAATCAACTGGGAAGAAAACAGTTGAGCGCCAGCCATAAGAAGAGCCGCTCCCAGAATAAAACTTAGGAATCCCGGCTTGAGTTTGGCAAAATCAAAACCCAAAAGGCCAAGCTCGATTTCAATTTGTTTCAGTTGCGCCTCCTTTTGGAGACGGGGAAATGCTCGTTCCTGGAGAAAAACATTGATGACATACGGGATGAAAAGAAGGAAGAACGCGAGTCCTTCAAAACGGGTGATCTTGCCTCCATTGGAGACGGCAAAGATAAGAATGGGAACAACCACCGAAAACACTCCATCCCGAAGAATGGTTTGTTTGCTTACCTTTAACGGTCGAATCAAAGCAGAGAAACCAGTCATAAGACCGATATTACAAATGATAGAACCCAAAGCCACTCCTACGCTGATGGTGGCATATCCTTGGATGGCCGCAGAGACCGCCACCAAAATTTCAGGAAGGCTTACTGCCACAGAAACCAAAATCAGCCCTATTGAGACTCCTGAAACGCCAAGTCTTTGGGCAAGCGGCAAAAGCGAATCAGTTACCCAGTCAGAGCCTTTCCCAATGGCAAGAACGCTTAAGAAAAGAAACAAGAGGAGATACAATACTTCCATATACACGCATCACAGTATAGCAGGTACGGGTCAGACCTTGATGTGCACTGACTTGCACAACCCGTCAGGTTGTAGTGGATTGTACTGACAGCAGCAATCAAGAACTGACGGACTAGATCGTTACTTGTGTAAGCGCTCATATCTTATTATCCGGACACGTGTCCATTCAAGAAGCAATATAAGGAAGAGGATTGAGGCTAATCTATTAATGCCTCTTAGTAGTCTTAGTACTTTTATAAATAGAGCGCCACGGTCATGTTCCAGAAGAGGTGGACGAGGATCGGGGCCACAAGCGAGCCGGTGGTGTAAAACAGGAGGCTGTTGGCAATACCCAAAACAATGTTCGTGAAGAAAAAGAGAACCAACGTCATGCCCTGAAGCTTGAGGGTGGTGAGGAGGATCGGCACGTGGAGGGCGACAAACATGGCGGTCGAGACGATGCTCGCTTTGAGGAGATTCTTGGTTTTTTCAACAATTCGATTGAAAAAAAAGCCGCGACTCAGGAGCTCTTCCCAAAACGCAGTTGCCAAGGACAGGACAATGAGGAAGAACCCGTACTGCTCGAATGCCCGGATGGGAGTGATGGTGAGCCGGCCGTACTTAATGGCATTGGCAGCGATCCCCTCCAGCGCGAACAGAAACCCAACCGCCAAACCAATATATACGCTCGGAAAGAAATTCTTTGCGGTAACACCGAGAGACCCGAGTCTCTTTTTTTCTTTTTTTCTGACGTACCAGAGTACCGGTACCACGAAAACCAGCGGCTTGACGATAAGCTCATCAACCCACTCAGGCAGTCGCAAAAAATAGCGGTAGAGCGCCCAGGCAAGGAGGATCCATCCCCACAATTGATACACCGGCTCCAGCGACTGCGAGCGCGTCGTCTGTTTCCCTTTCCTCCCCATAGTTCTACCTTACCCAGTCACCCGAGGGATTGCAATATCCGAATCATGATTCGTAACTCTTTCCGACTCTGGTTACCCTCACCGCCTCTTCCATTGCCTCAATCGTACGAGTAATACGCTCTTGCGCCTGCGCCTCTGTGAGTGCCCGGTAGTTATGGGGAAAATAGTGGAAAACGAGATTGCGCGCCTCTTTCCATGTCTGCCAAAGCTTTTCTGCAATCGAGCTGCCAAAGCGTTTCTCCAGTTGTCCGTAGGCACTGCGCGCACCCAGCCTTCGGACGAGATTAGGGCTTAGCGCTTTGCCAATCCGGAAGTGATCACTGGAGTAGTCGCGTTCGTTGATAATTGCTAGATCCCGGAAAAGCTGCTTGAGAAACCCCTCGTAGAGTTTGGCAAAAGGAAAAACCAGGTAGGAGTAATCGCTCAAACGCTCCTGGGGATGGATGCCGCGATCTTCAATGAGGAGTCGGCCGTCAGAGGCAAGTTGCCGCTGTTCAGTGGAGAGGTACTGCCACAGCGCTGATCCAGGTCGGATCATAGTACAAACAGATATGTCTCTACCAAAAAGAGGACAATAAATACTGTCAGCGTCCATCGTTGCACACCCACTGGTACCGGCCCGGCGACCATGGCGTACCAGCTTGCGAGGTTCCCTTTGATCCGCCACTCGCCAATCTGCCAGAGAATGAGCGAGAGGTAGAGTGCGAGGACAAGCCCTGTTGCAAGGAAGCTCCCGGAGGAGGTAACGATGAAGAAACTCACGAGACTAAACAGCGCGGCAAATACAATCGAGCGGAATGGTGAGGGAGAAAGGGCAAAGAACGCTTCGGCCGCGTCGAGGAAATAGGTGCCGAGGGCGCCGCCAGCAAAGAACCAGAGAGCAGGGAGCGGCGGCCGTACTCCCCACTTGAGAAATCCAACGAGCATGAGGTACGTAACAGAGAGAAGAAGAAAAAGCCCTGATTTCTTCCGGATGAGTGCAAGAAGTTTACCCATCGTCTTCCATTGTATGGCTGGGTCAATGCCATCGTCAACCATGTCTATCGCCGAACCTCAAAGGTGAATAACTCGCCTGTGGCCTCCTGCCACGCCACCTCAACCTTCGCGACCCACGCGAGGTCCGGTCCCTTTCGACACAGCGCAATGAGCGCCTCGAGCTCCTCTTTCTGGCCTTCGGCAACAATCTCCACAGTTCCATCCTCGCGGTTCTTCACCCACCCACTGATGGGTTTACCCTGAGCGTAGCGAAGGGCCCACGAGCGAAACCCAATGCCCTGAACGTCACCAAAGATGATAAGGTGTACTCGCTCCATGCTTTCCTTGCGTTGTGCGTATTAAGCTGCCAGTGGTTTCCTGACGCGCGCTTCTACTACTTCGGGAGTATCCGGTTCGAAAAGAAACCTCTGGAGGTAGGCGCTCGGTTGACCTCCGCTTAAAACATGTTCAAGTGCCGCGACAAAAACGTTGGCAACATCAAGAATTTGAACTTTTGGGAATAAACGAGCCTTTTCTGCAGTAGGAAGCGTGTTTGTGAGAACGAGCCCGTCAAGCAACCCTTCATTAAACGCGTTTCCCAGACGATCAATAGCCGGACCAGAAAATTTTCCCGCCGTGGAAAATACATGGGTTCTCTCAACACTGTAGTCAAATTTTAATTTTCGAAGTGATGCTTCGACTGTGCCGAAGGTGTCGATGAGCTCGTCGACAGTCAGAAGCGTCTTTCCTTCAAGATCTCCCCCATCACGCACTCGAACTTCTACCTCATTATGACCAGGACGGTATTTCTTTCCTTGGTGAAACGGAAGACTCAGAAGCCTTGCAAGAAGCTCTGCTCGAGCAAGTGATCCCCTGTCTGGTGCATACACAACAGCATTTCTTAAATCGATATCTCTTCTCGCCCACTCAGCAAAAAGCGGCACCGCAGTGAGGTAAACAACGTTGGGTACGTGTACTCGTAAGTCGTCAAGGGCTTTGCGACTATGCAAATCCATAACGACCACATCGGTTACACCAAGACTCTTCATCGTTGCGGCTATCAACTCTGTAAATATCGCCTCTCCCGGCAATAGAACCATGTCCGAGGTGTCTACTGGCACGGTCCATCTGTCTCCAGCATCCTCTGACCTCATTACAGTCGGGTGATCACTCCTGGCCTCAAAGTACGGAAAAACAACAACAACCTTATCTGCTAACGGCTTACCGCTTTCTCCCTCACGACGAACTGCTTGGATCATGGCTTCAAGGTTCAATTTTGTTTCCGGTAATGGTGCAACAATCCAGTGCGGTATGACAACCGTTTCTTGGGGTTCATTGCCTATACGAAAATATGGCATATCGTCCATAAACTGTTTCGTTTTTACCGGAACCGCGCCTAGTCGTAACCCTTGAAATAAACTATTCACGAACGTTGGGTGATATGCATGAGTTTCAGGAAGAAGAAGGGCTGTAGCGTCTTCCCGTCGAGGGCCTTCTTGTAGCGCCATAGATCAATGGTTTTGAGGCAGGAACCGCTGCTACTATAGTCCTGGGGAGTACTGGTGTCAAATCATTACTCTTCCCCTTTCCTCAATTTCGCAAGCTTCCACATAAAAAGCCGGGCGCGGCTGCGGGCATTGCTGTCTTTGACAAAGGACAGGGCTTTTTCAAGAATCGCCCGCGGCACGGTCTTGGCAAGCCGGATATAGAGTGCCCGGCGCTTGTAGTCGCCGAGGGCTTCAGCCAGATAGATCCCGTAGGCCTGAAACTCGCGCGAGATGTACTTATCTTCGAGGGGGTTGAATTTTTTGAGAATATCGGTTATAGATTGCATTTGTTGAGACTATAAGACAGTAAGACAATAAGACGTAAGTTGCCGAGATAACCCAACAATCATAGAACAGATTTCCTCGGTTTCCTTGACCAGCTCATCAAGATCTTTATTATTGCCGTAATTAAGGGCCTTGGCTACTTCAAAACCGGTAATAACTTCATAGGCCGACCGTTTAGCAATAGCTAAAAATCGTCTGAACTCTGGGTTCGTTGAGCTTCCCGCTGTCTAATTAAACCTATTCATCGCTTTGTCAATTCCTTGGATTAAACCAATCCGCACCGCCTCGGCCCCTCGTTTCACCAGATGCCGCAGAGACCCCGCCTCGTGTTGGGTAAAACGAGAAAGAACAAAGTCAATGACCCACCGATGATGGAGGTTTCTACCAGCTGTCGGGCCTTTCGCCTCCTTGCCGCGACCGATGCCGAGCCGGAATCGCAAAAATTTATCTGTTTTGAGATATCGAATTATCGAGTCAACGCCGTTGTGGCCGGCGGACGCTCCTCCCATACGGATTCTAATTTTACCCAAAGGAAGATCAATGTCGTCATGAACCACCCAAACGTCCTCTCCTTCCAGCTTGTAGAACGAAACGACACTCGCGACCGCAATCCCCGTACTGTTCATGAACGTCTGCGGCTTGAGGAGTATGACGTCGCCAACGCGAGAGAGGAGTGCTTTGTGCTTGGCTTCCTCCTTGAAGCTAACCTCCCTGGTCGACAGCTCCCTAGCAAGGCGTTCCACCACCATAAAGCCGATATTGTGGCGGGTGTCTTGGTACTTCGGACCGGGATTGCCGAGACCTACTATTAATTTCATAAGAAAGAGACAACAAGAAAAGAAGACGGTAAGACAGTAAGATAAGGAAACCGTAAGAGTTAAAGTACAGAAGCATGGTTTTCCCTCTTGGTTCCTGTCTTACCGTCTTCCTGTCTTATCGTCTCTTCATCTTAGCTGTCTCAGTATTTTAATCACTTCCCCGTCTTCTACCTGGAGAAACGAATCGTAAAATTGGCCCACGGCGCTCAAATCTGGTGGTGTTTCAAGTACGACCATTTCATTCACCTCCGGTTTGATCTTTGCCACCGTATCTGGAGGCGCCACCGGAAGCGCGACAATAATCTTCCGGGCTTTCTTTTTCTTGAGCCACTTCACCGCAGCCTCCATGGTTGCCCCGGTTGCCGCGCCGTCGTCAACCACACAAACGGTTTTCCCTTTCACCTCGAGCGGCTTCCTCCCTTTCCGGTAGAGCTGCAAGCGATTCTTAATCTCACCCGTAAGTATCGGAATGTGGGTTTTGAGGTAGTCCTCATCCGCGCCCAGCCGCTGGAGTATGATCCAGTGGACCACAGACACACCATCTGGAGCAAGCGCTCCGACTGCTAGTTCCGCATTGCCCGGCGCCGGAATTTTTTTAACGACAAGAACGTCCAGAGGAAGCGAGAGCGCCTGCGCGAGTGCTCTGCCGACAACGACGCCGCCGCGCGCAAGCCCGAGAACCATGACATCATTCCTTTGATAGGATAAAAGTTTTTTCGCAAGAAGCGCTCCTGCTTGGTGACGATCCTTGAATACCACAATCTATTTTTCCATCTTCGCAAGCTGCTTTTCGGCGAGCTCTCCCACGTACGGAACCTTATAGAGCTCTCCTTGAAATGCTTTCCACATACACGCAATCCACAAAATAAATGCCACTAAGCTTAACACGAGTCCCACGAGCCACCCCAGAATCGGTATAAACCCAAGGGCGATATTGGCAACAAACACGCCGCCAAACAGAATCGTCGACTGCATCGCGTGGAACCGGACGAACTTGCTTTCCTTCTCAATCAAAAGCATGACAATACCGGTCAAAAAACCCAAGAGGTAAGAAGCCGCCGCCATAAGATTTTCGTTTCCCTTTGCATCTGCCATTGATATCACCTCCCTTAGAAACGCCTGCTGAAGCTTTTGTGAAGCTTTGCGTTTCTTAGGCCCGTCAGCAAACGCTCTTTGAGCCGCAGTAGACATCTATTAAGGCAAAAGAGAGTTGCGGCGGGCTCCTCGTTTCTCCCACCATACCATGCGGCGTTTCCAGTCGTCAATCACTAATCAAACATGGTAAGCTGTTTCTTGTCCTGATCGATGAGCGACTCTTCTCCCTCTTTCCAAATTTTCACCACTCCAAAGACGCCATCGTAGCCCGGATCAATCACGATCTCGCCTTTTCTCACTTTTGCGACTGCCTCCGCTACTCTGCTACCGGCAACCGTGGCAATTTCACTCTCCTTGGCAGAGAGAAGCACAGCAAACTCCCCGCCAAGCTCATCAGTAAGCTTTAGATATGGCCCTTGCACCTTGGGGCTCGCGACCGGCGAGCCGATCGCTTCCGCAATAATTTCCTGAAGCGGCACGAGGCTGACAAACGGCGGACGGTGGGGAAAAGTGGCGCTCGCGGTCATACGGATGCTCGCGCCGGTTGATAGTTCATAGTTCTTGGTAAATAGTTTGAGCTCTCCTTCACTTCGTGAGGCAAGCTGGTCTACCCGGTGCATGACACCGATCGTCAAGGGCTTCCCGCAGGCGGCGCATGTCGTCCCTTTCTTCTTTGTTTCCTCCGGCGAGAGCCGAACGTTGCATGCCCGGTGGCCGGTGTAGTGGTATTTACCTTCCTCAGGATAAAATTCTATGGTGTATACAATCTTGTTGTCAGATGTCGGTTGTCGGATGGCAGTATAAATATTTTCGTAGTTGAGCTCCTTGAGCTCTAATACCGTCGCTTCTCTTCCTAATTTCGGTCCGCTATGTGCATCCGAAAACGAGACAATGGCGCGATTATCTAATTCTTTAATCCGCCAGTTCATGGCAGGATTGCTCGACAGCCCGGTTTCAACCGCGTAAATGTTTTTGGCAAAAGGACCGAACGCCTCGTCCAGGCTGTCAAATCCACCCAGTGCTCCATAAACAGAGAACCAGGGTGTCCAGGCGTGCGCCGGGATAATCAAGGCTTTAGGTTCGATCGTAAGGACTACCTCAGCTATCTGGATTGAGGTAAGCCCCACGATCGGCCGGCCGTCGGAGAGGAGGTTGCAACCGCGTCGGGTCAGTTCTTGGTTTATTTTTCTCGCACTATCAAGACTAGGCACCCAAAGAAGCGTATGAATGCGACGCACTTTCCCGCCTTGGGAATAGATACTGGAAACTTCTGTAGCAAGGAGAAACAACGGTTGTGTAGCGAAGGGGGACGAAATTATTGAATGTGCGGCGGAAACGCTCGGTTGCTGCGCACTACCACGACCAGCGAGCAGTGGATCAAAAAAATTTCCGTCCCCCTGAGCAGAACCCTTTAACCGAAACAATCCATTCCCCATCTCCACGAGATCCCGTTCGATCTCGCGAAACCATAAAGGATGTGTCCAGTCACCGGTCGCTACCAGCCCGATCCCCTTCCGCGCCGCCCAGGCGGCAATAGTAGAAATCGTCATTGCCTTCGAGACAGCACGAGAGAAACGAGAATGAAGCTGCAAGTCCGTAATAGTCTGCATGGCTAGCGAGTGAGCTCCTTCATGAACGCCTTGATTTTCCGTTCAAAGAGTCGAAAAGGGGTCTTTTTCTTTCCCGCGCTTTGGGAATAAACCTGGCCACCTGTTTCATACCACGGGAGCGAGCGAAAACTTCGTTTCGTAAAAATGACAGGGATCGCAGCCAGGGTAAATGTCTGAAAGAATTTCAGCTTTCCGATTTTCCGAACATGACGGAGCGAATATACGTACAGCGTGTCTCGAAGCACGGTACATGTATACCCACGCGCAACAATTCGCCTCGTCAGATCGTAGTCCTCCGCAAACTTAATGTCCAGGTCGTAGCCGCCAACTTTGTCAAACACACCTTTCTCTATGATCGTGAGCGGCCCTGGCGACACTGGGCGCTTAAAGAGTATGGAACCTTCAATGTACATATTGATAAGAAGCGACGTGAGTGCATCGCTCGGCTGTTCCGAGTCCGACCGGCTCCACGCGGTGAATACATGAGGATGTTCTTTTGTGATGAATTGCTCGATGCGCTCGAAAAAAAACGGCAGGACTATACTGTCGGCGTCGAGGAACACGAGCCACTCCCCTCGCGCTCGTTTTGCCCCTTCGTTGCGCTGGAGAGATGTGTTGGCATGCTTAAGGAGAAACGCGTAATACTGAGGAAGTTTTTTCGCGTACCCTTTCGCAACCGAGAGCGTGTTGTCCTTCGATTTCCCATCAATCACTATGACCTCAAAATTCTTCTGCGTCTGCCGGACGAGGGAATCAAGGAGCCGCGGCAGGTATTTCTCCTCGTTGAGGGTTGGGATGACGACGGAGAACTTCGGTACACGCATAGGCTAGCAGTTGAGAAATGTCGCTTCATTATACCCAGCGGCTCGCGGCTCGGCAAATCACTCCGGGTCTAGAGGAATTCACTGACGACGAAAACGAGGTAGAAAAAGAGAAGCCCGATGCCTTCTTTCCGAGAAATGTCCCGCCGGCTGGAGAGGGCCCAGACAAAAAATCCCGTCGTGAGAGTAAGAAGAATTAAAGAAACCCTCAGCTTTTCTGACGCCGCGACTTGGAAGGGAGAAAGTATCCCGAGAACGCCCAAAATGAGCGTGTTTGCTGCGGCGCTTCCCAAGAAGTCTCCGAACGCAACGGTTCGCCGCCGCTCACGGACTGCCCCGAACGCGAGAGCAAACTCCGGCAGGTTGGTCCCAAACGAGAGAAAAGTGAGCCCAAACACAAACACAGGAACACCGAGGGCTACCGCGACGCCAAGCCCAGTTTGTACAAGGACGTGTGACGAGGCGACCATGCCAAGAATGCCAACAAGGAAGAGAATCCACTGCTTGGAAACAACAATGTGTTTGGCTCGGCGCGTCAAACGCTTGACGTGGCCTTCCTTGTTCAAAACCACGGCGTGCAGTACATACATGGCAACGAGTGCTGCCCCTTCAAAAAACGTCAAACGACCGTCCCACAGGACGACCGCGGGCGCTCCTACCACTACGCTCGTGAGGACGACTTCGTGAAACTGAAGCCCGTGATCGAGCGTTACTTTTTTAAGAACCACAGCGGATGCCCCCATGACCAATGACAAAAGGAGGATCGAGCCGCCAATGAGGTTTCCCATGGAGAGCTGCGGCACGCCGGTGAGCGCCGATTGCAGTGCCACGAAGGCTTCAGGGGCTGAGGTGAGAAGACCCAAGAGGAGAAAGGCAAAGGTGTAGTTGGTGATGCCGTAGCGTCGCGCAAGCGCAGTCGCGGCCTTTACAACAATCGAGGCGCTCCCCGCGAGCACCAAACCAAAAGCAACAAGCAGTACGAGCTGCCACACCATAGGATTTGCTCAGCTCACTCCATGGTAACGCATTGCCTTGACTCCAACAAGTTTACTCAACTTTACTCAACGCAATGTTTTTCGCCCTCGAAGCGGTCAATACGGATGCGGTCGCTTTTTTATTGACCACTTTCTCTCAATGTCCTATAGCAATTGACACAGCCTCTCTTTCTGCGCTAGACTCGAGTCGCAGAATCTATAAAAGAGCGTCAGTACGGGATGAGCCGTTGTATTTGAGTCGACAAAAACCGCGCGTACCGGCGTTCTACTTCTTTGTAGCGGATTTTTGGTTCTGATACATCCTCTTCAGCTCCGCAACAGTTGTTGCTTGCTCTGGTGATTTATCGTCGCGGATACCGACCAGCCTAGGGAAACGGACGGCGATGCCCGCGCCGTGGGTTGGCGATTTCGTGAGATCATCACCGGCAATCTCAACGACAAGCTTCGGCGCGACCCAGACATCGGGTAAAAAAATTTTTTCAACACCGCGATATTCCTTCGGCTGTTTACCCACCTTGAGTGTATTGAGACGGCGACGCAGTTCCTTCCACTGTTCGTCAGTCACTCCGGTACCAGTTTTCGTGAGCGTCACAAAGCTTTCGCGATCGCGCACTCCCACTAAAAATGCTCCGATGCCAAATCCTGTCCGTTTTCCTTCCCCGCGGTAATAGCCCATGACCACCGCGTCGATAGTGTCAGTGAGCTTTCCGGTTTTCCCTTCTTCTTCTTTAAACTTGACCCAATTGTAGCCGCGCCGTCCCGGTTCATACGAACTGTCCCACTTTTTCACTACCACTCCCTCAAGGCCTCTTTTTATCCGCTCATCGTAGAAACGCAGAATTTCATCTGGAACACTAGTGACAATCTGGGGTGAAATCGTGAGAATTTTTCCTTCTTTGACGACCTCCTCGAGAATGTTTCGACGGACCGAAAGAGGTTTATTGAGTACATCCTCTCCATCTTTGTAAAGAATATCGAAAATGAAAAATTTGAGGGGCACTAACCGCCGCGCTTCTTTGATGTCGTGTTTCCGTTTCCGCGTCATGGTTTCCTGAAATGAAAAAAGTTTGCCGGTCTTCGGATCCACCCCAATCGCTTCCCCATCAAGGATCACCTGACGCGCATCAAGTTGACCCGCAATTTCCAAAAGCTCCGGAAACATCGCCGTCGTATTCTCAAGGTTTCTTGAAAATGTCTTTACTCTTACCGTCTTCTCGTAATGGATTTGTACCCTCACCCCGTCGTATTTCGGCTCAACTGCCACCTTCCCCATCTTTTTGATTATTTCATCAGCGGTCGGCAACCGTTGGCACAAAGCAGCAAGAATCGGCACCCCTACTCTTGCCCGCACGCGCGAAAGACCTTCGAGTCCCCGCGTTTTCACCGTCTCGGCAAGAAAACCGATATCCGGACGGACGTTATAGACGTCTTCCAGTTTCTCCCTGAGCGACTTATCACCGGCAAGCATCCAGGAGAGGCTGTCGAGGATCGTCACATCAGAGAATCCAAGACGCAGCTTATCGAGCGGAATCCGCACCACATACCGCACCGACAGGCGATCTAGGTCTTTCAAAAGTTCGGCCAGAATCGCAACCTTTTCCTCCTGTGACCCCTCGCCTGATTCGCGCGTCAGTGAATGTAATCGCTCATACACCTCCCGGACACCCCAGCGCTTCTTGTTATCATGTTCTAGAACATGATAACAAGCTTGGGCAGCCGTACCCAGATCTCCCGTCCGTTTAAACTCCTTTAAGACTATATCCTCGCCAACACCATAGGCTTCGGCGATCGACCGAATGATAAACTTTTCGGCAACCCCAAACTCAACTGCCTCAAAAAGCGGCGCCACACGGCCCTGAAGGAGATAGCAGATTTTCCCGATCTCACTACTCGTTGCGAGGCTGAATAAAGAACCAAGAATCTCTGTCATCATATTGCGAGAGCTGGTTTGCTCAAGCTTTTGGAAGTAGCGCGAGAGCTCTGTGAAGGTCATAGAGAGAAGTGATACGTCACATGTGTCAGCGGATGAACCAAAAATATACCACGACGATCAGCACAAGGAGAAAGATTCCGAGCCCGAGTACAATCGTACCGTCGTCTTCGTCTTTCGTGATTTTATAGATCCCCTGCCCGGTCACGGTGAGGGCAAAAAGCATTGGAACAAGAAGAAACGCATAGATAAGTGCAGGGCTGAAGAGATCCATACAAAATGGTTGAATCACTTAATCATTCATTTGTATTAGGTGCGCAGGACATACCGTGCTCCTTTGGTCGAACCAACTTTGACCACTATACCTTTTTTGAGAAGGTCCTTCAATTCGCGAAGCACGGTATCTTCTGACACCATGGGGAAGAGCTCGAAGAATGCTTTATTCTGAAGAAACCCGTTCTCTTGGATGTACTCAACGGCTTTGATCTGCCGCTCCGTCAGCGTCATCTGCTGGCCGCCAAGCGACTTTTTAATCTTGAGATCGGTGGAGATGGACTTCACTTTTTCCTTGATCCGTGTCAGCTCGATCGCAAGCCCTTCGGTAAAGTACGTCAGCCAGTTCGTGAGATCCCCCCGCTCTTTCTCAACGTTCTGAAGCGCGGTGTAGTAGACCATGGGGTCTCGGTCGTAGTGCTCTTCAAGCGCGAAAAAGCGCTTGATGTCGTACCCGTCCATGAACAGGATGAGCGTTGCCACAGACCGCGCGACCCGGCCGTTGCCGTCAAGGAACGGGTGAATGCGCACAAGTTCATAGTGGGCGATTCCGGCCTTGAGCGTCGCGTGTATATCATCGGGCGTGGCCATGCTGAGCCAGCTTAAAAAATCCGGGATAAGGAAGGGTACCTCAACGGCAGGCGGCGGCCGGAAGGTCACTTCGCCGGTTTGGGCGTTTTTGACGACCACCTGGGTCCTGCGGTATTCGCCAACTGCACCTTCGTCCATGATGCGGTGGACCGTGAGAGCATGCATGTGCTTGACGACGTCTTCGGTTATGTCTCTACCGCGAAATTCTTCGATGAACCGGAGGACGTTTCGGTAGTTGAGAACTTCCTGAATATCCCGCTCGCGGCCGACGATTTTTGCGCCGGCCAAGACCTTTTCCGCCTCCGTGATGGAGAGGTCGTTCCCTTCGATGTGCGTGCCGTGGTGGACCGTCCGGACGAGAGCTTCCTCGCGGAACTTTGCTTCCCAGGCGGGAACGAGGGGAGAATTCTCGATAACCTCTTTGGCCGCCTCGATGGTGCCGATGTATTTGAGGATTTTATTGGTGATGGTGAAGGAAGGAGAAAACATAAAAAGCGGTTTACCTTTTACCTTTAATTCCGTATAATACCCGCATGCCTAGCAAAAAACAACCACGGAAACGTTCCCTAGTCGCATTCGAACTTTCCCTTTTTGGTTTCCCCGCGGCAAGAAGGTAGGGAATAAGCACGTTCAATTTGATGTCTTTATCTTATTTTTCGGACACGTGTCCGTCCAAGAAGCGCATATTCGGTTATAGTATGCATGACTGACGGAATTTCGTCTGCCAAATCGCTCGCGTTAAAGTAGGGACCAACACGTTGATACAGTTGGTCTCCAGCTTTCTTGTTAATGAAACTCCCGGCAATGGTTGCCAGGAAGGGATCGTTTTTGCAAGCTAAGGCTGCAATCAGGCCAGCCAGGACGTCCCCCGTCCCACCTTTGGTCATCCCGGGATTGCCGCCTTCAATCACTCGGCATCCGCCAGCTGGCGGACAAGCAATATCGACAGGCTCCTTAAGAAGGACAACACAGCGGTATTCCTTTGTGAAATGCTTCACCTTGTCCTCCATCGATACCTGTTCCTTCCCCTGATCCTTGATACCTCGTCCTTGGTACTTTTCCCACAGTCGTTCAAACTCCACTTTGTGCGGTGTCAAAATTGCGTTCCGGGGAATCACCGCAAGGTCGAGCATCTGCAGGGCACCTGCGTCAATGATCCACTGCTTGTGTGGATGCTTGGAGAGTAGCCTGTTCGTCAGTTCTTCCGTTTCGCTATCCCGTGTCATTCCAGGACCAATGAGCACGGCATCATCTTCTACTATGTAGCTTTCAACGTCTTCCCTTCGGACAACTATCCCGTCGCGAAACTCCTGTTTGAGCTTCGAAACAAGGGTGTTGTTTTCCGGGACCGATGAGTAGTGCACCAAGTCAACGATGCGTGACGCCACCTCAAGCGCCCAGAGGCTCGCGGCATGAAACAAGTGGCTGCCTCCAATAATCATGAGCTTGCCGTTTTGCCCTTTATGGGAATCGGGAGAGGGAATGTAGAGGCTGGTAAGGTCGTTTTGTGTGACAGGATTCATAGTCTGACTATCTGCACCTGTTGTGGAATCAGTTTGATTATATCTTCATTGGCGGAGGTGATGATAGTCTGCTGCTGCCCCACGAGAGACAGAACGAGCTTTCGGTGCTCACGGTCAAGCTCGGAAAAAATATCATCAAGGAGGAGCACCGGTCTGGCGGAGCCGGATTCGGCTTCGCGGGACCACTTCTCTATATAGGCAAGCTCAGCAAGCTTAAGCCACAACACTGCCAGTCGCTGTTCCCCCCTACTTCCAAACTTACTTAAATTAAATAGTTCCGTTTTTATTTGGTCATTGAAATTTGGGATTTGGAATTTCGCGATGACGAAGTCATCGCGATGCGGCCCCACAAGCGTTGCCTTTGCCGCAACCTCCTCCTCCTTGTACTGCTCAAGCCGACTCTCGGAGATGACGCTTTTGTCGTACCTAACTTGAAACTTCAAACTTGAAACTTCAAACGTATTAAGAAACTCCAAGTACTCAAACCGCTTGTCGGTGAGATAGCCACCCGATGTAATAAGCAGTTGGTCCCAAAAAAGGAGATGGTGCCGGTGTGCTTTCCCTTCATTGATAAGGTCAAGGAGTCGGTTCCGCTGCCGCAGCCCCCGTTCGTAGGAGAGGAGATTCCGACGGTACTCGCGGTCAACCTGGATAAGAACACTATCAAGGTAGCGCCGCCGCCGGCTCGGACTATCGGTAATAAGCTCCAGATCCTCAGGCCAGAAGAGTACCGCCCGGAGATTGCCGACGAAGTCGATCATCCGACGGGGAACACCGTTGACCGTATGTTTCTTCATCGGAGCTTTCTTCCCGCCGACCATGCCCGTAGTAATCACAACTTCCAACTTGGTCTGTTCTTCCTGTAGTTGCCCGACTTCAGCAATCACGCGCCCGACCTCTTTCCCCCACTGGATTACCTCAGATTCCCGATCCGCCCGGAAGCTTTTGCCGGTTGCGGCCATCATAATTGCCTCAAGAATATTGGTCTTGCCTGCGGTATTGGGACCAAGAAGGAGCGTCGTCCCGGAAGAAAATGAAAAATTCGTCTGGTTATAGCTTCTGAAGTTTTGGAGCGTTATTTCGTGAAGAATCATTCTCCTATTCTACCATTTCCTCATGCATTGGTCGGATTGGCTCATTGGCCTGCCCCGTAGTCGCGCTCCTGAGGGAAGCGTACTACTGGGGTCGGATTATTTGATGGTGGTCCCCACAAACCCCTTCCCGTCCAGCGCCCGGGCGAGATTGTCGAGGTTTTTCCCATTGAGGATCTTGACGGTGATTTTGAGGTCTTGGGCAAGCTTGCTGGCTATCGGGTCGAAGGGTATATTCATCCCTGGAATCCATCGACTCCCGATAAGTTTCCGATACGCTGTCCATGTCATCGTTGCAACCGGCTTGGCATCCTTATACTTCCCGGGGTCTTTATCGTACACCTGATCGATGTCACTGAGATTAAGAACCTCCCGGACTCCATAGTCTTCGCACAACGTCACTGCGTCAAAGTCAGTGCTCCACCCGGGTTTCCAGCCTGCCGCAATCGCCACCGGTTTTTCGATTTTAAGCACGATCTCGTAGTGCTTGATCACCCGCGGATCGGCGATATCGCTAAAGATAGTTCGCACGAGCTGAGCATTGAGACGCGTAGCGTGAACTCCCAACCAATCCAGATCATCATCGGTTATTTTACGCCGGAGCACCTTCTCGCCTGCGTCTCGATAGTGTCGTGCCGTCGTTCCGCCGCCCACCACGATAAAAAACCTCCTCTGTTTAGAGGAGACTTGGTGTCTGATAAATTCATTGAAAGAGGAAAGAAACTGGGTATTGATGCCCCCGTTGGGGACCACAAGCGATCCCCCAAGGGAGAGGACAAAGGTGTTCCGTGGGTTGTGATTGCCCATTTGCCCTATAAAAACGCGCACTTCACACGCGTATAGGGAGTATCTTAGCAGATTATTCCCTCTTGTCAAACCGCTCACGTTGCGTATAATTGTTTCAATATGCTCATGCCTATAGTCGCGCAGGGACGACCAAAGCCCACAGGGGAACACAAGCCTCCTCCAGAAGATGAAAATGACGTCGACGAATTGACTCCTCACTTACGGGGTGGCCAAAAACCCCCCCCAGTAGAGCCGTTTTCTGGTTCCGTATACCGTCATGGGACGGGCGAAGACGACCACGACGAGACCGATTGAAATATCTTATAGTTTTACTTCCCTTTCCCCTTTTGTTATACTCCCCACACTTCCCTGCCTGAAGGTACTTCTATGCCAGCTCGGCAAGAGCTACAACCGCTGCAATCCAATGGTTTCTCTGCGCATGAGTTCTCTCCTGTTCGATATAGCTTGTTTCATGGAGAACAAGACCATCCGATAGCCAAAACGAAAGAGATTTTTGGCAGAAAAGGCGTAAGCCTTGTTGAAGCATCTGAGGCAGGTCTCAACGTTCCGTCGTTTTTTATCTTAAGCACTGATGTTTCGCGACACTTCAATGCAATCGGTGAGCTTCCTCCAGGCCTCTGGCGTGAAGTGCTCGAGCAGGTAAGGAGACTTGAGAACATAACGGGGAAGACGTTTGGAGATCCTGAGAATCCTCTCGTCTGCTCTGTTCGCTCCAGTGCGCCAGTATCAATGCCTGGAGTGATGGCTAGCATTCTGAATGTCGGGCTTAACGACAAAACTGTCGAAGGCCTTGGGGAAACAATAGGACTCTCTGCAGCATTCGGCGCGTACTTCAGGCTCATCAACCTCGTGGGTGTTCACGCGTACGGCATCGACAATAATCTCTTCGATACTATTCGTCATGAGGCGATCCGTGCGCACGGTGTCCGACGGCTTAACCAACTCCCTGAGTCGACACTCCGAGACCTCATCTCGCAGGCAAAGGATATACTGCAAAAACACGGCGTTTCGTTTCCGACCGACCCAATAGAGCAGCTGCGTGTATCC
>CAYNJY010000010.1:0-35947 GCA_964397755.1 uncultured Gammaproteobacteria bacterium
AGGGAGTAGCGCCGCCTCCTCAATACACCAAGGGGAATACGCTTGGGAGTTTGCCTTAATGTCTTTTAGAAAATCTTCCCATTTCACCCACTTCCACTCGCTTACCTCTTTTGGATCGGGCGTAGGCTCAGCGTCGGAATGCGCAACCAGAATCGGGCAGACCTCGTTTTCGACAATGCCGTTTGCGTCTGCGAAGCGGTAGCGGTAGGGCGCAACTTTTTGTATAAAGGTCTCACCTTGCTTTACAAGGTGAGACCTTGTAATATCCACAATTCCTAACTCATCTTTCAGCCGCCGCATTGCCGCCTCAACTGCTGACTCGCCCGGCGCCGGGTGGCCGCAGATGGTGTTACTCCAAAGACTCGGAAATGTTTTTTTGCTTACCGCGCGCCTAGTCACAAGAAGTTGACCTTTACTATTAAAGAGAAACAAAGAAAACCCGCGGTGGAGCGGGGTGGTTTTCGTGTGGACCTCGTCCTTGGAGGCCGTACCTATTTCGTTATCGTACTCATCAACGAGGACAACTAATTCCATACATTCAAGTGCTTGCACTGGATCCGACCGGCGGATTCAGTTGGTGCGCTTGGGATCGAACCAAGGACTTCTACTTTACATCAAACGAGAGTTTGGTACATCGAAAGCTTCTGTGGAGCCGGATGGTATCGAACCATCGACCCCCACTTTATAAGAGTGGTGCTCTACCACTGAGCTACGGCTCCTTCGGCTTTTGATTTAAGCGTAGCGCTCTACCCGCCCGATGCCACTCATTGTACTAAAGTAAGGAAAAATTTGGAAATGGAAAGGGTAAGACTCATGTCAAATTCCCAAACGTTCTCTCGCATGGACGATGATTTGGCCGACCATGCGGTTGTAATCCCAACCGGCAGCACGCGCGGCGACCGGATAGTAGGAAACGACATTGAGGTCAGGAAGCATGCCCGGCATAGTGTTGATCTCCAGAAGTTGGGGTTTTCCACTTTTGTCGAGGCGCAAGTCGACTCTTGCAATATCACGACACCCTAAGACTTCATATGCCTTGATACATAGTTTCTCGATGAGTTTTTGTAGGGAAGGAGCTAGTTTTGCCGGACAGATGTATGCATCATGGGGGTTCGGGAGACTATCTTCAAACAGCCACTTGGCCTCATATGAAGCCAATTTTTTTAGGTGTAAAGGGAATATGTCATAGTTTTGCTCGACGACAGGAAGGATATAGGCGCCGCAACCGACACCGGGATTGCCCATGACCGTCACAGTAAACTCTCTTCCCGGTAAAAATTCTTCGATCAGTACCCCATCGCCAAACCGTTCTCTGATCTCCCGAACCTTGCCAAAGAGTACCTCGGGTTCCTCAATGAGATTGTCATTGAATATACCCTTACTTGATCCTTCACTGTTGGGTTTCACCAAAACTGGAAACTGAAGAGATTCGACATACGGTTTTTCTTTCGGGCCGATATAGACAGCCTTGGGTGTCGGCAGTCCATGGTATTGCCAAATTTTTTTCGTGAGGGACTTATCGAGTGTTATCGCGTGAGCGAGTGCTCCCGAGTGCGTATATGGAATTGCCAGCATCTCAAGCATCGCCGGAATTTGTGCTTCCCGCATCTCGCCCCGCTGTCCCTCAGCGATATTGAAAACCAAGTCAATCTTTCCTTTCAGTTCTTTTAACTTCTTGTAAGCGTCTACGTTTGCCTCAATGTCTACACACTCGTACCCGTTGGCAATGATCGCTTCGTGAATGGCGGCGATGGTCTTGGGCTCGTCGAATTCCGCTTCGGCGAGTGCTTGTTCTTCCAATGCCGGCTTAACGTGCCGAACGTTAAAGGCAAAGGCAATGCGCATAAGAATTATAACCTCGCTCGCTGGGCAACATCGGCTTCGATAAGCTCCTTGCTTCTGCCGTACTTGAGTCGCGACAGTTGGATAATCGCCTTCGCAACTTGAGGATTCCGGGTTGCCATAATGTGCTTCATATCTTTCGTCAAGTCAATGCTAAATGACTTGACCGGTTCGTTGTGGACGATGGTTTTGATATAGGCGTTGAAACGATCGATATTAATGAGGTCCACTTCATTGAAGGTAGGCTGAAACTCGTGCTGGAGGTAGTTACCGTCCGTGACACCGACCCGGAACGCGATGAGGGTTCCGACATTGCCAAACACTGCGTTTTTGACTTCTTCCTCCATCTGGCCGATAAATTGGTTTGCAACAACGAGGTTGAGCCGGTACTTTCGCGCTTCAGACAAAATCTGGGCAAAGTCCGGGGTGGCGAAATTTTGAAACTCATCCACATACAAGTAGAAATCCCGCCGCTTCTCCTCCGGGGTCTCCTGCCGGGACATCGCCGCAATGAGAATCTTTGGCACCAAAATAAGCCCCAAGAAGTTACTGTTTTCCTCGCCAATTTTGCCTTTGGCCAGATTGATGAGGAGCACCTTGCCTTCGTCCATGATTTTGCGGAAATCAAAACTTGACGCTGATTGGCCGATGATGTTGCGCATGAGTTTGTTGGTAACGAAGCGGCCGAACTTGGAGACAATGTAATCAAGCACTTCTGACTTATGAAAGTCTGCCGTTTGGGCAATTTGATCGGTCCAGTAACGCCGGATGATCGGATCCTGCACTTTGGGGAGAAGCTCCTGCACAAACGAGCTGTCCGTGAGAACCCGCACCACCTCAACGAAGGTGCTCCCCGGCTCGCTCATGACCGTCAGCATGGCGTTTCTGATCGCGTGCTCAAACCGGGGCCCGATGATGCCGGTTTTCATGGGGTCGTAGAGCTTGTACATGAGCCCGACAATCGAGGTGACGACGTAGTGCTTCTGCTCCTCGGTGTAGGCCTCAAGCATGTTAAGTCCCATCGGACGATCAGTATCCGATGGATCAAAATAGACGACGTCCTCGGCCCGCTCCGGCGGAATGCGTGAAAGAATCCCGTCGATGAGATCGCCGTGGGGATCAATGACCGCGACCCCGCGTCCGGCGATAATGTCCTGCATCGCCAGCTCCTCCAGAAGCTGGGATTTCCCGGTGCCCGTTTTGCCGATAATGTACATGTGGCGGCGGCGATCGTCGTCCGCCACATAAATCGGGCGACTCACTCCTCGATAACGAGACGCGCCAATAAATAGTCCGCTCTGAGGAATTTGGATCGGCGCCGGTGCGCGCTTGGCGTTCAGCCAAAAAAGGTGCGGTGTTTCAATCGACTTATTGGGAAAGTGATACATCGTTGCCAGCTCATCGCTATTCAGAACACTGTGCTGCTTAAAAAAAGGAGGGTTGATGATAGGAAAATACCGGTAGACGAAGTCGATCATAAACAGCTTCTTGATAGGAAACTTCACTTTTGTAAGCACATTGTGGTCGGAGGTGAACTGATGAAATGACGCAAGGAGGTTCGCGAGGTGCATGTCTGCCGCCTCTTTTGTTGCCGATGATACAACGATCCGGATGACTGTATGAAATCCCGGTTTTGCAGTCTTCTGTTCAATTGCCTCGAGTGTCTTGAGGTCGGTCTTAAATGTTGCCTTCTCCGGATTTGCCTCGTTCTTTTTCACTTTGGCAATGTAGGAACGGCCGATACTGCTCCATTTACCGTCTGCCGGCTGAATCAAAACCTGGACTGCTGCTCCTTCGCCCTCCTGCATTTTCGCGAGCACCGACGTGAGAGACGAGAACGGATCGACTGGAAGGTCGCGGAACACGCGGATTGGAAAGTAGTCAGAATTTTTGAGCCGGAGGGCGGCGAAAGCGACTTTTCCTTTTTCGAAGAATATTGAGTACTCATCAACTTCTTTTACATCGGCGCCCGGGTAGGAGCCGTGAATCTGCTTCTCAACGAGGTCAACGAGTTTCCGCGGTACCGCAACATAAAACCGGATGTCTTCGCGCCGCGCGACAATCTCAAACGAGATGTGTTCCTGCTGCTTGAGAAAGGACCAGAACCCGCTTTTATAAATTGCGTGTAAACTTGCAAACATTTGCTCCGCGGCATCGATCTTAATTTCGTTGTCTCTCGGTACTGCAACCTGGAGAAGCACGATGGTAAGAGAGCGCTCCTCCCGGTCATGGTACTTCCAAAGGAGAAACAGCACGTAACCAAAAACAGCAAAGCCCGCGAGAAACAGCGCCATCAAGATGACGCTGACGCTGAGGACCTGGAGCCGGTAGATAAGATCTAAGAATGAATCAGACATACATCAAACATTGCCTCATTGCTTCCATGTGTGTCGTGTCACGTTTTTACACGAACAATTTTCCCGTGGACAGACTTTATAGCGACGTGTAGTTGCTTCAATTTTCGGCGGCACCACTCGGCAAGCCATCGCCAAGAAGAGGTGATGCTCTGGTGAACTCCTTGGGCGATCTGGTCGTCTGAAAGCGGTAAGGTGGTCGCTATTGGTTGAGACGAAACAACAGAACCGCCAACCGGTTTAGCGCCAAGTTCCGTTACTGGTTGCGGCAGCGTCACCGTCGTCGGATGAACCTTCACCCCCGTCGCGGCAACTTCGGCGGACAGCTCTACTTCAGCACCGCTGACGTCTCTGAAGGCGGCTTCTGGTCCTCCCAAAACTCCTGCCTCTACTTCTTTGCTCGACGAAACCGGGCCAACGCTCGGCGCCGCCTGCTTGGAGGTCGTCCCTTGGTCGTTGGGAGCTCCGCCACTAACCGAATCGGGCAGGGTACTCATTGAGTTCATCATATCACGAAGTAGCAGCAAATATTACCCCATGCTGAGGAAAATACAGGGGAAAAAGAGTTGGGTGCTTTTTCTTTTTTGTTTTTTTCCTTGTTCCCTTTTTCTTTACCTTTCTGATACCTGCCGTACCAGATAGTGCTTTCCCTTGCTCCCGAATCTGCGACAAATACCAAATAATTGCAAGGAGGACCCACCAGCGCGGCTCGGGGCTCGCATGCTCACCAGTAACCCGCTCCGGTTGGGCTCCTTCACCCGCCTTACGTGTCGAGAGGAACGGCCCCGCTGTCGTCAGCATAAGGCAAACGAGCAACGCAAAACGAAATTTACGAATTGCCTGTCTTGTAGTACTCCGCTCTCTCTGTTTTTGTCTTTCTTTGAACCTCTGGTTTACCACACTGTTTACCACACGCTCGGGGTGTTTCTCGTCCTTACCGACGGTTTTCGTTCGTATTCCACCACCTCGTACTTCTTTTGCAAACGATTTCCGTTCTTTCCGTCGTCTTCTCCTCCCCAACGTCTCTTTTTTCAGTGCTATCTTTTTGGTCGTTTCGCTGATCGCATGTCTCCTTTTTTTGGTTTTCTTTTTTTCTTTTCTTTCTTCTTTGATGACCTGCCGCACTACCCGACTTTGATCTTTCGACTCTTCCGCAAGCAGCGCTTCTTCACGAGCACCACTTGATATTGGGGATAGGGCCCATCTCCGAAACCAGAGAAGTACCGCTCCCACTGCCACCCCTTCAGAAGCGTACCGCATAAAAGTTTGCGATATCATCCATTCAGACACAAGTCCGAGTATTTTTTTCGTTCCTTCGCTTAGTGTCTCTGGTGTGGGAGAGTAATCAGCTGATAATAGAAGCGGCGCTGCCGCTCTCGTTATCAGAGGTGTCACGATAGACTCGTTTTTCTTCCATAATGTTTTTGCTCTTTGTCTGTCGTCTTTTATAGTATCCCGGAATGCTTGCAGCCGTCGAGACACCTCGCTACGGAGAAACACGCCGAAAGCACCCGCTGACACGACTGTGTCGTAGACGGCCATGCTGCCCACGTACACCATCGTGTCGGCGGTCTCTCGAACAACTCTGTGCTCGAGCGGCTTGTTGCGAAGAGTTGCTGGTTCTCTTTGCGTCGAGGATGGCTGCACCCGGGCGCTGGCCAAAGCCTGCGCCCGGGCAATCGTTCGGATATCACCCTCGTTAACGCTGCCAGACCTCACCACGAAGTGCACGTAGTTTGCATCTGTTGCTGTAACGTCCTGACCACGTTCTGTGTAAAATGAGGCGAGATGACGGATCAAGCTGTCTCCTTCCTCGTGAGAAAAATCTCTACCAGTGGTTGAAAAAAGATTAATCTGCTTCGCTCGAATATTTCCGTCTTCTAGACGCTCGAAAACCTGCACAAATTCAATACTGTCGGGGTGGGAGACTACACCGACATATGCGTCAATCTCACCGCTAATGAACGCATTCTGCATCGCAAACTGTGCTTTCTTTTCCTCAAGATTAACCTCGATGGGGTGACCAGTAATTTGCGTTACCATTTCTGCAACTTCTTCTGTATGTTCCCAAAGTTCTCTCAGTGTTATTGTTTCCATCCCGTAGGTTGTGGCAAGTTCTTTTCCGTAATCCGTCTCTACTACTCTCCACACCACCGTAGCATCCAAGTGTTGTTGTTCCTTCCGTGCATAGACTACATCCTGGTTTAGTCGAAACTGTAGTCTTTGAACAGCTTCTTGCCGAATTTGCTCGGTTTTCCATTCGGGATGTTCCTGTCTCACTACCGGTTCAATGAAGTTATCGAGCCCGTAGAGAACGGCTCCCCCATGAAACGTGTGATCACCGCGCCAGGTCGATAGACCGTATCCAGCATCCATACCATAATTGCCACCATTCAATCCTAACCCCATCAAACCTCCCACCTCTACACCAACCGGGCCAAACAAGTACCGGGCAAAGCGCGATGGTCCAAAATTTAACCCTGGAGTTTGATAGAGTACTCGTTTTCTCATCAAAAAACCTCCTCGAGCGAGAAGGTCTGCAATCGCGTTCCCTTTGCTCGAAGGATATACAAGACTCAGGTTGTCTGGCTATACAGTTGCGGCACAGCCGTGGAATTGCACCACGATTCCCCTGACGTGCTGGAATCGAAACCCCAGATCTTGCTCTATTAATTTTACCGAGTATGTTCGCCTTTCCAAGTCACCTCGGCAATATTTTCCTGCTTATTTATAAACCGCGCGAGCATAAACAGCAAGTCCGAAAGTCGATTAAGATACTTGATAATCCGCGGATCTACCTCCTCCTTCTGAGTCAAAGCCACTGTTTGTCGCTCAACCCGGCGACACACACCCCGCGCAAGGTGCACCAGGGCCCCGAGCTCTGAACCGCCGGGAAGAATAAAGTTATGAAGTTTCGGCAAATCTTTTTCCATGGCGTCGATCCGGGCTTCCATTTCATCAACCCGTTTTTCAAGGTCCTCAAGGTCCCCCTTCCAGCTAGCAAGCGTACTGCCGATGGCAAAGAGATCTGACTGAACGGTTGAAAGGAACTGTTGCACGTCAGGGGATTCAATCTGCGCCGCAACCAGTCCCACCCAGGAGTTTAACTCGTCAATCGACCCGTACACGTCGACGAGCTCGTGGCACTTGAGTACGCGTTTAGCACCGAACAGAGACGTCGAACCAGTATCGCCAGTACGGGTGTAAATTGGCATAAATAAATCACAATGACCAAGTCACAATGGCCAACAAGGTATGAAGATTTTTATTGGACGTTGGAAATTGTGATTTGGGATTTGTGAATGCTTTAACATTCTGAATATCCGCAGCTGTAGCACTTCTTGCAGGATTCTTCAAAGGCAAGGCTTCCTTCGCCGCATGAGGGACACAAATCTACCGTTACCATTTGTTCACCCTGATCCGCCAGCTGGCCGGGTACCGGATGGTAACCCGGCTGGCGGACGAGGGGTTCCTCCGCAAGAAGCATCTGTTGCGTCGAGGGAGCAAGCGGGCTCTCCGCGAGTCCAGCGCCGGTCTGTGCTGCCTGCGTGACTCCTTCTCCGTTGATTGTTCCCGCCGCTGTCTGACCGTTCCCGCTTGAAGTGGTCACCACCTCACTCAGTCGGTGTTTGGTGAAAAATCCGAAGTGGCGGTCGATAATTTTCGCAACTGCGTCAGGGAGGCTCCGCACGCGGTTCTCGCCAAACCCCAAGCTTCGTGCGCCGCCGATGCCGATGAGCTCTGCGGCAACTTTGCGCGCGCGCTCAACCGCTGGCACTGGAGAAGCGAGCCGCAGACTGAGCGAAATGAGCCTGCCCATCGCCTCGGCCATAGCGGTGACGTCGCTTCCGGCTTTGCCGACATTGATGAAGACTTCAAGCGGTTGCTTACCGCCATTCGTGTTGATCGTCACGTAGGCCTGGCCGACTGGTGTTTCAACTTGGTACGTGGAGCCGTGCACCACCATGGGGCGCGGCTTGATCTCGGGCGTCACCGCTACTGCTTCCTCTTTCTTACCCTCCGAAGCTTTAGCGGAGGAGGGGCGGGTAAGCACCCCCTCGCGGCTGCCCTCGCGCATGTAGGTGATCCCTTTACAGCCGAGGTCGTACGCTAGGCCATAGAGTCGCTTCACATCCTCCACGGTGTGGGCATTCGGCGCGTTCACGGTTTTACTTATCGACGCATCGACATACTTTTGGATCTCCGCTTGGACGTAGACGTGGTCCTCTGGGGATAAATCGTTTGCCGAAACAAAATGCTCTGGACGATCTTCTCTTAGGGGCTCTCTCCCGTACGATGCTTTAAATTTTTCACGCCACGCTTCATACAGCGGGTGACGCAAGACGTGTTCTCCGAGTCGATCACGCCGGATAAATTCAAATTCATAGACTGGCTCGATGCCGCTTGACACGCCGGCAAGGAGTGACGTTGAGCCGGTCGGCGCTTGCTGGAGAACGACGGAGTTTCGCACGCCGTGTTTCTTCATCTTCTTTCGGATCTCCTCCGGGAGCTGCTTGATAAAGTAAGCGTCTAGGTGTTTGCCGATATCGATTTTGGGGAATGGGCCTTTCTCTTTTGCAATCTCGACCGATGCCCCGTACGCCGCATCTCTGATCGTACGATAGATTTTGTCTATGACCGGCAGGCTTTCTTTTGATCCATACCGAAGCTTCATTTTTATGAGTGCGTCTCCGAGGCCCATGGTGCCAAGCCCGACTCTCCGCTCGCCTTGAAGCTGGACCTTGCGAATTTCATCAAACACGTAGAAGTCCGCATCAACGACATCGTCTTGAAACCGCACAGCAACCGTGGCAACCTCGGCGAGCCTTTCAAAGTCCATCTCTCCTCGCTCGTTAACCAGTGCGGCAAGGTTTATAGAGCAGAGGTTGCAGACGCCCCAGTTCGGAAGGCCTTCTTCACCACATGGATTAACACAGTTGAGGTATTCAAAGTAATAGTTGTTAAACCACTTATTGTACCGCTCCATGAAAACGACGCCCGGTTCAGCGCTCCGCCACGCGGCTTGAGCAATGAGATCCCAGAGCTGCCGGGCTTTGATAGTTTTATGAACAATGGGTTTCTTGCCAAGAGCAATCCAGTTCGGGAGGTACCCATCCCACTTCGCATCGTAGACGGGGTCGCTCGTGTCCGGGAACACGAGCTCCCAGTCCGCGTCGTTTTTCACGGCTTCCATAAACGCGTCTGAAACGCACACCGAGAGATTGGCGCCGTTAATGCGCGAGAGATCCTGCTTGACGGTGATGAATTCCTCAATGTCCGGATGCCAGTCCCAGAGCATAAGCATAAGTGCGCCCCTGCGGCTCCCGCCTTGTTGGATGATGTCTTTGGTCGCTACCGAGAAAAGCTCCGCCCAATTACAAGGTCCCGAGGAAAACCCATTGACCTTTTTAACCCGGGCTCCTCGCGGACGAAGGCTGGAAAGATTAATGCCCACGCCGCCGCCGCGCGACATAATCTCTACCATTTGCGCAAGTGTTCGCAATATTCCGCCGCGAGAATCATGAGGACTGGGGATGACGAAACAATTATAAAATGTTACTTTGTATCCTGTACCGGCGCCCGAAAGGATTCTGCCCCCCGGAACGAAAACAAAATTTTCCATTGCTTTGTAAAATTCGGTTTCCCAGCGTTCGCGCTGATCTTTATGCTCTACCTGGGCGATGGCATGGGCCACCCGGCGCCACATCTCTTCAGGCGTTTTCTCAATGGGGCTTCCTGCCTCGTCTTTGAGGGCATAGCGATCCAGAAATACTTTTTGACGAATACCGCTAAGTTCCATAGCTTATAACAGTTTTTTTAGTTCCTTCTCAAAATCTTCGAGGTCAACGAACCGTCGAAACACACTCGCAAATCGAATGTAGGCGACCTTATCCATCTTCTTCAGCCTTCGTGCGACAAACTCTCCGACGTTTCTACTCGCCACCTCTGTTGAATCGCCAGAAATAAGTTCTCGTTCGACTTCATCAACGATCCGATCGACGTCCTCTGCTTTCAAGGTCGTCTTACCGCTTGCTCGCCAGATGCCGCGCTTGAGTTTTTCTCTATCAAATGTTTCTCTGCGCTCATCACGTTTAATAACGGTGATAGGGACCATTTCAACTCGCTCGTATGTTGTGAACCGCTTTTCGCATTTTGGACAGTTTCTGCGTCTGCGCGTAACGCTGAGATCCTCGCTATCTCTCGTTTCTTTAACCTCGGTATCGGCATGATTGCAGTACGGACACTTCACTTCGTTCCCTGTAAACACTTCATTGAGAAGACGCTTGCACTGAAGCGTTTTTACGCTGAAGTGTGAAATCTCAAGCACTATATCTGGTGTACTTTCAGATCCTATGACACTACCTATCAACCGTCAACTAGCAATTTCTGTATCAAAGTATGATCAGTTTTTTCCGTAGCCTCAGAAAAAAATTTTGAGGAAAAAGTACGGGGAAATCGACTGGAAACGAGTGACGCTCACCGCCTGGATACGGACGGGGGGGTAAGGAATAAAATAGATTGAGTATTTTCTGTCTCCTGTTGGAGTTATTTCAGTTTCTCGATATCCCTCTCTAATGTTTGCATTGCAGAAAGCTTTTTTGTTATCTCTGTTTGGATCTCTCCAGTTACCGCACGTATCAATTGTTGAAGAACTTGTATGTGCGTTGCCATCGAACGCTCCAAGCGATCGAGGATATGCCCGGGTACCTGCTTCCCGCTTGATTTGGCAAACTCCGCTTCTCTTACTGCCTTCTCCATGTATGAAACCTCTTGAGAAAACATCAGCTGTGCAGGACCAAGCTTCCCTTTCTCAACGAGTGATTTTGCCATCCCCAAACGCTTGTCTGATTGGAGAAGGTAAAACTCGGTTTTCCGAAGAGGGTCAACAATGAGCTTAAGAATCAACCAGTCGCGCAGTTTCTTTACCGTAAAGAGCGGGTGATCCGGGCCGATGCCGGGATACGGAAGGGTGTATTCAACTTTTTTTGGCTCGTCAGTAGCTGCACCCATGATGAAGCCGGGGTTGACCGTCGGGATGACTTTATTCTGAACAGTTTTTGTAGGTAGGTGCGATGCCGCATGAAGGCGTGGGGCAAAGGTAAGCGAAGAAACAACACAGAATGTGAGACATAGTTTTTTACTCATATGGCCCTTCGTCTCTCTTGTACTTTCCTATTGTACCCGTTTCTTTCTTTTATGCAAGTTTTTCCATATCGTCAAGCCGAACGCCGCTCATTGAAAAAATTTCTTCTTCAAGTGCTTTCACTTTCGGATACGCACGGATAAGGAGAGAGGCCGCACCTGACGGGAGATTTTCGCTCTTCCAAAGGTCAAATCGCTCATCAACCCCTACTATATCATACTTGACCATCTTGTCTGCGAGGTACAAAAGCTTTTCCTCGAGGCTCTTCGGCTCGAGCGCTGGATCAAGAATCGCGTGAAGGGGGTGTGTCGCAACGAGCGCTGCGACCTCTTCCATTCCTTCTTCTTTGAGTATCCGTATCGCGGCATCCGGATGCCGCTCGCCGGGAAGTCGCGGTGCGTTTTTGTCAATGTCGTGGAGCAGCGCCCCCGCAGTAAGAAGTTTTTGGTTAACTGTTAATGGTGAATTGTCAATTGTCAATTGTTGCGCAAGGAAGCGCGCTACGCGCGCGACGAGTGCCACGTGCCGCCTTTTATTCTTTGGCAATTTATACTTCTCCCACAACGCCTTGGCTTGTTCTTCTGTAGGAATCATACGAAGAGTTCTAGTGTTTGTCACGATACAGTCGAATATCCCCCATGGGGAAGTGACGCGCATTGAGAGTTACTAACGTGAGATCATGTTCTCGGGCAGTTGAAGCGATGATACAGTCAACGATGTGAAGATTCTTCAATCGCTTCACGTACTGTTGCCAGTAGAATCCAGCGCGTCGGGCAATTGTGGCCGTTACATCCCACGAGCGGTATTCTCGCAGCCACTGCTCCGTCACGACAAGCTCACTTGGAAAAAAATTCTTATATACCTCTGCGATGGTCATGACGGAAAGCGACACGGGGGCTTGTTGTTGAAGGTTTTCAATGAGCTTCACATACTCGGGCTTATTTCGAAGAATCCAAATGAAGACGTCTGTATCGATGAGATACATACCTACCGAGGGAGTGTCCGCTCCGCTGCTTTACGTTCGCGCCGGAGCCAAGAAACAACCTGACGCTTCGTTCGCCACTCAGGGTGATTCTTGGCGGTCAAAACTCCCGCGGCCTCATGAAGGGCTCGACGGAATGCCTCAGAATCAAAGGGTTTCTTGCCAATAATCTCAGCAACCTCTACGTCCTTTTTCTCATCTTTCACTACTACCCGATCGCCTTCCTGGGCACGCGAGATATACTTTGCTAAGTCGTCACGAAGTTGGCTAATAGAAACAGTAATCGTCATTATGTTTCCATATTAGTACAATATGTACATTTTGTCAACACTTATCATAAGAGCACCAGTAAACCGATGGAAGACACAACTGCCATCGCGCTCCCAAAGGCGAATGCTGCAGATGGTGAAAATGTTTGCCAAAGCCAGCCGGCGATGAGGGAGGCGGGAAAAAGCGTCGCGCCGACCACCATGTTGTAAAGGCCGAACGCCGAGCCCCTGCGCTCCTTCGGCACCACGTCGGCAATCAACGCCTTGGCTGATCCCTCGGTGAGGCCGTAGTACAACCCGTAAAGAAGAAATGCGTTCGCAATACCCGCGGGTAGTGCGCTTGCGGCAAATTGGTAGTACACGACCGCGTAGAGCACCCAGCCGGTCACGAGGAGCCGCTTGCGACCGATCCGATCGGACAAACTCGAGAGCGGTAGTCCGGTAATGGACGCAACAAGGCTGACAGCCGCAAGGAGAAGAAAAATATTTGACACGCTCACTCCTGCCGACTGGGCTTTCAGCATGAGAAACGCATCGGAGGAATTCCCGAGCGTAAACAAAAACGACAGCGCGAGGAACAGGTAGAACCGGTGGCCAAGCTTATGACGGACTTTCAGTGTCTGCCTCCGCGAAACTCGAACGTCACGAAGAAAAAACGTCTGAAGGAAGAGCGCGAGAAGAAGCGGCACGACGGCAAGAAGCACAATCCGTTGAAACGTTCCACGGGTAAGAACCAGTGCAGACCCGACGAGTGTACTTGCAGCAAGCATACCGATCACAGAACCGGCATTGTCCATGGCGCGGTTGAACCCAAACGATCGGCCTTTGTGTTTACCACTCGTTGATCCGGCAATGAGCGCGTCGCGCGGCGCATTGGCAATTCCCTTCCCGCTTCTATCGAGGACTCGGAGGAGGAGCACCTGCGGCCAGCTCACTGCCCAAAACAGAAGCACTATGCTCGAGCGCATGACTTGCCCGAGGACGACCAACGGTTTTCTCCGCTGTGAGAGATCAGACATATACCCCGAGACGGGCTGAAGAAGCTGCGGTGTCGCCTCGGCAATCCCCTCGACGAGTCCAATAATGGTTGTTTTGACCCCCAGGATGTTTGCAAGGTAGAGGGGAATTGCCCTTTTGATCGTCTCGCCGCCGATATCGTTGAGAAACGACACGAGCGAGAGGACAAACACGTTTTGTGAAAACCCAAAAATTTTTTTCTGTTGCATACAGTAACTCTAACGCTTGTACAAGGATGACGTCATTCTCTATAATACCAGAGAATCATGATTCCTTCGTTTCTCATAACATTCCGCGAAGTGCTCGAAGCATCCCTCATCGTCGCCACCATTTTGGGGATATTGGTTAAATTAAAGCAAACGCGAAACATTAAAACTGTCTGGTGGGCTACTGCGTCAGCGGCCGCACTGAGCGTCATTCTTCTTAGTTTCGGAAGCCTCCTTGGTACCAAAGTTCAAGAAGTATACGCTGGCAAAACAGAAGAGCTCATCGAGGGGGTGCTCATGGTGGTCTCGGCGATGTTCATCACCTGGGCTGTGTTTTTCCTCCACACCTATTTCGGCCGATATAAAACACAGCTCCTCTCGACCATCCGTGCCACAGTTGAGAGGCAGGAAAAGCGAGCACTCTTTGGCCTCGTGTTTACCACAGTGTTCCGTGAAGGATTTGAGATCGTGCTGTTCCTTTCAACCATTTATTTTTCATCTGATCCGCAACACATTTTTGCCGGGTTCCTTATGGGCGCAGCTCTTGCCCTAGCTGTTTCCCTGGGACTGTTTACCGCAACAGTAAAGATGCCAGTCTTCTACGCGTTCCGCGCGACAACGATTCTCCTTATTTTATTCGCTGGAGGTCTCCTTGCCCGCGGTGTCCATGAGTTTATGGAAGCAGGACTCCTTACCTATCCCTCAATGCTCCCCAAATTCACCATCCCCTTCCTGCCGGCAAAAACCACACTCCTCGGCCAAACGATCAAAGCCGTCTTCGGTCTCACCCGCACCATGCACAGCCTCGAACTCCTCCCGTACCTCTCCTACATCTGGTTCATGCACTGGTGGGTATTTACGAAGAACAAGAACACTCGCACGATCGAAGTTGGGTGATCACTGGCTCTTTGGCTGACCGTTGGCGCTGTAGTAGCCAAGTGCCTGGAGGACCAGGTTGAGAGTTTCGCGGGGCCCGTGTGAGTAGGTGTTGATAATGAGGTCATAGTGTTTGGGGTCCCAAAAGTCAGATACACCGTACATCCGCTTCCACTTCGCAAGGTTTTGTTCTTCTCGCGTTTTGATATGGTCCTTGGCTTCCTCAACCGTCAGGTTGTCGCGGTTGACGGTGCGGTCTATCCGCAAGGCGTCGTCGCACATGAGGAACACCTTGAGGACGTGCTTCAAGGAGCGCGCGTTCCAGCCAGCTATCCAACTCTCAATCACCATGTGGACCTTCGGATCTGATATTTTCTCCCGCATCGAAACGTCTATCTTTAAGTCTATCTCGTCTCCATAATCTGTCGCGTAGTGATGCTTCGGGTCGTTGGGGTCGTGCTTGCCCGCCGCAATCGAGAACTGCCGCGACCAGTCCCCGCCGGAGAAAAATTCCCACCCGAGAGGTTCAAGGTACGGTCGAAGGTTCCCAAGCAGTGTGGACCTTCCCGCGCCAGGCATTCCAGAGATTGCAACGCTTGCGTACGTAAGCTTCTGTAAAGAAGCATATCCCATGCAGTTATTATATGACTGCCTTGACACGCGTCAAGGGTAGGATGCATAATAGAGTATGGGGATTCAATACCTTCCCGTTTCGTGGAACAAGTACCACGCTCTCGCGCAAAAACTCGCTGCCGCAATCCTCGGCCGGAAAGAAACCAAAGAAACCATTGATGAGATTGTTGCTATATCACGCGGCGGATTAACCTTAGGCCATCTACTCTCGGATCTTCTACGTGTGCCTGTCTCGACGATTACCATCCAAAGTTACACCGATATCCAAACACAGGGAGAGGCTGTAGTTACTGCCAAGCTCCAGCGATCGATCCGCGGTAAGCGCATACTCCTCGTGGACGATGTTGCCGATTCGGGCAAAACGCTCAAACGAGCGGTGAGTTATCTCCGCCGAAGCCGCACATCCTCGATTACGACAGCAACGCTGTTTTATAAACCCCGCTCGATGTTCAAACCAGACCACTACGCCAAACAAACGATCAAATGGATCCTCTTCCCCTACGAGGTAGTGGAATGGATAACCACCTTCAGTAAGAAACTTCTAGCAGAAAGAAAATCGACGGCTCAGATCCAACGATTCCTTAAATCACTCGGGTATACCGATCAACAAATTGCGTTTGCTCGAAGGCACTACCTCAATGGTTTGCGAGATAATAAATAAAGAAAAGCTCACAACTTGTTTCATCAAGGCGTCAACATGGCGCTTTTTTATGTGTTCTATAAGAAACGGAGGTGAAACACACTGGTAACTGTAAAAATAGAGAGAGGTCAAAATCCACCACCAAGACGAGCGGAGGAAATTGTGGCAGGGACTGGGTGGGGATTTTTAATAGGATCTAGACCAAGTGAGAAGGTTGCTCCTGTTTCTCCTCAAGTCCAAGAGGAAGAGCTAAAAGAAACGGAGGCCGAGTAACCTAAATTACCTCCTGTTGTCATTCTGGCTTGTTTAGAACAATCGGCCGCAGTCTGCTCATGGCCTCCAGGGAATAGCGGACTCCCTGTGCCCCGAGGCCGGATTTTTTGACGCCTAAAAATGGAAAGTGGTCAGGGCCGCGCTGGGGAGAACCGTTAATTTGCACTGAGCCGACGTTGAGCTTTTTGGCAAAAACAACTCCGGTTCCTTCATCTTTCGTAAACACAGATGCCTGCAGCCCAAAACGTGATTCATTGATAATCCGATCTGCCTCATCGTAACTCGCAACCGGTACGAATGACAGCACTGGTCCAAATACTTCAGTCGCAACCACCTTCATCGTCGGCCGGACGCCCGTTAAAACTGTTGGCTCAAGGTAGGCGCCCCTCCGGCCGCCGCCAGCCGCGCGCCGAGCGCCTTCCTTTAGGGCTTCGCTCGTCACTTCTTCGATGTGTTCGGCGACCTGCTGAGAGATGACGGGACCGACGAGCTTGGTCTCCGGACTCCTCGGGTCGCCCATCTTCACCAGCTCTTTCATCTGTTCAAGGATGAGAGGCAGTAATTGATCAATCACTCCTTGCGTAGCCAGAACGTACTTGACGGCAGTACAGCGTTGCCCGGCAAAAGAAAAAGCTCCCTTGATAATCTCGCGGCCGGCACGGTTCATGTCCGCATCCGGCAACACGACTGCGGGATTGTTGCCGCCGCACTCAAATAGCATCGGCTTCATGGGAGCTTCTTTGGCAATGGCAACGCCGGTATCACTGCTTCCGGTGAAAGCAATCATGTCCGCTTTCGGATGGCTAACAAGGTACGTACCGATCTCACTCCCGCTCCCCGTGACACAGGCGAGCACTCCGGCAGGTACCCCCGCTTTCTCAAAGATTCGTGTGAGGTGGAGACCGCTTATTCCGCCTTGAGTCGGCGGCTTAAAAATAACAGCGTTACCCATAAGAAGCGCCGGCACAATTTTACTTGCAGAAAGATTTACGGGGTAATTAAACGGCGCAATCGCCACAACGACTCCATGGGCCACCCGCTCAATTAAGGCTATACGTCCCTTGTCGTAGCCGGGAAAATTATCGCTGTCGAGCGTTTCTCCCCGTAGCGACTGGGCCTCATCGGCGAAGTAGTCGATGAGGTCTGCAGTGCGGACGACTTCGCTCTTTGCTTCCTCTGTGGTTTTTCCAATTTCGCGAACCAGAAGGGAAATAAGATAGTCTTGGAAGTGCCGGACCCAGTCTGCTGCTAAATGCATGGTCGAGACGCGCTTGTTAAGGGCTGTTGCTTCCCAGACTGGCTGCGCTTGTTTGGCCTTCGCTATCACCGCATCGATCTCGCTTGTTGTAACGACTTGGAGGTTTCCAAGGGGTGAGCTGTCGATGGGTGAAGTTACTTCAACGACCTTGCCACTTCTGCTCTCGCGCCACGTTTCTCCATCAAAAAAGGTATACGTCGGAGGCGTTTTGTGGTTGGAAAGAGTTTCAAAGAAGGTGGCAGGCATGGCTTTAGTATAGAATGCCACATGGCAAATGCCAAATGACACATGGGTAAAGTTAAGAAGTCGGTGTAGCGACTCGCTTCACGATTACCGCGGTCATGTTGTCGGTTGAGCCGTTTCTTTGGGCTCCCGAAAGGAGTGCTACCACCGCGCCAGTCACGCTCTCCGCGGTTGAGCCGGCTAGAGAAAAAGACTCCTGCATGTCTTTTTCTGTAAGGAAGTTTGAAACTCCATCCGTCATAAGAAGGAGCGTATCTCCCTTATCAAATTTTCCTGATACGTACTGAGGCACAAGCCCGTACCGCCGAACGCCAACGACCTTTGTTAAGTACCCCTTCGCATCGATGTCGTCCTCCGTCAATTTGGAAACCTTTCCTTCATGGACAAGCCACGCACTGCTATCCCCGACATTCCCGATCCAAAAATGCCGAGTACCTACCATGAGGACAAGCAGTGTCGTTCCGAGCCCATCGGTAAACCCCCGTTCGCGCGTCTTCTGCCAAAGCGCGATATTCGTCGAGCGGAAAATTCGCTTCATAAACAGCCGTTTGTCATGCCAGTAGTACCGTCGCTGCCGGATCAGCTTGTACCCCCAGAGAGCTGTTTCACACGCTAACTTTGCTGCAACCTCTCCATTGAGCATTCCGCCGAGGCCGTCGGCCAGGACAAAACACTCGTCATTGTAGTTAATGAAATAGTCCTCTTGCGTCTCGCGATTTCCCTGGAGTTGACTCGCGGCAAAAACGACTGTGGTCTTCGGCTGGGCGAGTTTTGTAATCAGCGGATCGAAATAGCGCATGCTAGAGAGAAGATTTGAAACGTCTCTCAACTTCCTTCCAGCTGACGACATCCCACTCTTCGACTCGCTTCGCTCGCTCAGAGCAAGCCAGACGAAAACTTTGAGTATGATCGAAGGGCAACATTATTTTATAGCCTCCATATATCGCCTTTCGACCTCGCTCCAGTTAACTACATACCACCAGTTCTTCACATACTCTGCTCTCTGGTTCTGGTATTTAAGGTAGTAGGCATGCTCCCACACGTCGAGCCCGAGGACTGGGGTTTTTCCCTCCGTCAGGGGTGTGTCTTGATTGGGGGTATCGGCGATTGCCAGGTTTCCACCATCGGTGATAAGCCACACCCATCCGCTCCCAAACCTACCCATGCCTGCAGCGGAGAACTTCTCCTGAAACTGAGAAAAGGAGCCAAACGTCGAGTCGATAGCCTTGGCAAGTTCGCCAGAAGGTTGCCCTCGACCTCCGCCCATTGGCTTGGCCATTACCAACCAAAAAAGACTGTGATTGGCGTGACCCCCACCATGATTTCTTACCTTGGTTCGCACTCCCTCCGGCACTTGATTCAGGTTTTGGAGCAATTGTTCTATGGTTATATTGTTATATTGCTTCAACCCCTCAAGCGCTTTATTGAGATTATCTACGTAGGCGGCGTGGTGGCGATCGTGATGAATCCGCATGGTCGCCTCATCGATAGAGGGCTCAAGGGCGTTATATGGATAAGGTAGATCGGGAAGTGTAAACATCGTGCCTCCTTGTTCTATAAATCATTATATCACAATCTTTCGGGTATAATAAGGGTGATGTACCTTCAAATCCGGACGCTCAAATTTCCCCGTTGGAGCTTTTGGCTTTTCCCGCTTACCCTGATTCTTTCTTTTTATCTTTTTATCCTCAAGGATCTCCCCTCACCTGCCCGGCTCGGCCGATATGACATACCGCTTGCGACCAAAATCTACGACAGAAACGGTAAGCTTCTCTTTGATATTTTCGCCGAACAAAATCGTACGCCTGTACCGCTTGACGAAATTCCACTGCGTGTCCGACAAGCAACAGTCGCCATCGAAGACAAAGATTTTTATAAACACCAAGGAGTCAATCCCATTGGCGGAGTTCTTCGGGCAGCTACTGCAACCATCACCAAACGAAAACTCCAAGGGGGGTCAACTATTACCCAACAACTGGTCAAATCCGCTCTCCTTTCGCCGGAGCGCACGCTTACGCGGAAAGTCAAAGAGGTGATTTTGGCGATTATTGTAGAAGTGCTCTATTCAAAAAACAAAATCCTTGAGCTATATCTCAACCAGGTTCCCTACGGTGGCACCGCCTGGGGCATTGAAACTGCGGCGGAAAAGTATTTTGGAAAATCGACCAAAGACCTCACACTCGCCGAAGCCGCACTTCTTGCTGGGCTTCCACAGGCACCAACACTGTATTCTCCGTTTGGCGCGCACCCGGAGCTATCTAAAAATCGCCAAGCAGAAGTATTGCGTCGAATGGTAGAAGACCGGTTCATTACCCAAGAACAAGCAGATCAGGCATTTGCCGAGGAGCTTCGATTCAAAAAAGAAACAGGCATCAAGGCACCACATTTTGTCATGTATGTGAAGGAACTCCTCGTACAAAAGTATGGACAAAACTTGGTAGAACGCGGCGGACTCAAAGTAACCACAACGCTGGATCTTGATATACAGGAGTACGCGCAGGCAACGGTGGCCGCAGAGATTGCCAAACTGTCTGGGCTTCGGGTAACAAACGGTGCGACCCTCGTCACCAAACCCGCAACCGGAGAGATCCTGGCAATGGTAGGTTCCACTGACTATTTTGCTACACCATCTGGATCATTTAATGTCACGACTGCCACCCGCCAACCGGGTTCGGCGATTAAACCCATTAACTATGCGATCGCCTTAGAAAAACGCATTGCCACACCGGCGACGATGTTTCTTGACGTGCCAAGTTGCTTTGCCAACATTGACAAGCCGCCGTACTGTCCGAAAAACTACGATGGAAAGTTCCATGGCCCGGTACAGCTGCGCCTCGCGCTCGGCAACTCCTACAACATCCCGGCGGTCAAAATGCTCTATCTCAATACGGTTGCCGACATGGTAGCATCAGCCAGCGCGTTCGGACTTGATACGATTACAGACTCCACGCGCTACGGGCTATCCCTCACCTTGGGCGGCGGCGAAGTCCGGATGACCGACATGGCCGAGGCCTTTAGCGTCTTTGCAAACGCCGGGGTACGGAAAGACTTGGTAGCGATTCTCAAAGTTGTTGATAAAAATGGACGAGTCCTTGAGGAGTACAAAGATCCCAACCGCGAGCGCGAGATCCCATCCCAGCTACTTCTCACCGGCAGACGGGTCCTCTCGACAGAAACCGCGTTCCTTATCTCCCATATTCTCGCGGACAACAACGCCCGTCAAGACGCCTTTGGACCCAGCTCTACCTTAGTCATCCCCGGCCAGACGGTGTCGGTCAAAACCGGCACCACGGATGATTTGCGGGACAACTGGACCATTGGCTTTACGCCGCAGTTTCTCACCGCCGTCTGGGTGGGAAATAACGACAACACGCCGATGAACCAAGCGCTCGTCTCCGGGGTCACGGGAGCGGCACCAATCTGGAATAAAGTCATGCGAAAAATACTTGAGGCTGCACCGAATATCGAACCCAAGAAACCTGATGGCATTGTGGGTGCCCACATCTGTACGCCATCTGGGCTCTACCCGCCAAACCCTGACGCGCCGGAGGGAGAAGACCGGGGGTGTCCGACGCGATTTGAATATTTTATAAAGGGAACCGTTCCAACCCAGCGCGAGCAACTGCGACAAACGGTCGCCATCGACCGCACGACGGGTGATCTTGCTGCCTCTGGCCAGGTTGAGAACGTTGAAATAGAGGACCACGCAATCTTAGACGACGGCACCATGCGCTGGTGCCTCGACTGCCCGCACCCCACTGAACGAGCAACGCTCGTTCGGTGATCCGACCAGTCCAGACCAATAACCCAATGATTTCCCCGCATTTCTCTTCTTGCCTCCGTCCTATAGCGTGTGCTACACTGCGGCACGATGGGCCGCACAAACAATCCAAAACATAATTATCGGCCTCAACAAAAGTCCGACGTACCACTTGCTGTCGTTCCGGTTCTTGTTCTGATTGGAATTGGGAACGCAGTGCGGAACGGACTGCGCGCGTGTTTCGCGGTTTTGGTTAAAGCCTATAACATCGTTCGGGTATTGGCAAAAGAGCTCCCTATCGCAGGAACCAGCTGGCTAAAGGAGAAGTCCCAACTCCTTAAAAAGAAAAAACTCGTTCAACGAAAACCGAGAAGGAAACTGATAACACAACGAGTACTTTGGCGACTATCGAAAAAGGTGACGGCTTCTCTGCGGAAACTCAAGGTGCCAAAGATTGCTCTCCCGAGAGTTTCACTGCCAATCCTCCATCTGCCAAAGATCACAATCCCCGAAGTCTCGCTTCCCAAAATCTCGCTCCCGCGCCTTACCATCCCAAAACAGAAGGTCATCTATCCCCCCAGAGGACTTACCCGCGATCAGGTCAAGTCTTTTGTCGTGGGTGTGGCGGTGACTGTGCTCTTTGTCTTTGTCCCCTACACGTCCATCCAGTGGGTCAAGTCGCTCCCCAACCCCCAGCTTCTCGCGCACCGCGATCTCGAGGTGACGACAAAAATTTTTGACCGAACCGGCGCGCTTCTGTATGAAATTTACGCAGACCAGAACCGCACCCCCGTGCCGCTGTCGGAGATTCCCGATGTTGTCAAACAGGCAACTATTGCCATCGAGGACAAAGACTTCTACCGCCACCAGGGGATTTCGCTCCGGGGGATCGTCCGGGCGCTCCGAGAAATTGTCCTTCGGGACCGCATCCAAGGAGGCTCCACGATCACGCAACAGCTTATTAAGTCCGCGCTTCTCACGCCAGAGGTCAAGCTCTCGCGGAAGATTCGAGAAATTATTTTAGCCTTCTGGGCGGAGCGCATCTACAGTAAAAACCAAATCCTTGAAATGTACCTCAATCAGGTCCCCTACGGCGGGACCGCGTGGGGCATTGGGTCAGCAAGTCGCATGTACTTTGGGAAGTCGGTGCGGGACCTCACGCTTGCGGAAGCAGCCATCCTTGCCGGCTTACCAACGGCACCAACCGAATATTCACCCTTTGGCAGCCACCCGGAGAAAGCCTTTGACCGACAGGCGGAGGTACTGCGAAGAATGGTTGAGGAGCGATATATTACAAAAAAGGAAGCGCAGGATGCGCTTGCCCAAGAAATTCACTTTGAACCTCCACGGGTGGCAATCCGTGCACCCCACTTCGTCATGTACGTCAAGACGTTGCTTGAGCGCAGGTACGGCCCGCGGCTCGTCGACCGGGGCGGGCTCCGGGTGGTAACGTCGCTTGATATAGGGATACAGGAGAAAATCGAAGATATCGTCCGGTCACACGTTGAAGCTCTCCGCGCTCTCAGGGTTGGCAACGGCGCTGCGCTCGTAACAAACCCCAAAACCGGCGAGATTCTCGGCATGGTCGGGAGCCGCGACTATTTCAATGTGATCGATGAGGGGAACGTCAATGTAACGACCAGTCTTCGCCAACCGGGTTCATCGATAAAGGTTGTCAATTATGTAGCAGCCCTTGAAAATGGATTCACTGCAGCAACCGTGATTGACGACAGCCCGATCGTCTATAAAGTGCCCGGCAGCCCTCCGTACAGCCCGGTCAACTACGACGGAAAATTCCATGGCCCGACCCCGCTTCGCTACGCGTTGGGGAACTCCTATAATATTCCGGCAGTCAAAGTGCTGTCAAAAATCGGCGTCGGCACCATGATTGAGAAAGGAAGGCTCATGGGTATCACCTCATGGAAGGACGAGAGCCGCTACGGGCTGTCTTTGACTTTAGGCGGCGGCGACGTGACAATGCTGGAGACGGCGACAATCTACGGATCGCTTGCGAATGCCGGTCGGAGAGTTGACCTTCTTCCCGTTCTTGAGGTAACGGACTATGCCGGACGGGTGATCGAGCGAAATCGACCAAAGCGTGGCGTACAAGCTATCAAACCTGAGGTTGCCTGGATCCTCTCTAATATTCTCTCCGACAATAGCGCACGAAGTGCCGCGTTCGGCCCAAGCTCGACCCTCGTTATCCCAGGAAAAACCGTCTCCGTCAAAACCGGCACGAGTAACGACAAACGGGACAACTGGACGATTGGCTACACCCCGTCGCTTGTGGCTGCTGTCTGGGTGGGCAACAATAATAACGCGCCGATGGATCCATACCTGACCTCCGGCATCACCGGCGCCTCACCGATCTGGCACGATATCATAGTAGAACTCCTCAAAGACAAACCCGACGAGGTGCCGGAAAAACCAGATGGTGTCGTTGCCATCCCGTGTTACTTTGGAAGAGTGGAGTATTTCATGAAGGGTACAGAACCACCCGGCGGCCGCTGTGCGCCGCTGCCAACTCCATCACCAACACCGACACCAACACCAAATCCATAACAGGTATACCGTTTATAACTGGTATACCCGCAAGGTTACTCTGTCACAACCACACTCCCGGTATCTGCCGGACTGACGTGGTTGTGATACTTCCAGGTCCCCACTTTCTCAAACGTATACTCGTAGGCGCCGCCTTTATTAACACTCTTGAGTTGATTAAGGTCGGGCAAAAGCTGGTGCGTCGGGTGAACTGCCGAGGCCACCCACATCCCGCCACTACTTGTGTTTTTAAAGGTCACGGTTGTTCCCTTTTTCACCGTTAGTGTTTTCGGTGAAAACCCGCTGTCGGTGAGTTCTACCGCCGCTTTTTCCATCAACGCTTCGTCCTTCTTCATGGTAGCGCCGGTTGCTTCTTCTGTTTTCTCCGCTGCCGGCTGCGGACTAGGAGTCGATACTAGAGTTTCCTCTTTGACCGTTGTTCCCGTTTTCTTCCCGCCAAGCGCGTACCACCCTAAAGCCACACCAGCAAGCAAAACCAAAAGACCAACCAAAACTTTTTTATTCATCTGTTCTCACCCCTCTTTTTTTTAGGATTTAGGATTTTGTGCTTAGTGCTTGTGATCATGTGTGCCGGTCCGCGACTTTACTCGCCGCGTAGCTTTCCGGCTTAATCTTGACCTGGTAACCGCTTCCTCGAACCATCCCGACGATTTCGCTAATCATCTCGCGGGTCTCGCCAAATTTTCCTATATCAACATGGATCTCAACATCGTATTTCGTCACCCCGTCTTGGTGCAGGAGCGCCAAGACTGTCTCTGCCATCTCAAGAGAAAGCATCGCCTCTTCATACATGCGTTGCCGAAGAACGTAGTGTTTCTTGTTCACCACGTGTTTCCAGAAGTAAATACCGCCGCTCCCCACACGGTGAACGACAATAGCAGTGACGAAATCAACGCCCGCGCCGTTATGGGGTTGGGAATCAGTACCCACGACAACTCTGTACTTTTTCTCCGGATCTCTGGCGAGGAAGGAGATAATTTTTTCGCGGACATCGGGAAGCTCCAGGCTACCAAAGGTCGGGCTGTTAAACATACCCCGCAATGATAGCAGGGACCACCTTTCATGGCAACTCCACCAGAAACCCCGCCTCTCGGCGGGGTTTCTGGTGTTACGAACCACGTAACTATTATTGTCTCGGTCTGTCTTCTCGCGGTCGTGCTTCGTTTACCACAAGCGCCCGACCCTGGTGATCTTTGCCGTGGAACATTTCGATGGCTTTCTTAGCCTCGTCGGGACTTGCCATGTCGACAAACCCGAACCCACGGGATCGACCCGAGTACTTGTCAGAAATCACCTTTGCAGAAACGACCGATCCGGCCTGGCTAAACAGCTGGCCGAGTTCATCGCTCGTCATCGTATAGGAAAGATTTCCGACGAATAGATTCGTAGCCATATGGGTTTTTCCTTTCTCCTTAGGACTTGAAGGGGACGCACACGCCTAAAGAGAAAGTCAACGAGGACTTGGACTCTTAAGGACTATGACCACACTTTGTTCCCAGGACAGAAAGGAGTATACCACACGGAGTCAACACATGCTACTTGCGGAAGCTTTAATTTACAGACCGAAACGCACGGACCAGAAGTCTTTGCCTTAGACCGAAGTTCTGTCGAGGAGGAGACTGCCTGGTAGAGAAGCACGATCGCAATCAGGCCAAACGCCACGCCCAAGACCAGGGTGATGACCTGATTCGTCGAGTACTTCTGTCTTCTTGGACGTACCTTCATTTTGAAACTAGTATAGAAACCCCAGAAGACGAGGCGTCAAGTACCGGAAAAAATGACAGGTGGAATGGGTTGAATGGTTAGTGGTCCCAAATCATCCCGCACTATGGTAACGTTAAAATCACTGGCTGCGCGTCCTTGCAGTCGTACTACTTCTAGGTACGGGTTGTTTCCTCCGGAAGATCCAACGGTCAAACAGAGTTGTCCTCTTACTCCTCTAACGCCATCTACCAATGTGTTGACTGCAACGTGTCTCCTCCCGTTGAACTGTATTTCAACAAAAGGACTCGATAATACTTCTTCCTTTATGTCACTTCTTCGTATCGTTGTCTTTAGGTTGCCGTAACCATCTATACTTGCAACCCCGTCTTCAGGAACATCCGGGATGGTCCTTGGATCAATAGGCTCCCCCGACAAAATAGAATCATTGCCTTGTATATACGAAGCGACTGCCTGTGCATAGATATCGCGCGATCGAAACTGTGTGCCGGTATTCGGAACGTCCACTTTTACTATCTTTCTTGCCCGCTTTTTTATAAATGAGAGGTTGTAACCTGCATGCACTGCAAAGACAGCAACTCCCGTATCTAGTTCTACGTAAACGAACGGTTGTTTTTCATCACCGTGCCACGTGACCCCGGCATTACGCGGTGTTATATCTTCTCCACGGGGTGCGGTATTTGAGAAAATTATGAGTCCCGGATGTGCATTCTCAATTCCTATTTGGGCAATCCAAAATCCTGTCTCGAGCGTCGCAAAAGCACTTACGGGATGCGGGTCGATGACGACACGCATGTTTTCTTCTGGAGTTAAGACACTGCGGAGTCGTGCTGCAACTTCGTTAAACGCATGGTCAGGCGCCCTACCTCCTCCGTAATCTGCGATGACATTCACCTGAAAAAACGCCGGTGGCCGTCGAGACACTTCTCGTCTTGTTACATTTCTTTCTCGTTGTACCATAGGTAAAACCAATAAAAAACCTCTCTTTGAAAAGAGAGGTCACGAATGTTTTCCGCGGGTCTTTCGGACAAATCCTTCCCTTGTCAGGGTTGGGTGTAGCACCGTGTTCTCGATAGTAGTCGAAATCGGTTGCTGGATGGATCATCGAGCCAATTCTCTCCCCATCACTCTCGATTTATTGTAATGTTGATGTCATTGTAGCATGAAACCGTTTAATGGGCAACACTTACTACTCAACAATCTCTTCATCGCCAAATTCTCCAAGCTCTCCTGTTGATTCCGACTCCCCGCTTCCCGATAGTGACTCCTCTGCCGGTTTAAGCTGCAACGTCCGTACGATTGTGTCATGTGCTCCTGACCAAAACTCGTCATCCAGGTCAGCTTCAACAATAATAAGGAGGTCATCGGCAATCGCTGCGATACGTACCGTGTTGCGCGGTTTGGTGAGGAAAATTTTTTTCGCGGGTGATCCCAGAAACGTCGTGTCGATGACGCTGACACCGGAAAATTCTTTTTGTTTTTTGACCCACTGATCAATGGTTGAAACCCCTTTTGGAATGTCTTTTGCCCAGACGACGACGCGGCCGCTGTGATTCTTGTCTGTGAGCTCGATGTGCGCGTAGTTTTCGCTATCCTCATCGTGCTTGTTAACCGAAAGTCCCTCCGGATACTGAAACGTGAACCCTGCTGGATCATCCCACACGAGAAGTTTTGCCGATGATAAAGAAGTGTTCGTTTGTTGTGTTGTAGTAGATACTACAGGTCTCTTCTGTTTCGTCACGTAGGCATACAAACCGCTCCCTACAAGACCCGTAAGGACTCCTATAACAATCGCGTAGAGAAACTTCTTCACTGTCGACAGTGTATCATGAGAAGATATCGTTTTGTATAATGTAGGCTATGTACCTCCAAAGAATTGCGCTCGTCACTACCCTTCTCCTCGCAGGTTTCCTTTTGCCTTCACCGATCACTGCTGCGAAGAAACGGGTGAGGCAAGAAAAACAGTCACGGTGTGCGTTTCGGATCGCCTCAATCCGCAAGTCTCCGGAAACCGGCGGCATAGTGATCAGTTTTCACTCCCTCGATAACGTGATGAAACTCAGCTACCTTTTGCGCTACTCTCACTTGGGCACGATGCAGGGAGTTGGCGGCTCAATTGCCCTCACGGGGCAAACAGCAGACTCTCGAAATCTTTACTTCGGCACCTGTAGTAGTGGCGTCTGCACCCGCCACTGGCCAAAGACAGCGCGCGTCTCCGTTAGCGCACAGCGAGCAGCTGGCTCCTGTACCACAAACTTCCTTGTGAAGAACATTGATTACTAAGTTCGGCGCACCGTTAGGTAGGTAGTGGCATTAGCAAGAAGAAGAGCAAGAAGAAGCGGATCAGTCACGGAAAAACCAAAAATGCTTTGGACGAGCACCGAGGCCCCAACCAGAATTCCCCAACCCCAGCGCCACCACCCGCGGCTTAACGCTGTCACCGGCTCCGGAAGCATAATAAAGGCAAAAAATACTACCGTGCCATCAGTAAGAAGCCGTATCGCAGTCGGGAGCCCGTACTGAAGCATAGTAAAAAAATAGAGGACGAGGAATGAGAGAGGCATCCACAGAAGGCGGAGGCGAAAAAGTGTCGGCGTCATGCCAAAGAGAACAACAAGCGTCGGCAGTGTCCCCCAGGAAGCAGCCCACCAGGACACGGGACGTTTGAGCAACAGTGACGATACGACGACCCCGAATGCAGCCGGGTTAAACACGTGACGATGAGGACCGCGCCCAACGAGCTGTTTACTCGTAACTGCGAAAAACGATGCGACGATCGGGAGGAACATTCCGGCTGTCGGGTCGGATACGAGGGCGATAATCATACCGGTCACCCAGGTTGAGAGGGTTACCGGAACCGGTGCCTTCCGAATAGTGTTAGAGACGCCATCAAAGAAAAGCGTGGCGAAAACCGCGACGACGGTATGGGTTACAAAAACGAACCGGTAATTACCAAGAAGCGTCAGAACCCAAAGGAGAAAGAGAATAACAAGGATCTTGCCCCTGCTGTCTCTTGTCCACGTTCGAAAAACAATACTCCGCATGGTGTGAGAGGAGCGCGAGGTATCGTACCCCTTGACAAGAATGTACCTCTTGTGACTAGACTAGAAGAGAGAGCGTCAGAGGTCAAGGGCTACCTCTGAATCTTTTTGTGAAGACACGTGCTACACTTGCCTGGTCGTTCCTTTTTGCAATTTTTCTTGGACTTTGGGCCGCCGCTCCCTCCCCGGTTCTGGCTTTTGAAAATCCCCAGCTCTACTTTGACTGGAATACCTACCCGAATAATCAGCAAGTTCTCGGAGTATTTGCGCAGGAGCCACCCGACGCCTCTCAAGAAACAACGCCCAGTGACCAAGCTGCTGCGCCAGATCACCGCGATATCCAAGAATTTACCGGGTATTTCGGCGGGAACTTCATAGGCAGCCTCACACCAGACAATCCTCTTTACTTTATTAAACGGTTTGAGGAAGGAGCACTACTCCTTTCTACCTTCGACCCGCAGAAGAAGGAAATTATGCGTCTTTCGATCGCCGGCGAGCGGCTCAAAGAGCTTGAGGAGATAATAGACAGTGGCAAAACGCGCTTCATTGAGAATCTCGCCCGCGCATACGACCGCTCCATGGAGATATTTGCACAAAATCTCGACACGCTACGTAAAGATAACCCGACGGCAACAGCCCTCCTTGTTCTTGCCGATAAAGAAGGCGCCAAACACACCCTTTCGCTCGAAGAAATTGCCCTCAGGGCGCCCCCGCAAGCGGCCGACGATGTCAAAAACGCCGTCGCCGCGTCCGAAGAGGTTGTCGATACGGTCGCGGACCTTTCCGGTCGTCCTGCGGTCCCTCCTGAGATGGTTGGTCGCCTCCAGGCGCTCAAAGCGCAGGGGCTCCTGACCGAAGAGGAGGTCGCAAAAATTATAAACCTCTCCTCCCGCGAAGCGGTACGAGGAGAGCTTCGCAAACTCGCGCAGGCGGACGTACTCCCAGAGGCTGACCTGAAAAAGCTCGACGAAGCGGCCCGCGCATACTATCCCTTGGCTTACGCCAATATCCTTGAGCTCAAAAAATTCGAGGAATTGAAAAAACTCGAAACGAAAAAACCCGATGATACGACGCTCGCCCGCGTGCAGGAGTTTGCCAAAACATACAAACCCGGCGACGTGGTCCCGCCGGAATTGCGAACCTGGTGGGTACCGCTCATGCGGCTTGAAGAGCTCCAAAACACCGTCCGACCCGACCTCATCCCACAAGACTACTTCAAGTATCGGCCCGAAGACCAACAAAAGTATCAAGAAGTCGTTGAGCGACTCAAACCGCGGCCGGAGGACGTTGCCTACCTCACTCGACTCGTTGACCGGAGTCCAACCCTGATAAACGATCCTTCTATTGCTCGCATTCTTGCCATGGGTCAAAGGTTTGGAACTTCCAATGAGGCTCCTATCTCGCCGGTGGCCCAATTCTGTGGCGGAGAAACACACTGGGTCAATGTGCCATTTATGCCGAACGGCGGCTACTGTGTACCGAACATTGTCTATACGACGGCAACCGGACAACCCCTAGACAGCCCGTGTCCTCCGCGGTACCATCGTAATGAACCGTCAGGCGCGTGCTTCCCTGACAATCCGGTTGGGGCTGGTCTGGGTGGCATTCCCCTCACTGCTCCGGGAACGTGTCCGTCGGGCAATCATTGGGTGCCGGAACCGATAAGCCCGCGCGGCGGCTACTGTGCGCCGGACTATATGTCAATCGGCGGCGGTGTCTTCCCCAGCCCGATTGCTCCTCCCTCTTACTGTCCTGCCGGGACCGCTTTCCGAGATGGCAAATGCCAAAAGTATGATCCGCCGCCCACCGAAGGATGTCCGCAGGGAAGCTACTGGAACGGGCAGAAGTGCATCACGCCGAAAGATTGTGGCCCGAACTTCTACCAAGATTCAAATGGCGAATGTAAATCGAGCAGCGAACAATACAAGGAATACCAAAGTTTGTGTAAAGATAAGCCGATTCCCGCCGGCGGCTGTGGTACCGGCTACTGGGATATGGCCTCCTGTAGTTGTGTGGGCGGAAGCGGTACGGTCACGAGCGCCACGATGGAAGAGAATTGCCGCCGGGGGGGCTGCACGTGGGTGGGACGAAATAATGCCTGCGAGTGCCCATCAGGCGGAGGAAGCGGTTTTGGTACGCCATCCCGCGAGTCGCAAGAAGCAACCTGTCGCGCGAGCGGTGGGAGATGTGTGAGTTGGGTAAACGGAGCCTGCGGTTGCGAAAGAACGACAACCGGCGGTGGAGGTACAACATCCTGCAGCGCGCCTCCAGGCGGCTGCGGCGCTGGTATGTACTATGACTATGGCAGCTGTGCCTGTAGATCCACCTCTGGTGTCGGAGGTGGCGGGACAACGTATGATCCAGCAGAAGCTTGCCGCAGAACGCCCAATTGCACCTGGACCGGTGCGACCTGCAGCTGTACGTCTTCTGGAGGCGGCTCAACAGGTTCCACAAGCTGCGGGTCTGGCTACACGTGGAATGGCAACTACTGCGCGCCTAGTGGAGGTACCTACACACCGCCATCGTCCTATACACCTCCTTCATCGTATTCGCCACCATCAAGCTACACACCACCGCCTCCTCCGTCATCCTACAGTCCTCCTCCACCACCATCGTCCTATGAGCCACCGCCTCCTCCGTCATCCTACAGTCCTCCTCCACCCCCGCCAGCGCCCTGATTTCATTCAACGACGGTAATGGTTCCCGTAAGGTACGGGAAAAGATGATCGTGGAGGTGCCACGTACCAACCTTGGTAAAGAGAAATTTCCAGGATTCCCCAGGTTTGATTGGCCGCTGCGGATCAAACTCTGGGTAGATTCGGTGGGTAGGATGGATGTTCGACGCTGGCCAATGCGGCTCTTGGCTTTGATTGGTGAACACTACCCGTGTGCCTTTTGCTGCGGTGAGGGTTCTCGGTTCATAGCCTTTGTCTGTGATGCGAATAGTCCGTGTCCCTTGTGCACTCTGTGCTGGTGGCAGCGTTGCGACAGCAACTCGAAATTGCGCAAGCCTTGCGTGTAGAAATGCTTTCACTTTTTGATACCACGTACTCCATGGTGAAACTCGCGGCAAAGGAGTCGCTACGACTCCCCGGGGCGCACGACAGAAACTTTGAAATTCGTCCGCTAAGCTCGCACAAAAACGGCTAAAATCAGCGTCTGTCAAGACTTCACCGGCTCTCCCGGCAACTACTTCATAACAGCGACGCACTTCAGTTTGATCGGTCAAGAGCGAACAAAACTCTTTGGCCTCACGTTCGCCTGACGGATCCCAAAACGTGTCTTGCACTGCACCGGATAAGCATTCGCGCCGGTAGATCCCGGCAGGTGCCCATGTGCACTTCTCTATCGCAAGCCGGACATTATGCTTGCTCGTGCCTCCAACATCTCTGCCCATACTTTGAAAACACGGTGTGCGAAACTGTTCGGGCGCCTCAAGACAGGAAGCTGCAATCTTTTGGAAGTCACCGCCAAACAGCTGCAACATTCGCGATGTCTGAAGAAAATAACAGGAGCCTCTGTAACGTTCCCCAACACTATTGCACGGATAGTGTGGATCATCTGTTAAATACTTTGTGAAGTGGCGATCAGGAGAAAAATTTGCTGCCGCGTTTTCCACAGCCAACCCTCCCACAATGTTCTCCATAAACACGCCGGTCCAACAGGACGACTGGGCATTGCTATCGGAAAGCAGGTTGCAGCTCTCCAGCGCATCAGACAGTTCATACCCTGACCAAGCCATGAGCCCGTGGCCAACGCCATGGACACACTGGTGGGTAAAGAAGCGGTTCTTGCCAGAAGGACAAAGCTTCGTCAAACTTTCTTGAAGGTTTGCGGTCCCTTTCTCGCGGAAAAATGCTTCAGCCGCGCCATGGTAGCAGCCAGAGTGACAGTGGCTGCTACAGCGCTCGAATGCCGCTGCGCCCATGAGTTCGTAGGCAAAGCGGCCAGCTTTGTGCGCGCGATCGTGGCAGCTCAAACCCATTGCTGGCATGACGTCTGCAAGTTTCTCAATCGTTGACGCAGGGCCCACCTCGGCAAGAAACTTTTTGAGAAACACATCGTCCCGTACCAACCGTTCATCATCCCGTTGACTCAACTCTGACGTGCTTTGTGCTGCTACCCAGTGGGTCTGCACTCCTTTCTCACAATCACGCCTCCCGTCCGCCTCAGGAACCGTCTGACAGATCCCAAGTGCCTCCCTCGCAGTACTAACTTGGGAAGCAACTGAGGCTCCAATCTGGGTAAAGCAGGTGCTTTTGTACGGGTCTCCTACCAGATTGCAAAACATGGTCGCACGACGAATGTCTGTTTCGTCAAAATTGAGAATATTGCCGATCGCACCAATCACGCAATCACGTAGAGCCACTGTTGGCAACTCCTGACACATCTCCCAAGAAAGAGCGACATTTTTCTCAACATCTAAGACGGTGTCAACTCCCCGCATGGATTTTTGCCAAATGGGGTTGGTCACCATGAGACCGATACTTTGTATACAGGGCACAGCGCCACCAGCTGGCGCGGACAGGCAGATGGCAACTGCTTTCTTTACATTGAGGTTGGTCACTTTCATAAGATACCCCGCGTGATTGATGTAGCACTGCCACTGGTAGCGACTGGGAAGTTTATTACACGGAGAGAGGGGGTCGTCGGGAGAAAACGCGAGCACCTTTTCCTCGTCGGTCACCGCCGCATTGGAGTTCTCCATGAGCGTCCCCTGCCAACAACCTTCCTGCGCAGCGCGCGTCGGCAGCTCGTCACAGGTTGCCAGAGACTTCTCGAGATTGTACGAAAGCGCCATCATGAGCCCGTGACCCGCACCGTGGTAGCAGTAGGAGTACAGCTTGGGTGGTCTACTCGTTCCAATACCTTCACAGATTTTCGTCATCGCCTCCCTGTGGGAACTTGTTTGGGAGAGCGCGTATTCAAAAAATCCATGCTGACACCCGTAGTTATAGGTGGTGGGACACGAAAGGAAGGCGTCCACCGTGAGCCCCTTGAGCTTGGCTGTTTCTCTTCCTATCTCGTGAACGTGTTGGTGGTCATCAAATGAGGCATCAATAACCTTCGCCTCACGCAGTGCTACCAGGACGTCAACCGCACTAGCCGTTCCTTGTGCCGCAACTGCCTCTCGCAGAATTCCACGAAAACAGTGGTCACGTGCTTCTTTTTTTGAAAGCTCACTGCACTTCCTCCGTGTCTTCGCAACCCACCCCTCGATCGTATTGGGGTGTTGGTCACTCTCTTTTTTTCTTACTGAAACTCGATAGCTCCCAAGCCCAAGGCCTACCACAAAAAGAAGAACCCCAAGGGAGATCCATTTCCTTGCCATCACTCCTTCATCGTAGCAAACTTTCCATCCGTGCTCTAGGCGCTCTTGATTTCCTTTTGGGAATAGTCCTATATTGGAGCTCCGAGGGCTGAAAGCCCTCGGAGTCTCTCATTGGAATCACCGAGTGCTTCCGTATCCCCGAAGCTGAAATCTTGCCGAAGGCGGATTAAATTTCAGGGACAGTCAATAAAGAAACGTGTGTCTCCTTACAAAAGAGAGGAAAGCAACTCAGAGAGAGCGCTTTCCTCTAGCTTTACAGAAACGAATTACTTGCCGCAGGCTTTGCAGTCGCTCTTGTGGGTCGAGATCACGTAGACCGTCGAAAGACCGACAAGGATATAGGCCAGCTTGTCGAGTCCTACCCCTCCGAGCAGCGATTCAACGAGATTGTAATTAAATAAGCCCCAAAGTCCCCAATTGATACCCCCTAGCCACAAGAGAGCATACGCTGCCATGTGTAATGATTTCATTTATTTCACCTCCCTTCTTGTTTATACTTTCAGTCTACCGACCAATACTTGTCCCGTCAAGCCACTCTGCCTTCATCATTATTTTTTATATCCAAACGCGTTGTAAGCAAGATAGAACCCGACGGTACTAGCAACAAGGCTCAACCATATCGGAACGCTCCAACCGGCAATTATCGCCTCCCACCCTAGAATCAAACGCGCCAGATGTAGACAGCCAATGAACCCAAAAATATAGCCGGTCAGGGCAACATATGTTTTTTGCTTCACATTACTCACCTCTTTTCTCCTATTAGCATAGCACATCTTGTTCCGTTTGATCGCAAACTTCCTCCAAGGCATAATACAGGAAGTGAAAAAGAAGAGGTCGCCGCAGGATACAAGCTACCTGGCTCTGGTTCGCCATGGAGAGTCAGAGTGGAATGCCCTAGGGCTCTGGACCGGGTGGACTGATATTGCCCTCACCCATGTCGGGCGCGACGAGGCCAAACAAGCGGCAGAAGCCATCCGCGATATTAGCTTTCATGTGGCTCACACCTCGCTCCTATCTCGGGCGCAGGAAACGTTGACCATTATGCTAGAAACGCTGAAACTCTCTGTCCCTATCCATCGCCATCACGCGCTGAACGAACGAAACTACGGTATCCTCACCGGCAAAAATAAATGGAAGATCAAAAAAAAATACGGTGAAAAGCAGTTTATGCTCTGGCGCCGGAACTGGAACCACCCCGTCCCCGAAGGCGAAACATTACAAGATGTATATCAAAGGGTGTTGCCATATTTTAAAACACGGATTTTACCCGACTTGCGTTCAGGAAAAAATATTTTGATAACTGCCCATGGTAATAGTCTCCGCGCCCTAGTGAAACACCTGGAGAAAATTTCCGATAAGGAGATTTCCCATTTTGAGATTGGCACCGGTGAGCTTCTGCTTTATCACGTGTCAATTGCTACCGGAGAAGTAATTCATAAAGAAATCCGCACGTCCAATCCCAAACGAGGCAAACAGTAGCCGCTTACGAAGCCAGTGACACTTTGTGAACGAGAGGCACCAACCTGAACAGCTACAGCCGCACGATATCGGCAGCCTCACGGCCGAGATCGGTAGGCTCTTTGAGATTGAAAAAATGGTCTCTTCCGGACCAAGTTTGGCAAAATAATCAGGATCGAGAGAAAAGAGCTCCGCGAATACAATGTCCCCGAACTCGAGAGGAAGCTTCTTGCTGTCTACCGTGTACAAAATCCTGTAGCGGTGAAGTCGATGAAGTCAACCTGTGAAATCAACCTGTCGTGCGAAGCAAGGTGCAGAATTGTACCTGGCTCCCC
>CAYNJY010000011.1:0-8349 GCA_964397755.1 uncultured Gammaproteobacteria bacterium
TAAACCAGGTTCTGGAGGCCATGATGCCACGTTTACAGGACATACTAAAAAAAAGAGTCACGCGCGCAAAAAATAGCCCTTCGATAAACCCAGGGTAGAGGGAGGCGCGGTACTTCGGCAGTTCCACCGCTTCTTCCACCTCCGGTGTGTTATAGCCTCGACACCTGTGGTTATTTATAGATCATCTTCCTTTTCTATGACAAGATGTTTGAATCTTTCTATCTTCTTAGCGTAATCCGCATGATCAAATACGAACGTTTCGTATGGTTGTCGTGACGAAAACTGATCGAGTACGATTCCGGCAGAAAAATACGATATGGTAATTTTCCCCAGGTATGCAGGAAGCGAAGACCACGGATACGAACGAATATCCTTTTTTTCTCACGACGGATGATAGAATTCATACTCAACCTAGCTTCGACCAGTTGACGTATATACACCATTCAGGGTCAGACCTTGATTTTGTTGTTAGGAAGCGCTAGCGAGATACCATGCGGTAGATAGCTTTAACAACCTTCGATTTTAAAGGCTGTCGCAACCAGATAGGTTGTCTATGGTATCTGGCTAGAGCGTCAGAATGGGAAAATCAAGGTCTGACCCTGATTTGGCTTGACAGGATCTTTCCCTCTGTGACACCATGGATCATATGCGTAGGAAGGCTTTACTGGTCTTTGCGTGGTTCCCGCTGACCATCGTCCTTCTCGTTTTAAACCTCACGGTCCTCGGGTCGCTTTCCAGGAAAATAGGTGAGCAAACGCGTGCCGAGGCTCGGGTCATGGAGTCGGAGACAGGCCTAGCCCTAACGAGCGGCACCGGACAGGTCCTGGGTGCGCAGGTTATCCCCGGCGACGCCCGCGCGCTTCTTCTTGAGTCTTTCCTTGCCTCCCACGATTCACCCATGGCCCCCTTTGCAGGCTACCTCGTCGAGCAGGCGGACCTCAACAATATCGACTGGCGGCTGGTTACGGCGATTGCCATGTGCGAGTCGAATCTGGGAAAACGACTGCCAAAAACCGACGCATACAATGCATGGGGAATAGCGGTCTATACAAACCAGCTTACCGGCAAGTACTTCTCCGATTGGTACCACGCGATCTCCTGGGTCTCCCGGTACCTTCGGCAAAACTACTATGATAAAGGAATTACTAGCCTTCGGGACATCGGGGCTATCTGGGCCCCACCATCAGTTGAAAAAGGGTACTCCTGGACCAACTGTGTTCAAAGCTTCATGGATCAGATTCAATAGGCCTATAAATCGTTTTCCCATTAGTTATTGGTTGTATTTGATGGATTTGTATATTTTGCTCCTAATCCTATAGGACTTGACAAAGCGTTTGTTATAGGCTATACTCCCCCTAGATCCTAAGGTGGACTCTCATATGTCTGCTTTAGGATTTTTAATGGTCAGTTAGCAATCCTGAGCCTGTCGAAGGAGAGCTTACTGCCAACAACCCCGTAGAGCCGCTCCTCGGCTGCGAGGACGTAGACCTCTAGCCAAGGGAAGGCTTCTACTGGGGTCACCCGTCCATTCCCTCCTTCTTCTCCTCGACCTCCTGGCCTCTCAAAAACACGTGCCAGGGAGTCAAGGCGGAGTAGGAGATCTATGAAAAGCCACGTGATAAAACTTACCATTCTTACCCTTATTGCCCTGAAAGGGCTTCTCGTTGGACTGCCTCGCCTAGAAGCTGAAGAGACCTTCGTGGCTGATGCTTCGGCAAAACCAAGCTTCCAGGCTACCCCTATAGACTACCGGGCTCCTAGGCTCAAGGGGTATCTCGCTAGCCACAACTCCGCGCTTGAGTGGCAGGCTCTCCACTTTGTGGCTGAAGCAGACAGGCTTGGCCTAGACTGGAAGCTGGTCGCAGCCATTGCCGGCGTTGAGTCGAACTTCGGCAAACGCATCCCTCCTTCCTCATACAATGCTTGGGGCTGGGGCGTGTACACGGGCACGAAAGATGGCGTCCACTTTGGAAACTGGAAAGAGGGGATTACCGAAGTTTCGGAAGGCCTTCGTCTTCGGTATCTCAATCGTGGGCTCACCACAGTCGAGCAGATCGGCCGCACCTATGCAGCCTCATCCCACTGGGCGAGGAGTGTCCACTTCTTTATAGATCAGATCGTCGAATTTAACCCCTCCAGGCCCGAACTCCTACCGATAACCATCTAAGATACTCTAACTGTGCTACTCAGGGTATAATATAATCTGCTGAACTGCTCTCGTGGCGGAATCGGCATACGCGTACGCTTTAGGAGCGTATGGGGCAACCCTTGGAGGTTCAACTCCTCCCGAGAGCACCAAAGCTGGAAGGTTCGCATCTTTCTATAGAATGCGTTTACTTGACTATATTCCTTGTGTTAGCATCCAACCATGAAGCTCCTACCTTTTTTAGTTCTGGCATTCCTCACGCTTTTTGCCCCGCATATTAAGGCCTCCTCAAAACAAGCCTACCAAGACTACCTGTACCAGTATGACGTCTATAGGCAGACGTACGCAGACTTCGATGTAGCCAAAACCGAGTACCAGAAATTCAAATCGCTCGGGAGCCAAACTGATGCGCTTGCCAAAACAAAAGCCATGCTTATTCAGCGCGATAGCCTCCTTCGCGCGTACCTCCTCGTTCTTGTCGAGAAGCTCAATGAAGACCGGGGTCTTTCTCCGACTGAGCGCAATGATTATCAGACAATACTAACCAATGAAGTCCGTTTCCTTGATAAACACGCCAGGCTCGTCCCGGAAATCAACTCACTGGGAGACGCTGATACAATTTCAAGGCAATTGGGCGATCGCTACAACATACTCGCAACAACGCTTCGGCGTACGATTATTGCGATATCTCTTGGCCAGTTAACGTTTCTTTCCGGCGAGTACGACGCTACTGTTCTCAAAGCAAAAACGGCAGTCTCAGAAAACCGATCGATTTGGGATGCCGGCAAGAGATCGACGCTGGATCGGTGGCTTCTTCAGATTTCAAATAAACGGATTCTCACACAGCAAAAAATTGATGCGATACGGAAAGTAAATGCGTCTCTTTCTGGCGATCTAAGCGAACTCGACCGCTCATTTACCGAGTTGACTCTAGACATTTCGGAAGCAAAACAGTATTTATTTGAAGGCACCGGATTCTTAAAAGAACTTTTGCGAAATCTCGTCTTTCCAGATTAACTATGGAACAAGAACCATTACGTGTACCGGATGAACCCATCGCAGCGCCTCTGCCGGAGCATCAAAAAGAGCAGTATATGAAAGCACAGTATCGGTCGCAGACATGGTTTGGGCTCCTCGTCATCTTCCTCCTCATCCTCCTCTTTGGTGTTGCGATCGTTCGAACGTTTCAGAAACTTGCGCAAAGCTTCAAGCGAGTTCCGAGCAGTGTTACTGTGCACGTGACACCAACGCCGGTCGCTCTAACACCCTCCTCGGCGGTCGCCACAACGAGTGCATACCTTGACTTTGAACAGGCTGTCCAAAACCTCTCATCTCTCATTGAGACCTCGGTAGCTCAAGATCCGAGCCTCGCGCCTCCCAATATCGAGTTTGAGCTCGGACTAAGCCCTTGAATTCGTCCGGCTGTATGGTAGACTCCAGCCATGACGCCAACTCTTTCGCGGCATCCCTCAGGCGATATTGAAATTACTATACCCATAGCATGGTCCACCATCTCCACCTCCTACGACACAGTCGTTGACCAAATGACGAAGGACGTAGAGCTCCCAGGCTTCCGAAAGGGGAAAGCGCCACGGAAGCTCGCGGCCGAGACGCTCAACAAAGACAAGGTATACGAAGAAGTCGTTCGAAAAGTTGTGCCTCAAGCCTATGCCGACACGATCAAAGAGCTTAGCCTCAGGCCAATCGTTACGCCAGATGTCCACCTCAAAGACGCGCAGGAGGGTAAAGATTGGGTGATCATCTGCCACACCTGCGAAAAACCAAAACCAACGATCGGGGAGTACAGGAAACCGATTCAAGAACTCAAAGCAGGCAAACGAAACACACTGTGGGTGCCGGGAAAGGGCGAAAAGGCTCAGGCAGAAAAACAGGAGGAGGCCAAGAAGCCAACCCTTGATGAGCTACTCTCTGCGTTTCTGAGCGCCGTGACGGTGACCATACCGAATATTCTCATTTCGAGTGAAGTGAACCGACAGCTATCAAGCCTGGTTGACCAGACGCGAAAACTTGGTCTTACCGTTGAGCAATACCTCGCTTCAAGTGGGCGTACATCAGAGGGTTTACGCAAAGAGTACGAAGAACAAGCACGAAGAATGCTATCTCTGGAATTTAGCCTCGAGGTTGTTGCCGACCAAGAGCATCTTACTGTCAGCGACACTGATGTAGAAACGGTACTCAAAACCGCAAAAAGCGAAGTGGAGCGCAAGGCCTTGGAAGCACAGCGCTACTACTTATCCTCCCTCATCCGCCGTCAGAAGGTTATTGACTTCTTGGCTGCCCTGTGATACACCACTCACAAGATCCCGTCTCATAATCCATAAGATCGAGAGGCGGATTGCCAAACCTGCCTATCCTGTAGTATAATAGGGAGTATGGCCACGAACATGTTTCAGACAAATCAGCCAAAGAAAAAGGGTCCCTCCTACACCAACGACACGATCCTTGAGTCACTGCGTGGAGTCGGAGCCAGTGTGGGGAAAACCGTGACCAAAGACGTCGTTGGTAAAATCGGCGGCGATGTCCTCTCCTCGCTCCTCGGATCACCTCCGAAAGCCGGAGAACTTCATCCTGATCAAGAACTCCACCTTGGCAGGCAGCAAGAAAGAGTACTGCCTCAACAGAAAACGGAGCTTCAGCCCCGTATTGCGGTCGTTACCCATGAGGACCTGAGAACGAAACAGCAAATCGAGGCAATTCGACAGGAACTCAAGGCACTCGCGGCTTCTCTCAAAGGCCTCCACCAAGAAGTCCAGCAGGCGGTCGCCGAGGCTCCTGTTGATCCGGGCATCTACCATGTGAACTTTTTCGAACGGCTCAAGTCCCTGCTTACAATTCTGCGCCAGCAGATTGAAGACAGCCGCACCTGGCTCGCCCTCTGGACGACACGCAGAAAGAAAATGGGCTACTGGGGCATGTTCAAAAAGCACGGCACCAAATTCGGCCTCTCTTCCGAACGCTCGCTTGCCACCCAAGCGGGCTAACCTCCGCGTTTTATTTTCCTACATAATTTGATAGTATTGGGCTTGCCCCAGTTGGTGAGAGCGCTGCATTCACACCAGCCCGACTTGAATGGACACGTAGCTCAGCGGTAGAGCGCTGCATTCACATTGCAGATGTCGGGGGTTCAAATCCCTCCGTGTCCACAAGTCCCTGCGCGCACACTCTATGCTCACACTCTTTTTTCTCTTTCTCCCTCAACTTCTCTTCGCCACATTCTTTTTCTTTCTGTGTCTCGCATTTCTCACCGGAGGCCCCTTTGTACCATCTCGAAGGAAGGTCGTTCAGGCCATGGTATACATCGCTCGGATAAAACCGGGCACGACAATCTACGACCTTGGGAGTGGAGATGGAAGAATCCTCTTTGCGGCAGCACGACGAGGAGCAACGGCAATTGGCTACGAAATCAACCCGCTTTTGGCCCTATGGACGCGCCTGCGCGCATACTTCTCTCCATACCGAAACACCATAGGGGTTCGTTGGAAGAACCTCTGGAAAGCTGATCTCACTTATGCTGATGTCGTTTTTCTCTATCTCCTGCCGATGAGCACAGCGGCCTTACGGGGGCATCTGCGAAGAACCCTCAAACCGGGTGCGTGGGTGGTCACCAATACGTTTCTGTTCTCAAACTGGAAACCGATCCGAAGAGATCCCACGCATCACGTCTACGCCTACCGCGTCTAGGCATTTGATTTCCTGATCGTGAGCGGTACAATACGACTAATGGAAAAACTTTTTTTTGACGGGAAACAAACAGATGAGCGGGTACTCTACGCCATCGCCCCGCACCCGTTTGCCAAAAACCTGGCGATTGGCCGCATTGTGCTTCTCGCAATCTTCTTCTTCGTTGTTTTGTCCCTCATTGGATCGGTTGTTCCGGCAGCGGGAGGAGCTCTCCGAACGGCCGGCGCCATCGTAAGCGTGCTCCTTCTCTCTGTCGGCATATGGTGGAACCACGTCGCCTATGTCAATGACCGGACGTATATCACCGACCGCAGGATCATCCGCTTCGACACGGTGTCGCCATTTTTTCAAACAAAACGCGCGCTCTTCTGGAACGAGGCGCTCAAAGCCAAAGCATATTCCAGAAACATACTCTTTCGGTACCTCAAGATTGGAACGGTCGAGGTGGAACCGCTCCTCGGAGAAAAAGAAAACGTCATCGTCAGCGATGTGTACTACTTTGAAGACCTGGCTAACTACGTTGATAAAATCCTCTTTACCTTCAAAAACAAACCGACGGAGATTGCCCAAATTGAGCCCTTCGTCCCCAAACCCCGCGGTCAGCGACAATAGAAGGTTCACATACTTCCATCTTCTTCTCAAGACGGCCTTGACAACGAACCACCACGTGCTATACTAGCTTTACTTCTCGCTGGCATGAGATCGTACCAACCTCAAAGAGAAGTCGCTACCTCCGCGTAAAGAGGCTAATGAAGTCACCAAGTTGGATGGAACCGTCCTGAGCATAAGCGAAGGGCTCCAACAAGAATGGTGACTTTTTTGATGCTTTACTATGAACGATGAACAATTAGCGAATCTTGCCAACCTGCGCCACTCCTGCGCCCATCTTTTGGCGGCGGCGGTCATGGAGCTCTGGCCGGATACCAAGCGGACGATCGGACCGGCGATCGAGAATGGCTTCTACTTTGACTTCGACTTCGGGAATGTGAAAATTTCTGAAGAAGACTTACCAACAATCAAAGCGAAGATGCTGGAACTTCTGCCATCGTGGAGGTCTTTTGAACGCCATGAACTTTCCCCTGACAAGGCAAAAAAAGAATATCCGGACAACACGTATAAACACGAACTGATTGACGAATTCTCTGGACAAGGCGAGACCCTGTCATTTTACAAATCCGGCGATTACTGGGACCTTTGCCGCGGTGGCCACATCGAGCACCCTTCCAAAGAACTTAAACATTTCAAGCTTCTCTCTGTAGCCGGCGCTTACTGGCGGGGCAATGAGAAGAACCCGATGCTCACGCGCATTTACGGCACCTGTTTTCCGACAAAAAAAGAGCTCGACCAGTATCTTTGGCAGCTTGAGGAAGGAAAGAAGCGCGACCACAAGAAGCTCGGCAGGCAGCTGGGACTGTTCCTCGTAACTCCCAACGTTGGTTCCGGACTGCCGCTCTATCTTCCCAAGGGGTTTCTTCTGCGTAGAACGCTTGAGCAGTGGGTGACTAGCGAGAAGGAAAAACGAGGGTACCAATTCGTCTGGACTCCGCATATTGCCAGAAGTGAACTCTACAAGCAATCCGGTCACTGGCAAAAATATGATGCCATGATGAATCCGATGAAGATTGAGGAAGAAGAGTATGTCGTTAAACCCATGAACTGTCCGCACCACTTCCAGATTTACCTTGAACGACCGCGAAGCTACCGGGAGCTCCCGCTTCGTATAGCGGAAAACGCAACGGTGTACCGCTACGAAAAAAGCGGCGAGCTCAATGGTCTTCTTCGCGTCCGCTCACTCACCCAGGATGATACGCACACGTTCCTCCGTCACGCGCAAGTACCAGAGGAGGTTGACCAAATCCTCGACCTGACCATTGCCATACTGAAGTCGTTCGGTTTCTCGCAGTTTCGCGCGCGCATCTCAACACGAGACAAAGCGCATCCTGAGAAATACTTGGGGAAACCGAAGGACTGGGACGTGGCAGAGGCGGCGCTCCTTGCTGTTGTGGAAAAACGCAAACTTCCCTTTTTTGTGGGTGAAAGAGAGGCGGCCTTCTACGGCCCAAAGATCGACGTGTTGCTTCGTGACGCCCTCGGGCGTGAGTGGCAGCTGACCACCGTACAGCTCGATTTTAATCAGCCGGAAAACTTTGACATGAACTACATCAATGAGGAAGGGAAGTTTGAGCGGCCTGCGGTCCTTCACATCGCCATTTTAGGCTCGTTTGATCGATTCATTGCCATTCTCATCGAGCACTACGCCGGGGCTTTCCCTTTGTGGCTTGCACCGACACAGGTTGTGGGCATTCCCATTGCCGAACGGCACAACGAGGCGGTCACGAATCTTGTCCGGACGCTTTCGGAGGCCGGAATTCGAGCAGAAGCGGATCTGCGCAGCGAGTCCATGCAGGCAAAAATCCGCGATGCCCAATTGCAAAAAGTCCCGTACATGACTATAATCGGAGATAAGGAAGTTGCGGATGGGATTCTCTCGATCCGCACGA
>CAYNJY010000011.1:8359-29003 GCA_964397755.1 uncultured Gammaproteobacteria bacterium
CGGAGAGGACCTCAAGATGACTCGCGAGGAATTCTTCGCAAAACTAAAAACTGAGATTGAACGCAAAGCATAAATTCTACCGGATAAACTATCAGATTCCGAGTCCTAGACTTCTGCTTTTGGATGAAGAGGGGAAGAAGATTGGGATAGTCTCCAAAATCGAGGCGCTCCAAAAAGCGAAAGAACGAGGCATCGACCTCGTGGAGATTGCTGCAAAAGCTGATCCTCCGGTAGCAAAACTCATAGACTTTAAAAAGTTTAAGTACCAAGAAGCGAAAAGGGAACGGGAAGCGAAGCGGAATCAAAAAAATGTTGGGGTCAAGGAGGTGAGGCTCCGTCCCTTCATCGGTCAGCATGATTTCGATACTCGGTTAGCACGGGCAAAGGCATTCTTGGCAGAAGGAAATCAGGTCAAGATAAACGTACTATTTAAGGGACGGGAAATTACCAAAAGAGATTTTGGGTTCAGCGTTATTCGAAGATTTATCGCGCAGATGCCGGAGAGCAGGGTAGTTCGAGAGCCGAAACTTCTCGGAAGAGTCATTGAAGCGATGCTCGTGAAAGCGAAATGACACACGTCGAAAAGACGCAGGATAAACGCCGTTCGGACTGACAAAAGATATGTAAGACCTGCTGGATAGTTACTAAGAAAAACGTATGACGAAAATGAAAACGAAAAAAATAGTTGCGAAGAGGTTTAAGCTCACCGGAGGCGGAAAGCTCGTGCATCGCTCCCAAGGGATGCGGCACCTGCGCAGTAAAAAAAACAAGTCTCGCCAGAGACGGCAGGATAAACCACACACGTTGATAAACGCACGGTCGATTCGAATGATCAAGCAGTTTTTATCTCACTAAGTCGTTATGAGAATCAAACGGGGCGTTGTCAGCAGAAGAAAACACAAGAAAGTTCTCCGTACGACCAAAGGCTACCGGATGACCAAACGCCGACTCATCAAGGTTGCGCGCGAGGCATACCTCCACGCCGGCGAGTACGCGTTCGCCGGACGCAAACTTCGCAAGCGAGATTTCAGAAGACTTTGGATCCTTCGGATCTCAGAGGGCGTCAAACAGCGTGGGATCACGTATGCCTCATTCATGCACAAGCTCAAGGTGGCAAACATCGCGCTCAATCGAAAAACCCTCTCGTTCCTACTCGTCGAGCAACCAGACGTCTTCGACGCCGTCGTTGACAAAGCTAAAAGCATCAACTAACATCTCTTTACCATGACAACCCAAAGACTTGTCCTAAGTAAGGTCGAAGGATTCTATTTCTTTTTTGCCTCGCAGAAGCGGGGAGCTTTGGGTGAAATGTTAACCAATTAACAAATTGACAAATTAACAGTTAACAAAACCCACAAGAGCCCCGCAAGATGCGGGGTTTTTCTTTGGCAAGAAAGGCTGTGTGAGTTTATGCCTAATCCTAATGAAATACCAGGTGAGCGTGTTACAGTTATAATGCACGAACTTGTCGATGCAGTTATAATTGCCGGGGAAGGAGAAGCTCGATACCTTGTTCTAACAGAAGATACACGCCTAATACTGGATGACAAGGGAGTGCCCTTGCCCCCGCTCCCACCTATAAATTGGAAAGATCCTAGTATAGGAGTTGCGTAGCGATGCTGGTCTGAGAATAGAACTCTTTCATCATGACAAACAAACAGATTCGAAAGACATCCGGGCACCCAAGGACAATTCAGCAAGAAGTACCTCTCACAATGGAGCAACACCTGCGTGCTCGCTTGCTTCGTAGGCAGTTTGCTGTCGAATTCCGCAAGAAGCGAGCTATTGGAAAAACTCGCAACGAAATCCGGGATATAGCTATCCTTGCTCGCGATTATCGGAATGCCCTGTGGGAAGCAGGAATTACTGACAGCAAGAAAGAGCTACTTAATTTGACAATCGGAGACATCGACTGGCGACTCTTGCCGAAAGCAGGCGCACAACCAATTGGCGAGCAGTTAGGACTTGATCCGAAAGGCAAGCTCGCTCGGAAGATTTATCACTTCATTGAAAACGAAGAACTAAGTCATCGAAATGCCGGCACCGAGACTCTCTGGGGCTACCAACCAGAAGCAACCGGTTACGTGCCTACGCGTCGAGCGTTTGCTGACTTTATTAGTTCCTACGGTATACGCTACTCTCCAGAAGAGACAGTATTAAGCTACGGTAGTCTCACTGGAATCGATGGACTATTGGCAAGTCTTCAGGTAATGGCTCGTCGGGAGCGACGAAGAGTGAACCTAGTTTTTCCCGCCCCTGGTTTTGCCGTAATTTCAGCCCAGGCGCACCGGCGAGATATACCTGTCACAACCATTCTTACACACAACTCCGTTGGATACTCTCCGACAGACGAACAGCTACGCAAAGCGTTACGCAGCACCGTAGGAGACAAGACCATACTCTACCTTACCCCGATGAACAATCCAACCTCGACTGTTTACCGGCCGAAAGTGCTGCGGGCGGCGGTAGGCGCGTTCCGCGCTCTACGGCCGAACGGTGTTCTCCTGGTAGATTTAGCCTACGTCGAAACGATTGACGAGGAGCAAGCAAAAACGCTACTTAGAATTATTCAAAATGCGTCACTAACCAGAGCAGTAGTTTTGGCTACGAGTATGTCCAAGATGTTTGGAAAGCCACGCCTACGTGCTGGAGCACTCCACGCGAAGGACGCAGCGCTTCTTCGTGAGCTCCAAGTTCACTGGCAAACAGTGTATGCATCAACCGCCGGTCCTGTGGAACTAGAAGCACTTGCGAGATGGCAGCTTGTATCAAAAAAAGCCAGGCTCAACATGTACCGAGCCTTCCGACAGAGGCAACAAAAAGTACGGTCTATCCTCATGGAAGTGAACCGGCAACGACGTTCGCGCAACCTCCCGCCGATGATAGAAACAGAAAAAATATATCAGGATGTGCCGCTTTACATGTACGTGAAGTTGAGTTCAGGCATAAGCTTTCTTGACCTATTTGAAGAAGCAGGAATACTCGGAATTCCGGGAGAAGTATTCGGCGATACGAAAGAGAGAAATATGGTCAGATTTGCTATGGGGATGGAGCAATTCTAAAAAAACAGTATTGTGGTGAACGACCATGGCTCTATACAATAGATATTGGCTATGACAGACCTCATTTTCCTTACCGACAGCTACAAAAAAGACCATCGATCGCGCGTTACTAGTATACGACAGGCTGGCTCTCTGTGGGAGATTATCCTTGATCAGACGATTTTCTACCCCCAAGGCGGGGGCCAGCCGTCAGACAAAGGGGCACTTGTCGGCCCCAAGGGGAAAGCTATCATCAAGCACGTGCGGATACTGAGTGACGAGGTCATCCATGAGTGCTCTGTTCAAGGAACGCTCGGAAAGGGTGACCGTGTTACCTGTACACTCGATTGGTCACGCCGCTACAAGAATATGCGCGTCCACAGCGCCGGCCACGTCGTCCATGAGGCTGTCATGGCAACGTGTGTCGGGCTGACACCGGTGAAAGGCGAACATGGCGACACGGCGTTTATTGAATACAGTGGTTCTCTTCCCATTGATGCTCATTATAAAATCGAAAAGAAAGCCAATGAAATAGTGAGTGAGAATCTACCGTTGAAAACGGAGTTCGTATCGCTTGATGAGCTCCGAAAGCGCGCGTCGTGGATTCCGCCGCATTTGCCCCAAAATAAAGCCCTCCGCATCCTTTCGATCGGTGATTACCCGCCAATTCCGGATGGAGGCACCCACGTCAAAGGGACGTCTGAGATCGGCCCCATTACTAGTACGAAGGTTGTCAACGAGGACGACCGTGTGCGGGTGTACTACGATATACAGAAACAAGATGAAACGCCACTCTCGCCTTCTGTGTCTGCGTCTTACTTAACCGGTCTTTTCCTCGAATGCCAGCGTGAGTGCCTTAAAAAGGTTGAAAGCGGTGAAACTCCAGTGAACGAGCTCCGGCTGGCACTGCTTAGCTCAAAGAGCGAGTTTGCGGGGCTCACGGAAAAAATTAAGCTCGTACTCAAAGAAGACCGCCAGAGGGTAGGAGTTGTCGCAAACCAGGTGCGGCTGTCAATAGAAGAAGCGCTCGCGAAGCGAGAACAGTCAACAGTTGACAACCTACAAACTACAAATGATTTTATCGATGTCACAATGCCGGGGATCCGGCCGCCGGAGGGACACCTCCATATCGTGACGCAAGCAATCATGGAGATTACGAGAATTTTCGAAAAAATCGGATTCACGCGCGTGCGGCACCCGGAAGTTGACTGGGACTGGTACGCGTTTACCTCCCTCAACATGCCGCCCAACCACCCAGCGAGAGACGAGTGGGAAACATTTTTTATCAATTACCCGCGGTCATTGACAGGGTCTCGCCCTGTCAAGAGACAGGGCGAGACCCTGTCAGACAAGCGTGGGCAAATCGTTCTCACGCCCCATACTTCTAACGGCCAGGTGCGGGAGATGGAAAAAGGGAAGCTACCGATCCGAATGATCAACATCGCCAAGTGCTACCGCCGGCAGTGGGATATCTCGCATCTACCGATGTTTCACCAGTTCGAAGGTCTCTACATTGATCGGGACGTCTCAATCGGAGACCTCAAGGGAGTTTTTGATTTTTTTGTCCAGCAATTTTATGGAACGGAGCGCAAAACGAGGCTCCGGCCGTCTCATTTTCAGTTTACCGAGCCATCCTTTGAAGTGGACATTCTCTGTGGCGTTTGCCTTGGAAAAGCCCGCCTGCCGGACGGACAGGGATGCAAACTCTGCAAAGGCGGTTGGCTTGAACTTGGCGGCGCGGGCATGGTGCACCCCGTCGTACTTCGAAACGGTGGGGTAGATCCGGAGAAGTATAATGGCTTTGCCTTCGGCTGGGGAATTGAGCGCACCTACATGATGAAATCGGACACCAAGCTCGACGACATACGGCTACTGTATGACAATGATGTGAGATTTTTGGAGCAGTTCTAGATTTAAATAATTATTTCATTCCATCATTTATTTGTATATGTGCAGATTTGTAGATTCATTCATTTTTTATGAACATACTTGTTCCCGATAGCTGGCTTCGCGAGTATCTCAAAACCAAGGCGACTCCTAAGCAAATCAAGGAATACCTTTCCCTCTGCGGCCCCTCCGTCGAGCGGGTCGAGAAGGTGGGCGATGAGGAAGTTTACACCATTGAAGTAACCTCCAACCGGCCTGATTCCATGTCCGTCGTTGGCATCGCGCGCGAAGCAGCGGCCATCCTACCCCGTTTCGGCCTCGCCGCTACACTCGTCAACAATCCCTACGCAGGAAAGGTGAGACCTTTTCAGGCTAAAAACTTCACAAGGACTCTCACCATCAAAACCGATCCCGTCCTCAACCCCCGATGGACATCCATTGTCATCGATAACGTCACCGTCAAACCTTCTCCTGCATGGCTCCAAAAAAAACTTGAACTCACCGGTATCCGATCCCTCAATACTGTGATTGACATCACTAACTATCTGATGCGGGCTTATGGCCAGCCGGCCCATGCGTTCGATTACGATGAAGTGAAAGCGAAAAACGGAGTGCCGACGATGATTCTTCGCGCCTCCAAGAAAGGTGAAAAGATAACAACCCTCGACGGGAAGGATCGCATCCTTCCAGGCAAAGACATAGTAATCGAGGATGGAAGCGGCCGGCTCATTGACCTCTGTGGTGTGATGGGTGCGCAAAATTCCGCTATCAAGGAGTCCACAAAAACCGTCATCCTATTCCTCCAGACCTATGACCCAACGCATATCCGGAAAACCATGATGGCGCTCGCGCATCGCACAGAAGCTGGTGGACTCTTTGAAAAAGGGACAGACCCGCAGCTTGTGCTGCCGGCGTTTATTAAAGGAGTGGAGCTTATCAGCAGACTTTCCGGCGGGAATATAGCCAGTAAGCTTTACGATATCTACCCAAAGCCGTACAAACCCTACACCGTTTCCGTTAGCCGCACTACAACTGATGCATACATAGGGAAGCATCTTGCGGACAAAGAAATCACCGAAATCCTTAAACCCCACGGATTTCAAACTAAGGTCACCAAGGAAATCATTACCGTCACCGTTCCCAGCTTCCGGCGAGATATCACAATTGACGTAGACATTATCGAGGAACTGGCCCGGCTTTACGGCTACCACAACATCGCCCCGACCCTCCCTGATACCGCGCCGCCTATGACAGGGCAAGACCCTGTCACCACGTGGGAAGAAAAGATCAAAGTACGCCTCCGCGACTGGGGATCCACAGAAGCTTACACCTACTCGATGATTTCTGAAAAACAAATGGATACGTTTGGGCTTGATAAGGAAAAGGCGTATAAGATTACCAACCCTTTAAGCAGCGAATGGGTCTATATGCGGCCGAGCCTCTGGCCGAGCCTACTTTCAGCAGTGAAGCAGAATCTCCATATTCAGGGAGACCTTTGCCTCTTTGAGCTGTCGATGGTCTACGAGTGGCGAACGGGGGATCTGCCGGCCGAAGAACCGATCCTCCTGGTGGCCGTCAACGGAGAAAAGTTCCCTGAAGTGAAGGGGATTGCGGAAGCTATCTTTTCTGTATTTGGAATTCCCTTTCCTTCCACACCTGATGTGAATTCGAGCCTTGATTGGTACCACCCAAACCGCCATCTATCTCTGGGTAGGTACGGTTCTATGGGAGAAGTAAGCCCCGCTCTACTTTCCACATTGGGGATACCAACACCCGTGACAATTCTTGATCTGAACTTCCGCACGTTGGTAGCCGATGCTCATCCCGCAAATCAGTACCGTCCAATTCCCAAGTACCCGCCGGTTGTTGAGGATCTTTCGTTTGTCGTGCCGGAGAGATTCGCACTCGGCCCGTTGATAGAAGCCTTGAAGAGAGTTCACCCATTGGTCTCTGACGTCACCCTTTTGGACATCCACAAAAACACTCGGACGCTTCACATCACCTATCAGGATCCGAACAGAAATTTAACGAGTGAAGAAATTGTTCCGATTCGCCAAAAACTTATCACATGCGCCGAGGACAAGTTTGACGTGACTCTTAAGACTACCGAGGTTTGAAATCCCCTAGGTGTCATAACGAGAAAATGTCGTGCTATGGGGTCGGTGTAGGAGTAGGGGTCGGAGTGGGTGATGGCGTCGGTGTCGGTGTCGCCGTCGGCCCAGGGGTCGGCGTCGCCGTTGGGGTCGGAAGAACTTCTGCGGTTTCCGTCGGCGGATGGAACTTGACGTCTCCTTGGGTCGTTAGCCAACTGTCGATTGTCTCCTGCCAGCGGTTTTTGCCGTCTGTGGAGACAGGATCTTGTTCCTTAAAGACAATAAAGATCTTCGTATCATATTCGCCAGAGGCTATCTCAACGCTATTAGCACGCTTGTTGTTGTCTCTCTTTGAGACTTTGATACTCTGGTACATCGGTCCTGGTCCTGTTGGTTCTGTGCCCTTGATGAAGAGTTCCTTCCGTGTGGGCGACCCGGTAACAGGCAGACCTCCGCCGTAGGCGTCAATTTCAACGTCTATGACCGAATCAGGCCGTGCAAATAACTCGTCGGGTTTACCCTTGAGGACCTCCTGCATGATCCGGTGCCAGATGGGGGCAGCTCCCGTGGCGCCGGATGCGAGGGTGGGGTGCATGGGTGAGTTATCGTTGTTGCCCACCCACGTGCCGACAACGACTCCGGGTGTGTAGCCGATCGCCCAGTTGTCCCGCTTGTCGTCCGTGGTTCCGGTCTTGGCAGCAACGGTTTTGCCTGGAAGGTAAAGGAAAGAACGCAGGCCAAAAACCTCCTTGCGCGCATCGTTGTCCGAAAGAATGTGGGAAACGAGATAGCTGACATCCTCGGCAAGCACGCGTCGGGGAGTTACAGGTTTGTGTTCAAAGAGGATTTTGCCTTTGGGATCCTCCACCTTGAGGATTGCAACCGGGTCGCTCCTCAAGCCGCCGGTAGCTAAAACTCCGAAGGCGCTCGTGAGGTGAAGGAGCGTCACCTCACCGCCGCCGAGCGTAAGAGAGAGTCCTAAGCGCTTCAGGTTTTCGTCACTTGGTTCAAGGCTTGTGATTCCCATATCGTAGGCAGTACGTAGGATATCTTTGATACCCACGAGCGCCGAGACTTTGACCGCGATTGTGTTGATGGAGTTGGCGAGCGCGAATCGAAGTTGGACCGGTCCGCGGAATTTATTGTCGTAGTTTTTGGGGTTATACTCGGGTTTCGCCGGGTCGCCGGAGGGGTACTTGGTATCGACGTCAAGAAGGACGGTTGATAGAGTATAGCCTTTTTTGAATGCCGCGGCGTAGGTAATGGGTTTAATTGCACTCCCAGGTTGCCGCAGCCCTTGAGTCGCGACGTTGAACTTGAGTCCTGCGCTGTCTGTGGCCGCGTAATCCTTCGAGCCAATCATAGCGAGAATCTCTCCGGTGCGAGGGTCCAGAACGACTGTGGCACCGTTTCCCACTCTGAGCGACTTCGCTTTCTCCACCTCCTCCTTTACGATCGTCTGGGCTTTCTCCTGGAGCTTCCAGTCAAGCGAAGTCGTAACCCTTAGCCCGCCGCCGGACACAAGGGAGCTCCCGAACTTTTCCGTAAGAAGCTCTTTGACGTAGGCGACGAAGTGGGGAGCGCGAAGTCCGCTGTCGGGAGACGCGAATCGGACGCTGGGAAGGAGGTTACGCGCTTCTGTCTCTTGAATCTGGCTTATGTAGCCGTCTTCGCGCATTCTTCGAAGAACCGCGTGTGCGCGGGCTATGTAGGCTTTCGGATCGTCACCGAAGGGTGAGTACCTGCTCGGAGCCTGTGGCAGGCCTGCCAGAATGGCGGTTTCGACGAGCGTCAGCTGCCGAGCCGGCTTGTCAAAGTAATACTGCGCTCCCGCCTCGACTCCTACGGCAGTGCCGCCGTAGGGCGCTTCGTTAAGGTACATCTGAAGAATTTCATCCTTCGTGTATTTGCGTTCGATCTGTATGGCAAGCACCGCTTCTTTCATCTTCCTGGCAAGTGTGCGCTCGCGGGTAAGAAGCACGTTTTTGACCAGCTGCTGGGTGAGAGTTGAGCCGCCCTGGGTACTGCGAAAAAGGACGGTGCTCACCATGGCGCGGAAGATGCCGCTTGTCGATAGGCCTTGATGGCGATAAAAGTTCTTATCCTCCGTCGCGACTGTCGCGTCTTTGAGGTACTGGGGAATGTCTTCCCACTTCACCGGAATTCGGTTTTCCTCCTGAAAAATATCGTAGAGGTCTTCGCCGTTTCGATCGAGGATGACCGTCGAAAGCCCTTCGCTTCTTCGTACTTTATCCGGCCGCGGCAGGTCCTTGGCGTACCAGGCAAAGAGGAGCCCGGTAAAAAGGAGAGCGCTGACGAATCCGATGAATGAAACCCACGCAACGGTTGACCAAAACTCAAGCTTGCCGCCGCGGAAACGAAGCCGCCTTCGCCACTGCCGCTCCCAGTAGAGATTGAACATTAAGCCATTGTACTGGATTATTGAATCTCATGACAAATTATGGTATAGTTTTCTCTAGTGAACAAGGCCAACCAACTTTCAGTCTTCATCTTCTATCTCACTGCCTCTCAACGGGGAGGGTTGGTTGTAATGCGTAAACGATAACAAAAAAATAGCTTTTTAAAAAACCAAACCTCCCGAATCCGGGAGGTTTTTTTATTGGAAAAATTTATGTTTAGTGAAACTATAGAACCATTCACAGCGAAAAAGTCCGAACCAATGACGATCCTTCAACCGGTTCCTCCTGACGTGGTTCGCGAGCTACAAGACATGTTGTTGCCGAACCAGCCGGGGTGGGTCGCACCGCTTGGCCCGAATAACTTTCGTTTACTAAGACTGATCCCAGTGCTTGATCACGATGTGCAACAAGTTGAAATTATGGAAAGAGTACAGGTTCAAGTTCCAAACCACGCAAGAATATATTTTCAGCCTGTAGAAGATTTTATCCCGACCATTATCTTTGGACACTATCAGGCAGTGGCCAATGCAGCCGTCCAGGACGGAAAAACAGCGATCGCTCTCAGCGGTACATCTCGTACGTTATCTGAAGACGGGATAACGCTAACTGTCCCGGATGATATTCTGTGGTTACCAGGACTTCAACAAATACTACAAGCCAACCCGAAACTTATGGTCATGACCAGGCGTACCACGTTTGTGCTGAAAGAGATGCTGGTTACCAGAGTGAGACGGGCACCGGCTGTTGTAAAAATTTTTAGGAATCAGTTTGCTCCTTCAGAATTTTTTGCTCGCGTAGAATCTCTGGATGAAGGCGGTCGGGTAGTTGAGGAGGTGCCAAACATTTGTCTGACTAATTCAGCAGACTATGTTGCCAGGCACAGGTCAGTGGCATTTACACACCTTCCGGCACCATAACTCGATATATCAGGAAAACTTTGTTATAGTATAAATACTTATGGATGAGATCGAGCAATTATTAACCCGCGGTGTTGACACAATTTACCCGAGCCGGGAGGCGCTGGAAAAAGTGCTGCGAAGCGGAAAGAAACTCAGGCTTTACCAAGGATTTGATCCGACCGGGACACAACTTCATATCGGCCACGCAGTGGGATTCCGTAAACTCCGGCAATGGCAGGAGTTGGGACATCATGTCATATTTCTTGTTGGCGATGGTACCGGACAGGCAGGAGACCCATCCGGAAAAACGAAATCCCGAGAGAAGTTCATGACTCGCGAGGAACTTCGAGCCAATGCTCTAGATTACCTGAAACAAGCGAGTAAAATCGTTCGATTTGACGGAGAAAATCCAGTAGAAATCCTTTATAATAGTGATTGGCTTAATAAACTTACGCTTGTGCAAATCCTTGACATTGCCGGGCATTTCTCCTGGCAACAACTGGCGGAACGAGATCTGTATCAAGAACGGATCAAAAGTGGGGAAACGCTCAACTTCCGCGAAGCACTCTATCCTCTTCTTCAAGGGTATGACTCCGTTGCTATGAAAGTTGACTTAGAACTTGGGGGGACCGATCAAACATTTAACATGCTTGCAGGGCGACAGTTAGTAAAAGCGATGCAAGGGCGCGAAAAGTTTGTGATGACTGTGCCGCTCCTTGCTGACGCCAAAGGAGTAAAGATAGGGAAAACTGAAGGGAACGTCATCGGTATCACTGATCCGCCAAACGAATTTTTCGGCAAAATCATGGCGCTGGACGATGATGCAATTATCCCGTGTTTTATACTCCTTACTGATACTCCAATGGAGGAAATCGACTTGATGAAAAAGAAAATGGGCGCAGGGGAGAATCCGATGGTATTTAAGAAACAGCTGGCATGTAAACTCACGAAACAGTTTAACTCCGAAAAAGATGCACAAGCTGCTCAAGCCAATTTTGAGCAAACGTTTCAAGCCAGAAAGATGCCGACCGACGTTGCCGAGTTTACCACGAGTCAAACAGACTGGGATCCGTCAAAGCTTCTCGTGGAGGCAAAACTCGCAAGCAGTAAGTCCGACGCCAAGCGGCTTATCGAACAAAACGCGGTTGAGCTGAATAATTCCCTCATCCCTCATCCCTCATCCCTCATCACTGTTACCAATGGTGATATAATCAAGGTGGGGAAGAAAAACTTTATCAGAATTCACATCAAATTATGAACTTTTTTCGAAAGCATCAACTCATCTGGAAGATAATCGTGCTGGTCTCGTCTTTCGCCCTCATCGCAAGCGCGTTTGTGCCGCTTTTGTCCCTTCGCTGATATAATGGGTCCATGGAGCTTAGTCTTTCCACGTCTGTCCAGTACGTGCCGCGCGTCGGGCCAGTGATGGCAAGGAGACTAAAAAAGCTTGGCATTGAAACAGTCAAAGACCTCCTTTGGCACGTACCGTTTCGCTACAACGACTACTCGCTCGTTTCAAAAATCGCCCGCGTCCAACCCGGAGAAACCGTCACGATCCAGGGAACGGTCGAGAGTATCCGCACTGTCGTCACGAAAAACAGAAAACAGATCCAGCAGGCGGTAGTCGGCGATGATTCAGGGAGTATTGAGGCAGTTTGGTTTAATCAGCCGTTTCTCCTGAGAATAATACGTACGAGTGACACAATTCATCTCGCTGGCCGCGTCGGTTGGTTTGGGTCGAAAATGGTCTTGGAATCCCCGGAATATGAACTGGTCAAATCTCAAATTTCAAATCCCAGTTATCACTCTCTTCATACTGGACGCCTCGTACCTGTCTATCCGGAGACCGAGGGGGTGAGCTCGAAGTGGATCCGGGGACGAATCGCATATCTCCTTAGTCAGGTGGCCGATACAATCGAAGAATACCTGCCACGCGCAGTTCTCGAAGAATTTTCTCTCCTCCCTCTCTCTGGTGCAACCAGAACGATTCATTTTCCCACACATCTTGATGAAGCAAAACGAGCGCGAGAGCGGCTTTCCTTTGACGAACTTTTTCTTCTTCTCCTTCGCGCATACGACCAGAAACGCCTCTGGCAATCGACACGTCGAGCTCACCAAATTTTACTTCATACTACGGAGCTCCAGGGTTTTATTGACAGGCTCCCGTTTGTCCTCACGTCCGATCAACAGCGTGCTACCTCCGACATACTTTCCGACCTTTCAAAAGGGCTCCCAATGAACCGCCTGCTTCTGGGTGACGTCGGATCGGGGAAAACAGTGGTTGCGGCATGTGCTCTGTATGCTGTCTTCCAGTCCGGCTATCGCTCGGTCCTCATGGCGCCAACGCAAATCTTAGCTCACCAGCATTATGAAACGATTCATCGCTTACTCTCGCCATTGGGGGTTCAGGTTGAACTCGTGACAAGCGACTCGAGACGCAAGACGCGAGGAGCAAAACGTGACAGGTCACCTTTTCTATTGGTTGGTACTCACGCGCTCCTGTCGGAATCAGTCTCCTTTGAGAATGTCGCTCTCGTCGTCATCGACGAGCAGCAGCGTTTCGGCGTCGAGCAGCGGACCATCCTTCGGAAAAAAGCAGAAGGCGACATCACCCCGCATCTTCTCACAATGACCGCTACACCGATCCCACGCACGGTCGCTCGTACTCTCTACGGAAACCTTGACCTCTCAATTCTTCGCGAGATGCCCAAAGGAAGGCTGAGAGTGAAAACATGGGTTGTTCCCCAGGAGAAACGGCACAGAGCGTACGCGTGGATCCGACAACACATTATGGAAACCGGTGGTCAAGCGTTCATAGTCTGTCCGCTGATTGAGGAATCGGAATCGCTCCGTACTGTCAAATCTGTCAAAGCTGAATTTGAACGACTGAAAATTATCTTTCCTCAGTTCAGTCTGGGACTTCTCCACGGACGGATGAAAGCCAAAGAAAAATCCGAAGCACTCAAGCGTTTTCGCACACAGAAGGATGCGATACTTCTGGCTACGCCGGTGGTAGAGGTAGGCATCGACGTTCCCAACGCAACCATCATCGTCATTGAAGCAGCCGAACGCTTTGGTCTGGCGCAGCTCCACCAGCTTCGCGGCCGGGTTGGCCGTGGAAGTATCGCATCCTTCTGTCTCCTCTTCACCGAACAAGAGGATGAACTGATCCTCGCGCGGCTCAAGGCCATGGAAACCATATTTAACGGGCCTGAACTTGCAGAGCTGGATCTCCGCCTCCGTGGCCCGGGAGAGCTCTTTGGAACAAAGCAGCATGGAGTGCCGCTTCTCAAAGTCGCATCTCTCTCTGACTCCGAACTTCTTCATTGCGCTGAGCAGGCGGTCCGTACTGTCACACACCAAAACCCGGACCTCTCACGCTTTCCCCTCTTGAGACAGAAACTAGAAGAAAGTACAATAGGGGACACGCTACAGGATTAATTCACTTGGACTTTGAGATTTGTGATTTGAGATCTGAAGCAAAGCGCACATGACTCCCTTACCCAAGAGACGGCTTTCAACCAGACGAGGCGGCAAGCGGTGGGCGAGTCGAACGATAAACGTCCCTACGTTTCTTGCCTGTACAAACTGTGGAAGTCTGAGACTCCCGCATCGTGTGTGTAAAAACTGCGGGTACTACGACGGGAAGCCTGTGGTTGTAAAGATGGAAAAAAAGCGAAAGAAGGAGTCGTGAGATATTGCGATAATGAAGACTCCCCATGATCCGCGGCACATGAGGCGAGTGAAGCTGATGCAAGCACTTTTTGCGGTAAGCTTCCGACCGACAAGCAGACGAAAATCGATTGCTGCGATTCTCGCCGCACGATCACTTCTCGACGAGCGAATACAAGAGGCGGCTCCCGAGTGGCCGGTTGAAAAAATCGCAAAGATAGATCTTGCGATTTTGCGCTTAGCTGTCTACGAGCTCCTCGTTGAACGAAAAGAGCCGCCGAAGGTAATTATCGACGAGGCCGTGGAACTTGCGAAAACCTTCGGCAACGACAACAGCCCGAAATTCGTCAACGGTGCACTGGGAACCATACTGAAACACATCACACATCCCAACCCACGATGACCAACGTGGTCATGTATCATATGACGTTTGACCAACTGCAAAAAACCATCGGCATCCAATTTAACGACGTCGGCCTCCTCAAACAGGCGTTTGTCCACCGTTCATACCTCAACGAAGCACGGCATACCAAAACCTCGAATGAGCGGCTGGAATTTCTCGGCGATGCCGTCCTTTCGTTTCTCACATCCGACTATCTGTATACAACCTATCCGGATTACCCGGAAGGGACGCTGACGAACATTCGTTCGACGCTCGTCAAAACGCCCAGCTTGGCGAGAGCAGCAAAAGATCTTCGCTTGGGCGAGCTCCTTCTGCTTTCCAAAGGCGAAGAAGACTCCGGCGGCAGAGAAAACGCATCGCTTCTAGCTGATGTATTTGAGGCGCTTTTGGGCGCGATCTCTATCGATCAGGGCGTTGAAAAAGCCCGAGTGTTCCTTGGTGCCAACCTTTTTCCTTATACAGCTGCCGTCGTTTCATCAAAAGGCTACATCGACTTCAAAAGCTTCCTTCAAGAAATCATTCAAGAGAAATCTCGCATCTCTCCAACGTACCACGTTATAAAAAGCGAAGGACCGGATCATAGTAAGATATTCTGGGTGGAGGCGGTCGTGGGAGACAAGGCCATCGGCCGCGGCACAGGAAAATCCAAACAAGCTGCGGAGCAAGACGCCGCCCAAAAAATCCTTGAGAAGATGGGGAGGATCTGATAGTATTAGTATGGTTGTATGGTGAAGATTCGCTTAGCGCAAATGGGGTCGAAAAACCGCCGGACCTACCGGGTCGTGGCGATCGAGGAAGGGAAACGAAGAAACGGCCGCGCACTTGAAATTCTCGGTCACTATAATCCCCTTATTCATCCTCCCAAACTCACACTCAAGGCCGACCGTATCGACTACTGGCGTTCCGTCGGCGCTCAGCTTACCCCTTCTGTTCATAAACTCATATCGGAGCACTCATGAAAGATACTCTCCTTTATATACTCGAGAAGCTCGTCGACCACCCAAAGGATGTCCGCATCGAGGAGGAAGCCGGTGGTGACCGAATCGTTTTTGTCGTTCACCTGCACCCTGATGACATGGGGAGGGTAATTGGGAAAAACGGCAGAATCATACGAGCGGTTCGGGACCTCGTGAAGCTCATGGCCACCAAACAGAACGCATACGTCGACGTCGTCCTCGCCGAAGAAGCCGCATGAACGTCTTTGTCCTCACCCTCTTCCCCCAAATGTTTTCTGGCCCTTTTGATTTTTCTATTGTGAAACGCGCGAAGGAGAGCGGTCTGGTGTCTCTCCATATAATTAATCTCCGTGATTTTGCAACAGATCGGTACAAAACAGTCGACGATCATCCGTATGGGGGAGGCGTGGGGATGGTGATGAGGGTTGACGTCATCGACAAAGCACTTAAAAGTTTAAAGTCGCAGACCAGAACCATACTCCTTGATCCGACAGGCACACCTTACACTCAAGCTAAAGCCAAAGAATTAAGCCGATGGGAAAACCTGATTCTCATCTGCGGACATTATGAAGGCGTGGACGAGCGAGTCCGCCAGCTGGCGGATGAGGAAATCTCGATCGGCGATTACATACTTACGGGCGGAGAAATCCCGGCCATGGTCATCGTCGACAGCGTCGTCCGGCTCATCCCGGGAGTCCTCAAAAATCCCGTGGCCACAGAGTCCGAATCATTTTCCGAGGGGCTCCTTGAGTACCCGCAGTATACGCGGCCGAGAACCTGGCGAAAAAAATCGGTACCCACGGTTCTTCTCTCCGGCGACCACAAGAAAATCGCCGAGTGGCGTACGAAGCAGGCCCGACTCCGAACTAAGAAGCGCCGACCAGACCTCATCAGCGGGAAAACGGATCGGGTTTGACTGGGCCGCCGACTTGGGCAGGAGGAAACTGCTGGCTTCCTCCGGATGAAAGGCTGTAGGACTCCATAAGCGTGAGTGTTGCAAGCTCCTTCGGCGTCAGATTTTCAATCTTCTGGGATGCTTTGCCGATGGTCGCAGGCAGCGGCGCGGAAAACGCGTTCATGTCAAAGCGAGCAAGGTATCCGCCCGATTGCTGGACAGAGATGGAAAAATGATTGATCCTCAAAAGCGGCCTGCTCGTGAGAGACGTTTCGATAAACTGCTGGATTTGACTCGTCGATCCGTTCACGCTCACAGAAAACGGAACAAAGCTTGTGCCAAGTGTTTTCTCCTCTGGTGTTCCACTCGCTGCTGACGCTGTTGCGATCGATCCTGACTCAGCAAACTCAATCTCTACTAGAGAAACACCGGATGAGACAGCGATGCTCTCAAGGCTTCCCAGGACTGTCGGAAGCGACTTCTCCCCCGGGATTGCCGTGAGCATGCGTCCAAGATCATCTGACAGAGTCTGCTCAGAGAGTGCATCAAGGATGCCAACCTTTTGCCGAAGGAGGGAAACGTCGGAGTTCGCTGTTTTCCTGGTCGTGTTGAGCGTGAGAATTGTCCGAATGGACGGAAGAATTCCAGTCAGGAGCGTTACCGCCAAAAAAAGAAGGAGGAGCCCGGAAACGAGCACACTCTGGTACTGCCTGACTATTCTGCGAAACTCACGCATAGCTTAGAATACCGGAACGAACGAAAGACTCAGCTGCACCGACCCGTCGCCGTTGAGCGTGAATGACTCGATAACAGGATTCTTCAGTTTTTTCTCTGACGATAACGCAAGGACTCTCGCCACAAGCGACGTCATATCTTCGAGCGAGCTCGTCGATACCGTCACCGTCACGCGGCCCTGATCGCTGAGAGTCACGTCAGAGACGCGCTCAGCGCTTGCAAAATTCTGTACCGCAGCAAAGACTATGTGCCATGGTTTTACTGATGCGCGCACTTTTTCGATGATACCCAAGCGCTGCTTAAGCACCACCAGCGCATTCTCCTTGCGGCTGTCCGATGCGACGCTCGCAAGCAGTGATTTTTTCTGCCTATCAAATTCGGCAAGCCGTACGCGCAGAAGCACCGACGCCAGAAGGAGGAATGAACCGGTAACGAGCGTGAGAATGAGGGCAACACGACTAGTAAGACGAAGGTACCCGTCGATTTTTGCAAGTTCAGGCGATACATTTGCGGACGTCTTGATGAGATTGATGGATGCGTCGGGCATAGGTGTTTACTCGCGAAGGGCCAGCCCCACCGCGACACTAAATATCGGTCCCTGAGAGTCTAAGAGGGCAAATCTGCTCTCCCGTTTGATACCCACCCACGGGTTGGCAAGCTGCGCCTCGATGCCTATGCTCTGGGCGATGTACACAACCATACCGGGAAGCCGGGCTGTGCCGCCGGAGAGGAGAATCGTCTCCACACGATCGTTTTTATACTTTTCCTGATAGAAAGCTATTGCGCGCTTCATCTCAGACACGATCGTGTCCATGACCGGCTTGACCGCCTCAAGGATCTTCCCCTCGAGCTTCCCCGCGTCAACGCCGTAGGTTTTTTTATACTCCTCAGCCTGTGCCGGGTTGAAGTCGAGGCTGGAAACCAGCGCGCGGGAGAGCGCCTCGCCGCCTGCGCTCATCGAGCGGGTGAAGGAAAGAGTGCCACTTCTTAAAATTGCCATGTCCGTGGTCTGGGCGCCGAGCGAGACGACCATCAGGGTCTTGACGTTCGGCGCGCAACGGTTAATCGCGCGGGATGCCGCAATTATTTCCGTCTCCGCGACAAGAGGAACGAGTTCAGCAAGCTCGAGGATGGTCAGGTACTTATCAACAAGCACCTTGGGAGAAGCAACGAGCAAAACTTCCATCTTGCCGGTGCCGGTCTCGCGGTTATCCCGAAGAACCGTAAAGTCGAGATTGACCTGATCAAGCGGCAGCGGAATGTACTGCTCCGCTTCCCATGAGATAGCCGAGGAAAGCTCATGGCTTGAAAGCTGCGGCATGCTGATAACGCGGGTAAACACCTGCGACTCGGGAAGGGCGATATTGACCGAGCGGGATTTGGCGCCGCTCTCGCGGATCAGTTTCTTTATCGCGACCGCTACCGCTTCCTGATCTGCCGGCACGGTTGAGGCGAGTGCCTTGGGCGGCGTGAGTGTGCTGCCGGCGGCAAGAAGGACGTGATCCTTGCCCTCGCGACCGATCTCTACGAGCTTGATGCTATGGGATCCTATGTCTAAACCGAGTATAGATTTCATGGGCAGTCAACCGCTTTCTTTCGCACCTTAGTGACCAAAGAAACCCTGAGTATAAATAACGTTGTCAAAAAGAGCCATCGGTGCGCGGTGCTCCTCATACACCGTTACCTTCCGCGAAATTCCCGTTTCGGTGGTGCCGACGGACTCAAAGCGCTTTCCCTGTTCGGGCAAGGCGACACCCATGGGATCAATCGCAAGGGTACTGTCGCTATAGACCGGCCGCAGTCTGAGGGAGAGCAGGGTATCGGCAGAAACTCCCAAAACCGATATCCCGAGAGAGGAAAACGTTATCGTCTTTTCATAGAAGTTTCCGAGTCCGCACCCGTTGGCTAGAACGACACTGCTGTCAAAATTGTTGCCTCGGCTTGCCGCATCGGGGTCGAGCGCGAAGCGCGCCACGCGATACGTTCCATTTGTCCCTTCTTTGTAGAGAACCGTCCCGACCAGAGCAGGCGTTACCGGCTCTCGACTGAAACAGATCTTGAGCTGGTCGCTTGTGAACACCGGCGTCTCATTCACCGTATCGTCGCTGTTGTGGGATACCAGCCATATGGTATCGGTGCTTCCTTTGAACGTTTTTCTCGAAAGCTGGTACACGCCAGCCGCCCCGCCGATAGAGCTCACCGAGACGCTGTAGGAAACCCCCGGAGTGAGAACTTTCGCCTGACCGGTGCCGACACCGGTTTTGAGCGCTTCCTCAATGCCCGCCTCCGCCGCGCTAAAGGCGCGCGCTGACTCCTCGAGGGTCGTCGATATCGAAAGATCGATCGTGGATCTGCCAATAAGCGACAGCGCTATGGTCGTCGCCACGGTGAGGACGAGGAGCGTAATGAGCACCACCTGCCCGGATTGACTGCCAAATCGTTTCGGCTTCATATATCTATTATTCTATCTTCATACCATACACTATCTTTACACCATCTACCATCAACGGTCTTACCTCCCCTACGGCGCCACTTCCCGCCACGTTATGGGAACCTCCTTCATGGCCTCGGGCATGGTGAGCGTGAGGCGGGGATTGTAGGTAAAGAGCTCTGCGCTGGTAGTCTGGTTTGCCACCACGCCCGCAAGGTCCCGCTGAAGCAGGAAGGAACTGGCGGCAAAGATCCCCTCGGCAACCAGCCGCTCCTTCCCCGCTACTGTGCTGGTACCGGTCTGGAAGGTGCCGGAGGAGATAAAGACACCTTGGAGCGCTGGCGTGGTCGAGGAGGCAGCGCCGCCCACAGATGAGGAGACGGTGATGTTGCCCGAGGCAACCAGACCGAAGAAGCCGGAGCCGGAGAGGGCGATTGTCCCATTGATGGTTGCGTTGCCGTTAACCAAGAGGACCAGGCTCTGGCCGCTCCCGACCGTCCAGTTGCCGCTGGTGGCCATGTCTCCCGTAACGAGGTAGGGCTCTATCCGACTGGGAGGCTGGCTGAGGGGAACGAGGAGGTCTGTGTAGTCAGCGGTTGTTGCTCCCCCGAACCTTCTCCAGAAGTACTCGTAGAGGCCAGCGGGAACTCCACTGCCCGGAGTATCCTTGACCAGCCAGCCGGTTGATGAGGTGAGGGACGCTCCGGTGCCCAAACCGCTGTCAAAGTCAAAGCTCGTGGCATAGGTAACAACCCCCGGGTAGCCGCCGGCTCCGTTTACGGAGAAGACCCGCGGAGAAGCCAAAGAGGGAATGAAGGAGGTAATGGTCCCCGCGCTCACGTCTCCGCCGGCCGTCTCTACCCACGGCCCCGGTGGCGTAGCGCCGACGTCAAAGGTCAAGGTCTCCCCGCCAGCTCCGAGAGCCGCGGCCAAGCCTTCGCCGCTTGCGGGAGCGGTTACAGTGCGGTTCCAGCAGGAGCGGGCGACGGCGTAGTCAGATGGCGGCTGGGGGGTCAAGGTGTAGGTAGCTAAAGGTACCGGGCTCCAGGAGACGTAGGTTGCCCCGACTTGGGTCTTGACCGGCTGGCCGGAGACCGTAAAGCTGGTGCCGCCCAAATAATTCGTGCTTGCCGCAATCGCCGCACAGGAGGTGTTGCCGGCAGAGACTGCTACTGCCCGGGCCCGGAGGGTGCCCTCGGGAACCGGCGTGGG
>CAYNJY010000012.1:0-22321 GCA_964397755.1 uncultured Gammaproteobacteria bacterium
CTGGAAGTGGAATGCAGACCGGTTAAAATCGCCGAGATTCAAGTAAGTCATGACATTGCTCGTGGGGTAGAAGCTGTTTTACGGGCAATAGCAATTCGGGAGGTAGATGGAACGTTGAACCCTAACGATCCAACAGGGGCAGCATTTCTCAATGCACGATTAGATGAGCTTGTGCCAGCAGTACAGCAGCATTGGGGTATTCTCGAAGCGATGACCGTAGGCGGTCGCACGCAGGAGGAGGATTCTTATGAGAGAGAATTGCGGGCAAGAAGGAGTTCATCGTTCTTAACAAAACTTGCACTTTTGGGTGACTTAGCGGTACACGAAACGGAAGTGAGACGCGTTTGGCGTGATGTTGGCAATGTATCGCTCGTCGTTGTTGCGGGTCATCAAGGAAGCGGGAAAGACAGTTTGGCGCCGGTGTTTGAACAAGTAGGGTATGTACCTCTACCGATGTCCAGCTACGTGCGTGCTGTAACGACCGCGTGGGGACTAAACAGAAACGGCCCAATGGATAAAATCGTCGTCGGGCAAGTGTTAAAGGAAAGTTTTGGAGAAGGTATTCTCGTTTCTCTCGGTGTTGTTCAAGCGCTGTTGGAAGGTAGAAGACAGTTAGTACTGTTTGGTCCTCGAGTGATGGGAGAGGTTGAGGAGGCGATTGCCCTTGGGGGTACGCTCATTGGAGTCGCTGCGGATCCGGATCCCGAAGTTGATAGAGCAATTCGGAGAGCAAGGATTGTACATCGTGCAACAGTTGACCCCACTAGGGCAGGAGATGTAGCAAGATTTGATGAGCGAGAAGGAATTGAAGGGCCAAAGATCGCTGGGATTTTAGCTCATCCACAATGTCATAGTTTTGTTGACAATTCTCCACTAGATGAGTTTAGAAGGCGTTTTCGAGATTTTGCTGCTCCCCTGTTCACGCAGAAAAGCTGATGCGATATTTCCGTTCGAGTTTGGGACAAAATAAACCACGTGGTTTATTTTGTCCATAACGTTTTTACAATTTTTCTGCTTCTCACTGGTAATGCTTATCACCCTCTTTTCTTGATGCCATCAGGTATACTGTGGTGTATATGTCTCGCAATAAATGGACATTGAAGTTGCTCATCGCGTGGATAATTGTACTGGCGATTGCATATAGCGCGCTTTCCATCATCAGGCATAATCATTTCCAGTCCGGAGGGTTTGATTTGGGGATGTATGATCAGGCGGTGTGGCAGTATGCAAACTACCAGTGGCCGTACAATACCATTAAAGAGCGCTTCATCCTCGGCGATCACCTGACGCTTACCCTGCCGCTCCTTGCACCACTGTTTTGGATTTGGGACGACGCGTCCGGATGCTCCTTATCTTTCAAGCAGCCTGGATAAGTTTCTCTGCTCTTGCAATCTATAAAATCGCTCTACTACGACTGTCTAAACTCCATGTTTTGTTTGCCATAGTTTACAGCCTCTTTTACGGAATCCAGACCGCTGTATTTTTTGACTTCGGAAAGAAATCTACCTCGTTTGGCCGAGACTCCATGGTCCAGAGGACGAGAGATGTAAAAAACTTGGGGGTAATAAGGGATGCTGGTGGCTGGATTTTCCGGATACTGTTGAATACCTCGCCGTTGACACCCGCCCCAACCAATGGCTGACATGGAGCGGTTTCAAGTGCTTATACGAGAGAAAAACATCACTGATGCTCGACCGTACCGGTACCAACGGTGAGATTGCGAAAAAGCGAATCAATTGTTATACTTAGGAAAGACTGGAAATGCGCTTGATCCCGGCCATCACCGGGAAAGTCCTTCGATAAACCCTAGGACACGCAGAAGGAAGAAAGCCCCCACTTCGCTAAAGCTACGTGGGGCGCAGTAGAACCTTCCGGGTAGGCCCGTGATAGCTGTCAGGAAGGGTTCATGGCTAAGAGTAAAGTGTTCCCATGAACTAAAATAAGGTGGTACCGCCCTTCGCCGAGCGAGGAGCCCTTAACCCTGTGCAATGTGCACGGGGTTTTGTGTATGATGAAGTAAACGTATGGAAAAGCATTCCTTTGATCCAGTTTCACCGCAGGTGAACTTCCCCGAGCTTGAGGAGCGGGTGATTAAGTATTGGAAAGAGAACAAAATTTTTGAGAAATCGATTGAGAGTCGACCCAAGAGTAAGACCTGGACGTTCCTCGACGGCCCTCCTTTTATTACTGGACTGCCGCACTACGGAACTTTGCTTTCAAGCATACCCAAAGATGTATTTCCTCGCTACTTTACGATGAAAGGCTACCGAGTCCGCCGCGTCTGGGGGTGGGATTGCCATGGCTTGCCGGCCGAGAATAAGGTGGAAGAGAAATTAAGCATTCGACGGAAAAAGGATATCGAAGAAAAAGTTGGAGTGAAAAAGTTTATCGACGAGTGCAAGCGCTACGTCAGCCAGGTGTCGGGTGAGTGGGAGTGGTACGTGGACCATATCGCCCGCTGGGTGGATTTTAGAAACGCCTACAAAACCATGGACCTGCCGTACATGGAAACGGTCATGTGGGTGTTTAAACAAATGTACGAGAAAGGCCTTATTTACAAGGGCCTACGGGTTTCTCTCTACTGCCCGCACTGCGCCACCCCCATCTCTAATTTCGAGGTGGCCATGGATGCCGATAACTATAAGCAGATCACCGAGCCCACCGCTACTTTTATGTATCAACTGGCGGATGAGCCCTTTGATTCTGCTCATGGCAAACATACGTACCTCCTTGCATGGTCAACGACGCCGTGGAATAAGCTCGTGACTCCAGCGCTCGCCGTCCACCCCACGCGTACCTACGTCAAAGTAAAGCAAGAAGATAAATTTTTTATCCTTGCCAAATCAACCATGCAGATTTTTAAAGACGAGCCGTATGAAGTAGTGGCAGAATTCTCCGGTAAGGAGTTACTTGGTAGGAAGTTTATTCCTCACTACGATTTCTATGAGATTGAAAAGGGAAAGAGAGCCTTCGTGGTTGTCGGTGGCGACTTTGTCACCGCCGAGGAAGGGACGGGTATCGTGACGATCGCAGCCTACGGAGAAGAAGATTTGGCAGTGATGCAGAAAGAGAATATTCAGTTGGTGCTCCATGTCGATGAGGAGGGAAGGCTTAAAAAAGAAGTACCGCGCTGGGCTGGCTTGTACTACCTTGAGGCGGACAAGCTCGTCTTGGAGGATCTGGCGAGTCGAGGACTCATCTACAGGGTTGATCCCTATACCCACACCGTGCCGACCTGCTGGCGTTGTCAGACAAGACTTATTTACGCCCCCCAGGACGCGTGGTACGTAAATGTTCAGAAGCTCAAACCGCTCCTGAAAAAAACAAATAGCGCCATCAATTGGTATCCTTCTCACTTTAAATACGGCCGATTCCTCAAGAGTATGGAAGCGGCTCCTGACTGGTGCATTTCGCGCAGCCGCTACTGGGGCAGTCCAGTACCTGTGTGGGAGTGTAGCTGCGGCGAGCGTTTTGCACCCGGATCTATCAAAGAGCTTGAGGAGCGTTCAGGTAAAAAGATTACCGATCTTCATAAGCCGGATATTGATGAGGTGACAATTACCTGCAGGAAATGCGGCGAGAGAGTCAGACGAGTTGCCGAGGTTTTGGACAGCTGGATCGAGGCGGGGTCAGCGTCACTTGCCGAGCGGCACTTCCCGTTTGCAAAGAACCTCAAGCTCAACGAATTTTTCCCTCCTGACTTCATCGTCGAGTACACCGGGCAAATCCGCGCATGGTTCTACGTCCTTCACGTGATCGCGACGGCGCTTTTTGACAGCCACGCGTTCAAAAACGTGGTAGTGACTGGTGTCATTTTGGGAACAGACGGACGGAAGATGAGTAAAAACTACGGCAACTACCCGGATCCGAAGGAAATGATTGAGAGGTACGGTGGCGACGCATTGCGGCTCTACCTCATGGGAAGCCCGGTCATGCACGCAGAAGATATACGCATTTCGGAATCCGAGTATCGCAACCAAGTTCGGGGGCTTCTTCTCAGACTCTGGAACGTTTATAACTTCTTCGTGAGCCATGCGCTGGTTGACGGGTGGAAAACAAGTCAAAAGTTGACAGGTCAAACGTCAAATATCCTTGATCGGTGGATCATTGCGAGGCTCACTGCGCTTACTACCGAGGTGACGAATGCCTACGAACGCTATGATACGGTCGCGGCAGTGAGCGCGTATGGGGCGTTTGTCGACGACCTTTCGACCTGGTATATCCGCCGCAGCCGCGATCGTATCGGGCCGACCGCGAAAAACCTGCATGATAAAAAAGCTTTTTATGAAACGTGCCACAGTGTACTGGCAACTTTTTGTCAACTTGCCGCGCCGTGCATTCCCTTCATAACCGAGTCAATATATAGAAATCTTTCTACGGGCGATTCTGTGCATCTGACCCAATGGCCAAAAGCGACAGGGAAGCTTGAATCCAAACTTCTTAGTGAGATGGTTGTTGTGCGAAAGCTCTGTGAGCTTGGACACGCGCGAAGAAAAGAGAAGGGAATCAAAGTGAGACAACCGCTACAAACGTTCAACATTCAACGTTCAACGTTCACATTGAGTAAAGAACTGTTGCGACTTGTTGGAGAGGAATTGAACGTGAAGTCAGTTACGTTAGGAAAGGGAGATGGAGAACTATTGGCGGAGCTTGATATAGAGCTCACCCCTCTTCTGATAGCCGAGGGGGAGGCGAGGGAGCTCGTACGAAATATTCAAGTGTTGCGCAAAGAAAAAGGATGTAGAATAGATGAACGAATCAGCGTTCAGTTGCCGTATGCGTATAAGAAATTGCCCAAGAAGCTTCTGGCACATGTGGCAAAGGAAACGCTCGCGGAGAAACTCACATGGGGAGAAAACCTCTCGCTTTCGATTGGATAGTTGCAATAATAGTCCTGTGCTTAGCGCTCTTTGGACTGTTTCTTCTCCTCACGATTAGTAAACAGCTATTTTTCCAGCAACTAGCCTTCGTCACTCTCGGTTTTCTCATCATGGCATTATTGTCTCGTCTAGACAGTTCGATACTTTGGTGGTTTGCACCGTACGGATACGCTCTTTCGGTTATCCTGTTGGTCACTGCGTACTTTGGTCCACAGGTTCGAGGAGCGACCCGCTGGATATTTTTTTTGGGGGTACAGCTCCAACCGTCAGAAATCGTCAAGCCGCTGGTAATTCTTGCGCTCTCTAAGGCACTGTGTGTCTATTCACCGAGATCGATGAAACACTTTCCCATCCACTTTGGGCTTTTTTTACTTCCGTTTCTCCTTGTACTCAGACAGCCCGATTTGGGTTCAAGCATCGTGTACGGCGCAGTATGGTTTGCGATGCTCTTGTCGGCGGGTGCTCCACTTGGTCTATTTCTTGCCACGGGTCCCATTGTTGCGTTGCTCGGACCCGTCGTATGGCGACTTCTTGCCGAGTACCAACAAGCGCGGATTCTGACATTTCTCAATCCAGCGCTTGACCCTCATGGCGCAGGCTACAACGCCATCCAAGCCATGATTGCAGTGGGAAGTGGACAACTATTTGGACGAGGATTAGGACGAGGAACGCAAAGTCACATGCGTTTTTTGCCTGAGTTTCATACAGATTTTATATTTGCGGCTTTAATAGAAGAACTGGGTCTCGTAGGAGGGTTGTTGCTGCTTGTCGGCTACGGTTACCTCTTGTGGCGAGTACTTTTGCCTCTCTTCGGGGGGCGGTCAAGACACCCATTCTTCTACACCTACTCAGTTGGTTTTTTTGCACTTCTTCTTTCTCAAATGTTTATAAACACCGGAATGAACATGGGGCTTCTGCCGATTACCGGTATCACGCTGCCGTTTGTATCATATGGAGGAAGTTCTATCATTTCATTCTCGATTGGTCTAGGCATCATCATGGCCATACGAAGAGGCCTTCAAGATGCTCCTCCCGTTGCAATCGGATAACCTGCTTGATAAAATTGGTGGATCTATGTTTGCAGTTGTTGATATCGGCGGGAAGCAGTACGCGGTACGTACGGGCGACACGATTACTGTTGAGCACCTAGAAGGGAAGCCTGGAGAGGTTGTTACACTGGGAAAAGTGCTCCTCACGCATTCTGATGGCAAAACACAGATCGGCGAGCCGCTGGTAAAAAATAGCGCAGTGAAAGCAAAAATAGTTTCACAGCAGAAAGGGAAAAAAATTACGGTTCGGCGTTTCAAGTCAAAGGTGCGTTACCGAAGAACCAAAGGATTTCGAGCGCTCGAGACGACCGTACAGGTAACATCGATCGGTCAGCCATGACCCCGTACCTTTTCATTCTCGGAAGAACCCCTGCGCTTGCGCGACGCGAAGTTTTGAGTTTTTTCCCGAATACTGAACTCCTCGATGAGCATATCGTTCGCGTAGAGGGAGATATAGACGTTATCCACTGGATCAATACGCTCGGCGGAACCGTGAAGATTGCAGAGGTCGTCGGTGAGGAAATATCTCCATCAGCGGAGACACTCAGTTCGTACTTGTTAGCTTCGAACCATCGGCATTCTATCTCTTTTGGTTTAAGCGTATTTGGAAAGAATAACTTCCCGAAAGACATACGTGCTCAGGTAAAGTCCGCGCTTGAGAGACTTGGGATCGCGGCGCGGTATGTTGTTTCGCGCAACACGAGCGATCTTTCTAGTGTCGTTGTCCAGAAGCAAGGACTTTTGGAACTGATTCTCGTTTGGACCGGAACCTCCTATAGTATTGCGTGTACCAAAGCGGTTCAGCCGTTCGAACAGTGGAGTAACAGGGATTATGGCCGTCCATACGCAGATCCCAAAGCCGGGATGCTGCCGCCAAAAGTCGCCCGCATGGTCGTCAATCTCGCAAGGAGATTTTTGCCTTCAACGATGAACGATGAACCAAGAACCCTCCTCGACCCTTTCTGCGGCATGGGGACGATTCTCGGTGAAGCGCTGCTGGGCAAATGGAGTGTTATTGGATTAGACCAGTCTCACGAAGCTATACGGAAAGCGAAAGCAAATCTCGAGTGGCTTATAAAACAGAATCAGGGTCTTTCTGGATCAATGGTTCAGCTATTGTCGGCTGATGCAACACGTGTGTCTGAAAAGATTTCGAGAAACTCTATCGATGCGGTCGTGACAGAGCCATATATGGGAACAACAAAGGTAAGCGAGAAGCGGCAGCTCCGCTCTTTGTGGAAAATAAAGAGTATACAGAACCTCATCAAAGGTCTTGATAAACTTTACATCGGTTGCCTTCGAGAATGGCATACGATTCTCAAAGTGGGCGGGGTGGTTGTTATTGCCATGCCTTCCTTTCGAATTGGGGACGAGGAGCTTTTCGTGAAAACCGTTGTTGACAGGTGTGAAAACCTTGGCTATACTCTTCTTGATGGTCCTATAGAGTACAGCCGGCCACAGGCAGTGGTACGACGAAATTTTTACGTGTTACGGAAAAACTGATTCTGCATTGAGAAAACTTTAAACTTTTTACTTTTAACTTCTATGGCTCACGTTAAAGCCGGGGGTACAGCCAGCGGCAACAAAGATTCAGTCTCGAAGCGTTTAGGGATCAAGATTTACGGCGGTCAAATCGCGAGAGCTGGCAGTATCATTGTGCGTCAAAAAGGAACGCGATACTATCCTGGAATTGGGGTAGAGCTTGGCCGAGACTACACGATATTTGCAATTTCTACTGGAAAGGTGACGTTTCAAAAGAGGAAGGGAAAGCAGTACGTTTCTGTCCAAGCTTTCGTGTAACATGGTCGACACACAACAGGTACTTCATCTTGACATCGAGCTCCTCCAGCCAAATCCCCTCCAACCGCGCGGCCTTATACAAACAGAGTCACTTGCGGATCTCGCAAACTCGATTCGTGAGCACGGAATCATCGAGCCCCTCATCGTTGCGAAAACTCCCGCTGGGTATCAGATTATTGCGGGAGAACGCAGATGGCGGGCTTCAAGACTCGCGGGGCTATCGACTGTCCCTGTGCTTATCAAAGAAACGACAGCGAAGGGCATGCTTGAGATGGCAATCGTTGAGAACGTGCAACGTGAAGATCTCAACCCTATCGAGCGCGCACAAGCATTTCAAAGGCTTATTGAAGAGTTCGGACTTCAACTATCTGAAATAGCAAAACGCATCGGGAAGAGTGAATCATATGTGTCCAATACCATGCGACTTTTAGCTCTTCCAGACGCCATTAAGGACGGTCTTATATCCGAGGCCATTAGTGAAGGACATGCACGGGCTATCGCAGGCTTGGGCGATGTCAAACTTATGGTCGACGCGTACAAGACGATTCTTGCCGAAAGCGCATCGGTTCGCAGAGCCGAGGATTTAGCACGTAGACTCAAAGCAACGATCGCCCAAAAACCGGCACACCGAGTTGAGCGAATCCACAGCGACGAACTTGACACGATGGCAAAGGATCTGGCTCAGGCAGTCGGCGGACTGGTCAAAATTACACAGTCGAACGTCGAAGCGCGTGTGGTTTTTGTAATTCGAGGAAATCTAGAGTCTACGAGTAAGACCCTCAAAATGCTCCACCAAAAGATGATGAAAGGGAAGTAGCTACGGTTCAAGTGAGTACACCGGGTGGGAAATAATTCCAGCTTTCTGAAAGGGAAAGTAGCGCAGGAATGCCTGGCCGATAAAGTCTTCTTTTGCTATCGGGCCAAACTCCCGTGAATCTGAGCTGTTGGGCCTGTTGTCGCCAACCACGAAGTACAAGCCGGAAGGAACGGTAATTTCGCTATTTTCCGCGAGGAACGATCCGCCGAAGGTGTACACCGATGGGTCTATGTACGGCTCGTCGAGCTTTTGTCCGTTGATATAAAACGAGCTACTTCGGAGCGCAACGCTCTCTCCGGGGAGGCCGATCACCCGTTTTATATAATCGATATCCTTATTGCGGGGAGATTCAAACACGACCACGTCACCGCGATCGGGCTCCTTGAGCCGGTACGTCACTTTATTGGTCAGGATATATTCGCCGTTCTCGAAGTTTGGGTACATCGACTGTCCGCTTATTTCCTGCGGCGACATGACAAAGAGGTAGATCATCACCAGGATCGCCATGATGACGACGATACCTTGAAGAAAATTAAAAACCGCCTCGATGGCGCCTTTTATACGGTTCCACATACCTCAAATCTAGTCTAGGTGATATAATAAAAGAGGTCAAGGATCCGCTGTAGGGCTCATAGCTCAGCTGGCGAGAGCGTTGCATTGACATTGCAAAGGTCCCAGGTTCGAATCCTGGTGAGCCCACATAGTTCTGACTTGTCGGGGCGGCGCGTAGCGCCGCCCATGGTTCGAGCGCGCTCCCGCGCGCTTTTTGATCGGTCAGGCGAAGCCATATACCACATTTTGTACCGGCCGCCATCATAGATCACTCAGGGAGTATGAACATGCTGTTCTTGTGAATCGTTGGGTTACTTCCGAGAACTGGGTTTCCCGAGTATTTAGCCCACGTCATCCCGTCCGCTGATGTAGCATACCCAATCCGCCAGCGAGATCCGTCATGTCCCGCGTATCACATTTTATATGCGCTATCCTCTTTTTTTACTGACGGGGCGTGTGTATACTTGGTTTCCCAAGCTTCAGAGGAAGGAGAAATAAGAGGGTTCTGTGACACCTTATTAAATACGGATATTGAAAAGGCCCTAAAGAACGGGGAAAATAACAGAAAATATAGTAGTACTGGTAGAAGGAGGGCAAATTTCCTCACTCTTAAATCTATTGAACACAACAGTTTACAATAAAGTCAAGATGCAAAAAGTTACTACTAGTACCGAAACTAAGCTTACGGGCTGTAGTCTCTGTGGTGGTTCTCGGTTAGAAATCTTCAGCAAGGATTTTTCCTCGCTGTATAAGTGTCATAATTGCGGGTTTGTCATGACTTCAGTTTCTAATGTTCGATTAGCGAAGCAAGTCAGAAACAAGTTATACGGCCAAAATTATTTGATAGAATATAAGAAAAGAGAGCCTCAGTTAAGACAGAGATTCATTAAGAGACTTAATGACATAGAGCGACTCAAAAAGGGTGGGAGGATACTTGACCTAGGGTGTGGATCTGGACTGTTTCTTTCGATAGTTGCTCACAATGTGAAGTTGAAATGGGAGCTTTACGGTCTCGATATCAACAAGAAATTAGTTGAATACGCGAAGAAAAAAGTAAACGCTACTTTTCTCTTTGGTCAGCTACAGAAGCAGAAGATTCCACGAGAATATTTTGATTGCGTCACTTGTTTTGATGTTCTGGAACACGACTCTGAAATCAACGAGAATCTACTTGCCATAAAAAGAGTTTTAAAAAAGAAGGGGTTACTTGTAATTCAGTGCCCCAACTACATGAGCGTGATGGCCTATTTAGCGGGGAGGTACTGGGACTGGTGGGCCATACCAGATCATCTTCTCCATTTCTCGCCGACTGTCCTCCGAAGACTTCTTGAACATTACGGATTTAAAATAGTGAGAATATTTACTTGGGAACCTGCTCATGAGTTTGTTACGAACATTGCGGGCAGTATCAATAGGCGAACGAGTAAGCATCTTAAACTAAACAGTATTATTTCGAAGACTATTGTTCCATTTCTCTATATACTTTGGGTGACCCAATTGATAGTTGGCAAGTTTACTCACACACGTGCCTTAATAGTCGTATATGCGATTAAGGAGTAGAATGAATTTTTCAGTTGTGATGATTACCAAAAACGCACAAAGGGTAATTGTGGGTGCACTTGAGAGCGTAAGGGGGCTGTGGGATGAACTTTTGGTTGCGGATGCGGGGAGTAGTGACGGGACGGTGGAGATTGTCAAGAGGTTTGGTGGGACAGTTATTCAGAGCATGGACAGCAATTTGGGCCGCAGGAAACAGTGGCTGGTGGAGAAGGCAAAGGGAGAGTGGATCTTGGTGCTCGACAGCGACGAGCGCGTGTCGAAGAAACTTAGTCAAGAGATCCGAGCCGTTGTCGGAAGCAGACGACCGACCGTTGTCGGCTACGAAATCCGGTATCAAAATTATGTTTTGGGGAAACCGGTGTACTTTGGAGGAGAACGGTATAGTAAGGTCCGCTTGTTCAGGAGTGGAAAGGGAAAAGTGCTGAGAATTCCGCTCCACGAGGAGATCGAGGTCAATGGCAAGATCGGGAAATTGAGCGGCCTCATTCACCATCATTCCTACAGAACCCCCTTGCAGCTTTTTTCAAAGTTTACGCGTTATGCTTGGCTCAGCGCGGGCGAGCTAAGGAAAAAGGGAGAGCCGGTAACGCTTGCAAAACTTTTCCTCTATGGGCCGCACCTGTTCTGGGCTCGCTTCGTCAGGGAGCAGGGATGGCGGGACGGTTGGCGAGGATTGGTGCTGGCAAAAGCGTTTGGGTACATGGAAGCGCTCACCTACTGGCTTTTGCTCCTAAGTAAACTTTTGAAAGCTCCGCTTGGCAGACCGTTGTAGCAAGGATAGTTAGTTTTACATTTTTTATCTATGGCCCATACAGCGTGTTGGTGTGGAAACAAACGGACGTGGCATCTCTTTCACAGCGGGAAGTACGCAATTGTTTCGTGTCGGGCATGCGGACAAGTACGCACGCTCACTCCGAAACACGTCACGAGGAAGCAGTGGTACGCCAAGGAGGACTTTGCGATTTACCTAGAAAAAGAAAAATATTTCCGTGAACTTTTTCGAATCATCGTCGCGTTCGTACGTCGTTTTAATCCGCCTTCGCCCCGCCCTGGGCGGGGCTTCGGCCGGATTTCAGCTGTGGGTTACGAAAATCCTTCGCGATTCCGACCGCAGAATCCGAGGATAAACCCCCGGAGCTTCAAAAGTCGTGGCGTGCTCGTTGACATTGGCGCCGGTGTTGGCTTGCTGGTTGATGAGGCTCGAAAGGCCGGTTTTGCGGCAATCGGCTTTGAGCCTTCTCCCGCGGCAGTTACCTTGGCCAGGCGCGAGTTTGGCATCCGGCTCATCCCGAGTGAATTCTCCGTTGCCAAACTCCCTCAAAAACCCGATATAATCGTCCTCAATCACGTCTTGGAGCACCTGCCAGCTCCGCGGCAGATGATAAAAAAGCTTTTAGCTGTACTTGCGCCCAGCGGCATCCTTGCTATCGGCGTTCCTAACTTTGGCAGCCTTGTGGCAAAACTGAAAAAAGATCGCTGGCAATCGCTCTCTCCCGAACAGCACCGCTGGCAGTTTACCATGAATACTCTTGACGCACTGGTTCTTCCGCTTGGTTTTCTGCGCATAGGACGGCAGGGAGACAATCACGATCGGTCGCTTCACCCGGCATGGAAAAGACTACTGTATGTGATTATTGATGTCCTGTCACATCTGACAGGAAGCCAGGAAGCTTTACTTGTTGTCTATAAAAAAGTATGAGAGATCGCCGGGTGTGGTTTGTCGTTGTCCTTTACAAACCGGATAAAAAGGTTTTGAGGAGGTTGTTGCGCGCGCTGGCAGGATTTCCGGTGGTGGTAGTCGACAACTCTAAACAAAACCTTGGCTATGGTGGGGGAGCAAACGTCGGCATCCGCCGAGCTCTGAAAAAGGGCGCGCAGTGGGTGGTAGTGCTCAATCAAGATCTCTCCATGTCTCCGTCGGCAGCTGGGACGCTGGTGAAGAAACTTAAGGAAACTCAAGCAGGCATCGCCGGACCCATGGCAGGCGGGCTTGATCCTCGACGCTGGACAAGTGTCCTTCCCGCTAAAGAAACCGATTACATAACCGGTTCCTGCATCGCCATCCATCGGGAGGTGGTAGAGCGTATCGGGTACTTCTACGAACCGTACTTTCTCTATTATGAAGAGACGGATTTCTGTCTTCGGGCGAGAAGCGCCGGATTCCCCCTTCTCTATATTCCAACGAAAGGAATTACGCATATGGAATCGGTATCGCTCGGCCGAGGGTCGTTCCTCCATCAGTATTACCTCGCTCGCAATCACTTACTCTTTGTTGAACGCTGTGCTCCGTTGAGGGTACGGTTGTACGAATTTTTCCGATTACCCAAGACACTTTGGGATCACTGGAGGAAAGGAGAGAAAGGAGCGCTTCGCGGAGTACGCAACTATCTAAATAGAAGATTCGGAGCACAAAGACAGTTCAGCTGATACATCAATGTACAAATGAGGATGCGGCCGCTTGTCTAATTGTACACTATAAAAGTATGAAAAGATGGAAGATGATCGGTATTGATGGGGGAGCGCTGTCCATAGCGGATGACCGATTGAAAGTCGGTGTCTACCGGGTCACCCTGAACCTCCTTAAACAGCTGGCCAGGATTGACACAAAAAACATCTATCGACTCTATGGCTTTCGTCCGACCCGGCAGGGGATACTGCGGGAGCTCGGTGGGCGGTTAGAACATGTGGTTCTTCCAAAGTTCGGTTGGTTCACTATCTGGTTACCGCGGGAGCTGCGCCGTCGTCCGGTGGATATTTTCCTTGGACTTTCCCAAGCACTCCCCTCTCCCCCTCCCCGAACACGCACTATAGGCTTTATCTATGATGTGGGATTTTTGTATCGACCACAGGATTATCCCGGGTTTCTACGGAAGCTCACGAAACAGACCAAGGAGTTGGCGGCTCGCGCGGATCACATTATGACCGTCTCTCGTGCGTCGGCTCTTGATATCATGACCCATTATCATGTACCAAAAGAAAAAATCACTGTAGCGTATCCGGGTGTTGACCAACGGTTTACACCGCAAGGGGTAACGATGAAGCGAGACCACCCGTATTTTCTTTTTGTCGGCAGCCTCAAGCCCGGAAAAAATGTCGTGGGAATACTGCGGGCATTTGCACTATTTCTCAAAAACTTCCAAAAACCGTACGATCTTCTGCTTGTGGGGAGCAATTTTTGGTTTGATAACGCCATCACCCAAACCATCGCAGAGCTGGGTATCGGCCCGCGTGTTAGGCACATAGGATTTGTTCCTGATGACGAGCTTCCGGTGTACTACCGGGGTGCAACTGCTTTCGTTTCTCCGTCTCACCGGGAAGGATTTTGTTTGCCGGCAATTGAAGCGCAAGCAAGTGGGTGTCCGGTCGTTGTGAGTAACACCGGTGTTTTTCCGGAAGTTATTGGGAAGAGCGGCTTGCTCGTCGATCCCATGGACACCGACGCGCTTGCGCAGGCTCTATTTCGTATACCCTCACGCGCGCTGCGAACCAAGCTTATTTCATCTGGCTACAAAAACGTCAAACGATTTTCCTGGAAATATTTTGCTCAAGAAGTACTGCACGTGATCAATACCCTATGACTGTCTCAAACCGGCGCATGATAGGTATGCTTCTTGTCGCAGGGATAGTGAGTCTCTGGCTTATCGGCGTGAATGCTCCCCATGTCGGGCTGTATAACGCAAACAACAATTACCTTGCTCTTGCTGCCAAAAACTACTTTCGCTTTGGGTTCTTACGTCTCGGCTTCTTACCGACGTACTATGCCGGGGCGACACTGCCGACGACCGCTGCGTACTATCTCCATCACCCAATATTGTTGTTCGTTCTCTCCGCGATCCCCTTTGCGGTATTTGGATTCCATAATTGGGTCGTGCATGCGGGGACATTCGTTTTTACCTTAGGTATAGTCGCCATGATCTATCGCGTCGGGCGCAGCGTATGGGGAACGCGTGTCGCGGTAATGGCTGCACTCGTCGCTTCGGTATTTCCGATGCTTACATTTTTTTGGAAATACATGTTTTTTGAACAAGCGTCGGTGTTTTTTGCACTGTTGCTGTTGGATATCCTGATCCGTTATGTGAAAACGAAGCACGCACGGCTTCTCCTGGGTTTTGGACTCGTGACGTTTGTTGCCGCGCTGACCGACTGGTATGCAGGCTATTTTTTTGCAATACTTGCTGTTTTTTTCGTTGGGAACTACCGAAAAACTATTGGACGGGTCTGGTTTGCGTATGGCGTGGGATTGGTTGCCGGCTTTGGGGTATTTCTTTTTGCTGTCTATGCGGCAACCGGGGGTTTTCAAGAGCTTTTGGCCGCCGTCATGGTACGTTCAGTTGGGACGGAGCTGTTCGCACTACCGTACTGGCCGCTGCGTCTGGGCTTATTGATAGGTCTCCGCATCCTTATCTACTTTACGCCATTAGCAGTTGCGGGATTATATATGTGGTGGGAGGCTTTGCGAAGCAACAATAAAACCGAGATGCTGGCAAAAAGCGTCCTGACCGGCCTTTTGGCCTATGGGGTAGTCAACGTGGTTGTTCTGCCCACTGCCGCGTGGGGACATAGTTACTTTCTCTTTCTATTGGTGCCATTTTTTGCCTATAGCATTGCTCTCTATCTTGATCGATATAGGAAAAGAGGACGGTTGATAACGCTGTGTGTTATGGTATTCGTCACCACGAGTATAGCAGTCAATGTATTGAAATATAAACAAGTAGAAAAACAATTGTGGAAATATACGGTTGCAGAAAAAGTTGCCGCAGTAATTCGTCCGTATGAAACTATCGCCGTTTTGCACTATCCCGGAGATGTTTTGGAACAGTATTTTTTTCACCCGACGCGGCCGATTGCACGACACGAGCTTCGATTATGGCTTTCGGGGGAACAATATGGTGATGTTGATGCCCTGCTTATCGCATGTGAGGATGCGTGTACAACTCAAGACTATTCAATGATAGATATGCTTGACGATTACACCCGGGTAAGCTCATATACCGTAGATGGACACGACGCGTGGCTTGTACAACGAATTTCTGTTGTAGGGCACGGGGAGGATTTGGCGGTACGGACAGGACAGAAATCAGTTCCGTCGATACCCCGTGATCATGGGGACCCATTGCTTCGCTTGTATCGGTCACTCAGGGACTTTTTAGGGGTGGGGCAAATATAAGAGAATATGAAGCATACGGTTGCCATTGTCCGCGGAACGTTTCTCAACACGTACGAAATGCAGTTTTTTGAGCCGCTCGTGAAAGACTTTTCGATAACGGCATTCGGGTCTCTCACTCCCTATCACGACAAGTTTTTATTTCCCGTTGTGAAGCTCCCCTCGCCCATGGACCTGCCGGATTTTCCATATAAGATGCCGATTCTCAATAGGCTTTTTGTTGATGCGCACTATCTCGTGGGGCTTGAGAAGAGACTGCAGGGTTTTGACCTCGTCCACACGGCAGAGACATACTACCACTATACCCAGCAGGCATTGAGCGCCAAAAGAAGAGGGTACGTGAAAAAAGTCATAGCGACGGTGTTGGAAAATATCCCGTTTAATAATGAAGGTATTTGGGGAAGGAAAGCGTTTAAGAAACGTGCGAGAGAGGAACTGGATCACATCATTGCCTTAACCCAAAAGACCAAAGAATCGCTTTTGATAGAAGGATGCGATCCTTCCAAGATTACCGTCATCGGTCACTTTATTGATACCCAAACGTTTCGGCCACGACACGATTACCTGCGGATCCTCGGCGATCGACGCCAGAGAAACTTTACGATCATGTTTGCCGGAAGGCTCGAAGAGTATAAGGGAGTATTGGACGTTCTTACAGCTGCGAAAATTTTGCTTGCCGATCAAAAGCAGCACGATGTCTCTTTAACATTTCTTTTTGTCGGCGGCGGAGCGGAGAATACGAGACTTGAGAACTTCGCAAAGCAGTGGGGAATTGACCGATCTGTTCGGATAACGAACGCACCATATGAGAAGATGCCATCTCTCTATCAGCACGCGGACATCTTTGTCGCGCCCAGCAAAGCGACTCGCACCTGGCAAGAGCAGTATAACACTGCCCTGCTTGAAGCTCAGGCTTCGGGTTTGCCGATCGTCACGACCCGGACCGGCGGCATACCGGAAAACGTCGGAGGTGCCGCAATCCTTATCGAGCCCGGAGATGCAAGAGGGCTTGCTGTCGCGATACAACAATTTCTTGATGATCCGAAACTGCGGTTGAGATATGCGCGTCTGGCTCGTCGTCGTGCCGAGACCGTGCATGATATAGACCTCGGCGCCAAAAAACTTGCCCGTCTTTACAAAAGAATCCTTTCAGACGGTTAGCTTTTTAGCAGGAAGTGGACGATAGCAAGGAGATTGAGGACGGTAAGCGGTACGACGATAAGCTGCAGCATCAGTTTCCTTAGGAGTACGTATTTTTGCAGCCGTTCAAAAACGGAAGCCAGACCAAAACTTAAAAGAGGAAGGCTGCTGACCAGCATTCTTCCGCTAAAGCTTGCCCCTTGCCACCACGTACCCCAACTGGCGATCAGGTAGAGTTCAAGGAGGAAGACTGCCAGAAGCCAGTGTGTATGGGAGATCCGTGATTTTGGGAAAAGTAAGCCGACGAACCCCAGAAGTGTTGCCGGTGTCCAAAGGAATAACCCATTAGAGGAGGAGAAGAGCACACCCAGAAGGTGAGGCTTGAAGAACGAGAAGGTTTCCCCGCCGGCAAGGTAGGGGTTTTTCCAAATAGTGCCATAGAGGGCTTGCCATGCTACTAATTGAGGCAGGAAGCCGATGACAAACCCCAGAAAGAGCGTACTGACTTGAAGGCGTTTTCGTCTGGGTATAAGCAAGAGGCCGAAGAGCAAATCTTGAAGCCTTATGCTTGAAAGGAAACCGAAGCTCAGTCCTACAGCGAATGCCCTCGGTCGGGGAAGAAAAAAGAGGTTAAGGTAAAGGCAGGCTGCGAAAAACGAGACTGCATGCGAATTGACCGGATCGACGGCGCCGTAAAAAAGGAGATTCGTTGCCAGAGCGACGGTTGCAACAGTCGTTAAGGAAACGAGTCGGGAGAAATATTGGCAAAGTAGCCGAAAGAGCAACAGGAGCCCGAATAGGCTTGCCAAGACGCTAGATAAGCCTACCATAAGTTGATACGGAAGTTCGTAACCGTCTCCACGAATGAGTTGATGGGTGGAGAGGTACGAAGGCAGCCAAAAAAGAGCCGGGCCAAGGCTGTATTTGTTTCCAGGGACACCTCGAGGAGAAAGAGGTTGACTGACGTGAAAGTGCTGATATTCGTTTGCGAAATGAAAATCCCGGTCGACGACGAGCGAGCGAAGCCACGAATAGTAAAAAACGCCGTCGCCGTAGACTGATGTACCTATCAGCGCGACGTGAGCCAGGTAGAGCGTAAAGTAGAGTAAAGCAATGAACAAAAACATCCGTTTCACCATAGGCGCTGTGCTACAATACTTTCAATGATTTCCGCCGTTGTCCTCACCCACGATGACGAGGATTGTTTGCCCAGAACCTTGGAGAGCCTCACCTGGTGTGATGAAATTGTCATAGTTGATGATTTTTCAAGCGATCAAACTGTCGCCGTTTCCCGGAAGTATACCACCAAGATATATCGCCAGCATCTGGCTGGTGACTTTGCCAAGCAGCGCAACGTCGGTCTATTGAAGGCAAAAGGAGAGTGGGTGTTGTTTGTGGATTCCGATGAGATTGTGAGCAAAGAGTTGGCTTCTGAAATCCAGAAAGTTGCTCTTGCTACTTTTCCAGTAGGATATTATATAAAACGAAGAGATTATATGTGGGGGAGGGAGTTGAAGCATGGCGAAACCAGCCACGTCCGGCTTCTGCGCATGGCCAGGAAGGATGCTGGGCATTGGAGGAGGCCAGTGCATGAAGTTTGGGAAGTGTCGGGTAAAGTAGGTGAGCTTGAAAATCCCCTATTCCACTTCCCCCACCCTAACGTCGCACAATTTTTAAGAGAAATTAACGAGTACTCGAGCCTCAACGCTCGCTATCTGGCTGCCTCGGGTGTTCGGGTCACGCTCGTCCAGATTCTCCTCTGGCCGCTTGGGAAGTTTTTGCTGAACTATTTTTGGTTCGGCGGGTTTCTCGATGGAGTTCCCGGAGCAATTCTCGCGATCATGATGAGTTTTCACTCGTTTCTGACGCGGGCCAAACTGTGGCTGATACGCAGGAAGCGCGTATGAGATTACTGCTGCCGTTATTTTTTTTGACCTTGATTGCGGGCCAGCTGGGAGCAATACCTCTGGGCCGCCACGTCCGTCTGTTCCCTCATGAATTGATTATGGTGGTCCTTTTTGCGGTCTCGTTACCTGCCTTAAAACGAAACAAATCTTTTCCGCGTCTGGTGTGGTGGATAGTGGCCTTTGCCCTCGCCGCCCTGTTTTCGACTTTAAGCAACGCCACCCGGTTTGTAGCTTCTGAGGTAGGAGTCGCCGTTTTGTATCTCGTCCGATGGCTTCTCTATGCTGGGTTGTACTGGATTTCAAGCTTGTCTCTCGTGCCTTCTCGTGTTTGGATCCGTTGGCTGTACGTAAGCGGAATCGTTACCGCATGGTTGGGACTTGGGCAGTACGTGCTTTATCCCGATCTACGCAACCTTTACTACCTCGGGTGGGATCCCCATTACTGGCGCGTTTTTTCGACACTCCTTGACCCCAACTTTACGGGAATTATCATGGTTCTGACGCTTTTTGCGGGCTTTGTCATTAAGCGAAAAATTACCTCTTGGCTTTGGTATCTGGGACAAGGTTCTGTCTTTATCGCTTTTCTTCTGACTTACTCTCGCGGCAGTTACCTGGCTTTCGTTGGCGCCTTGTTGTTTTTAATATACCTTCGTTCTTCTCTGCGGCGGTTGGCTGTTGTTTTAGTTTTGACTTTTGGAGCCTTCTTACTATTTCTGCCCAGGGCAGGCGAGGGACAGAATTTATTGCGGACGACATCGAGTCTTGCGAGATTAGGAAGCTGGCGTTATGGGCTGGAGCTTATCCGTCAATCTCCACTTTTCGGCCACGGCTTCAACACCTTGGGATTGCTTCCTCAAACAGCAAACAAGCTCCAGTACTCCTTGGATGGCCGTCTTATCCCCTCGCATGCCGCCTGGGGAATTGAGAATAGCTTTCTCTTTGTGGGAGCGACTTCCGGGCTATTGGGGCTATCTATCTATCTTGGCATGCTTGGGAAAATGTTGAGGATCGGATGTATTTTCTACAATCACAAGAAGGAGGCAGGCGCGATTTACCTCGCCGCGCTCGTTTCAGTTTTGGTGCATAGCATGTTTGTCAATTCGCTCTTTTATCCGTGGGTTATGGTGTGGGTGTGGGTGTTGACCGGGGTAACGGAACAAATGCTTAGTTCTGGTAACTGACGCGTCGCTCGACGATGGTTTGATTGCCGGCCTTATCGGTTGCGACGACTGTAAGGACGGTGTTTCCGTCGGAGAGCGGATAGTCATAGGCAAACGATCCATCCGGCCGGACGAACACAAGCCTGCCGTTAACCGTTACCGCTGTCTCCTCATCGGTTTTTCCGGAAACTGTTACTCTTTTCGGTTCTCCGCTTGTCGCCGTACCGTCCACCGGCGTGGCTACATCAAGCGTTGGCGGTGTTTTTTTGTAAAGGATAGAGAGGACATTGGAGAGATCACTTGCATTTCCTTTCTCGTCGGTGATTCTCGCGCTTACCGTATTGGTCCCGTCAACGAGGTTGAGAGAAGGAAGGGAGAACGTGCCGTCATCGGAGATGGTGAGCTTCTTTGTTTCCGCCTCGTTCACGTAGACGATGAGGGAGGTTCCTGCGGTTCCGCTGCCAGTGAGCGGAATCGTTGCGCTGTTGGTAGCAGACGGATGCGGGTTGAGCACTGGCGGTAGAAGTATCGATTGCGACGGTTGTGCTGGGGAACTGCCGCGGAGTCTGTCGACGAGGAGGCTAAAGCCCACGAGGAGCCGCAGCCCGAAGATGGCAAAAAAGAGGATGATCGCGGTAATTCCGAGCAAAGAGACAACCAGTCTGTGTCTTTCGCGGCGTTCTGCGTAGCGTCTTACACGTGATCGAGCCATACGTTTGAGAGTGGATGTGTGGAGCCGACGAGAGGACTTGAACCTCCAACCACTCCCTTACGAAGGGAATGCTCTACCGTTGAGCTACGTCGGCGGGTTGTGTCGCAATTGTAGCAGAGGGGAAATGTCTGCTCAAGCAATTGACAAATGAATAAACACGATCGCACGACGTTTCAGTTTTGATACAATAGGCCTATGGCCATAGGTATTCTTCACGGGAGAGCCACCAGGCAGAAACCCATACACCTTTCATGTGTACTAGCTCCACACATTATCTATAGTTTCGCTTTATCAAAAAGCTATGTAAAGTAGATTTACCGAGAAAAGAAATCTTTTTAAGGTATGAATAAGGAGTTTTTAGAAATAATTTTTTAGGAAAGAAATATTTTCTAATGACTTTAGCCCCTGTGCCATTCCCGCAGCCAATTTCAAGAAACGTTCCACCGTTTAGTCTCTAAAAATAGTCTTTATAGTACTTTTTGAGAACACCATTGTTAACCGTTCCCTGAAAGGTAAGTTCATCCCCAATCGACCCAAATTATTCTTCAACATATCAGTTATTATACTTGGTTCAATCTAACTTTTCTCCTCTACAATTTCTCCCTCCACAACCCGATTTTTATCAAAATTAGACGAGTGAAATTTTCTTTCAGGCAGACGCTGTCCCTTGGCAACTTTTCTCAAAAGATAAAAAAGCGCCAGCGGGACTATAGATACCAGCATCTTTCTGATTAGGGCAATTGAGATCATTCTTCCTCCTAGTATGCCATAAACAGCGATGGCAAAAAACTAAGCAGTACCAGTGTTACAATAATAATCACAAGCCACTTTTTTTAGATTCATGGTTGCAGTTTATTCAGAATTTCCCCCAATTTTTTAATTTCTTCTCCGTATCTTCCCCAGTCCCCCTCTTTTTGGGCTCGGATAGCGGCATCATACGTCTCGGCAGCCTGTTTGGCGAGATTCTCCTTACTCGTGTCGGTCGGTGTTACCGATGGAGCTATTACATCTCCTGGTTTGGCTTGTTGGCCGATACCTGTGCCGAAGATCCTGGCGAGTCCTGCTTCCAGTGTCTCTTCCATGGCTATTTTGTTTTCATAGGCAACAATTACCCGCTTGAGCTCTGGAATTTTGCCTGTATCGGCTTTGAGGTAGAGCGGTCGGACATAAAGGAGGGATTCCTCAATCGGGATGGCCAGAAGGGATCCTTGAATTACTTGAGAGCCGCGTTGATCCCATAAAGAGATCTGCTGACTGACTTCTGCGTCCTGGTTGATCCTACCGATAATCTGTTTAGGCCCAAACACCAGCTTGTCCTTGGGGAAGCGGTAGACGACCAGTTTGCCATACTGCTGCCCGTCATTTCGAGCGACCATCCAGGCGGAAAGATTATCCTTAGCTCGGGGAGTAAACGGCAGCATGAGGATGTATTCCTCTTTTTTCTCGCCGGGGAGCTTCATGATCATGTGCCGAGGTGTCATAATTGAAGTCCTACCGCCAGCCTGTTGTTCTCCTTCGGCAGCAATGGCTGGTATTTCCCACAGATCCTCTTTGTTGTAAAAGATTTGCGGATCATCCAT
>CAYNJY010000013.1:0-14852 GCA_964397755.1 uncultured Gammaproteobacteria bacterium
GCAAAAACACGGCGTTTCGTTTCCGACCGACCCAATAGAGCAGCTGCGTGTATCCACGACCGCAGTCCTTCAATCGTGGAACAGCCAAGAAGCCCAGTCGTACCGAAAAAAGTTTGGAATTCCGGATGCATTCGGGACTGCCGTGATAGTCCAAAAGATGGTCTGGGGCAATAGCCTTGAAAACGGAGCTGGCTCTGGCGTCATCTTTAGCCGCGATCCGATAACGCTTGGCGAGGCTCAAGCGGTCTTTGCTCCGGGAGTTCAGGGTACTGCGGTCGTGAGCGACGTATCCTTCGGTGAACGCGTTCCTCTTCCCTCCCTTCCGCCAATTGTCCGCGAAGAAGCAGAGCGAATCATAACAATCTTGTCGCGCACTTACCCCGCCCCGATTGAAGTAGAATTTACCTACGATGGACAAGACTTTTGGGTGCTTCAGGTTCGTGAATTCCCGCTCTCAGCGCTTGCACACTTTCGATACCTCCAGGAAGCGATTCGAGCCAAGCGTCTCTCGCCAGATGAGGCAGTACGGCGCGTTTCTTCCGAACAGTTGCAAAGCCTCTTGGGCCCAATGGTTGAACCACAAGCAGCAGCACGGGCGAAGAGCAGTGGCAACCTCATCGGAACGGGCATGGTCGTATCATTTGGACACGCCTCAGGAATAGCAGTATCTTCTATAGCGGAAGCACGGCTCTATAAGTCACAACCAGTTGTGTACGTCGGCAGCATCGGAAACGAAGAGCTGTTGAGCCTCCCGACCAATGTCGTGGGCATCGTTGCGACCAACGGCGGCATCGGTTCTCATATCGCGCGGGTGGCAACGCGTATCGGCGCAAAAGGCATTCCTATACTCTTCGGCGCACAGATAGTCCATCTCCCCCACCTTGAGGCAGTCACGGTCGACGGCGTCAGCGGCGAGATGTTTTCCGGTATTCTTCCGCTCATAACCGATACGAGTGAAACGCTCCTCACAAAGAAGGAACACGCCCACGCCGAGCGGTGGGTTGCGATGCGGCGCAAGAATCCGTGGCGCTACGTGGCAGATGAGAGAGACTACAAGAGGATGCGAAGGCGTGTACGCACAGTTCGTCTTCAGAGTTCGCTCCGCGGGGTCCGTTCGATAAAATCAAGAGTTCGGGAAGTTTTGACCCATGTCGTACCAAAGGATATCCAGATCAAGTACACCGTCGTGAAACCTATGAAGAAAAGGCGCATCAGAAAACTCCTCAAGGAGTACCTTGCGCAGGGATATGATGCGAGTGTACGAACCAGTTACCATCCCGATCGCCGCGGGGGAACGCCCTGGGTTGGGCTCTTCAAACCAGAGGACGTCGACCTGTTCCTTAATTCGAGGACGTATTCGAAAAAATACGGCGGCTACCCGGTGTGGGTGAAAGAACCTGACCTCACAGAGCTCATTATCGGAAAGCTTCCAAAAGATAAACTCAACCCTCGACCCGACATTCAGCACGTCCATAGCGTGTGGTCACTCGCAATCACAGAGAAAGGCGAAATATTTTTACAGGTGCTTCCGCATACGTCGCAAACGCGCATGTTTGATGAAAAGGAGACGACATACGACACTATCATCACCTATACAACGCGCTTCGACTTAGAATCGCCGACTGGTTTTGCGCCGCTTGTACGTATGGTTGGTGCGTCGCTTAGACGCGATACGCTCGCAACAGACTCTGCGCAGCGTATCGCAGATCGCGTGTTTGGAGACTGGTGGCAGAAGCATGAGATCCCCGCGCGCATGGCAGCGCTCGCCGACGCCTTCCCCCATCCTCACTTCGCCGTCCCGGCGCTTGAGGGACAAGCGCGGATTGACCCGGCGACGGGCGCGCTTATCTGGTGTTTGGTGTATGACGCGAAAGTTGATCTCGTTCCCGATACTACAGAACAGAATGGTGCTGCCAAGGACCACCCATAAAGGCGCCTCTCTCTCAACCCCTATCTAATTCTACGGTAAATCAACTCTCTTCCAGACACAGCCCGTCCGATTACCGCCAGTAAAACCGTTAGAGCGGTGGATCCATCAGCTGTTTCTAGTAATGCAGTAACTCTCGCTTCTAACGCAGCCAGGGCGTGTGGCTTGTTGGCAGCGGACGCGTCCCGAATCTGCAGACGGCTACTCCTCCATCCGTGCAAACGCGCCGGTTCGCTTCGCCCAGCGGTACCCCTGCCCCCGCACCGTCTGAATCAGCGAAGTTGGGAGTGAAAGCTCAACCAACCGCCTCCGTATCCGGGCGATCGTTTGATCAATAGCCCAGTCTGAGTAGTGTTCATTGGTTTTCGTCAGCCAGAGTCTTTTGGCAATCTCGTCTCGCGAGACAACCTCTCCTTTTCTTTCAAGGAGCACGTTAAGCGTCCGATGCTCTTTGCGCGAGAAGAAACGGGAGACAGGCACGCCGTTCATGGCAATCTCTCCATCGCGCACCTCCAACCGTGCTTCGCTACCTGGCTGGCCGAGGACAAACCGCTGGAACTGCGCCATCGTCAGCCGGTTCCGACCTTCGAGGAACCGCATCTTCTTCATATAGCTTGCGCTATGCTGCTCCTCGCCCACCAGAGACCATCGGCCGCTGATGAGTCTGCGCACGGCGGTGAGTTCACTTGGAAGGAGCGACCTATACAGTTGCTCCAATCTGAACCGCATCCCTTCTTCATGAGCCGACCAGTGCCCCATTCTAACAATTTCCCGCACTGCTTCTTTGAGAAACCAGAAGTGGCCGCCGAATGCGGACAAGAGCTCTCCGATAGCCTTGGCAGACAAGGTTACGTTCCATCGACGCGCCAGCGTCCGAAGAAACAGGATGCTATCCTGCTCGTCGTAGAGCGGATAAGAGGAAACAGTGTCATAGAGCACTGTGTTCGTTGGGAGGTACTCCCGGAGCTGCAAATGGAGGATATCGCAGTTGTAGAAAGTCAGGATGGAAAGGGCCGGCACGTACTCGTTGAGCCACGCGTACTTCTCGAGGATGTGGCAGTCGCCGCCGTTTAAGTACGTCTCCGCCTGTGGGACGACGATGACCAAACGCTTCTCCGCTCTCGTGTATGCCGAGAGGCATTCTTGGAATGACCGTGACGGGTCATGTCGCTCGCGCACGTTGATCTGCCGCGCAATCTGATATTCCAAATCGTCCTGCTCCTCCACCAAGCTTCGATTGAGGTCTACTACCTGAAAGACGTACTGGTGCTTCTGGCCAAGAATCTTTCGATGGAGGTCGTGATCCTCTATAAACTGCTGGATGCGCCAGAAGCGATCGGCCATGTGGAAGAACAAGACCGCTACGTGCTCTCCGCGGCGAATGGTCTCAAGCCACTCCGTGGCTTTCTCTAGGTACTGGTGAGTAATAATCGAAGGAAAGATATCAACCATCGCCACCGACTATATCATGAAGTAAATTATCTGACAATATTTTGTCAGATAATTTATCAAGCATCCTGCGAGCTGTTGTGTCAAAAAAATTATGACACATGGAATACAGTGTCAAACTATATGACAACGTTCCCTGGTGGTCATACAAGGTACAGTACGAGTGCATCCACGATAAACAGAGAGGTAGCTCAAAAGCAGCAGCAAGTAGCGGACCTTGGATCTACCTCTAAGGACTCGAAGAAGCAGTCAGAGACCAAGAGACCACCGAGCTGGTCGACTGATACTATTGTTATTCATGACCAGCTCTTCACTGTTATCTTCCCGGAAAAAGAGTAGTCTGGCTCCCCTCAAGTAGTTGGCAGGTCGGGCAGTAGTAGGTACCGCGGCCGCCAAGCATAACCTTCCGAATAAGATGCCGGCAGCGAGGACACGGCTCACCCTCACGGCTATAAGCATTAACGTGTTCCTGAACTTCTCCTTTTTTCCCAAAGGCATCCCGGTAAGCGTTTTTCGAGGCTCCCTGCCACTTGATTGCCTACCTGAGGATCTTCTCCAAGCATGTAAACAAGGTAGCAATGTGACCATGTGACAATAACTTAGCTTTGGTTTTAGGGTGAATTTTGGCGCACCAGAGGCTCTCGTTGGCGTAAATGTTCCCTACTCCCGCAAGTCTCTTCTGATCCATAAGGACGAGCTTGATCGGCCGACTACTCCCGCGCATAATTTTATCAAATTTACCACGTGTTAAAGTTGACAAAAACTCCGGCCCAAGTTTAGCCACGTATGGAAGGTTCGCCACCTTCCGCGTCGGCACCATGTGGAGCCAGCCGAATTTACGCTGGTCATGGTAGTAGAGCTGGCTACCATCCTTGAAGGTAATCACCACGTGCGTGTGCGGATCTCTCGGATAGTCCACATCCCAGTGAACTTTAAACTTTAAACTTTTAACTTTAAAATTTTCGAAAACGAGTCTTCCGCTCATCCCCAGGTGCACCGCCAGCGACGTGTTACCCGTAAGGTCGATCACCAGCATCTTCCCCAACCGGCGCAACCCTTTGACTGATATTCCCCTCAGTAGTCCCTGGTCTCCCCTAAACACCCCCGCCGTCCTTACCTCCACCGCCTTGATGGTGAGCCCGGGAAGCACTGCAGAGAGTTGAATCTTTATGGTCTCAACCTCAGGAAGCTCTGGCATACGAAGACGGCTACTCCTCCATCCGTGCAAACGCGCCGGTTCGCTTCGCCCAGCGGTAGTTTCTCTGGACCAAGAGGTATCCAGCTATAAAGTAGGAAAGGCAAAGGAGCATCGCCGGCACGTGGTCTGCCCCACTCACGCGTCCACTAAGGAGCTGTTCGCGCATCGCGTCAAAAATGTAGCTCGTGGGAAGTGTTTCGCCAACGACGCGAAGCGGAGCGGGCAGAATGCTCACTGGATAAAACACTCCACCCAGTGGCTGCACGAAGAAAACCAACGACCAGGAAAGCGCTTGGACGTCGGTTCCGTAGCGAAAAATAAGGCTCAGCGCCACCATGCCCGTCCCCCAGGCAAAAACGAGAAGCTCAACGATATACACCGGCAGCATAAACCCCAGGGAAAAAATCGAAAATCCGTAGAGGAGAAACCCCACGAGCGCCGCCAACCCAAAGGCAAAGCTTACTTTCACTAAACTTCCCACCATCTGCCCGACAAGAAACTCATCCATGGTAAGCGGTGAGATGAAAAGGCTCGAAAAACTCCGGGACCAGATTTCCCAGAGAGCGCTCACGGCGATCGCGTACTGCCCCACGCTGATGATGTTCCAAAAAATCATGCCGAGGACAAGTGTCCTCCCCTGCACTTCTCCGGCTACCCCGGCCGCTTGGCTCAAAACCAACGCCAGAAACACAAACACCAGAAGCTGCAAAACAGGGATCATAAAGATATCCGCCCACGTCTCCCGGCTGTGGATGAAGTGGTACCACGCGTGAAGGAGTATGGCGCTAATGCGGTGTCGTTTCATAACCTCGCTTGGCAAACGAAAGGAACACGTCTTCTAAATCTGGCCGCTCAATATCAATGTCTGTGAGCCACACACCGCTTTTACTTAAGCCAAACAGTGCTTTCGGAACCTCCCGGTCAGAAAGCTCCACCACAACGACATGATCTCTCGGAAAGGCGTGAGTGAAGGATTTCGTTTCGAGGTAAGAGGCAACGGTTGCCTTTTCGCCCTCGAATGTGAGGACGAGACGGACGCGCCCGACTCGCTTCGTCAACCCCAAGGGCGTATCCTCCGCAATAATTTTCCCCTTATAGAGAAATATCACGCGGTCGCAGATGCGCTCTACTTCGACCATGTTGTGGCTCGTGTAGAGAATCGAGACCCGCTCGCGCTCCTGAAGCTCCCGAATAACCTCGAGCACTTTACTTGCGATCTCCGGATCCAGGCTTGAGGTCGGCTCGTCCATGAGGATGATCTTGGGTCGGTTAAGGAGCGCTTTGGCGAGCATCACCCGCGTCTTTTGACCTGATGAGAGCTTCCAAAAGAGATGGGTAGCGACCTGTTCTACCTCAAGGAGCGAGAGAACTTCCTGTATGCGGCTTTGGGCATCACCAAGCCCGTACAGGCGCGCATAAATCTCCAAATTCTGCCGAACCGTAATGCGGGCCTGGACATGGCTGTATGAGGACGCGTAATTGATCCGCTCAAGAATCTCCTCCCTGTGTTTGAAAAAATCTTTATCGAAATAGGCAATCTCGCCGTCTGTGGGAATCGTGAGACCCAGGAGCATCTGGATGGTCGAGGTTTTCCCCGCGCCGTTCGGGCCCAAAAGCCCGACAATTTCTCCTTCTTTGATGGTGAAGGACACGTTATCAACAGCCAAAAATGTGCCGTAGTATTTCGTGAGACCGGAGACCGAGAGGACATCCATAATGAGGCAAGTATACGCGGTCTGAGGCTCAATGAGAAGCCTGAAGCTCAGGCGGCAATGCGGAGGTTCTTTGGGTAGAACGTGTCAAGGGAGACAATAGCGTCAAAGTGGTAGTGTTGGGCACACGCCAAGTTGGCGCAGTCAACAAACGAGGTTCCTTTCTTGGTTTGCTTCCAAACACCTCCCAAGCCTTCGCCTCAAGTGGTTCGTCGACAGATATAACGGTAGTAGTCGTGGATATCCCGCACGGCATTCGTTTTTATCTTACCCTTATATGCTCCGATGAAGCTCTTCCACATCGTTCCTCCACTCCTTCGTTTCCTCACACGAAGAACAGCTTTTGCCCCTTCTCGAAGCAAATGGGAAAATTTAACTCCGCGGGTTTTTGCCAGGAGCATCAGCTATCTATGCAACTCGTCTGGAATATATACCTGCGTTCGTATCATACTCGTGTAATTGTATGTTGTATGTCGTATGTTGTCAGACGAGGCTCCTGCCGTGATATTTTTCCTCAACAAAGGCCTTCATTGCCTTCTTAAATCGCTCCTGGCTGAACTTCTTGGCCTGCCGCAGGCAATCCTCTCTCTTAATAGAGAGCTGGTCAAGCCTACGGATACCGGCCGTTAAGCTCTCAACCGTTGGCTCATCAAAGAAAACTCCAGTTGCCGCTTGCCCTGAGCGAGCGGAGCGAGTCGAAGGGTCAATCACAGACTCGAGGTACCCGCCGCCGCGAAAAGCTATAACCGGAGTGCCCGCGGCCATCGCTTCAACCGGCGTCATGCCGAAGTCTTCATCGGTTGCGGTCGCCAGAAACGCTTTTGCACCCGCATAAAGTTTCCAGGTGTCGTCATCTGGAAGTTCTCTCAAGAATTCAACCGTCGGCCCGGCAAGCGCTCTCAGTCTTTTTTCATCCGGCCCGGAACCGACAATCTTAAGCGGCAGCTTGAGTTTGTCGGTCGCGGCGATAGCCAGGTCCACGCGCTTGGGTTCCGCGAGCCGGCTGACAACCAAATAGTATTGTTTAGGCTTTAGGATTTGAGATGTAGGATGTATCTCTACTGGCGGGTATATCACCCTCGCCTCTCGCCGATAGAATTTTTTAATGCGCCGGGCTGTTTCCTTGGAGTTGGCAATAAAGTAATCGACCCTTTGGGCTGCCTCATAATCATAGTGCCGCATGAAAAAGCCTACCAGCGCCGCATACGCGCGGACAGGGCCGTAGCGCTGCCAACTGCTTGCGGTGGTGTAGCCATAGAGCCAACGCGGCGGTGTATGGCAGTAGCAGATCTCAATCGCGCGGCCTTTCTTGGCAAATCCCTTGGTCACATACCAGCTTGCCGAGCTCATGATGACGTCGTAGTGAGCGAAGCCGAATCTATTCCAGATCGCCGGTGCGAGAAACCGCAAAGGACTATGGAGCTTGGTCGCGAAACCCGGGACATGGTGCGCCCACGAAACGCGGATGTCGCGATCCTTAAACCGTTCCAAGGCAGAGCCGGGCCGGGAAAACGCAGTGTAAATCGGCGCCTCCGGCCATATTTCCGACAGCGCAAGAAGGACTCTTTCAGCCCCCCCAAATTCACCGAGGTAATCGTGGACTAATGCTACCTTCATGCGTTATGAGAGAAACCGACGGCGACAAATTTAAAACAACACTTGTTGCTGATCAGTTGTCTCCTTCTTTTGCCTCGTCTTTTTAGCCACATGTTCCTCTTTGTTTTTTTCCACGACACCCGTGAGACGCTTGAGGAGCGAGTGGAAGTGGAGTGATCCAAGGACGTTGCGTGCTTCCCGGGTATCGAGTGATCCAATGGCTTTGAGAGGAGCGTCCGGGATGGGCGCGTCGGTTCGGATGGTCGCTAGCTCTTGTCCCAGCTCTGCATCACCAATCCCCTTTTCAAGCTTTGCTCGTACCGAGAGAGACATACCTGATTTCTTTTTCTTCACTGCCTGGTAGAGCTTGGCGAGGGAGCCGTATGTTACCAGAAGGAGAGCCGCGGTTTTGGGGCCGATGCCTGCGACTCCCGGGTAGTTGTCTGATGCATCGCCCGCCAAGGCCTTGAAATCAGGAACTTGCTTGGGCGCAACCCCGAGTTTTTCCTTTACCTCTTTCTCGCCGAAGAGTTTCGCTTCCAATAGTCCCTTCACCGGCATGTAGACAAGGACCCGCTCGCCGTCCACCAACTGAAGTAAATCTTTATCTCCGGTGACGATGACTACTTGGTCTGGGATTTGCCGGGACAAAGTCCCGATAATGTCGTCTGCCTCAAACCCATCGACTTCAAAAATCGGGATGCCAAAAGATTCGATGACCTCATGAACCTTCTCGACCTGCGAGACAAGTTCTTTATCCATTTCCGGCCGCTGGGATTGGTACGCTTTAAAAAGTTTTTTTCGGAACGTGGGTGCCGGCCGATCAAAGGCCACCGCAAGATGCGTGGGCCGAAGGTCGTTGACAAGCTTAAAAAGCATCGAGACAAACCCGTAGACCGCGTTCACCATCGATCCGTCTGGAGCAGTCAGGGGGGGTAAAGCGTGATAAGCCCGGTGGAGGATGGCATTGCCGTCGATAAGAACAAGACGGTTCATGGTTACGTGACTTTCTTCTTCGGGCCACCCATGAGTTTTTCGAACTCCTCGCTCTCGAGTGTCTCCTTCTTGACTAACTCCGCTGCGACCTCGTCAAGTTTCTTTCGGTGTTTCTTAAGAAGTGCCAGCGCTTTTTGATAGGCGGTATCGATGAGCTTCTTCACTTCCCGGTCAATCGCTCCCTGCATCTCGGGCGACACCGACTGCTGCTCGTAGAAGGCCTTACCCCACTCGGTGATGTCCAAGGACGGACCGAAGCTGATCGGCCCGAGGTCACTCATGCCAAACTCGGTCACCATGTAGCGGGCGATTTTCGTTGCCTGATCAATGTCATTGGCGGCGCCGCTCGTCATCTCATGAAACACAGTCTGCTCCGCCGCCCGGCCGCCCATCGTCATCGTAATCTCCTCAATGAGGCGCGATTTGGTTTCGTGGAGCCGGTCCTTCTCCGGCGGCGCCAGGGTGTACCCCAGAGCCATCCCGCGCGAGACGATGCTGATCCGGTGGACAATATCAAGGTTCGGTGAATAGTAAGAAACCACCGCGTGCCCGGCCTCGTGGTAGGCAGTCATCTTGCGGTCGAGGTCGCTCTGCAGCCGCTTCTTCTCCGGTCCGAGTTTGACCTTGGTCGCCGCTTCCTCAATGTCTTTCATGTCGATTTCTTTCTTGTCGTCGCGAGCCGCCAATATGGCGGCTTCATTGAGCATGTTCTCGATGTCCGCTCCCGAGAAACCGACTGTCCGCTTGGCGACTTTATCCCAATCTACACCTTGACCGGGTTTACCCTGCTTGTCCTGAGATTTATCGAAGGGAGCCCCGCTCCGCGGGGCGAAGGGTTTGCCTTTGGCGTGAATCGCAAGAATGTCTTTGCGTCCAGCCATATCCGGTAAATCCAAAACTACCCGCCGATCAAAGCGGCCGGGACGCAGCAGCGCCGGATCCAAAAGGTCTCCGCGGTTGGTTGCCGCGACAATGAGAACGGTCGTATTGGGCTCAAAACCGTCCATCTCGACAAGAATCTGATTTAACGTCTGCTCCCGTTCATCATGCCCGCCCATGATGCCCACACTTCGCATGCGGCCGATAGCGTCTATCTCGTCGATGAAGATGATGGCCGGCGCGTTCTTTTTGGCCTGGGCAAAGAGATCCCTCACCCGCGCCGCGCCCACCCCCACAAGCATTTCCATAAACTCGCTACCGGCGATACTGTAAAAGGCCGTTTTTGCCTCTCCGGCCATGGCCTTGGCTAGGAGCGTCTTCCCCGTTCCGCTGGGACCCACGAGAATCACCCCTTTAGGTGTGCGGGCGCCCAACGCGTTGTACTTTGCGGGATTTTTGAGAAAGTCAACCACTTCTTCAAGCTCCTTTTTGGCTTCGTCAACACCAGCCACATCGCTAAAGGTCACCTTGGGCAGATCCTTACTAAATATCCGCGCCCGGCTTTGGCCGAACGAGAACAGGTTGTCCTGCGCCCCGCGCGCCTGGCGGAAAAGAAACAGGAAGAACATGACAGTAAGCGCAAGCGGCAGGATGTTGGAAATCACCCCGAGCCACACCTGACCGGCGCTTAAGTCTTTTATGTGGATCTCGACTGTCTTGGGATCTACGCCCGCGCCCTCGAGGAGCTTATAGAAGGATTCTTGCTGCTCCTTGTGGGAAATCATTTTCTGTCCGTCTTTGTACTGTACAAGGAGCTTACTCTCAATAACTTCGACGCGTCCAACCTTGCCGTCTTTGATATCGGATATCAGAACTGAGAGCGGCTTTTCGGGGATAAGCGCGCTTGGGTTTACGAAGCTGCCGAGTACCGAGAAGATGAGGAAGGCGATGAAAAGACCGATAAAGAGATTCTTGACGTTGAAGCGCACCTCAAACACCTTCATGATCTTCCGTCCGTTACCGTTGCGTCTGCTGTTTCGCACCGACTTTTTTGCCGCTTTTATCATGGGAGAATTGAAGCTCCGAGGGCTGAAAGCCCTCGGATTCTTTGGTTGGAATCGCGAAGGACTTTCGTAACTCAAAGCTGAAATCCGGCCGAAGCCCCGCCCTGGGCGGGGCGGCGGATTAACGAGTAAGTATACCACGAATCACCCCTCCGTGCACCCTAAAAATGCTATAATAACGCTCGGATATTTAGGCACAGTGGTGCTAGAAGAAGACAAAAAAATACCGGAGTATTTTCCCGGCGAGCATGTGCACGTTGTCGACGAAACGGCCGCTGGTGATGCATTTCGAGCGGCATTCATTACTGAATATTTTGAACGTAAGGACGTGAAGAAAGCTATGAAACTCGCAAACAGAGCAGGCGCGTTCGCTGTTACCCGACTCGGCTCATACGTAGCCATGCCCACACGAGAACAACTCGAATTCTTTCGGCCATGAGATGAATAATCCATGACACCAAAAAAGCTACAAGCCCCGCTGCGTTCGTTCGATATTGAAAAACCCCACAGTACAGAAATTCCAGGTCGAGCCCACCAAACGTGGAAAATAGAATCGACCAAAGGCACATACATCCTCAAACAATACAAAAACACAGACCTTGAATCGCTTCAAAAATCGATTGAGCTTCTGGAGCGCTTGCGCGCTCATGGCATACCGATACCCACCTTCAGAATAAATTCTTTGGGAAGTCCCATAACACACCATGAAGAAAAGTTGTACGTCCTGACATCCTGTATTAACCATGTCCCCCTCTTGGCTCCGGCTGTCGGACCACAGGTGCTTAAACAAGCTGCGTCTATCCTTGGATTGCTTCATGCTCTGCATCTACATATCTATCAGGATCTATTAGAAAAAATTGATTTCACTAAAACAACAAAAGTAGTAACTGAACTGATTGCTCAATTTCGAGAAAAATATTCTCTATTGATCAATGCCCATCCAGAAGAATTTGAAAGCCTCGGGCGTCTTGCTTCAACCATGAACGCCACAGAGTCCTTGCGGCATCAATACAACATTCCTCAGTTTACGGGTTTGTGGGGATCTATCCACGGCGACTACACGCCCGACAATGTCCTCATTGAACGAAACTCAAACACGCTCTTTATTATTGACTGGGACAATGCAAAAATAGCGCCGCGCGCATTTGAAATTCATAAGGCAATTGGTGCTTTCTGTGGGCTGGCGCCGCTGAATGCGTACCTGGTCCCCATTGATTGGGAAAAGGCGGAAATTTTTCTTCGTGCCTACCACGCGATCAATCCCCTCACGGAAGACGGGATCAACGAAATCGTAACAAGCGCAGCGTACGGATGCTCTACATATTGGCTTCGCTTTACGCTCCTCCAGACACTTGCCGAAGATTTTCGGATGCTCGATCTGCTTCCGAAAAAAGTAGAGGATTGTTTGTTTTGGAAAAATAATCTTGAGAAATATCGCCAACTACTCCACTCTGTTGCATGATGATGCATGACGAGTTTCCCACCGCGGTTGTTTGTCTTGACCACATCTAACCCGACCACACCAACCCGACAGGTTGAATAGCTTTCAACCTGTTCCTTACCGTATTTTTGCTCCTACGGGCATGCCTTCAGCTGATATAAAGAGAGGCTTTGCTACGTGTCCTGAGCTTGTCGAAGGGTCGCTTGAGTCCACCGCAAGTATCATTCCTTGACTCTCCTCCCCCATCATTCTCTTGGGCTCAAGGTTCACCACAAACAAAAACTGTTTGCCGGCAAAATCTTCCGGCGTATAGCCAAACCCCCGCACGCCGGTAAAAATCGTGCGCAATCCTGAGCCTGCCGAAGGACCAAAGTCAACAACCAATCGAATGAGCTTGTCGCTGCCTTCTTTATTTTTTGCCTCAATGACCTTCCCCACCCGCACCTCAATCCGCGAGAACTCATCCATTGTTATAAAGGTCTCGCCTTGCCGTGCAAGGTGAGACCTTACAAAAAAAGAATACTGCGTCGTGAGACCCACAGCATCCCGCACCTCCCGCATTGTTTGAGAAGCCACCGCGAGCGCTTTCTCTTGGCCGTTTTCAAGAATCTCTCTAACATTTTTCGGGTTAGCCTTGAGCTCGTCGTACTGTTTTCGCGCATTCATGAAAGTACCCATGAGACTTTCAAAAAGATACTCCTTGACCTCTACATCACCCACGGCGCCCTTTTTGTACTGATCTTTGAGTTCTGATACCTTTTGCGGTTCGCCGAAGAAGTCGAGATAGCTAAACACCATGTTTCCTTCGATGTGTCCCAGGTCGGTCGCATGCTTTCTGGTCGGATCGGTATATGTACCCATCACTTGTTTTTTGATAACCTCCTCCGACTCAAAAATACTGATGATATTGCCCAAAGTCTTACTCATCTTTCGTTTGCCATCGATGCCCAGAACTACTGCCACTTCCTCGGGAATATACGGCTCCGGCAATGTAAAGACTTTTTTCTTAAAAATTTTATTGAAGCGATCGGCTATGTCTCGCGTAATTTCTATATGCTGCTTCTGATCCTTCCCCACGGGTACCAAATCAGATTGATAAAGGAGAATGTCTGCCGCCATGAGCATCGGGTAGCTAAATAGCCCCACATTAATGTCATCCTCCATCACGTCGCCTGCAAGCTTATCTTTATAGGCGTGCGCGCGCTTGAGGAGCCCTAAAGGCGTCACGTTGTTCAAAATCGACTGACACTCGGTGTGCATCGGCACATCCGACTGGCGGAAGAAAACAATCTTAGAAAATTCTTCCTCCGTAAGAAACCCCCGAAGAAGCGCGAGCTCATTGAGAATTAAGGTTTCAATGTTATGAGTAAGTTGTTTTTTATCCTGAATCGTTGTAAGCCCATGGAGGTCGGCAACCATGAGAAAGCACTCGTTCGTTTTTGCGAGTTCCACAAACTGCCGCACGGCGCCTAAATAATTGCCGATGTGGAGACTCCCATCTCCGCTCGGCGTAATTCCCGACAAAAATCGTTTCATAGATCCTCTTTTAGAAACACTTTTTCTGATTGTATCAGATTTAGTGTTTCTTAAACCCGCCATAGAGCGCTCCGTGAGCCGTGTATGAATAATACCTGAAGGCGAACGGGAAGCTCCGGCGGGCTTTGTATAATACTGTTTTAATATGCTCTCGGCGAGTATAGAAAGACTGCTGTATACCGGGAGCCGATAATTGGATGGGAAAACGAGTGGTAATTCCGTGCATCCTAAAACAATACCGTCTATATGTTCGTTCCGGACATACCGCTCTGTTAGCTTCACGAGCTTTTGCATGAGTTGCATCCTATCGCTTCCATCTAAAACACCACGTACGATGAATTCGAGTTCTTGAAAATCGCTCGGTTCCGGAACCACATATGGAACTCCGTATCGGGCAAGTTGTAGTTGGTAGAGTCCTAATCGTAATGAGGTTGGTGTTGCAAGCAGTAACACTTTTCTGTTATCCCCAACTACTTTCCGAACTACCTCATCAACCACAGAAATAAACGGCACATTGGTTTGCTTCTGCAAACGATCTGACAATATACATGCTGTGTTACACGCCATTGTTATAAGCGATATGCCATACGAGGTTAGCCGGCGCACACGGTCTTCCAACATGCCAGCGGCGATTTCCATTTTTTCCGTATCAGCAAGAAAGTCCGGTACAGGGAGGGAGTCCAAAAGTATTTCCGGAAAATCATCATTATTTCGCGCGCCAAAATCCCGCCTTGCTCCATCGATGAGCAACCGGTAAAATTCAGCGCTCGCTTGCGGTCCCATGCCGCCAATGATGCCGATGATATTGTTATTTCTCATATTTGTTCCTCGGCGGGGTTGCTCCGCTTCGAACGGAGAATGGCAGTTTTGGAGACTGCTGTGATTCCAGTTTCACTACAACCCCTCCTCGCCCTCTTGACAAAACATTATCAAACCATTATATTCATAATATATGAGCAAAACGATTATCCAAGGTCCTATTGACAAGTCTCTCCGTAACCAGGCGGCGGCGAATGCTGCCAAGCAGGGCTTTTCTTCTCTTCAAGAATTCATT
>CAYNJY010000014.1:0-3713 GCA_964397755.1 uncultured Gammaproteobacteria bacterium
GTGGACCTAGCCAGAATCGAACTGGCGACTAGCCGATGCGAACGGCTCGGTATGCCACTTACCTATAGGCCCGGCAAGTGCAGGCGCGGTGCCAATGCAGCGCTCTACCAGATGAGCTACCGGCCCTTCTCAGACTTCGTCTGCTCAGGATCAGGCAGTCGGTAAAACCTCCAGCCTGACCTACATGCCGTCTCCTATCTTAAAACAAATGAGACCTATAAGACAAATCGGCCCTATGAGTCCAATGGGTTTTACCTGAGAAACGGCAGAGGGTTTACCACAACGCCGTTTTTCCTGACTTCAAAGTGGAGGTGCATGCCGCTGGAGCGACCCGTCGAGCCCATTTTTCCGATAATCTGCCCCCGCGCCACACGATCGCCGCTCTTCACATAAATCTCAGACATGTGTGCATAGAGCGTTGAAAGGCCATCCCCGTGATCAACAATGATGTGAAAGCCATAGCCGTAGCGCAGGTACTCCGTAAGGACTACTGCCCCGCTGTCTGCCGCGGCAATACCGGGAGCCGCGGGATTTGCGATGTCAACAGCGTTATGGTACCAGACCGGGTACTGGGTAATGATGCCGCCCGCTGGCCAAAGAAGCTGCCCCGTGCCGCCGGCGAAAACTGGCGGAATGGGTCGGGCGATTGCCGGCGCCTCTGGCATGACGCCGTCTGGAACGACGAGCGTTTGGCCGATATTGAGCGCAAAAGTGTCGAGATCCGCAAAGTCGTTAAACGGAAAATTCACGATCTTTTGTGCATCAGTTTTATATCTTTTGGCGATAGTTTGGATGGTTTCTCCTTCGCGTACTTTATGGACGATGCCGGAGACCGGAGGAATTTTTAGTTCCTGACCTACAATCAAACTCTCTCTCTTTAGATCATTTGACCACTTTATCGTATCAATTGAAACGCCGAACTTCTCTGCGATTTTTGACAGCGTGTCGCCCTGCTGCACAGGGTACGTTATCATCTGATCCCGGGGTTTATCTGAGAACTGTGTGGTTATCCCATATTCAGAAAAATCAAGGGATGTGGTGACTGCCGAGGACGGAGTAAACTCTGAGAGACCTGCTGGCAAGCCGCCGGGATACGCGTTTGCCAAAATCGGCGCAGCCGCATAGCCGACTACTAGCAATATTGTAAGAGAAAAGTGGAGAAACGGCCGCTGGTACGTGCCGCGCCTGGCCATGAGGACATCAACGAGCACGTCTTTATTGGCCTCAAACCGGCTGCCAGCCCGACGGACCTTGCGCTCAAGGTACACGTACCACCCCCAGCTCCACGAGCGGACGTCATCTCGAAGAAGCTCAAACTCTCGTCGCATAGGAGGAAGGGTAACACAAAAAAAATAATTCGACAAATGAACATTATCTGCGGGCAGGACCCGAAGGAGAAACGGCCTAAGCCCGAGATTTACCCTTTCGCAAGGCTCTCGAGGAAATCTTCGTTGCTTTTGGTTTTACCGAGGCGTTCAATGAGCATCATGGTGCGCTCTTCATCAGACAAAAGCGATAGCATGTGCCGGAGCGTCGTCACCTTCTTCATTGCTTCTTCTCCAAGGAGGAGTTCGTCGTGGCGCGTGCCGCTCTTGCCAACGTCGATGGCCGGGAAAATCCGGCGCTCCTGAAGAGATCGCGAGAGAGTAAGCTCCATGTTGCCCGTGCCTTTGAACTCTTCGTAGATAAGGTCGTCCATGCGGCTCCCGGTGTCAATGAGGGCAGTGCCGATGACGGTTAAAGAGCCGCCGGTTGTTGGTTGTTTGTTTTCGGTTGTTGGTTGTTGCACCTCGACGCACCGCGCAGCTCCTAAAAATCGTTTGGCCGGGTAAAGGGCTGCTGGGTCAAAACCCCCCGAAAGGGTCCTCCCTGAGGGGTTGACGACTAGGTTGTAGGCACGGGCTAGACGCGTAATGGAATCGAGAAGTATGACGACATTCTTCCCCATCTCCACCAAGCGCTTTGCCCGGTCAAGAGCCACTTCCGCAATCCTCGTCTGCTCTGCCGGCGACTCGTCGAAGTTACTCGCAAACACTTCTCCTTTCACCGAGCGGCTGATGTCGGTCACCTCTTCCGGCCGCTCGCCGATGAGCGCGGCCATGAGGTGAACGTCTGGATAGTTAGCCGTAACTCCGGCGGCAAGCTCTTTAAGGATTGTCGTTTTCCCGGCCTTGGGCGGCGAGACGATAAGGCCCCGCTGGCCGAAACCGATCGGCGCGACGAGATCAATCATGCGGGTCGAGAGCGGCAGTTGCCCCATCTCGAGAATGAGCTGCTTGTTCGGATAAATCGGGACCAAGTCCTCAAACTTCGGCCGGCGCTCCATCTCCTCAGCCGGCATTTCGTTGACCTTCTCCACTTTGAGAAGCCCCCAGAAGCGCTCGTTATCTTTGGGCGGCCGGGCCTGTCCTTCAACCATATCGCCGTTTCGCAGGAGAAATTTCCGGATCTGCGATTGGGAAATGTAGATGTCGCGATCCCCGGGCGTGTACTTGGGACGGAGGAAGCCGTGGCCTTCGGGCAAGGTGTCAAGCACCCCCCGGACCGTCTCCGTGGGAACGTTTATATCCGGCTGATAGCCGTTTGCGCTCTCGCTGTTCCCCATCGGCCGGTAGGGCCGTCGATACGAAGCAAACCGGCCGTACGGCCGCGGTGTATAGCGTGGCGATGGAGGCGGGGTTGACTCGTGACTCGTGACTTTTGACGTCTCTTCCTTCGGTCCTCCCACCAGGTCCTCAACAGTGAACCCTGCCGATGTCGCCGGCTCTCCCGTGGGTTTGTCTCCGACAGGAACATCCGGTGAAGGTTCAGCTTTGGAGGAAATAGATCGACGGGTAGCGCGAAAGGCCATAGTTTGAAGAAAATCGTTCGTCCGTTACTTGGTTACTTCGTTACTAAGTAAAGAAATGACGTACCACGATGAAATGGGTAGAGTCGAAACCACCAGTATGTACAGGTTGAGATCACGCGTGTTGGAAACTCATGGAAAGCCTACAATAAGAGGAAAATCTCGATCCTTCAGTCTTATTCAGGATCGACCCTGAGTCTTTCCGAACGGGTCGACGCTTAAACGTATTAAACCACGCCTTCCCCGCGTTGTCAACAGGGAAGTTGATTCTATAGTTCGTGCAACAGTTACCTACAACATTATGTCACTAGACTCAACCCTAACTTTTCCGTTTTGCGCCTATATACGCCCCAATAGCCACGTGGGTCACACGTGTCGTACGGTCGTGAGCAAAAATGGGCAACGGGAGGTACTTTTCCCCACGGCCGCTGCCCAAATTTGACACTATAGATCGACACTATCAATTCATCGATGAATTGATAGTAATTTGGTAGATCACTGTGTCACTTGAGCGAAATGCTTCGCTTCCCAACTCAGAAAATTTCCACTCGACGAGATTTTGAAACTTCTGCCGCTCGAGCGATCCAACGACAACATAGCCCACGTTGTACCGGCGAAGGATTTCGCGGGTCTCTTTCAGATTTTCTGATTCATAGATGAGGCGCACCTCTTCCCTGCGCGGGGCAACCACGTCGTAGCTCCCCCGCCAGAGCCACTCATGCACCGCCCAGCCGACAATCGTCGGGATCCCGGTGAAGGCCGAAAAGCGATTGTAGTCGGTGTAGGAATCGCCGTCAGCCTCTACGAGCGCTTCGCGCTTTCCTTTTTCCTTCTGGCCATTCAGCCACTCAATAGCTGCATAGTC
>CAYNJY010000014.1:3813-13491 GCA_964397755.1 uncultured Gammaproteobacteria bacterium
CAATGCCGCTCACGAATGAGTTAAAGTGAAAAAGAAAAGGCAAGCTTGTTATCCCGGCAATACCGGCAACGATGCTTACTCTTTTCCCCAACTCCCTCCACATCCCCCAATTACCAATTGCAAGTAGTGCAGTAAGGAGTACAAAGTAAATCGGTCCGTCCAACGCATTCGTCATAAGCAGCACCCCGACCAAAAATCCATAAAACCCGAGAATCAACCAGTTGTGAGACTTAAGACGGAGGACGAGCGCGATAAGAAGGGCTATAGCAAGTAAAACAAACGGTATAGATAACACATGTCCATGAACATCCGATACTACAAAGGAGTAACTCGGAAACTCGTGGATAGTAAAAGGGATAAACCGCGTGGCATTGGCGTACCAGTAGCGCGAAAGGCCTTCGGGAAGCTTTTGGAAAAACTCTCCCAGCGGCCAAAGGAGTTGCCAGAATGGCCGTACGTCGTCGCCGGTATAGCCGGCCGTGAAGGCGTAGAGTGTCTGGAGATTCCCGGCCAAGGTGACGAGGAAGGAAGTGAGGAGGCCGGCGAAGAACGGAAATAAGCGATAAGAAATAAGCGATAAGAAAGATCGGGGTTTTTCGTTTTCATGCTTCTCTCTTATTGCTTCTCGCTTATTGCTCATAAGTTGATACCCGATCGAAAAGCTCATCGTCGCCGTCAGCACGAACAGGGTCGCGAGCATCAGGTTAAATGTGTAGGCAAGGTCGAGGCCCGAGAGCTTGGTGAGGACCGCGGTGACAAGGTGGCCGAAGTAGTAGTAGTTGATGGAGCTTCCCGCGTACCACATGTCCGCCGGAGGAAAAAAACTTGATTCAAGGATGGACTTCATAAAGCCGTAGTCCATAAACTTCTCGAGTCCGCGAATTGACGGCTCATGGCCTTTGACCCAGCTCCAAACGAGGATCATTGCCAGAAAGAAAAACTCCTCCCAAAATACAATACTCCCCCTCTCTATCAAATTTTTTCTCGAATTTTCAATTTGAAATTTAAAATTTGAAATTGATTGAAAAGTAAAAATTGAAAATTTCAAATTAACCAAAATGCCCAGTACAAGAAGCAGTACGAGCGAGACCACAATTGACGTTGTTGTAAACGCAAGGATATGTAGCGTTCCCGCCGCGTATACCACCCACCCGGCCACCGCCATCCCGACGGCTTTGGAGAAAAAATAGCCGTGATCGTACCATCCCCCAAATAACCGCTTCGTCAGGGGAAACGCCGCCGCGCCAACCAAAAACAGCGTCCCCCACCACTGGAGAACGAGGAAAAAGTCTGACCAAGGCATATGATGAGATTATACTCGAAGTTGACGAAAGGATGTGTAAAGCTATTGCATCACAATCCTTCGCCCCGGCTACAGCAAAAACATGCACCGCTGACGAAAAAAACCTCTCAGAGTGTACAAATAGACACACGGCCGCTGCTCCATTTGTACACTCTGCAATCAGACTACGTAAAACGCCTTTGTGTTATACTCCTGCCTGCGGCCGCAGTCTTACTATGTTCACGCATTCAGTCTGCGGCCGCATACAAAAGGCTACCGTTTAGGGCACACCCATTGTCTCTGCCGTTCCGACTCTGCCAGGGTTTTCCATTTCTACATCTAACGCTTCGGACACCAACATCTCTTTTGTTTCCTCTGAATCACCTACTATAAATACACCTTTATTTTCTTCTACTCCATCCACTCCTTGGCTTGTTTCACCTGGGCCATCTCCTTCGTGTACGAACATATACATCTCACCTCCTTTCAAATAAAAAACCCCGCTTTTGCGGGGTTGTGTGGTATATCCGTACTCGTCAATCACCACCGAACCCCCGCCGAGCGGAGGACAAGAATACTGACAATAACGGTTTGTGCTGTACTCAGCTGTTTCATAGAGAAACAAAAAAACTCCCCATTGTCTGGGGAGTTCGTAAAGAAAGTTTGCTTCCTATCTTACACGCACGATCTCCCCTGCAGAGGAGCGACAATAAGGAGACGGACAATAGAAACGTTCGCGTGTGTCATACTAATGGATACTGTACCATAGGCACATCGATCCGTCAATCACAAATAATCGTATGAGGATTGCCATCATCGGCGGCGGGTTTACCGGGCTCACGGCGGCCTATGAGCTGGCTAAGCTCGGCCACGATGTCGTTCTTTTTGAAAAAGAAAAAACGCTTGGCGGGCTGGCAGCTGGATTTCGGCGAAAGGGTTGGAACTGGCACCTGGAAGGCGGCTACCATCACCTTTTCACCAACGACCACGCGATTTTCAACCTGATTAATGAACTTGGTCTATCCGACAAACTCATCACTAAGCGTCCGATTACCGCCACCCTTATATCTGAAGAGGTTGCGGGGAGGCGTGGGTTTTTGAGCATCGCCACGCCATTTGATTGGAAACGACAGGCGCGTATGGAGAGAGGCTTGGCGAGCGCAGTAAAAGCCGCGCCGACCTCAGCAACCTCCCATATCTATCAACTCGACTCACCGATGCACCTTTTGACCTTCCCGTTTTTGACCACAATCGATAAGCTTCGCACTGCCGCACTTTTGGCTTTCTGCAAACTCAACCCCTTTTGGCGACCTCTCGAGAACATCACCGCTGAACACTTTTTTGTCTCACTTGGCGGGAAACAGGCTTGGGAGACAATCTGGGAGCCGCTCATGGTCGGCAAGTTTGGAAACTATAATAAAACGATCGCCGCCTCCTGGCTCTGGGCGCGGATCAAAAAACGTACAGCTAAGCTCGCATACATTGAGGGCGGTTTCCACACATTGGTTGCTGCTTTAGAAAAGGCTATCAAAGGGCACGGAGGAAATATTGTCGTTGGGGCCACAATCGACCGTATCAATCGCCATAATTTGAAATTTGAAATTGGAGATTTGACATTTGACAAGGTACTCCTCACTGTCCCCACGCCAGTCGCAACCAAACTCATCCCCAATGTCTTCCGTCTTCCATCTTCCATCGTACCGTCTCCCCCCATCCCCCACCTCCACGCCCAGACGCTCATTCTCGAAACAGACAAACCGATTCTTCAAGCTCTTCAAGGGGCCCCCTTGCGGACTCGCAATGGGGTCTATTGGCTCAACATCACCGACCGCTCCTTCCCATTTCTGGCCGTCGTTGCCCACACCAATTTCATGGATAAAAAGCACTACGGCGGGCATCATATTACATATTTTGGCAACTACCTCCCCGACGGCCACCCCTATCTTTCTCTCTCCGCGAAACAAATTCTCACGCTATTCCGTCCGTTTATTAAGCTGCTTAATCCGCATTTCAATTTAAAATTTCAAATTTCAAATTTCAAATTGTTTCAGGGATGGTATGCGCAACCGGTTCATGAGCTTCGCTACTCCCAACGCGCCCCCAAGCTTACCACCCCCATCCCCAACCTTTACCTGGCCAACCTCGACAGTATCTACCCATGGGACAGGGGAACAAACTATGCGGTGGAGTTGGGCTTGCGCGCTGCGCGCACAATAACCCAAGAGCGAGCCATGAGAACATCGGTACAAAAACAGCCTACGAAGGAGAGCGTCTTTTTGAAACGCGTTATGAGCAGCCTCTCGCAACGGGCTAGCCGGGCGATTCTGAGAAATGTGTTTCCAAACCTCCTCATTATTGTCGTTCTTTTTCTCGGCGCTACCTTGCGCTTTACGAACCTTAATTGGGACAATTTCCTTGCCCTCCATCCCGATGAGCGCAATATTGCTTGGGCAGTGACGCGCATTCATTTCTTTGATCAGTTAAACCCCAAGTTTTTTGCCTACGGCGGGCTGCCCATCTACTTCTATCGGTTGTTGGGAGAGGTTGTCGCTCTCTTCACCAAAGACCCCAGCTGGCTCACCGATTGGGGTAAAATCGCCCTCCTCGGCCGCTACAGTTCAGCAACGCTGGCAACAATGAATATTGCCCTTATGTATCTTGCGGGCACGCGCTACTTTTCCCAGGCGGTCGGGCTTCTCTCTAGTGCCCTCTTAACCTTCTCTCCCTGGGCGATCCGCGAGGCGCACTTTGCCACGACCGAAACCATGCTCGTGACGTTTCTTCTCCTGCTACTTTTGAGATCCTACCGCGCTCTCAAAAGCCCAAACATCGCCCGCTTCCTCCAACTAGGCCTCATCCTAGGACTGGCTCTGGCGACAAAAACCATGAGCGCTCTCTTTCTCACCATTCCCCTCTTGTCTCTGTGGACCGGGTCATTTGACAAAACCAAGCGGCCGCTTGGTTTTGTCAAACACCAAATCCTTTCTAAATTCTTTTACAAATTTTTTCACACACTCGCTCTTCTGGGAACAATGGGGGCAACGTTCCTCCTCTTCTCTCCGTTCACAATCTTAGACCGAGACAAGTTCCTCGCGTCGATGCGCTATGAGACTTCGGTCGTCCTGGGTAAATCCCGCGTTGTCTACACCCACCAGTTCCAGAGAACAATCCCTTATGTTTACCAATTCCAAACCATGCTTTGGCAAGCCGGGCCGGTCCCCATTATGGGAATAGCTGGTCTCATTGGATTGGTGATTTCGTTCTTCAACCGGAAGAACCGGGGGCAGTACCTGCTTGTTTTGATTTTCCCCGCGCTCTACGGCCTCTGGTCCGGATCTTGGTATGCTAAATTTGCCCGCTACAACGTCCCCCTCCTCCCTTTCCTCACCCTCGCCGCCTCCTGGCTCCTCGTTACAACGAGTCAACGCCTTAAAAAAATACGGCATGTGTCTTTCCTTGGTTCATTGGTTCATTGGTTCATTGGTTCAATTGTTGTACTGTGGGGTCTGGCCAACTGGACTATTTACCTGCGGCCCCAAACCCGTATCGTTGCTTCCGAATGGATCTACGAAAATATTCCGACTGGAAGCATACTCTTTACCGAACACTGGAATGACGGACTACCGGTAGGCCTACCCAACCAGCCATCGCGGCATTACCAGCGTGAGCTTTTGACCGTCTATGAACCAGACGGTGAGGCCAAGCTTTCCTATCTTGCTGAAAAACTTCCTCTGGGAGATTTTATAATTCTTTCAACCCGACGCATTTGGGCGACCATGCCGCGGCTAAAAAACATCTACCCCGTAACCAGTACGTTCTATGCTCAATTGTTTTCCGGCGAGCTGGGATACCGCGAGGTTGCCCGTTTCACTTCGTTTCCTTCGCTTGTGGGCATAACGGTCAATGACGACACAGCAGAGGAAACCATCCAGGTCTTTGATCACCCGACGGTCGTCATTTTTCAAAATACTCAAAGACTAACAACCGCTGAAATCCAAAGAAGGTTAACACGATAACCCGAATCTGCGCTCTTCGGAGGCGAGGACGTAGACCTCGAGACGAAGGAAGCATGGTTCTGGGGTTGACAGAGAAGCGAAAAAGTCGCTCTGATCATATCTCTTGTGGGAGGTTGGTTGCCTGCCCAACAGCCAACCCCCCACACGAGATACAACAAACGAGATATTTTGGCTGATTGTACTGGGCTAAAATATAATTGTCAACTCAGAGAGGTTGTCGGGGCGGGAAGAAGTAAAACGCGAGGTACTTTTTTATCGTCTGGACAATCTAATTTCGAAAAGATGTAACACGTTCTATTTGAGGTGTTTTTCAATCACGCGATATAATACGAGACCAAAATAGGATGTAATAAAAATAAATCCATACTCCTCAATCGGCATCAGCCCCAGGCGTATTCCCAGTAAATATTTATCGCCAAACGACCAATGACCACGGGCTAGAGCAACGTGATCCCAAACAACTGCTACAGGCAGAAGGACCGCATAGAGAAGTAAAAAATGAGAAAAATTTCGCCAAACGAGGACTCGAAAATGCCGTTGAAGCCAAATGGTAAAAATCAAGAGGAAGAGCAAAATAAGGGCGTATTCCGGCATGATACAATTTGGACTGGTAAATCAATCCAACTAGATTCCCCTAGCTTCGGTTTTCAATTTGACAAAACGTGATAACCTTGCTACGTTTTCCAAATAGGTATCATTCTTTTGCCCAATCGAATGATACCAACCATAAAAAGCATTACTATTCGTCGCCAATCCCAAACCCAGTGCGAGCGATAGTGATGCTTTTTTAATTAGCAGTTAAAGAGTCAACGAGTTTACAGCGTAAATATCGGAATACTTATACCCTTTTCCTTCAGCTTGATAAGCTGATCGCGGACCTCTTTCTCAAAGGTTTGCCGCTCTTTTTCAAACGGCGAAACTTTGGTCTTTCTCTCAAAACCAAGAAGTCTCGCCAATCCCAAACCCAGCTGCGATAACAGTTTCATTGCCCAAGTCTTAGTTAAACACTTCTCGATCCGCTTGTCAAGTCCCATAGGATTTTTCCTCCGAAATTTCCCATGGCTTATAGTTTATTTATACTCAAACAGACTAACACAACAGCCCAAAATAAATTTTGCAGATTTTTGTGGATAACTTTTGGAGAACTATTGAGGCGTGCTTGCCAGACGAAACTTTAGCGAAGGCGGGCGAAAAACAGCTGCCCTGCGGGGGTCTGGTGGACTTTTGTGACGGTCACGACCACTTCCTGCCCTACTCGATCACGCGCATTGTCGACAACGACCATTGTACCGTCTGCTAAATACCCTACTCCCTGGGCCCGTTCGCGGCCTTCGTGGGTGATCTTGATCGTTACCTCTTCTCCTGGAAGGAGCGCGATCTTCATCACCTGAGCAAGGTCATTGACACTAAGGACCTTGACGCCCTGGGCGCGGGCCACCTGGCCGAGATTAAAATCTACCGTCAAAAGCCGGGCGGAAAACCGGCGGGAGAGCGCCACGAGCTTCTGATCAACATGAGCCACTTCTGGCTCGTCCTCCCGAACGACTCTCGTCCGGATGGTCGGATTGGCTTTTTGGGAAGTAAGCTTACCGACGACTTCAAGCGCGCGCCTCCCTTTTGCCCTGCGCATGTTGTCGCTGCTGTCTGCGATGTGCTGCACTTCACTCAGGATAAAACGGGGGATGACCAAGGTGCCGGAGAGGAAGCCGCTACTGACGATCGGAAGAATCCTGCCATCGATGAGGACACTCGTGTCAACCAGGATTGGCCGTTCACCAAGCGCAGTTTTATTCTCTTTTTTCTTCTGGTGCCGAAACGGCCGGGTGGTGAGCTGACCGAGGGTCGTGAGGTTTTTGACAATCTCTCGCGCAAGCGACCGGGTAAACCCAGCACCGAAAGCGGCTGACAAAGCTATTCGGGGGCGAGTCTTTCCATCTGCCACGCTCTTGCCACCACTGCTCTGTCTTCCAGCCCGCTTCTCCTGCCGGGTGAAGGCCGCGGTGGGCAGAGCCGTGTGGTTTTTAGCTGACTTGAATAATTTCTTCGCCATACGGTAGGCTAATTTTACCATAGCCACCTGACCCTCGCGCATACCCGCCGGTAAGCAACTTCCCCAACAGGACGGACATACCAAACACGAAAAGGAGAACCAAACACGGAAACCAGAAGATAGAAAGCGGTCAATAAAGAAGCGGTCGCCTTTTTATTCACCGCTTAGGGGAGAGATGGACCGTCCTGCCGCCTCAGATTGGTGCTCATGAATTTTTATTCGAGGAATTTCGCGGCTTGATGGAGATTTCTGACGGTGGCCGGAGAAACGACCGTGGTAAAACCCAGGCGATGCGCTTCTTTGGTGCGCCGGTCAAGCGCAGAAACCGAGCGCACTTCGCCGAGTAGTCCCACTTCGCCAAAGGCCGCCGTTTTGGCGTCTAAGGGCTTATTTTTAAACGAAGAAAGAATCGCGGTCGCAACCGCGAGATCCGCAGCCGGCTCCTCCACCTTAAGTCCGCCGCTGACGTTGACGAACATATCAAAACCACCCAACGGGAGATTCAATCGCTTCTGCAAAATAGCAACGAGAAGCTGCAAACGGTTGTAGTCAATGCCATTGCCTACTCTCCTGGGAACCGCAAGCTGTGTCGGCACTGCCAAGGCCTGGATTTCAACGAGCAAAGGTCTGCTTCCTTCCATAATGACAGTAATGACCGACCCGGGAACATTTTTTACCCGATCTTGGAGAAATAGAGCAGAAGGATTGGCTACTTCCTTTAGTCCTTTTTCTCCCATTTCAAAGATTCCCACCTCTTCAATCGGCCCGAAGCGATTTTTAAGCGTTCGCAAAATCCGGGCATTGGCGTAGCGCTCGCCCTCAAGATAGAGGACGGTGTCGACCATATGTTCGAGGACTTTTGGTCCGGCAATCGCTCCTTCTTTCGTCACATGTCCGATGATGATGATAGAAATCCCTTGGGATTTGGCAGAGGCAATCAGAAGCTCCGCGCTATGGCGAATCTGCCCGACGGACCCGGCCATGCCGTCCAAATCCGAGGAAGAAAGTGTTTGGATCGAGTCGATAACGACAAGACGGTAAGACGATAAGACAGTGAGACTCGCTTCGCTGTAAGACTTTTTTTTGTTCTCTTCCCGTCTTCCCATCTTCCCGTCTTCCTGTCTTACTGTCTCTATAATTGATTCCGCATTCGTCTCCGCAAGGACCTGTATATTCTCTCCCTCTATCCTCAGCCTTTTTGCGCGCAGCTTGATTTGCTCGGCAGACTCTTCTCCTGAAACATAGAGCCCGCCAACCTTCGCCAGAATATGAAGAAGCAGTGTGGACTTCCCTATCCCCGGGTCGCCGGCCAAAAGCGTCACCGAACCCGGCACAATCCCCCCGCCCACCACCCGATCAAATTCCTCGTACCCGCTCTTCAATCTATTTTTTTCGATGTGTTTGACTTCTGACAGCTTCTGCGGCTTTACCTGTCCTAATCTTCTATTTGTAGATTTGTCATGTGTAGATTTATAGATTTCTTTGGTCGTCTCGACCAAAGAGTTCCACTCCCCGCACTGCGGACAGCGGCCGTACCACTGCGGCGTCTCGTAGGCGCACTGCTGACAGACAAAGGAGGAGCGGAGTTTCACTAGCGGTATTGTACGATGTTCGGTGGTATTAGGAAAGCCGCGAGTGTGTATTACTCTACTATTTATTGGCAGAGGCCCATGAACTGGAGAACTGTATTACATGTCACCTCCGGTGTCGGTGGTATCGGTGTTGAATCAAGTCTGGTAATCTGATCGCAGCTGCCAATGACGAAGAGGCTGTCGATGCAACAGTATGGTTCGTTAGGGAATGTTCGTTTCGCGGTCTCTCCGGACTTGATGCATGTCTTGGCGTGCGGCGTTTCGACCCAACACCCTTTTGGCGAAAGTTTCGCGCACTCTTCCGGAGATTTTGGTTCCTGAACCACTATGCCATCGCAGTCTGTACCTTTGACGAGATGGGGAAAATTGTATCCCTTTCCGAATCTCGGTCCACACACCATGTGTCCATCAACTGTCTCGCCCGGCATGTAACACTTCTTCCTTGTGTCAAGCCAAAAACCTCCTCGTGCTGTACATTTTGGCTCATCGGCTCCCTCCACACAGCTTCTCCCAATGCAAGGCGTTTGTACGTCTCGTGTACCGCAGGTTGATGTAATCATGACAGTCTTCGTTCCTCGCCCGCAGGTGTTCGAGCACTGTGTTTCCACCTTCCTTATAAACCTGCAGCTTGCAGTCGGTGTTCCAACGCATGAACCCCGTGTTACAGTACCACCAGTACATACCATTTTTCCATAATTTCCTTCACACAAAAACTGGCTGGTGCAATTTTCTACCCTT
>CAYNJY010000015.1:0-12815 GCA_964397755.1 uncultured Gammaproteobacteria bacterium
TTCTTAGAAGAACTCTTAGAACTATTTTCAACAGACTCACTGGCACTGATAAGTCTGTCTATAAACAAATACAAAAATTAGCTAAAAGAGGAGAGTCATTGCCTCCGGGCTATGGAAACCCTTCAGAAGCGACACGAGATGCTATGGAGAGAGCGGGAGTCATTTTCGAAGAGGGAGACAGCCCTTCGCCTGGCGATCAACAGGGACGATAAATTTAATAGTAACGTTTGGGGAGCACACTCGCCACGTTCAGAAACGGATGTTCAGTTGGACAAGACAACCTCATCGCGCTATAGAAGCCCCAGTCTGAGCATCCTGCCCATCCGCTATGGGCGCCAGTCTTGAAAGAGTTCAAGCGGGAACATCTTGCCCAAATACCCGCAGAGCGTATACCTCGTGGGAGGTGCGATCTTACAGATGGAAGAGGCTGCTGTCTCCCTTTACAGGTGGTTGCTCCTTAGGTAAGATGTGAACATGCCAGGAGGAAAACTTGTCGTCATAGAAGGAACCGATGGTGCAGGCAAAGGTACCCAACTAGCGCTTCTCGTCGACTACTTTAAGGAGCGCCACATATCCTACGCCACGCTTGATTTTCCCCAGTACTACAAAACCTTTTTCGGCAAGTGGATCGGGAGATTCCTCAAGGGAGAGTTCGGACGGGTAGAGGAGATTACGCCCTACCTCCTCTTGTTTCCCTACGCTGCTGACCGATGGCAGGCCAAAGGCGAGATCGAGCAGTGGTTATCGGAAGGGAAGATCGTTCTGTCAAACCGCTACACCGGATCAAATGCGTATCAGGCGGCGAAGGTTCCCAAGAAAGATCGCCGGCGCTTTACTGAATGGTCGTTTGAGATGGAATACGAGGCCTTCGGGATACCCAAAGAAGATCTGGTGATCTTTCTCTATGTGCCGTACCGGATTTCGCAGAAGCTCCTCGAGCAGAAAGCCGCACGCAAGTACCTCGGCAATCACAAGAAGAAAGACATTCATGAAGCAAACAAAAACCTTATGATGGAGGTAGAGACGGTGTACGTAGATTTTTGCTCGCGCTTCCCGCACTGGGTGAAGGTGGACTGCGTGAGAAATGGCGACATTCTGTCCAAAGAAGAGATCCACAAGAAAGTATTAGATGTGTTTCGCAGAAAAAAAATCATTATATGAAAGCCAGACTCCGCAAAAAAGGCAAAGGTAAACTTACCGTCATCGCCGGACCGATGTTTGCCGGCAAAACCACCAAGCTCCTCACCCTCTTTTCCGTCCTCTCTAACCTCGGCCACAGCACCCTGTGTTTTAAGGCGGAAGCAGTGAGCAACGGCGGCATGGGCCACACGCGAAGCCATGATGAGCGGCCCCTGCCGGTTATCTACATCGACATGAAGAAGCCCGAGAAGATTTTGCAATACGCCTGCCCAGAGGAGCCGCAGCGCAGCGGTGATGACAAACGGGTTGGGAATGATGGGATCCAAAAAGTCATCATCGATGCCGTCCATTTTTTCCCCAAAGAGAAATTCATTGCGGTAGTGAAAAAACTCCTCGCGCAGGGGATAGACGTCTACGTCAACGGACTTATCTACAACTACCGTAAGGAAGAATACGGTCCGACCAAAGCGCTTATGAAATTAGCGGATGAATGCATCGAGCAGTACAGTATCTGCGTCAAGTGCGGCGGCAAAGCCGCCCATACCGAGCGTATCGCCGGCGGGACGGAAGTCTCGATCGGCACCACCGGAAAAGCAGTAGCCACATACGTAGCCGTCTGTTCCTCCTGCCATAAAGTGTATAAGGGATGAATCCTTCTATAAAAGCTATCGTCGTGACCGGAAAATATGGGGCTGGTAAATCTACGGTTCGTAATTTTTTCGCCCAACAGCTAAGGCAAGATTTTCCTTGGTTAGAGGTAATTTCCGAATCTGATCGTGCTTACATCGACGAAATGGTCGTTAAAGACGTGGGCGGTAGAGTGGCAGGTCTCGAAGGAGAGCACAGCAAATTAATCGCAGTGCATGCTTCTGGCGATTTGGAATGGGCTATTAGAGACGGGAGCCTGCATAATATAGCTCATGAACAACTTTTTAGAACCATAGCTGATGACCATCGACCGCAAAGAGTGCGTGTCGTGGAAATAGCCATCGGGCCTGATATAAGCTTCGGAAGTGGGAAACTGCCTTTACTCCAGAGTGGCAGATATTTACTTGGTTTAATAAGTAGTCAGTTTGCTCTTCAAAATGACGTCTTGGTAGTTGAAGTGGAGTCAACATATGACATTAGGTTTAATAGAAATTCGAGACGGCCCGATCCGGTACCAGAAGATATTTTCGTAACGTGCGCCACAGATGAAGGAGAAATCTGGGGGCTTGAGCATCATTTACCACACTATATTTGTATCCGAAATATGTCTGACGATCCACCGTTCTTATTAGGTGTCTTAGGCGAGGCATATAGGGAACGAATTCAACTTTTAATACCCGGTGAAGGAGTTCACTTAGAGGAAGAAGGTCATGATTTGCAACACAGAGGACTGGAAAAAGACATTGGTTGAAAAGGATATTGCTCCTGCCTAATCAAGGAGGTTACCGTGCACCCACCCTTATTTCTACTAGGTCCGTCCGGATCAGGGAAATCAGACACAGGACACAAACTAGTAGACTTGTTCGACAACCACGGGATTCCCGTAGAGTTTCACACAAGCAAACGTTGGCTCGGTCAAGTCGTATTAGCTGATGCTGCAATTGGTAAAAGAATCGGTAGCGTCATCGAAACTCCCAATCTAACGCTGTTAAATCCCGATGATGCAGACGTCGAAACGTTCCAGGTAGTATTCAAAAATGGTTTGGCGCTCAACAGGGCACATGAAGCGCTTATCGCAGACGTAGCAAAACGATACCGAGAAACCGACAATAATAATGTTATGGTTATCGCAGAATTGGCGAACGGACCAACGATATCTTATGGAAAAGATAAAGAACCAGTGCGCCAAACAGGAAGTCAGTTTTTTCAATGGATACGTCAATATGGTTTACTCCTCGAGGCTCACTGTTGGCTCATTACAGCTCCGCTTCATATACGTCTGGAAAGAAATGAAGGGAGGCCGGGACGACTTCCTTCAAAAGAACTTGAAAAGTTATACCCCGACTCAGATATCTTGCCCACGCTTGAGTTAGCAAGGAGAATGTTTGGTCGCCGATTCCATCATATTGAAAATATCACTCCTGGTAAAGAAATGTTTCTTGGACGAGTTGAGAACGAATTTTATAATGTCTTGGCACCCCAGTACGGCCTTGGGGAAAGAATGGTGAGGCCATCAGAACAAGATTTAGGAGTTCAATCGAGAGCGAGGCGCGAACGTGAATAGTAAGCACACTACCATTTATCTTCTCCGCCATGGAGATTATGAGAACCCCAAGAATATTTTCCATGGCCGGCTCCCGGGGTTTCCTCTTTCCACTACTGGATTAGAGCAAGCAAAACGTCTTGGTCAATCGACTGCCCATCTCCCAATAGCTGCCGTCTACGCAAGTCCCCTGACGCGCACCTTTCAAACTGCCCAAGCCATCGCCGCAGTTCACAATCTCCCAGTCCAAACCGATGACCGGCTCATGGATCTCCTCACCCCGCTTCAGGGCAAGCCCATCGCGTACATGGAATCCATCAACTGGAGCTTTTATCGAAGAGAATTTATCAGAGCAGGTGGTGAACCATTAAGCGCTGTTTTTCATCGTATGGATACCTGCATCCGCGAAAAGATTGCAAGCCACCTCGGCCAGCACATTGTCTTTCTCTCCCACGGGGATCCTGTTATGGCGATTAAAATCAAATACTTAGGTCTGCCGCTTCGCGGCAGAAACATCATGTATCCATACGTTCCTGTTGCAGCCGGGTATATAATACGGATAGATACGGAAGGAAAAGTTTTGTCTGTCAGTGATTTTCCGAATAAATAAGCAATCATGAAACGAAAAATCTCGGCAATTGCTCCCATCATCGGGGGGAAACAATACCATATCGAGTGTGGACCGGGAGATGTAGCACCCTCCGTTCTTATTCCCGGCGATCCGGCGCGGGTGGGGAAAATCGCGTCTCTGTGGGACACGGCTAAGGAAATCGCCAATCACCGCGAGTATCACACGATGACCGGCAAATACCAGAGAGTCCCGATTTCGTGCACAAGTAGCGGCATCGGCGGGCCGTCTCTTGCTATTGCGGTAGACGAACTCTGCCGTATCGGTGCGCATACGTTTATTCGGGTCGGCTCAACCGGCGGCATCCAAAAAGGACAAAATATCGGGGACTTAGTTATTTCAACGGGTGCAGTACGTCTTGAGGGGACGAGTAAAGACTTTGTGATCCCTGAATATCCTGCTATTGCTCACTACGAAGTGGTCATGGCTCTCATCGAAGCTTCCGAAGAACTCAAGGTACGCTATCACGTCGGGATCACTGCTTCAACCGACACGTTTTATACCGGCCAGGGAAGACCGGCGTATGAGAATTATTTTCCCAGTTTCAAAGAGCACATCTTTCGCGACATGCAAGCGGCTGGTGTCTTAAACTTTGAAATGGAAGCGGCAACCCTTTTGACCATGGCAAGTCTTTTCGGCAAACGGGCAGGTGCCGTCTGCGTCATTATCGCCAACCGCGTGACGGATGAATTTGCCATCACCGACGAGATGCAAAAACGCGCCGGGCTCGTTGCCAGCCGCGCCGTGGCAATTCTTCACGAGTGGGACAAGAAAAAAGCCAAACGGTCTAAGCGATACCTCTTTCCATCACTCCTCTCCTCTCGCAGTTCTTTGTATTGACAACAATAACGCGGCCGCGTTATGGTTGTCAATCACCACACTTTCCCCACATGCATCTTGATATTCATCAATGGCATTGGATACACTAGCAAAAAGCGCTTGAAAGTTTGTCTCACTCGAGGCGCTTTTTTTTCAAGCAACGAATCGCCCTCTCCACGACAGTGAGCATCATACTTGGCTACTCACCAAATGAAAAATCAAAAACCAGCTAAATATAGTTCAGAAGAGGCACTATCAACAGAGTTCATTACGCAGGAAGTAGTGGCCTTCGGTATGCATTTCTGCAACATATGGCGGAAGACCGCGTTGAGGTCATCGCAGCCGGCGGGGAACGGCTGCGGGAAGTATTTGAAAGAACGGACGCATTTATCAAAGAGAAAGTTGAGGAGCACCAGGGAAGTGAGTTCGTCGCAGTCTCTCACGGCGATCCGATCATGAGCATTAAAGTGTGAAATACTTGGGTGGTTGGCTTACCCACCGAGCTAGGCGACTAGGCTACGTGAAGCAGGCACAGGGCCTTGCGATCGCGTTTGGGGAGGATAGACGCGACCTCTTGGGTTCGAGTACGTTGAACCCTCGACTCTGTAGCCAGCCCCATAGTATACTCTTCTGTCAATGAGTCTTGCCGAGCGAATTGGTTTAGGCCCACGGGAGTATCTGTTCCCTCGTCCCGAGAGGCCTCGCGACGATCAGGATCTCCACGAACTTCCCTTTAAGCTTCCCTATGCCGTGGGGATATGGCTACGCGAGTTTGAGCGCGGGCGCTCCATGAGTGGTATCTGGAGTGGCTTGCGGAAAGCAGAATCGCCGATACGACACGTCCTTGAGGCATTTGAATTTGTAGCGCGCATGGACATTGCGGACCGCGCCTCCAATGGCCTTCGACAAGCGGTTCTGTGGGATAACAGAGTTCACACGAAGCCGAGCGACTTTGGTTTGCTCCTCACGCGAGCATTTGATAACCCTGCGCTTTCTGACCACAACCACGAACACAGCCGCCGTCAAGAGCGCTGGCTTGAGGCAATGATGCTCAACATAGAGGAGCTCCGACACTCCCATACGATTAAAGAGTGGGTCGACTCCTGTGAGCTTTTTTCTTACTGGCACGACGCTGATCAACTTCTGACGCTTCAGAGGAATCTCGAGGAAGGTACCAATTTCAAAGCCAAGAAAGGTCACGCGCTTGGGGCGGCTGTCATGCTTCTTGCACTTCATGAGCGCTACGCCTACGAGCGGAAAGTTTCCGTTGAGACTGCGTGGAGGATTTGCTCGGGCGCAGCAATCATGATCATGAAGCATGACAAGCCCGAGCGTTTCAGTCAAGCTCTACAAGGAACTCAAAAAGCCTACCACTATGACACACGTGGTCATAGAAAGCTGTATAAAGGAGAGGCGCTTACGACGTTGTTTGATGAAAATAAACTTGATCTGTTTTCCCTTGCTCCCGTCCAGATGGTAGAGCTTCTTCGCATGGAGAAGCAAGCAGCCGGATTTATTTCGCTTGTTCAGCCGGACAGCTTCGGCCTTCATCCATACTTCGAGGAGGAATATGCACAGAGTCTTGCGAGTCTCAAACTGAATGTTCGGCCTCTCCTTGATGATCTTCAAGATCTGCGCGATGAGCGAAGGCAGTCATTCCGGCTCGCTGCGGAGGCGGCGGTACAGTCGGATGTTTTGGAGATGGTTGCTCCGCCCGTGGAGTCAATCATTCGTACGCTCAATACCGCGATTTCGCGGGACCGACCGTTTTGGCGAGCCGGTGATATCAACCAACTGTTTGACCTTATTGTTAACGGTGCTGGCGACCAACCACCTGAAACGGATAGTAGTGCTCGGAGAATTTGGTGGGAGCTTCTCCATGTGGAACATCATACGCAAGAGAAGAGTGTGGTTTCGCGCAGCACATACATCCGACACGTCAACCGAGACAACGCGATTATGGGGGCGATAGCATTCAAATTCATCGGTGAGCGCCTCATGACTGGCGATGTCTCCGCTTTTGACCGCGTCTATACCGTGCGCAAAGCGGCTCTCGCCCTCAAAGTGCTCGATCGGGCAGATGTGGGCACGTTCGAACGCTTATGGGCGATGTACATCCTCAAGAAGACAGGGGATCCTTCCGTGATCCAAAAGGTTCTTCTCTCGCGGGAGCACGGGAGTCTTGCTGAGCAGTTTCTCCAAAAACTTCAACACCTGGATATCGAAGCTCAGAGCGTGCGTGAGGCGTTTCTACGAAAATCAGAGGGCGACGGCGACACCGCTCCTCACTACAGTGAAGAGGAAATTAATCAGTTTCATGAGCTTGCTAAGAGAGTGATCGGCTCGTTATGTGAAAAGTATGGCGTCAGTAAGCACAAGTTGAAAAGGTACACCATACGTGTACTGCAAGGGAAGTATCCGGGCATCTTGCCCTATGGATCCTACGACTCCATTGGGGGGAAACCCAAGACACTTGTTTCGCCACTCGGGATACACACATAGGAGCTTTTCACTCGCGACGATGAGTTCTTTCATTGCAGGAGCTAACAAAATCACGTATCATCGGGACATGAAAATAACCGTGGTTGACCACGAGATCGCTCATTTAATTAAACAGGAGGAAAAGCGCCAGCGTGACGTCCTCGAGATGATTCCGAGCGAAAACTATGCCTCGAAAGCAGTGCGGGAGGCAGCGGGTTCTGTACTTACCAATAAATACTCCGAGGGTTATCCCCATAAGCGCTACTACCAGGGAAATAAATTTATTGATGAGATTGAAGATATCGCCGTCGAGCGGGCTAAAACCATATTTGGGGTTCCGCATGCCAACGTCCAACCGTACTCCGGCTCGCCGGCGAACGCAGCGGTTTATTTTGCGCTCCTTAATCCGGGCGATACTATCATGGGCCTCAAACTTTCTGCGGGCGGCCACCTCACCCACGGACACCCGAATGTAACGTTTTCGGGAAAGTACTTTCGCTCGGTGCAATACGATGTGGAACAGGATGGCATGATCAGCATGGAAAAAGTCGCGGATCTCGCGATTATGACGAAGCCGAGAATGATCGTTGTCGGAACCACCGCCTACCCTAGGATCTATGACTGGAAAGCGTGGAGGAAGATAGCCGACAGTGTAGGCGCGTTTTTTTTGGCTGACATTTCCCATGTGGCCGGCTTGATTGTCGGCGGAGCTCATCCCTCACCGGTTCCGTACGCTGACGTCATCATGACGACAACGCACAAAACTCTGCGCGGGCCCCGCGGCGCGATTCTCATGGTGACGGAGCAGGGGCTTAAGAAAGACCCGGATATGGCCGTAAAAATTGACAAGGCGGTTTTTCCCGGACTTCAAGGAGGGCCGCATGATAATGTGACGGCGGCGATTGCAGTCTGTCTCAAAGAAGCCTCCACTGCTTCCTTTCGCATCTATGCAAGGCAAATAGTCTGCAATGCAAACGTTCTTGCAGAGACGCTCGTCGGACAGGGTCTCGCCCTGTCAACCGGTGGCACGGATAATCATTTGATGGTCGTTGATTTAAGGCCTCAAGGAGTCATTGGTACCGTCGTTGCCGAAGCTCTTGAAGTAGCGGGCATAGTGGTCAACAAAAACTCAGTGCCGCATGACTCCAACCCGCCGTTTTATCCATCGGGGATTCGCTTAGGTACGCCCGCAATTACCACCCGAGGCATGAAGGAGCGCGAGATGAGGACGATTGGAACATGGATCGCAGCCGTTATCCGCGACGTCTCCCGCTACAGAATACCGGAAAACAAAGATGAGAGAGGAGCATTTTTGAAAACAATGCGCGCCGAACTTGAGAAGAATAACCAATTGCAATCTATCCGACGCTCTGTTACAATGCTTACAAAGAAGTTCCCTGTTCCCTAAGGAACGAAAACTCACACGTAACGGTATCTTCTGTCCGCCAGCTGGCGGGAGTGTTGCGTGGCGGTACAAGAAGATACGCACGAACACCGGCGTATCCGGTGTTTTTTTGATTCACACGTTAATAAATCTGAGCAAAGCGAAGATGGATTATGGAAGAAATTACTTTACAAGCACTCTTAGAAGCTGGGTGCCATTTTGGTCATAAGTCCGAGCGTTGGCACCCGAGGGCCGCCGAGTTTATCTATACCAAGAAAGACGGTGTCCATATTATCGACCTTGCGAAAACCAAAGTAGGGCTTGAGAAAGCAGCTGATTATATTCGCGAACTTGTCGGCAGTGGCGGTGAGGTTCTCTTTGTCGCAACCAAGCGTCAAGCACGGGGAGTTGTCAAAGAAGAAGCAGGAGCAGTGGGCGCGCAGTACTTAGTTGAGCGTTGGATCGGGGGGTTTCTCACCAACTGGGATGGCGTACGTGCCAACATAAACAAGATCAACCGCTTAGTAGAGGAGCAGGCAACCGGCAAATGGAAGAAATACCCCAAGCACGAACGGACCAAGCTCGCGCACTACCTCGAGCGGCTCAGGGTTTTTTACGGCGGCGTTCTCAAACTTACGGATCTTCCCTCGGCGGTTTTTATTGTCGATGTCAAGAAGGAGGTGGCGGCTCTCCGTGAGGCCAAACGCCGCGAAATCCCGGTCGTCGCTATCGTGGACACCAACGCTGATCCGACGCCGGTGGACTACGTCATTCCCGCTAACGACGACGCTGTGGGTTCGGTACACTATATAGCAAAGATCATTGCAGCCGCGTATGCGGAAGGGAAGAAGAAATCGGCGAAAGAACGTCAAGGAGAAAAATCCGACCAATCCGACACACACATGTAACAAACCCAGTATGCACGTAGACATTCAAGATATAAAGAGACTTCGGGAAGAAACACAGGCCAGTGTCGCCGACTGCCGGCAGGCGCTTCTGGAAGCGGCTGGTGATGTAGAGAAAGCAAAAAAACTTCTTCGCGAGCGGGGCCTTGAGAAAGCTGCGAAAAAAGAAGGCAAGGAAACCTCCCAAGGCGTGGTCGAAGCATACGTCCACAATGGCAAAGTCGGGGTTCTTCTGGAGCTTCGGTGCGAAACTGACTTTGTGGCGCGGACTGATGAGTTTAGATATCTCGCGCACGAGCTTGCACTCCAGGTATGCTCGATGAATCCGAAGGATGTCGCTGAACTTGTCAAAAGCCCGTACATTCGCGATCCCAACACGACGGTTGCTGATTTTATGAAACAAACGATCGCGCTCCTCGGCGAAAATATTACAGTCGCACGATTTACGAGAGTCGTACTCGGCGAGTGACGTCTTGACTGGGAATTGCTTCATACCATAAGATGGAGGAGGCGATGATTGACCCCCTCATATCCCAAACGCGTGAGAAGATGAAGAAGGCCATCGAGATCACGCGGCAGGATCTCTCCTCCATACGATCCGGACGGGCAACTCCAGCGCTTGTCGAGCATATCGTGATAGCATCCTACGGCGGGAGCCAAAGGCTTTCGCTCACGGAGATGGCAACAATTACGACCATGGACGCCCGGACTCTCGTCGTCTCGCCCTACGATCCCTCGGTCGTTGCCGAAATTGAGAAAGGAATTTTAGAAGCAAATGTCGGCCTCACCCCAGTCGTTGACGGCGAGATTATTCGGATTACTATTCCTCCGCTTTCGGAAGAGCGCAGACAAGAGTACATAAAGCTTGCCCGCACCAAACTTGAGGCCGGCCGCATCATGGTGCGCCAGGTTCGGCACGAGTCGATGCGGGATTTGAAACGGCTGGAAGATGGCGGCGAGATACCTGAGGACGGACGGAAACACGGCGAGAAGATGGTGCAAGAGCTCACCGATGAGATGATTGCAGGGATTGACACGATGGGAGAACGGAAGGAACAAGAATTGCTACAGGTCTAACATGTATCAATTGGTCGGATTATGGTAATTACTGCCATTGTCTTTTTTATCATCCTATCCATCCTTGTGCTCGTCCACGAGCTCGGGCACTTTCTGGTTGCGCGGTTTCTGGGCGTCGGGGTGGAGGAGTTTGGGTTGGGGTTGCCGCCGCGGGTCGTGGGCAAGAAAATCCGGGGAACGATCTACTCCGTCAACTGGCTCCCGATCGGCGGCTTTGTGAAGCTGGTGGGGGAAGACGAGAAGGAAAGGAAAACGGAAAAAGGTAAACGGAAAAATGTGAGTGAGTATTTTTGGGCGAGGAGTAAAAAGGAGCGGGCGGCTATGCTCGTTGCCGGAGTAGCGATGAACTTTCTCCTTGCGGTGGTCATTACCACGGGACTCCTTATTGACGGCGTGAAGGAACCGTCGGGACGTGTGCATGTGGAGCGTGTGACAGAGGGGAGTCCTGCTCAAGAAGGGGGACTTTTACCCAATGACGTGATTCTGACGGCGGATCGGTGGCCTAAAATTACCCTAGAGGTGCGACCCCTAACGGAGATGACCACCACCAAACAGCTTATCGAGTTCACCAAGGCCAATGCGGGCAAAACAATACAGCTCGAGATTCTTCGCGGCGGTGAAACACTCCTTGTTCGTCTTGTTCCCCGAGCTAGTCCCCCTGCGGGCGAAGGGCCTATGGGAGTAGCGATATCAGACTTGGAGGAACGGCGTTACCCATGGTGGCAGGCACCCTTCGTTGCAGGTAGGGTCACTATTCTTCGCGCGGGGCAGATGCTTACCTCGATCGTTCTCTCTCTCTGGCGGGTTATGACTCTTCAGCCTCTCGGTGTGGATATCGCCGGTCCCATCGGTATCGCGCAGGTAACCGGCCAGGCGGTCAAGTTTGGCCTTAAGGCGGTGCTTGAGTTTATGAGCATCCTGTCGCTTAACTTGGCTGTCCTTAATATCCTTCCCATTCCAGCCCTTGACGGCGGTAGACTCGCGTTTGTGTTTCTTGAGAAAGTGCTGGGGAGGCGCGTGTGGCCGGCGTTTGAGAAATCTACCCACCAGATCGGCATGGTCATCTTGTTTGCTTTGATTCTTCTCATTACCATCAACGATATCCTGCGCCTGGCTCGCGGTTAAACCGACAGGTGTAAACTTATTAATGCAAAAACTTTTTGATTACCTTTCCTGGGGATTCCTGACAGCCTTTTTTCTCCCGACAGCGCTCATCGTTGCCTCATGGAATAGCCTTCCAGGCGAGTCACTTTATAATGTGAAGCGTGGTCTTGAACAGGCACTTCTTTTCTTTGCCAAGCCTTCCTATGCGGCGCAAGGGACACTTCATGTTACATACACCGAGCGCCGTTTTGCCGAAGCCAAGAAGCTTCTGGCCGATCGCCACTCCGTCCAAGGACTTACGTACCTTAAAGAACAAGTGGCGACCACGAAAAATGTCGTTTCGCGCGCTCCGAACCGACGTCTCCAGCAAGACCTAGCAATAACGTATGTCGCAACCCTCAGGGAAGTGGCAGCGGAGTTGGAGCAACAAAAAACTGAGGCAGGAAGAAGCGAACCAACCACCAGAAAACCAACCGCAGCTTCAACGTCAACACTTCCTGCAAGAGAAACTCCCGGGCAACCAGGGAAGCCATTAGTAACTTTAAAACCATTCCCAACTCCCACACCTATTTCTATCGCCTCTGCGACAGTGCCTCAACCGCCGGTGTCCCAGAATGTGGTAGCCGAGATAGAAGAGACCCAGGGGCAGATTCAACAAACGATTGATGATTTGCAAGAACTGGTTCAATCGTCAAGTGAACCAAGCGCAGAAGAGAATAGCCAACGCGGGAACCGGGGAGAAGGGAGAGGACAGGAGGAGAGGCGCGAGCACCAAGGAGGAGAGAGGGGTGGTAAGGGAAGAGGGAATCAAGGCCAAGACCAGGGTAATAATCAGGGAGATTGACATATACGCGCACGTCACGTATACTTTCTTCAAGTTTGGAAAGGCGTTTGGAGTCCTGAGTACCGGTCGGGACAAGCTGTCCGCCCAAGAAGCGGAACGGGTAAGCCCGTGATAGCTGTATTGAGAGTTCATGGTCAATAGTAAATCGTTCATGGTAAGAAACACATTGTATTACCCATGAACTATGAACCAATAACTATGAACTAACATAAGGTGGTACCGCGGGGATTACCCTCGCCCTT
>CAYNJY010000016.1:0-9788 GCA_964397755.1 uncultured Gammaproteobacteria bacterium
GATTTAGCGAAAAATGATGTGCTGCTGGTAGGGGCCCCCGAGCATTGTCTGGACCGGAACATCGGCTTTCTCATCAAACACCCGGTCACCGAAATCTTTGTAAAGGACAACGGTGAGTCTGTTGCCGGGGAGCCATGGCTCCCCCCACGAGGGGGGCGAAAGATCAAGAAACACATTGGTGTTCGTTCCTGTCGGAAGGAACTCCGAAGCGCCCGCTACCCGACCACCTCGGTCTGCCGGTTCACGCGCGACTACAAATCCTCCCTCTGCCAAGGATACCCGCCGGATGTATAGGGATGGTCCTGCATGCTGGCGGGAAATGACGAGGGCGTTCTTGGGCATGACAACGTACACGATGAATCCCGCGATCCCCCAAACGAGACCACTCACCCACCCGCTTGAGATATTGCTGCGTCGAACATTCATGGCAATACTATATAATAACACAGAAAGTACTGTCGTGGTATCTCCTATGGAAGATCCTACCCCACCTCTCCAAAACGGTTCGTTCATAAAAACCCCAATACTTCTTATACTCATTGGATGTTTGGCTGGTGTTGTTGTTGGCACTGGGGTTCTTCTCGCTCTCCCATACCGCACGTTTTCTCTCATGCTGCTTCGGTCAACGTCAGAACAGCAGCAGGTAAAAGAATTAGAGAGTGCCCAGAAGGTTGGCCGTCCGGTACGGGGCCTCGGGTTTGATTACCTGGACAACCTCAAACAGTTCCCGACCTTTCTCCTACCCCACTATCCAGCTCTATCCGAAACGCTCGAGAGTATAGAGATTATCGGCAGTTCCATATCACAAATTTCGGATGACGTTGCTCTGTTGGGCAATCTCCGCAAGTTTTGGTTGACCGATTCCAACGTCACGGACATCTCCCAACGCATCGGAAACCTCCAGAACCTTACGGAACTGCGCCTCTCTGGCAATCGCCTGAAAAGCATGCCTCGGCAGGTAGGCAACCTTGTCTCACTGAACGTTCTTGACCTTTCGGACAATCAGTTGAGGGCACTGCCGGATGAAATAGGAAACCTGGAGAATCTGGTCATCCTCGATCTTCGCAAGAATAGACTCTCGACGCTGCCACCCTCGATTCAAAATTTATCAAAACTCGAGTATCTCTATCTCGGCGGGAATTCCCTCTCAAAGCAGAAGAAGAATGCGCTCCGCTCTCTGTTGCCAAAAGCCCAGATCTATTTCTAGGCTCACGTTCCTGTCTTGCTGCTCGAAAGCGCGCGGAAGAATACACGCACGGGTCTTCCCCAAATATCTCGAAGCACCTGGGATGTATCATCTATTTCGCGGAGCTCGTCCCGAATATGTCGCAGCTCTGCTATGAACAGGTATCCCGATTTGATCTGTGTGTCGACGATAGGATCTAGAGGTATAGAAATATCTCTGTAGACGTCAGGCATGAGAGCGTTGGGTTCTGCTATAGTCTGTGTTGAAATAGAGCTTTGGAAAATAACAAGTACTGCATCCTCACGCACCCTAACTTTTTTTATACGAATGGCACTGTCTATCGGCTGATCTCGAATAACAAGTTGATTCTGCGGTATCATCTGGTACACAAGGTATGATACCAAAGGAATACCAACGAACAGTACGCTACGTACGGCTGTGTTAATCCAACGAGTAGTGGTTTTCATGCTGCGTTTTCGTCGTCTCTGCTTCGATGGGGCATAGAATTTTCTTTTTCTGTTCTCTATAATACAAACGTACCATGGAACAGCCTGCCGCACAAACTCTTCCTAATATACCGTCGCAACCGTCAGCAACTCCTTCGCCTGGTCCTCTTCAAACATCCCCTGTCGTCACATCTCCCCCACACATCAAAAGCACCCAGACAAAGCTCCTGCAAAGGCTCGTGATAGCCACAGGAATACTGGTTCTCTTGCTCTTTGCGATCGCTCTCTGGGTACATCTGTACGTTGGAAGCGTTCGCATACAGGATCAGTTTATTCAAGATACCATCGCCATTGAAAAGGTCGTGCTTCCCCGGGGAGGATTTTTAGTCATCTACCGCCTTTTGTCACCCGGATCGTCACTTACATCGGTCGGAAATACAGGGTTCCTTTACCCCGGAACATATACGAATTTCACAATCCCCCTCTCTTGGAATGATCCGACGACTTCTATAGCCGGGTTGCTGCTTGTCGGAGTCCTCTATGACGATACGAACGGCAACAGGTTTTATGATGAACAGAATGTTGATAGAGAAATGAAATCTCCTCTGGGAAAACCCATCGGTGCGTCGTTTGTGGCGAAACGGTTTCCCTGAGGTAGTGGGTGTAGAAACCTCTCAGTGTTTGTACACAAAAAGTCCAGTTGATCACGGTGAACCAAGTTCCTCCCGGTATACAAGGAAATTTCCAACTTTCCCCAAAAAAACTCCCTGCGCATATCGCTGCGCGTCTCCCACGATGTTCCCAACAATGGTGTATAGGATTTCTGCAGGACCATTGGTAAGCTCAATAGGCCCAGACCACGTTCCGTACTTTGTTAATAACGCTTCTCCGTTAAACCGTTCTGGTTTACGGGCGTTGGCCCTATCAAATAGGTACATAAGTTCTTGTCCGTGCTCATGCCAGTTCGTAAACGAGATCTCAAAGGGCCTTCCGTTCCTGTCGCGATCGATAAGCGCAACTAGGTCTCGCTTGTCACCGTAGCCAAAATCTCCCCCGGCGTTACCTAGAAGAGAAACAAACGAAGTCTCCATGTTGAAGACAACTACACCAAGAAGCAGATAAGCCGCAAGAGGCCGTGCACCAGCCGCCCACAGCTTCCAAATCATCACGGAAACCGCGAGAAAAACGTAGGGAAAACCACCAAGAAGTCCTCGAACACTCTCGCCATTATAGACATCTGATCCATAATACGCTTTTGCAATCCATGGGAATGGAAGAAAAAGCACGAACCAAAAGAACACGAGCCGCTGGCTTGTGATCCATGGTTTGCTAGATGTTCGAGAAACATCCTTGATGTGGAGAAATGACCAGAGTACGAGGATCAGAAGACCAAAAAGGTACGGTAAACCATACCCCAAGAGGGGTTGTACATACGATCTACGACCCAAAGCAACATAGAGAGCGAAACTGTACTCCGAGAGAACGTCAGACAGAAACGCCGGGAATGATTGTATCAAGGGCCCACGGTAGAACGTGGACGACTGAAAAAAAACATTGTCAAGAATGGTTTTTGTAATTTCAAAACCCCCACGCACTTCTGTGATAATTGTTGGCAAAATAGGCAGAACAAAGAGTACTATACTGCCCAACTGATATATCTTTCTCTTTGGTAGCCGCACGCGAAAGGCAACAACCGCTGCCACCATCAGAAAAAGCACGATGTAGCCTGAATTGTGAAGCTGTGACACCCCGGAAACAGCAAGGGCAAAAAGCGGCCAGTACACCTCGTTCCCGTGCAGTATCTTCGCAAACGTAAAGAGGGAGAGTGTGGTAAAAAATGGAATCAAACTTGGTGTCCAAAGCTTCCGGCTAAACGCGATCATCCAGTAGGAAACTGCAAACATACCTGCTGCCAAAAGGCCAACCTTTTCGTTAAAAAGCTCCTTGCCGGCAGCAAAAAAAATCGGTATCGCGCCGACATGAAAGATCATGAGGACGAGTAGTAATCGCGGCAGATCAAAATGAGCAAGAGCCGCAAAGGGCGTGTGGAAGTAAAAGAAAAATACCCCGTGCCGCACAAGCGTTCCGTTGTTGACTATCGGGGTGCCCGTCTCCCCAATGATAGGCAGGGACCAAAACTCGCCCCGGCGCACCATCTGCCAGATAGCCTCGAAGACGGACAGGTCATACAGTTGATCAGCATGAAACATAATGAGCCGATTGATCCCATACACACGTACTATAAAACCAGTAAAAACAATGACGAAAAGCAGGAGAAATGTTTTTCTCTGTTTCATTCGCCGAATTCTATTGAATTCTGTCTTTTTCTTCATGGGTATTTGTTCTATGATACCAGTATATGTCATTTATTTTTGCAATTCTTCCATTCGTGTTTCTGCCGATCACCCAGGATTTTTTTGATACGCCGAAGTGGATGTTCCTCACGGGTGCCTCGGCGCTCATCGTCGCTTCCTGGTCAATCAGAGCATTCCGTGCGACCATCTCCTTTTCTCTCTCCTCTATCGCCCAGAGCCTCTGGTTCGTTGCCATAGCCTCCCTCGCAAGCCTCCTTTTCTCCTCAACCAACCGCGTTGAAGCGCTTCTCTCTCTGTTTGGCCCGGCTACCTGGCTCGCATTTGCGGCACTGGCGACCCTCATGCTCGATGATCGGGTCAAGCGAACCAGCCGCACCTTCCTTACTGCGTCTGCCGGTACTCTTGCCCTTCTTGCCGTCTACCAAACGATTGGTCTGGGCAAACCCCTGGCAGAAACGTTCCCTTTCCTGTCTGATCCTCTGTGGACGCCCGTTGGGTCAAGTCTCGGGCTCCTTGCTATCCTCGCTGTCGTTGCCCCACTCACTATCGGTGAGATTACCCGCCACAAAAGAAGTCCCGAATCAGTAAACTTTTGGCTTCCTCTTACCTCCTCGGTACTTATACTCGCCGCGATCATTCTGACTGTGCCCAAGCTCGCCCCCCGGCTCCCAACTAGCCGGCTACCGCTTTCAACCGGCTGGGCGATCACCCTTGAGACGATGAAAAATCCAAAATCTGCTCTCTTTGGCGTCGGACCGGAAAACTTCATTCAGGCCTTCACCGCCGGCAGGCCTTTGAGCCTCAACACCAGCCCTCTCTGGAACGCGCGCTTTCCAGTCAACGCCAGTTTTCTCCTCCATGTCGTGGTCACGCTCGGGCTCGCGGGACTCGCGGCGTTTCTCTGGCTTCTCCGCTCTCTTCTTGTTCAAGGCTGGCGCCGAGCGACCCCAGAGGCCCCCGACTGGCCTGCCGCCTTAAGCCTGGCTTTAAGTGTGCTTATGCTCCTCTTTTTACCGCCGAGTCTCGCGGTTCTTGCCGTGATTGTGGTAATCGCCGCAGACACAGAGAAGCGCGAAACTACGACGTGGACTATTTCAAGGAGTACTGCCCTTGCGGCAGGCATCCTAGGAATGCTCTTTGCCCTTGCGGGAATGGTTTTTGCCGGCCGGGCCTACTACGCTGAAGTTTTGTTTTACCGGGCCGCCCGTGCCAAAGCCGCGAGAAACGGCACAGAGGCGTACAATCTCGGCCGCCAAGCTATCAGCCTCACCCCAGCGATTGCCCGCTACCATATGGAGTTTTCCCAAACCAGTCTTGAGCTGGCCCAGGCATTAACTTTGCAAAGCGGGCAGGAAGCGACACTCAGCGGGCAAACGCGTCTCACCCGCGATCAGCTCGTGCAGCAGGCCATCCGCGAGGCAAAGATAGGGACGAACCTTCTTCCCGGGAACGTCTACACCTGGGAGCACTTGGCGCGCCTCTATCAGATAATCATGCCGATCGCCCAGGGAGGAGATACGTGGGCTATCGCCTCCTACCAGAAAGCGGCGACGCTCGATCCGACCAACCCAATTCTTCGCGTTGGCCTTGGCATCGTCTATCGCGATCAGGGCAACCTCGACGAAGCGAGCAATCAATTCCTGGGGTCGATCGCACTCAAACAGGACTATGCCAATGGCTGGTACAACCTCGCAAACACCTACCGGCTCAAGGGTGACACCGCCCGCGCCCGCGACGCCTACGAACAGACCCTCAGCCTCGTTCCCCGCGACAGCGAAGACTATCAGAAGGCAGAAGCAGAGCTCAGGCTCCTGAAATAATGTGTCAATTGGTCAATTGGTCTTCCGAGCTACAACCAATACCGATGGAGCTCTCCCTTCATTGACCTGCCGGTGGTAGAGAACGTCAAAGAGGCACACGAGGTTAAACCGTCGAGCCGGCAACCCGTCTGTTCGCACGTCCGGGAACGACGCGCATACCGCGGCTGCGGGCAAGCGTTCTCCCTACCCGGTGTGGTTCAACCCCAACCACCGTACCGTAGCGACGAAGGAACCGGTACATTCCACAGCAAACATGCGCTCGTACTCAGCCTCTTCCATGATGGATCCTGCCGACTGCCGCCCCGGTAAAGATAAAACAGTAGAGGACGAGACCGGTAAAGAAGCTTTTGACGGCAAAGGCGAGGCCCTTTTCGCGATAGACGAAGGCGAGGAAGGTGCGCACGAGGAGAACATGGAGGAAAAGCACTCCCAGAAAAACAGCTCCTAAGTAACCTAAGTACCCTAGACCACTTAAGTAACGTACGCTAAGAAAAACCCCCAAGCCCGCGACGCCCACACCGCTGAGCGTGGTCACTGCTTCCTGCCACGTGGTTGCGACCGGATCAAACTTCTTCCGCTGGCCGTAGAGGCGGGTCCAGTAGTAGGCCCGGAGGAAGTACTTTTTCGCGATCGGCCAAAATCCTTCAAACTCGTGGTGCACCCGCACGTCGGGCGCAAAAATGATGGCATAGCGTCGGGCGATCCGATAGGTCAGCTCAATATCCTCGACTAAGGGCGCCGGGTATGTCTCGTCAAAGCCGCCGAGGCGCATAAAAACGCTCTTTTTGATGGCGGCGATCCGCGTCGAGAAGAGAAAATAGTAGCCGCTTTTGTCCCGTTCGTTGATCCAGTAGCTCCAGTCGCGCAGGGCCTTGAAGTTTGGGAAGAAGGCGCGGCTTCGCTGCTCCTTCACCCAGACACCGGTTAAGGCTACCACGTCAGGATCTTCTTTAAAAACTTTAGCAATGTTAGCGAGCGTATCCGGAAACACTTGGACATCGCTATCCAGAAAGACGACGAACTTCCCTCTTGCAGCCTTAACTCCCCTGTTTCTCGCGACCGCCGGACCGCGATTTTTGGGAAGAGTTATCATTTTTAAATTTGGAATTTGGAGCTTTATCGACGAACCATCGTCGATAACTATCACCTCAAATGTCGGCGCGTGTTTGGACTTTGAGAGCGACGCCAAAAGCCTCCCAAGCGACTCGGGGTTGTTGTGGTATGGTATGATGAGCGAAAGATACGGCCCCATAGTAATTCCTATATCCACCCTGTAAGGTCAGACCTTTAAAGACAAGGTGGTCTACATGGTTCTTAGAATACTTTGGGCAGTGGCGCTGATATATTGAAGCTCTTTCGGCGTCAATGATGGGTAAATCGGCAGGCGGACGAGGGTTGCGGCGACTTCGTCAGTAACCGGGAGCCTGCGCTTGTGGCCGCCAAACGTGCGGCCCATGGGAGACGTGTGGAGCGGGACGTAGTGGGTCGAGACCTCGATGCCGGCCTCCCTCATAACCGATTGGAACTTCCGGCGAGCCTTCTCGGTCGTAAACTTGATGGGATAAATGTGCCAGTTGGGGACAGCATCTTTAGGCACGGTGAGGAGCTGGACGAGTGAAGGGTATTGGAAAAATACATTATTATAGTATGCAGCAATCTGCTGTCTTTTTTTATTGATAGTATCAATTTTATCTAGTTGTACTGCCAATATCGACGCCAGTATATCAGACACGAAAAAACTCGTTCCCTCCCCCACCCAGTGGTAGAGGCTGACTTCGCCTCGCAGAAACGCGTTTCTATTTGTGCCGTTGGCGCGAAATATCTCTGCTTTTTGCGCGAGCACTTCATCGTTCGTGACGAAGGCTCCACCCTCGCCGCAGCTTATATTCTTGGTGCCGTGGAAGGAAAAAGCTCCTGCGGTCCCGAATGTACCAAGTTGTTTGCCTCTGTATGAAGCACCAATCGCGTGTGCGGCATCTTCAACCACAAACAGCTTGTATTTCTTGGCAAGTGCCAATATCCTCTCCATTGGAGCCGGCATACCGGCGTAGTGGACGACCATGATTCCGCGGGTTTGCTTGGTGATAACCCGTTCAATATCCTCTGGGTCAATGCAGTAGGTTTTGGGATCAATGTCAGTAAACACCGGCCGGCCACCGCGAAGGACGATGCAGTTGGCAGTTGAGGTCATGGTGAAACTCGGGACGATCACCTCATCGCCCGACTTGACCCCCAGGCAGGCAATCGCTAGATCCATCGCTGAGGTGCAGGACGTCACCGGAAAGACGTGCTTCACTGAAAGAAGCTTTTTAAGCTTGAGAGCGACCTCTTTGCTCCGCGGCCCATCGCCGATCCCCAGGCCGGAACGAAGAGCCTTTGTTGTCACGCTCTCCTCTCTTTTATCCCAATAGGGTTTATGTAAAGGAATCTTCATAAGCAGCATTGCTATATTGCTACATTGTTATATTGTTGCAAGCCTTTTCCCAACCATATAGCAATATTACAATATAACCATTTTTTATACACGGATCTTCTTTATAATGCGGGCAGGAACTCCTCCTACGACCGTCCGGGGCTTCACATCCCGCGTCACCACCGCCCCCGCTCCCACGACCGCCAGTTCTCCCACTGCGACCCCGGACAAAACTATGGCTCCGGTGCCGATGTACGCCCCTGATTCTATTACGACGCTCCCCTCCTTGGTCGGATAGGCTTTTTGGAGCGGATGGTTGGGGTAGCCGACGTTCATGTGGGTCACGAGCGAGGAACGGTTGGAAAGCGTTACATCATCTTCAAGCGTGATCTTTCCGCGGCAATCAAGCATCACCTCATCAGCCAGAAAACAGCGCGTGCCAATACTGAGCCTTCGAAAGCCGTAGTGGTAGAGGTTGTAAAACGACACGTTCATGACAATGCTCTCTGCGCCCACTTTGGCGCCGGCGAGCCGCATGAGGAGAACCCGCAGTTGTGGCAAAAGGCAGAGACGCAAAATTCCCCGGTAGAGCTCGTACCAGACAAACCGGAGCGCCTTACGAAAGCCGATGGTGCCAAGAGCCATCATGGGTACCCCAGACGCTTTCTAAACTTCCACAAACTCACCAGGTAATCTATTATATCGCGAAAAACCCGTACCGTAGACTTTTTATCGGTTCTTCGCAAAAACAAGACCGGCACCTCAAGGATTTTTAACCCCGCGCGTTTGGCAAGTACCATTACCTCCGTATCCCAAAACCAGCCGGGGTGACGGGCCTTTTTGAGAATCGGCAGGATCTTTTTCCGGTTGAAAAACTTGTAGCCGGTTTCGGTGTCGAGTCCTCCGGTCCCGACCATGGCCTCGGCCAACCACTGGTAACCGCGGCTCGTGACCTCGCGGAAAAAAGAGCCCAGTCTGGTGCGGTAGATTCTCCGGCCGAGCGCGACCTCGGCTTCCCCGGAAAGAATAAGGTCAGTCATTTCTGGAATGTAGACGGGAGACACCTCAAGGTCGATATCAATGTAGCCCACGACCTTCCCCCGGGCTGCCACGATACCATCGCGTACGGTTTTCCCCCGGCCGCAATTGACATTATGGAACATCGCTCGACATTGAGGGTATTTCTTACAAGCCTTCTGAATAAGAGAAGCAGTCGCATCAGCGCTTTTATCGTCAACGAAGATGATTTCGAAGGAAAAGCGGCTTGCCTCAAGGGTCTGTAGTATCCGCTCAACACTCTCCTCAAACACCAGCTCTTCGTTGTAGCAGGCGAGAATGAGGGAAACGTCAGGGGTGCGTCCTCGCATTGCCGCTATACTACTCCGAGAAGACGTCCTTCGCAATGCTGTACGCAGCGATGTGTGAATATCTGTAATACAATACCAGATGTATGAAAAAATCACTAAAGGTTTTGGCTCATTGAGCGGGACGAGGACGGTATCGCGGAAAATTCTTAACGATGTCAACCTCACACCAGAGGAATTTCACAAGCTTCGCTAAGGCTTAGGTACAAGCGCCACCAAACGAACCAAAAAGACACGCGGGATG
>CAYNJY010000016.1:9888-11775 GCA_964397755.1 uncultured Gammaproteobacteria bacterium
AAAGACACGCGGGATGAAACCGTCGAGAAGTTCGACGCGCTGCGAAAGAAACTCGGCTACCCGTTGCACCTAGCAAAAGTTCCGCTAGGAGCTCGGCAGGCGGTGAAAAGGCTTTCGCGATCCTACAAGCTCGCCGTGGTCACCGGCCGCAGGAGGATTGGCGTTGACGAGTTCTTCTCCCTCTTCGGCTGCCAACATCTGTTCTCTCTAGTGGTCACTGCCAACGACTACACCCATCCCAAACCCCACCCGGAACCGATCTTTCTTGCACTGACACGGCTCGGCGTGTCTGCCCGCGAAACTGTCTATATTGGAGATGCCGTCGTGGATTTTGAAGCCGCGCACGCTGCCGGCGCTTCTTTCATCGCTTTCGGCACCAACATCCCCGGCGCCGATACATTCATAACGAAGCTGTCCGAGCTTCCAACGATCCTGAAATCCTTCAAAAACTAGGCTTACACTTCGGGAGTGTACGTACACCTTACTCACACCTTCAAGATGGAACGCTATCTACACGTCGGGAGACTGGTGCTACTTTATCCAGTGAAGTAAGCCGGAAACTGCGGGAACCGGTTGGAAGTTGGTTTTGATATACGAGCGGTCTTCCTGTCTAAGGCTTTCTATCCTCCCCAATTGCCCTTCGTACACGTACTGGGTCTGGGTTCGCTCCAAGGCTTGGGTTAAGGGCGGCAGGGGTCGCGAAAGGTACGGCACATACTGGCCGAATGGCAGACAGCAGACGTAGAAGGAATCGCGGAAGTAGAGGGTGCGGCCATCAAGGTCCAAAACGTACGCTCCTTTGGGGACTGTGGTCCAGATTTTTTCCATCACGGCAAAATCCTCTTTATTCGTCCAGCTAAGTTTCGGCGTGTTTACCCTTTCAAATACCAACCACACCAGCCCCAACGCTCCCATCGCCAACAAAGCGGTCAATAAAAAGGCGACCGTCTTTTTATTCACCGCTTTCGCCTTCTGCCAAAAAAGATACGCCCCATCTGCCGCGTAAAAGCTGACAAACACCGCAATCGGGATGAGGTACTGGCTATGGCGCATGGGGAACAAAAGTACGTAGGAAAAAACATGTACGAAGAAGCTTCCAGCGACGAGAAACTCCCGCGCTGCCCCGCTTTTGCCCGAGGGAAGGTACGGAGTAAGGAGCCGATAGGCACCGACAGAAAGCCCAATGAGCCACAGCGCGTGGTTGGCGAGGAGTCCGGCCGACCAGCCGGCTTCGCCGTAAAAAATTTGGTTGGGATAGAAAAACAGGTCCGGCCGCATGACAAAAACTTCGCCAATCCGGCTTACCTCAAAAGGAAGTTTCATGAGCGAATACCAAACCAGGGAGAAGTTCCCGAGCGAGAACAACCAGAGGCCAAAAAGCACCAGTGGTAACGCGAAGCCAAGCGTCAGCCCGCCGATTGGTGCGCCGATTGCAACGACCAATGCAAGGACCACCTGCGGCGCGCTTTTGGGAAGCACTAGTAGAGATAGCGCGTAGCAAAGCCCCGCGTAAAACAAAAGCTTAGCTTTGAATTTGATTTGCAAAAGGAGTCCGAGCATGACCAGAAGCGTCGCCAGTGTGTCCGGCCGGACTTCAAGAAACTTGTCAAACGGCAAAGGGAGAAAGGCAAGAACGAGCCCCGCAAGGACAGCCATACAACTTTTCCTCATCTCCCAAAAGAGAGCAATTGTAATTCCCACCAATGCGACAAAAATAACACATTGCGCTAACCTCGCGGCAATGATTGGTACGATCCCCTGTCCAAAGGAAAAAAGCGGCGCGAGGAACCACAAAAAGCCCGGCGGGATGTAGAAAAAGAAGTCCACATACGGCCGTTTGCCGGAAAATACATTGTACGCCCAGTGAAGATATGCCAACTCATCCAC
>CAYNJY010000017.1:0-2253 GCA_964397755.1 uncultured Gammaproteobacteria bacterium
ACGGGAAAACCCTCATCTATGGCCGCCCCGACCAACGCGTCTGGCGTGAGATTGCCATTTTAGAAAAAGTGAGTCCCTGAGCGAGTTCCCGACCTGTCGGGAACGAGTCGAGGGGCTATTTTAATTTATTCAAAAGTTCTGTTATTGACTGCTCCTCCGCTTGTTGCTCGTGCCTCGAAGTCCATGAGATTGCGACAACTTCGATACACGAAGAAGAGACATTGAAAAATCGGAGGCGAGCTTGATGGCCTCGGCCGCAGACAACTTCCGCCAAATTGCGTATTGCATATCCTCCACAGAAATACACCGCTTTTTCATACAGTCACACAATAACAAAATCGGCGCTCACACGCAAACAAAAAAACGCTCCGACCGATATCAGAGCGCTAGTCCCGGGACACGAGGAGTGTGTATCCGAACCCTCCCAGAATCATGGCAAAGCAGCAAAGAAGGGCGGGACCCAGTCCCGCCGAGGACGGATTCACGTAAGAGATGGCGTTCACGAAGATGGTTGTTGCGGCCACCATGAGTACGAGACCCTCGCGCCAATACTTATGCTGCCGGCGCCTACCGTGGATGACCAGGACGGCCACGCCCAGCGCATAAACCAAGTACTCAACGATGGCGCTCATGACGATCTCCTTCCTCGCGCAAGAGTCTCTTCTCTGTGCTTGTCGAAAGCTCGAATGAGCATCCAAACGAACACCGCCGCACAAAGAAGAAGGCCCGCCACGAACAAGCAGATCCATGGGAGATCGCTGCGCTCGGGCATGGCTACGATCCCTCCTCCTCGTTGCCGGCTCAGCCGTTCGACGGCGACTCCCGGCGGAAAGCCATCGTTATCGTAGCGATTCTGGGCAGAGAAGCACACTCCCGGCTCAACCTTCACGCAGTAGTTGATGATCAGATCTTCTGTGTTAGCAACGGTAACCACGGGGGTCGCCTTCGTACGCGCGACGATCCACTTGAATGCCTCAAACGAGATAGGGTTTATCCAGCAACCACATTGTTTCAGGCCAGAGAAGTTTGCGGTCCAAGGGATCTCGACGAACGGAAGCGGCCTCGGCGGCGGCAACTCTCGCAGCAACAGGTATCCACCGGCTGCACCGAAAGACACGGCACCGAAGAGCAATCCTAGCATTACCCGCCGAACCACCCTTTCGTCACTTTCAGCATTTTGCGTAGGCATCACGAACCTCCTTGTCAAAGAACCAGAACGGCACACCATGCACCATTCCCGAGAAAATATCATATTCAACTATTTTTGTCAACAATCACTGACACAATATCATCTAAAAACATGATAATTTAGGCATTTCATAATTACATTTATCAAAAATATTGACAATTTTACCTCCGCGTGATATCATTTTGACATAACCCCTCCCAGCCTCCCCTTATCTTAAGGGGAGGAAAAGCAGTATGGACGAAACGCTTCTCAATCCACTCCTCAAAGCCGGACTACACGAAAAAGAGGCCAAGGTGTACTTAGCGCTTTTAGGGTTAGGTGGGGCTCCGGTGACGGATCTCGCGAAAAAGGCGGGTCTCAAACGCTCGATTGTCTATGTCGTGCTCGATGATCTCATCAAACACGGTTATGTTTCAGAACTTCCCGGAAAAAAAGTGCGCCATTTCGTTGCCACTGATCCATCGAAGTTTATCCAAAAACTTCAAACAAGTCTTGAGGACATTAAACTCATCCTTCCTGTATTCCGCGCGCTCCAGCGCCACGGCGGGGGACGGCCAAAAATTGAAATCTTTGAGGGTAGGCAGGGCGTACTCGACACCTATCGCCTCTTCGAGTATGGCAAAGAGTTGCGCTATCTCTCACACGCGAAGCGCCTTCTGGAATATTTCCCAAAGGAAGTAGAGAGATGGCGAACGGCTACTCTCGCCGGCACTATCGCCACAAAGGGTCAAAAGCTCATTCTCGTAGACACTCCGGAAGACCGAGCTTATGGTCACGCCATTCAAAAAAGAGCCGGCCAGCAAGTCCGGCTTCTTCCTAAAGGTTTGACGATCGATATGGATCTTGCAATTGCTGATGACAAAATCGGCATCACGAGTTTCGAACCACTCTACATTGTTCTTGTCCGTTCCCAACCAATTGCAAACTCTTTGAATACGCTTTTCGATATCGCCTGGAAACAATGCCGGCCACTTCGGTAACCCTTCGACTGCGCTCAGGGATTAAAGCGAAAGTGGCATGCGTCACCGTCTTGCATCACATACTCTTTGCCCTCAATACGGAGG